>JAFQSS010000001.1 GCA_017409455.1 Clostridia bacterium | reverse complement strand
CCTTTAAGGTGTGTCCCCATTTTCGCGAAGAAAAGGACCGTCCCCAATTTCACTATCTTTTTATTTCTTCTAAGATATAAGCTTCAATTATATCTCCTTCTTTAATGTCATTATATTTTTCAATTTGGATACCACATTCATAACCTTTAGTTACTTCTTTAGCATCATCTTTAAATCTCTTTAATGATGCAAGTTTTCCGTCATGTATAACAACATTATCACGAAGTACTCTAACTCCTGCATTTCTTTCAAGTTTTCCGTCTAATACATATGCACCTGCAATTGTACCAACATTTGAAATTTTAAATGTTTGTCTAACTTCAGCATTACCAATGATATTTTCTTTATATTTTGGTGCAAGCATACCTTTCATAGCTGATTCAACATCATCAATCGCTTGATAAATTACAGAATATTGTTTTATTTCAATTTCATCTTTTTCTGCCATATCTTTTGCTGTCGGCATTGGGCGTACATTGAATGCAATTATTATTGCATTTGAAACTTTTGCAAGTGTAACATCTGATTCTGTAACTGCTCCAGCAGCCGCGTGAATAACTTTTACTTTTACTTCTTCATTTGACAATTTTTCCATTGATTGTTTAATAGCTTCTACAGAACCTTGAACATCTGCTTTTACTATTAAGTTAAGCACTTTTAGGTTTCCTTCTTCCATTTGATTGAATAAATTGTCTAATGTTACTTTGCTCATAGCATTTATTGCTTTTTCTCTTTCTTGACGTTTTCTCTTTTCTATTAAGTGTTTTGCTGTTTTTTCATCTTTTACTTCATAGAATATATCTCCAGCTTGTGGAACTTCTGTTAATCCCATGATTTCTACTGGTGTTGAAGGTCCTGCCTTCTTCAATTTTTTACCTTTTTCATCTGTCATAGTTCTAATTCTTCCTATTGATGAACCTACAACTATTGTATCTCCAACATCAAGAGTTCCTCTTTGTACAAGTATAGATGCAATTGTTCCTTTATTTTTATCAAGTCTTGCTTCTATTACAACACCTTTTGCTTGTTTTTTAGGATTTGATTTCAATTCTAATACATCAGCTTCTAATAATACCATTTCTAGTAATTGGTCTATATTTTGATGCTTTTTAGCTGAGATTGGCACAAATATTGTGTCTCCACCCCATTCTTCTGGCACTAATTCATATGTCATTAATTCTTGTTTTACTTTGTCAATATTAGCATCTGGTAAATCTATTTTATTTACTGCTACTATTATTGGTATTCCAGCTGATTTAGCATGACTTATAGCTTCAACTGTTTGTGGCATTACACCGTCATTTGCAGCTACTACAAGTATTGCTATATCTGTTATTTGCGCACCTCTAGCTCTCATTGCTGTAAATGCTTCATGTCCTGGTGTATCTAGGAATGTGATTTCTCTATCATTTATTTTTACTTTGTATGCACCTATATGTTGTGTAATTCCTCCAGCTTCTCCTTCTATTACATGTGTTTGTTTAACAGCATCTAATAATGATGTTTTTCCATGGTCTACGTGTCCCATTACTACAACTACTGGTGGACGCACTTCTAAATCTTCTTCTCTATCTTCAGAATCATCAAATAAGATATCTTCCTCTGTTACAGTTTCTTTTTTGTTAACTCTTACTCCAAATTCATCAGCAATTAATGATGCTGTATCAAAATCAATTTCATTATTGATTGTTGCCATTATACCATATCCAAGTAATTTTTTGATAATTTCTGCAGTGGTTTTCTTTAATTCGGCTGCAAAATCTTTTACAGTTATTGTTTCAGGTATTGTTATTTCTTCTAATTTGAAGATTTTTTGTTTTGTTCTGTTTTCATCATCTTTTGTCACTTTCTTTTTACCTTTTTTACCTCTTTGTGTTGTTAAATCATAATAATCTAGCATTCCACCTTCTTGGTCTTCAAACATATTTGATAAACTATCTGTTCTTTTTAATCCTTTTAGTTTATGTTCGTTTATTTCACCACTTTGAGTTCCTTTTCTTGATTTGTTTACTTTTTTAGTTCTATTTTCTTCAAATTTACTGTTTTGTTTTTGTTTATCTATTGCTTTGTTATATTCTCTTGCTGGTTCTTTTTCAATAGTTTCCACAGCCATAATATCTTTAATATTTCTTTCAATGCCTTTTTCATCAAGTGGTCTATTTCCACCGAATCTTGGATTTCCACCTTGTCTGTTTTTATCAAATCTATTATTATTAAATCCACCTTGTTTATTTTTATCAAATCTTGGATTATTTCCATTTTGACCGTTTCTATCAAAGTTACGATTTGCATTGTTTTGACCGTTTCTATCAAAGTTGCGATTTCCATTATTAAATCTGTTTCTATTTGCAAAGTTGTTGTCTCTATTGTTATTTTGTCTGAAATCTCTATTATTATAATTATTTCTATTTTGATTAAATCTATTTTCTTCTGGTCTTTTTTCTGCTCCTGCTTCTTCTACTGTTTTTTCAGCAACAATCTCTGTTTTTGTTTCAACATCCATTTTATTTTCTTTTACTTCTACCTCTACCTTTTCTTCAACTTTTGGAGCTACTACTGGCTCTTCTTTTTTAGTTTCTTTCTTTATTCCAAATAATTCATCCACTGTCATTGGTTTTGTTGGTTTATTTCTGTATACAATGTTATAATCTTTATTTTGTTTTCTTTCCACAAATCCTACATGATTATTTCTCTTTTCTTCTTTTTTAGCTTGCTCTTTATGTGTATTTGGCTCATCATTTATTATAACTTCTCTTCTTATAATAACTGGTGATTCATTTCTGTCAGTTTTTGATTTTTCTGGCTTTTTCTCTTCTTTTTTTGGTTTAGAACCTTTTACACTTTCTTTAATTCTTACTGCATCAGCTTCATCAATTGAACTTAGATGGCTTTTAGCATCTATGTTTAATTTTTTTGCTATTTCTAATACATCTTTACTGGTTAAGTTTAATTCTTTTGCTATGTCATATAATTTTATCTTACCCAATAACATCACCCCCATTTTTCTTTTCTATAATATTTTTCATTTGCTCATATAGTTCATTTTCCAGTTTAATTTCTAAAACTTTTTCTAATTTTTTAGTTTTTTGTGCTTTTTCAAGACATTGTACATCATAACAAATATACGCCCCTCGTCCTGGTTCTTTTCCCATTTCGTCCACTTTAATAATATTCTCTTTGTTTTTTACTATTCGCAATAAATCAGATTTGTTTTTTTGCGTTCTACACACACTACATGTTCTTTGTGGTATATTTTTCACTACATCCTCCTAGTTTTCTTCACTATTTTCACTTTCAGCTTCTGCTTCTTCAGCTTTTTTCATTAACATTTCTCTAAATTGTGATTCTGATTTTATATCAATTTTCCAATTCGTTAATTTTGCTGCTAATCTTGCATTTTGTCCAGCTTTACCTATTGCTAATGATAATTGGTCATCTGGTACTATTACTTGTGCAAATTTTTCTTCCTCTTTGATATCTACTGCCATTATTTGAGCAGGTAATAATGCAGCTGCTATAAATGTACTTGGGTCTGGATTCCATTCAATTACATCTATTTTTTCTCCGTGTAATTCATTTATTACATTTTGAATTCTTATTCCTTTTTGCCCTACACATGAACCTACTGGATCTATGTTTTCATTTGGTGAATATACTGCAACTTTACTTCTTAGTCCTGGATCTCTTGATACACTCTTAATTTCGATTAATCCTTCATATATTTCTGGAATTTCGAATTCTAATAACTTTCTTACAAAGTCTGGATGTGCTCTTGATACTATTGCTTGTGGTGCTCCTTTTTCTCCTCTTTCAACATCTACTACATATCCTTTTATTTTATCATTTACTTTATATTTTTCTGTTGGAATTTGGTCTTTTGGTAACATTATTCCTTCTAATCTTCCTAAATCCATTACTACTATGTGTTTATCTGCTTTTTGAATTATTCCTGATACAATTTCGCCTTTTCTTTCATTGTACTCGTTAAATATCATGTTTCTTTCTGTTTCTCTTAGTTTTTGGATTATTACTTGCTTGGCTGTTTGTGCTGCAATTCTTCCAAAGTCTCTTGGTACTATTTCTACTTCAACACTGTCACCAATTTGTAAGTCTTTATTTATTTTTCTTGCATCTTCTAAACTGATTTCTAATGCATCATCATTTGCTCTTTCCATTACTTCTTTTATTGCATATACATATGTTGCTCCTGTTTTTTCATCCATTTTTACATCTACATTTTCTAATGCATCAAAATTTCTCTTGTATGCTGTTACTAATGCTGTTCTTATTGATTCTAATAATTCTTCCTTTTTTATTCCTTTTTCCTTCTCTAGTTCTTCTAAAGCTAATATTAATTCTTTGTTATCTATTGCTTTCATTTTTTCTAATTCCCCCATTCATACACAGTTTTGATTTGTGCTATATTTTTTCTTTCAATTTCTACTTCATCTACTGTTACTGTTTGTTCATCAAATTTCTTTAGTTCGCCTATGTAGTTTTTGTTACCATTTTCATCTTTTTTGAACAGTTTTACTTCTACTTGCTCTCCTATATTTTGTTCTAAATGTCTATCTTTTCTTAATATTCTTTCTATTCCGGGTAGACGATACTTCTAAAAAGTATTGTTCTTTTATATAGTCTGCTTCATCTAATTTTTCATTTATCTCATTACTAACTTTTTCACAGTCGTCTAGGTCTATTCCTTTTTCACTGTCTATAAATATTCTTAAATAGTAATTTGGTCCTTCTTTGGCATATTCTACGTCATATAGGCTATATCCTATATTTTCTATTTTGTCTTTGATTAACTCTTCTACTCTTTCTTCAATTTTAGCCATAAGCCCTCCTTTTTACATTATTAAAGAGTAGGATTGGCTCCTACTCTTCTGCGTTCTTTTATGTTCTTATTTATTATACCCAATTTTTGGCAAAAAATCAAGTGTTTTTGGAAATTTCTTTTCTTATTTTTTCTATCTCTGATTTTTCCGTACCTGTTACTTGTTTTATAAAATCATCTTTCAAATTCATTTTTATCATTTGTTTTATTGTTTGTAAAATCCCTTGGTTAATTCCCTCTTTAATGCCCTCTTTAATTCCCAACATCATTCCTTCTGCTCTTGCAGCTTTTTTATCAGCAGCTAATTCTTTGGCTATTCTTTCTGCTATTGTACTCATATCTCCTCCACTCTCACTTTCTTCTAATATTTTTATTATTTGTTTTAAAGTTGTTTCATCTTCATTTTCATATAAATAAATTACTATTCGTTTTAATTGTCTCAATTGTTTATTATTCTTAATATTTTTTCTTATCGAACTTAAAGCTTTTATTACTTCTTCATTATTTTTACATTTTTCTAATATCATTGCATTTGCAAACATTGTGTTTTCTTCTAATAATTTCTCTGTTTCATATTCATTCACATCTACTAATTTATATTTTACTTCTATTGAATCAATTTTGTTTTCACTTTTTCCTTCTTGAAGTTCTGCAAATGAATTACTTGAATTCCATTTTTGATTTCCTGTATATAAAACTATTGGCACAATTCTTGGATATCTATATGCTATTCTATTTATTTTTTTGTTCTCAACTACACTTCTGATTATTTCTAAACAATAGTTGAAAATTCTATATGCCATAGAATAGTCTACTTTTGTTTGATGTTCAATTAAAAAGTATAGTTCTTTATCTCTTACTTTGTATACAATATCTGCATTTTTATATTCAAATTTTTCTGTTATATAATTTGGACTGTAAATTTCTAGTTCTTCTGTATTTACTTCATATTCTCCAAATTTGTTTATAAATTGTGTAACTTCATCTTTATTCTGTAGTACATCTTTAAAGATTTTATCGTGTCTTTTGTCTCCTGTTTTTATTTCTTGTTTGACATCTTCTCTCATATATTCTACAGTTTCTTCTTTGACACACAACTCATCATTATCTTCATCTGTTGTTGGATATTCTCCATTAACTACTTTTTCCCAAGTTTCTCTGTCACAGTAATACAAATAATCAAGATATGTAAATTCATATCTTACTTTCTTTTTACACGCAATTTTTTCCTCGATAAAAACCACTCCTTTTTATTTAATTTTTTCTTCTAATAATAAGATTTAATTCGATTCTAATATTTTTGAATTTCTAAATAATTAAAAATAAAACTCTTTACTGAAGCTTGAATCGCTTCAAAACAAAAAATAAATACATACTAAAATTTTTAGTATGTATTTAGAATAACATATTGTTGTTTATTTTTCAAGTATTTTACAAACAAAATATAATCACACCCAATGTTTTAATATTTATCATAATGAACTTTATCTTCATAATAATTATTATTTTTTTCTCTGACTTCTTCCGGATATCCTAATGATATCATAGAAAATACTCTTATATCTTCTGGTATATCTAACTTCTCTCTTATATACTGCTCATAGTTTTCATTAGGAGCAATTCCAACCCAGCAACTTCCTATACCAAATTCTGTTGCTTGTAATAGTATATTCTGTGTTACTGCTCCTAAGTCTTGTTGCCAAAATTCACTTAACTCTTTTGCTAAAGCAATAATAGTAGCATTACTATCTTTAACAAAATACGCATTTTTCTTGGTCTTTGATAATTGTTCTAGAACTTTAATATTTGATGTAATATGTCATCTGTAATTTCTTGATTTGTATATTTTCTAATACTTCTTCTAGAAAAAATTTCTTTCATATTCATCCTCCTTTTTAATACTATTTTATCCTATTTCATCTTCTCCTTAATCTTAACAAGTGTATTCAAAGCATCAATTGGAGTAAGTTCATTTAAATTGATTTTATCAATCTCATGAGCAATCTCAGCAAGTTTAAAATTAAACATATCAAATTGACCTTCAACAACTTTTTTGTTTTCTTTTTCTTGTTTTTTACCAGTTAACATACTCTTTCTTTCTAATGTTTTTAGAATTTCATTAGCTCTTTTCGTCACAATTTTAGGAACACCGGCAAGGCGAGCTACGTGTATACCATAACTTTCATCAGTTCCGCCTTCAACAATTTTTCTTAAAAAGATTATATCTTCACCTTTTTCTTTAACTGCTATTGAATAGTTTTTAACACCTTCAATTTTGTCAGCAAGTTCTATTAATTCATGGTAATGTGTAGCAAATAAAGTTTTTGCACCACATTTTTCTTTGTCTGCAATAAATTCTGCAACTGCCCAAGCAATTGAAAGTCCATCATATGTTGATGTTCCTCTTCCTATTTCATCTAATATAACCAAACTATTATCAGTTGCTTCTTTAAGAATTGTTGCAACTTCCATCATTTCAACCATAAATGTACTTTGTCCCATACTTAAATCATCAGATGCTCCAACTCTTGTGAAAATTTTATCAACTACACCTATTTCCGCTTCTGTTGCAGGAACAAAACTTCCAACTTGTGCCATTAATGAAATTAAAGCCACTTGTCTCATATATGTAGACTTACCAGCCATATTAGGTCCAGTAATAATTGATAATCTACTATCATATTTATTTAGATATGTATCATTTGGAACAAAACTTCCACCCCCAAGCATTTTATCAATTACAGGATGTCTACCATCTTTGATATTTATAATTCCATCATTTTTAACAACAGGCATACAATAATTCATATCTTCTGCAACTTGTGCAAATGATGTTAAAACATCTAATGTTGATACAACTGTAGCCGTTTTTTGTAGTCTCTTGATATTTCTAGCAATTTCTTCTCTTATTTTTACAAACTCATTATATTCAAGATTTATAACTTTTTCCTCTGCTCCTAAAATTTGATTTTCTAAAGTTTTTAATTCTTCAGTTATATATCTTTCTCCATTTGTTAATGTTTGTTTTCTAATAAATCTATCAGGAACTTGTGATACAAAAGATTTTGACACTTCTATATAATATCCAAAAACTTTGTTATATCCTACTTTTAATGTTTTTATTCCTGTTTTTTCTTTTTCTTCAGCTTCTAATTTTGCAAGCCAATTCTTTCCTTCTGTTGATGCTTTTTTCAATGTATCAATTTCTGGGTCATAACCTAATTTGATTATTCCACCTTCTTTTATAGCCATTGGCGGATCTTCTATTATTGATTTATCTATTAATTCAAATATATCTTTTAATTCATCAAGATTATCATTTAATTCTTTTAATTTAGCAGCTTGACATTGTTCTAATACATTTTTTACTTCTGGTAATTTTTCTAACGAATTTTTCAATGTTATCATATCTCTTGCATTTGCATTACCATAAGCCATTTTCCCCGCAAGACGTTCTATATCATACACTCTTTTTAGAGTTTCTGTAATATCACCTCTAAGCATCATATTATCTTTTAATTCTTTTACAGCATCTAATCTTTCTTGAATTTCATTCACATCAAGTAATGGATCATTTAGCCATCTTCTTAATAAACGGCCTCCCATTGATGTTGAAGTTTTATCTAATACCCAAAGTAAAGTTCCTTTTTTAGTTTTGTCTCTCATTTTTTCTGTTATTTCAAGGTTTCTTCTTGCATTTATATCTAATGACATATATTTTGATAAATTATAAATTGTTATTGTATTTATGTGCTCTAAGCTTGTCATTTGAGTTTCATTTAAATATTCTAATAAAGCATTTATTGATTTTACTGCAAGTGTTTTTTCTTTTAGTGATGTGACTTCTTTTTTGTTTTCAATAATGTTGTAATCTAATGTTAGATTTCCTTCATCTTCTAAGAAGAATTTATCATTAAATCTGCTCATATAGATTTGGAATCTTTCTCTAATTTTATCCATTTCTTCTTGACATTCAAACATCATTGAATTTGCAATTATTTCTGATGGAGTAAATCTTGCAATTTCATCTAATAAAAGTGCAAAATTATTTTCATCTTTTATCTCACAAGAATAAAATTCACCTGTTGAAATATCACATACACTTATTCCAAAATAAATACCACTTTTACAAATACTCATAATGTAGTTGTTTTTCTTTTCTTCTAAAAGATTACTTTCTACAATTGTTCCTGGAGTTAGTATTCTTACAACTCCTCTTTCAACAATTCCTTTAGTTGTTTTTGGATCACTTAATTGTTCACAAATTGCAACTTTATAACCTTTTTCTATTAATCTTGCCGCATAATTTTCTGCTGCATGATGTGGTACCCCTGCCATTGGTGCTCTTTCTTCAGTTCCACACACTTTTCCTGTTAACGTTATTTCTAGTTCCCTTGATGCTGTTATTGCATCTTCAAAAAACATTTCATAAAAGTCTCCTAATCTATAAAATAGAATGCAGTCTTTGTATTTTTCTTTTGTTTCTAAGTATTTTTGCATCATTGGTGAATATTCTTCTTTTTCTGCCATGTTACTTCCTCCTTGTTAATTTGGGGACGGTCCTTTTTTTCGCGAAATTAAGGACCGTCCCCAATTTTACATTTCTCCTTTTAAATACCACATATGTTCTGAAATAATTTTTAATTCTATAATTTGGTCTTTTAGTTCAGGTTGTCCTTCAAAAATTACAACTTTATTGCTATCTGTTCTTCCAGTTAGAAGTTCAGGATTATTTTTACTTGGTCCTTCTACCAAAACTTTTTGAATTGTTCCTACATATTTTTGATTGTTTTCTGCAATTTGACTTTCTACTAAAGCTTTTAGTCTATCAAATCTTTTATGTTTTATTTCTTCTGGAATTTGATTTTCCATTTTATCTCCAGGTGTACCAACTCTTCTTGAATATATGAACATATATACTTGTTCAAAACATACTTTTCTTACAACATCTAATGTATCTTCAAAATCTTCTTCTGTTTCTCCCGCAAATCCAACTATTATATCTGTTGATAATGTTAAATTTGGTATTTTCGCTTTCATTTTTTCTACTAGATTTAGATATTGTTCTTTTGTATATCTTCTATTCATTGTTTTTAATACATTTGTACTTCCTGATTGAAGTGGTAAATGTACTAATTTACATACTTTTTCACATTCAGCTATTGCATCTATTACATCATCTGTGAAATCTTTTGGATGTGGTGATACAAATCTGATTCTTTCTATTCCTTCAATTCTATTAATTGCTCTTAACAATGTTGCAAATGAATTGATTCCTTCATGTTCTAAACCTTTTTCTTTCCATTGTTCACTTCTTAAATATGAATTTACATTTTGACCTAGTAATGTGATTTCTTTATATCCTTCTTGTGCTAACTGTTCCACTTCAGCTAATATGTCTTTTGGATGTCTACTTCTTTCTCTTCCTCTTACATATGGAACTATGCAATATGTACAAAAATTATTACATCCATACATTATTGTTACTGATGCTTTGATGTTACTTGTCCTTTTTATTGGAAGACCTTCATATACTTCTCCATCTATATCTATTACATCTTGTAATTTTTTTCTTTCTTGTAAGATTTTGTGTAAATCTTCAGGAAATTTGTGTAATGTGTGTGTTCCAAATATTATGTCTGTATATGGATAGCTTTCGTGGATTTTGTCGGTTATGTGTTTTTCTTGCATCATACATCCACCAATTGCTATTATTGTTCCTCTTTTTTCTTTTACTTTTTTTAGTTCACCCAATTTTCCAAATAGTTTGTCTTCTGCATTTTCTCTTACACAGCATGTGTTGAATAATACCAAGTCTGCTTCTTGGTATTCGTCAGTTTGTATATATCCCATTTGTTCCATCATTCCACATAGTTTTTCTGAGTCATTTTCATTTAGTTGACACCCCATTGTTAATATGAAATATTTTAATTCTCTTCCTTGATTTATTTCTTTTACTTTTTCTATATATTGTTTTTGTTTTTCTATTTCTTGCGCTGTTACCATTTTTATTACCTCTTTATTGTTTATTCCGTGCTATTCTATCACATTTTGGAGCGAAAATAAATATTTTTATTTAATTTTTTTAATATTTGTATATTAATATAAATAGAAGACACGGAAAAATTTTCCGTGTCTTTTAAAAAGTCTTAAATTAGAAATCTTTAACATATACACCTGCCGCACGACGATTAACCGCTCCTTCAATGCGTTCATTGACTCGTGGTGTATCGACATTCTTATGATAGAATGAGTTTGGTGGAGCATTTTTCTCAGCTTGCTCACGAGCTGCTCTCCTACGTTTCTTTTCTTTTAATGGAAGTTTGGGATATCTTTCTAGACCTGCCATACTATTCCTCCTGCATAGCTTCTTCTTCAATATCTTTGTATTTGGTACTATCTTTGTACATAAGCACAATCAATACTACGAACGCTACAATAAATAGAATAGGAAAATAAGTTAATATTTGCATATATCGCACCTCATTTACTCACGACAAACTTTATTAATGTCTTCATCTTCCTTTTTTTCGGGCGATTTCTCAATAAACTGAGCCAATCTAGAATCCGGTTCAACTTGCCTTATGTAAGTTTTTGAAACTTTAGCATCATCGCCGAGTCTCATGTTTTTACTGTTAACTTTATTGAACTGCATAATTAAGCACACCTCACTTTGAATTAAATTTAGAGATCTTTATTTCTCTTTATGTACATTCCGTTGACTATCAAATTAATCATCTCTGATAGAAAATCCTGCGGCACGACGATTCTCAGGTGAACCGAGATAATTTTCACGCGGACAGGCCTTTTCTCTCATGTAAAACCCAGTATAAGATGGAACAATATTTTTCTTCCGCAACTCTTGAATAAGCTTTTGTTCTTTTTCGGGAACTCGCATTGTTTCATCCCATAATTTCATATTCGATTTCCTCCTTTTTAACTCTTTAACAATAATGAGTATTCGTGTGTTGTTGTTTTCTTACCTCCTTTTAAGACTCTTTTTTATGTTTGGGTATTTTTTAACACAAATCGATATAGTATCCTTCCTTACGACCATCCTTATAGCCTTTCTTGTAGGCTGTAAAAGAAGCTATTGCTCCAGAAACGATAGAACTTACCAATACTGCCCAAATCATATTTTATTCCTCCTTATAATTATTCGGAGGCTTACACCTCCGAAATTTTTATTTGTTTCAAAGGTGTAACAAAATTGTTACTTGCTGATTTTATCATATTTTATGCTGTTTTTCAATGTTTTTGACTAATTCTTTTTATTGGGTTTATTTAATTTTTTAAATATTTGTATATTGTTTTTTCAACTTGGTGTAATGCTTCATAATTTGTTATAAATCTTCCATCATGTCTATGTTTCGTGCTTCTTCTTATTGTTTTTATTTGTTCATTGTATTCTCTTCTATATATTTCTGCTATTTTGTTTTTGCTTAAACCTTTTTTCCATATTGCTATTATTTGTTTTTCTGTCACTGTTAACACCTCTATATTAGTGTTTGCTAGTTGTAAATTTTATATTCGCATAACAAAAAAGCAGCTGTGCAAGCAGCTACTTTTTTATGTTGTTAATCTTCTTTTATCATGGCTTGGCATGCATTATATGACACTTTATACCCATGCTTCTCTGTTGCAATGGATACACCTCCTTGCAGTTTCCACCCCATATTTAAATGTTTTTTTACTTCTTCTTCAAGTTTATTAATGCATTTAGGTAGATAATCATTTTCAGCCCGAGCAATCTTATATTGCATAAAAAATTCTCCTTTATAATTATAAATAGAATTTTCCTATCTTGCACTAGGAGCAAACGATTTTGCTGTGCTTTATTATATCATGTTTTTTTGACTTTTTCAACAATTCATAGTATAATGTAATGCAATCATCTTAATATCCTCTTTTGCATTTGACGGTTACAAAAAGAAATAAAAATTTTTAGGAGGAGAATAATGAAAACTGTTATTATACAGCTTTATCCCAATAGCGAGTTCAGTCCTTCAATAGAGTTGGAAACATCTCATCTTCTCACAGAGCAAGAAATCGAAGATACTCGTTCTACTTTGGAAAAAGCCTATGGCCCTATCGATCTGGACAGCCCTGCGCCTTCTTTTTTCGCTTTTCAAAAAAGTCTCAGTGAGCTTAATCCTGAACTTGCCAATCAGTTGATGTCTATAATAAGCGGATAGTTCTGTAATAACAAACAAATCCATAGCTTTTGCTATGGATTTGTTATATATTTTCTTGAACCCTTTTTATTTTATTATCATTATCCACCAATAAATCATAGTCCTGTGTATCATTTAGCGGTATTGACCTGTATATCCAGTTGTTAAAATAACAACTTCTTTATCTTTCTTGTTCTTCTGTTCCTAAAACTTCTATACTAATATCAATATCATATTCTCTTAACTTTTTGATATATACTTCAATAGTATCATTATTTATTTTTTCTGGCTTAATTGTACAATATTGCATAATTTGTTCCTCTATTTTTAATGCACATTCAATTAAGTAATTAGCTTTTTCTTCATCGCCCCATACAGTATTCGTTTTTCCCTTATATCTTCTTTTTGCATCTTCTAATCTTGCTTTTATGCTATCAACTCCCTCTGGTGAAACTCTCTCATCACAATAAGCACAAATTTTAATTTCATAAGAACTAGCATTCATTATTTCTTCATTTCTCTTTGACTCTTTCTTTTCCATCAATTGTAATTCATAATCACTTAGTCCTTCATTTCTTCCAATTTCTAAACTAATTTTATGGTCATCTGTTCCAAATTTATCTATATATTGTTTCCTGACATTTAAAAATTCTTTATCATTATCTGGGTTATCTTGAATTTTAGCCATGTTTCCCGTATCATGCAATAATAAAACTCTAATAATTGCATCTTTATCTATTTCATTCCCTTGCCAATTATCTATAATTAAATTAGCACAAGCTGCTACTCTTAGCATGTGTATTTGTAGTTGTTGTGGTATATGATATTTTTCATAGATTTTAATAATATTCATTTAATCACTCCTTAGATTGTTATTATATCATTTACTAATTAGGTATTCAATAGCATTTTACATTTCGGTAAGATAAGAAAAGATGGATTCGACAAGCCGCGTCGGGAAATTAGTCCACTGGACTAATTTCTTTTCCTCCTTTTCGAATCCTCCTATCAATAAATCCATAGCGATTGCTATGGATTTACTTTTTTGGTGGGCAGAGATGGATTCGAACCATCGTACTCGTATGAGAACAGATTTCTTACTACTATAGTTTTCACTACCATTTATAAAATGTTTGTAGTCTGGACTTTCTCTTCATCTTTTCAGATGCCAGGTATAAAGTCTCTACACTCGAAATTTCTTTCTAGCTCGGGATTATCATCAGCGCTTTAGCCTGTTAAGACTTCCCCGACTTAGCCTAGTTTTCATCATACAATTTCTTGTATGAGCTGCAATTTCTGCTTTTTCAAGCAAAGCATACAGTCTGCCGCCTTTAGCCACTCGGCCATCTGCCCAAGTTTTTATTATATTTCTATAATAAAAAAAATGGTGCTCCCACTAGGACTTGAACCTAGGACCTACCGGTTATGAGCCGGTTGCTCTAACCAACTGAGCTATAGGAGCATTTCATTTATTTGCTTAACGCAAGACTAAGTATAATCTATTTAAAGAAAAATGTCAATACTTTTTTAAAAATTTTTTTATAAATTTGGGACCTAGTCCTAAATTACGCAAAAAGGGACCCGGTCCCTTTTTACGCTTTTACGTATTCATTTTCTGATTCTAGTACTTTCACAACTTTCAAAGTATTTTCTAATTCTTCATCAGTTTTATATTTCACTAAAATATAATTTTGTGTATGTCCTTTATAATATGTTATGCCATTTGCTATGTCCTTATCTTCAAACAAAACTTCTACCTCTTGTCCTACTAGATTTTCATTATATTCTAACTGATTTTTATTAGACAATTCTATCAATTTCTTGCTTCTAGCCTCTTTTACATTTCCATCAACCTGATTTGGCATGCTAGCAGCTCTTGTACCTTTTCTTGGAGAATATTGAAATACATGCATTTTGTATAATTTAGCTTGTTGTAAAAATTCATAAGTTTGATTAAATTCTTCATCTGTTTCTCCAGGAAAGCCCACAATTATATCTGTTGTAAGAATAACATCATTATAATATCTTCTTAATCTTCCAATAATTTCAGCAACATCTATAGTTGTGTACTTTCTATTCATTCTTTTTAAAGTTTCATCACATCCACTTTGTAAAGATAAATGAAAATGATGACATATTTTCTCCAATTTAACTAGTCTCTTCATAAATTCTTCAGTAATTATTTTAGGCTCTAATGATCCTAATCTGATGCGAGCTATATCTTGAATCGAATTAATTTTCTCTAGTAAGTCTATTAATCCATTTTCATTTCCAAAATCTCTTCCATATGATGCAACATGAATACCTGTAATTACAACTTCTTTTATGCCTTTTTGCGCTATTTGTGTTATTTCTTTAATAATACTTTCTTCATTTCTACTTCTTACTCGTCCTCTCGCATAAGGAATTATACAATATGAGCAAAAATTATTACATCCATCTTGAATTTTAATTACTGCTCTTGTTTTTTCAGTATATGTAATTTGACCCATATCTTTAAATTCTCTTTGTGTAGAGATATCATCTATTGCTACTAATTTGTTTTGGTCTTCTATGAATTTTTCTACATAATAAACAATATCTTTTTTTTCTTCATTTCCAAGAGCTATATCTATTTCTGGCATATTTTCTAATTCTTGTTTAGCTACTTGTGCATAGCATCCTACTGCAACAACAATTGCTTCTTTGTTTTTATCTTTTAATCTTCTTAAAATTTGTCTTGATTTTCTATCAGACATATTTGTTACAGTACATGTATTTACTATGTATATATCTGCAATTTCATTATTTAATTCTACTATTTCATATCCCGCTTCTTGGAATTTTTGTGTCATTGCATTTGTTTCATATTGATTAACTTTGCATCCTAATGTATAAAAAGCTACTTTCTTCATTTTTTAATTTGCCTCCTCGCATCTTCTATTTTACCGCAAATAACGAAAAATAGCAAGTTTTACTTGCCATTTCAAAATTGAACCTGTCCCCAATTGCTAGCAATTGGGGACGTGTTCACGATGCTAGCATCGCGAACACGTCCCCAGATAGATAGATTTTATATCAGTGCAGCCCCTATTATTCCTGCATCATTTTTTAATTTTGCATATTTAATAATAATTTCATTTCTTTTATTAAACAATAAATTACCCTGTAATAGAGCCTCCTTCAATGGTTCAAAAAATATGTTTCCATATTCAGAAAAACTTCCTCCAATACATATTGCATCAGGTTCAAATATATTTATTATATTTGAAATTCCTATACTTAAGTAATCTACATATTCTTTTATCATTTCTTTTATCATTTGATTATCTGGATTTTCTTCAATAAATTTTCGTATCACTTTTCCACTTAAAGTGTTTAAATCAAATCTATCTGAAACTTTTTGCTTAAATCTTTTTAAACTAGCATATGTTTCAAAACATCCTCTTTTTCCGCAATTACATAGTTCGCCATCTTTTTGTATTATTGTGTGGCTAAATTCAAAACCTGGTACACCGTCTGGTTCTAATAATTTGCCATCATGGATTACAGCACCTCCAACACCTGTACCGATGCATAAAAAGATACTGTTTTCATAATTTGCTAATTCCCCATATCTCTGTTCTGCTAATGCAGCACATTTTGCATCATTTTTTAGTTTTACTGGGATTTTCAATATTTTCTCTAAATTACTTGCTAAGTCATATTCTTCTATCCCTAAATTTACTGCTTTTATAATTTTGTTATCTGTTACAGTTCCTGGAATTGCAATTCCTATACTTTCTATTTCATTTGTCAATCCCATTTCAATAACAGTTTCTGTTATAAATTCTTCTATTTGTTCTTTTATGTTTGTTTTGTCTTTTATGAATTTTTCTATTTTAAGGACAATAGAACCATTATTATTAATTAATCCTATTCCAATATGACTTCCGCCTATATCAATTCCTATTTTCATATGTTCCCTTTCTTACAAGAAAACTATTTTTTGATTCTCATTTTCATTATTGTCTTATTTAATGAATCTATGTCTTTTTCTTGTAATTCTGTTTTCGCTTGTTTTAATGTTATTTTATTTTTCACATATAAATTTGCTAATGAATTTACTAAACTTACATTTTGTTTTGAATCATTTGGCACACTAACTTCTGAAATCAATTCTAATTTTCCTTTTGTTCCTATTAATAATTTTTGTGAAATCACAAGTTTTAATAATGTCGATAATAGATATTTTATGTGTGTATGCTCTTTTGGCTCATAAAAACTGATTATTTTCTCATTTGCGTTTACACATGATGTAGCATTTATCCCAGCTATTACTAGTCTTCCTGATTCAACAAATTCAAAAACAGCCTCCATTGTTTCTCTATTTCTTATATCTTCTACTACTAACACATCACAATCTTCTTTTAATGCATTTTCAACTCCAGCTTTGTATGTACCACAATCTTCTACAACTTGTTTTTGCACTATTACAGAATTTCTTGGTATGTGTTTATATTCAATTAATTTTTCTATTGTTATAATTTTTTTGTTTTGTGTTTCATTTATATGTCTTACTAATGCATTTAATGTAGTTGTTTTTCCAGATTTTCTATTTCCTACAACCAAAATTAGTCCTTGTGTTTGATGTGTAATTTTTCTTAGTATTTCTGGTAATTGTAATTCTTCATATTCTGGCAATTCTTTTTTCAAAATTTTGATTGTAAGAACTGGTACATTATTTGAAAAAGATAAATTTACACTTAAGCTAATATCTTTGGATTCATAAACAGTATTCCTGCTTTTTACCTTATTAAAAAGTTTCCTTTTGATTTCATTCATATCATCATCTTCAATAATATTACTACCTTCCATTTTTACTAAAGAGTTACCAATTCTAAAAATAGGTTTTGATTCTGACATCAAATGAATGTCTGTTGCATTCTTTTTTACAGCTTGCTCTATAATCTTATGTATATCAATCATTTTTATCCCTCCAATAGTTTGGTTATATTAAATAGTTTTCAAAAATTCTAATCATAAACAAAACTATCAAATTGCTTGTTGTAATAAAATATCCTACCGGTATTTCACTTATTTTAAATTTTCTGCTTACATTTTTCTTCTTTTGAATTTTTTGCATAAATGCATATATAGCAATTGCAATAAATGACATAACTGATGTATATGTTAAAGTTCTTAAATCAGTAAACGATAATATTATATTTAATAACATTAATATATTTACTATATAGCTATCTTTGGCATATTTTCTAAGTAAAAACGAGTCTATTACAAGTAATACTATATATATTGATAAATATATAATATTTATATGAATACTAGCTAAATCTACAGCACATAGATATATCATATATATTATTGAAGATATAATTCCAAATCCAATTATTCTTTTTTCTATCTTATTATATAACTTGTCTATTCCTCCAACTAATACAAGTGTTGATATATAAACAAAAGCAAAAACATATATGATTATTTTAAACAAGTCAAATTCATCAATATTAATTTCTAATATATTTGCTAATATTACTGATATTATTCCACCTAACAATATATAGGTTAATCCTGATATAAATTCTTCATGTTCATGATTGCTATAATGCTTTTTTTTCATATCTAAAGTTTTAGGCATTTTATTTGCCTTTATTGCCCAAACACTTCCTATTACAATTCCTATTACAAATAATATTGCATAAAAAAGTATATTCATTTTCTACCCTTTCTTTTGTTTATAATATTAGGCATATACATTTTGTATATGCCTGTTGTTAACTAACTTATTTTTTCATCATCTTGAACAGTTTCTATATTATTTTTTTCCATCATTCCTTTAATATCTTTAACAATATCAGTTCCTTCAAATAACATTGCTACTACTGCTCCGCCTATAATTAATAATACCGCAATTGTTACTAAACATGTTAGCGGTGTTTTTCCATCTTGTCTTTTCATAATTTTCTCCCCTTTTTGGATTTGATGATATTTTTACTCATTATTATTTTATCTTTTTTACCAAAAATGTCAATATTTTTCAGAAAAATGTAATGTATTTGTATTTTTTGTAATATTTCTGTAATAAATTCTGTGTATATTTTTTCTTTTTATAGGAAATACTGTTTTTAATAATTTTATGGAGGTTATTATGAAACCATTAGATTCAAAAAAAGATTATCAAGATTATGTTGATAAAAAGTCACCAAATTCTCCAATTTGGAAGAATTGTTTTAATGCTTTTTGGGTTGGTGGCTTAATTTGTTCATTGGGACAGATTATTATGGATATTTGCAAATATAGAGGCCTTTCACAAGAAACTTCTGGTACTATTGTTTCTGTTATTCTTATCGGTCTTAGTGCCTTTTTAACTGGTCTTAATATATTTAACAAAATTGGTAAATTTGCTGGTGCAGGTTCTCTAATTCCTATTACTGGATTTGCAAATTCTATCGTTTCTCCTGCTATGGAGTATAAATCTGAAGGATATGTTATGGGTGTTGGCAGCAAGATGTTCACCGTTGCAGGACCTGTTCTTGTTTATGGTATTTCTGCATCTATTATTGTTGGATTAGTTTATTTGATTTTTAATACTCAGAGTATTACTTTAGTGTAAATTTGAAAGGATGATTTTATGCAAAAATTAGGAAAACAAACTATAAAATTTGATACCCCTCCTGTTATTACAGAAGTCGCTTCTATTGTTGGTCCTAAAGAGGCTGAAGGTCCTCTTGCAAAATATTTTGACCAATGCTTAGAAGATGAATTTTGGGGCGAAAAAACTTGGGAAAAATCTGAAAGTAAAATTATTAAAGAAACTGTTAATATGGCAATTGCAAAATCTGGTATTGCTTCAAATAACATAGAATATTGTTTTGCAGGTGATTTATTAAATCAATGTATTTCTTCAAGTTTTGGACTTAGAGAGCTTAATATTCCTTTTATAGGAATTTTTGGAGCATGTTCTACTTTTGTTGAAGGACTTAGTTTAGGAGCTATTTTTACAGAAGCTTGTGCTGAACATGTATTATGTGCCGCTTCTAGCCATTTTTGTAGTGCTGAAAAACAATTTAGATTTCCACTAGAATTAGGGAATCAACGTCCACCTTCATCTCAATGGACTGTCACTGGTAGCGGTGCTGCGATTTTATCAAAAACTGGCGAAGGCCCTTATATTACTCATATTACAACTGGAAAAATTGTCGATATGGGGATTAAAGATGCTAACAACATGGGAGCTGCTATGGCACCAGCGGCTTTAGATACTTTAATCTGCCATTTTAAAGATACTGGTCGTAGCCCTAATTATTACGACGCCATCATTACAGGAGATTTAGGTCATATTGGGAGAGAAATTTTGACTGAATTAGCATTAGATAAAGGTTATAATATTAAATCTAATTATAATGATTGTGGTGTTATGATTTTTGATAAAGAACAGCAAGATACTCACTCTGGTGGTAGTGGCTGTGGATGTTGCGCAACTGTATTTTCTGGATACTTTTTCAAACAATTTAAAGATAAAAAAATGAAAAGATTATTATTAATTGCAACAGGTGCTTTAACAAATTCCACTTCTTCTCAACAAGGAGAATCTATTCCCGGTATAGCACATGCAATTAGTATTGAAATGTAGAGGTGTTTTATGGATTGGTTACAAAGTATTGATTTAATGGGATTACTTAAATGTTTTATTACTGGTGGTCTTATTTGTGTTATTGGTCAAATTTTAATTGATAAAACAAAATTAACGCCTGCTAGAATTTTAGTTACTTTTGTTACTCTTGGTGCTATTTTAGGCGGACTAGGTATTTACAAATATCTAGTAGATTTCGCAGGTGCCGGTGCTACTGTTCCTCTTACTGGTTTTGGTTATAATTTAGCCAAAGGCGCAATTAAAGGTGTTAAAGAATCTGGACTAATTGGTGCTTTCACTGGTGGAGTTACTGCGTCTGCAGGAGGAATTGCTGCTGCTGTGTTTTTCGGTTATATTGCATCTTTAATTTCTAAACCTAAAATGAAAAAACAATAATATCAAACGCGAGAACCTTGTTATTCTCGCATTTTTTTGACTTTAATATTAATTTATGGTATAATATAATTATAAATTGGCAAGTTGCCATAATAAAAAAGGAGAGAGAATATATGAACAGCATCGCATCTCGCAATTATCCCCCCACAAAGACTTTTTACAAGAGCCGTTTTGAAAAGTTCAAAGACTCCATGAGCCACGGTCGGTGGTTCGAATATGTTAAGTGCATCACATTGGGCGTCAGCTTTTCAGCACTTATGCTACTCTTTGTAGCTTGGAGTATTTAAAAAATACCCGACTTGCAATACAAGTCGGGTATTTTTATAATCTTTATTTAAATTGCTTATCAATCTCTTTTAATATAACATCATGTGCACTACCTTCTTCAATACTAACACTAGAAACTAAAGTCAATCTAGCTTTTTCGTGTAACTCAGGAATTGTAATAGCCCCACAATTGCACATTGTAGATTTAATTTTTGCAACAGTTATTTCTAAGTTTTCTTTTAATGAACCTGCATATGGAATATAAGAGTCAACGCCTTCTTCAAAAGAAAGTTTTTTTGCCCCTCCCATATCATATCTTTGCCAATTTCTAGCTCTATTTGATCCTTCTCCCCAATATTCTTTAACAAAATTATTGTTGATTTTTACAACTCTTGTTGGGCTTTCATCAAATCTAGCAAAATAACGTCCCATCATAACAAAATCTGCACCTAAAGCTAATGCTATTGTTATATGATGGTCATGAACAATTCCACCATCAGAACATATAGGAATATATACACCTTTTTCTTTATAATATTTATTACGAGCCTCTATAACATCAATTAAAGCACTTGCTTGTCCTCTACCAATTCCCTTTGTTTCTCTTGTTATGCATATAGAGCCTCCACCTACACCAACTTTTATAAAGTCGGCACCAGCATCAGCAAGATATCTAAATCCTTCAGCATCAACTACATTTCCAGCTCCAATTTTTACATTATCCCCATATTTTTCTCTAACAAATTGAATAGTATTTTTTTGCCATACTGAATATCCATCAGAAGAATCTATACATAGTATATCTACACCGGCTTCAACTAGAGCAGGAACTCTTTGTTCATAGTCTCTTGTATTAATTCCAGCTCCTACTATGTATCTCTTATTTTCATCTAACAATGAATTTGGATTATGTTTTCTTTCTTCATAATCTTTTCTAAATACTAAATATTTTAAATTTCCTTCTTTTGTTAAAATTGGTAAACATTCTTTTTTCTTTTCCCAAATCATATCATTTGCTTCAGCTAATGTAATTCCTTCTTCAGCCCAAATAATTCTTTCAATAGGTGTCATAAAATCTGATATTGGAGAATCTAGATTATCTCTTGATACTCTATAATCTTTATCTGTTACAAGTCCTAATAATTTACCATTTTCAGTTCCATCTTCTGTAATCATTACTGTTGAATGTCCAGTTTGTTCAACTAATTCAATAACTTCTCTTAAAGTTGCATCACTTTTTACATTAGAATCGCTTATAACAAATCCTGCTTTATGTTTTTTTACATGATAAACCATTTCAGCTTGTGATTCAATTGGTTGTGACCCAAATATAAAAGCAACTCCACCTTCTCGCGCTAATGCTATACCCATTTTTTCGCCTGATACTGATTGCATTATTGCAGATACCATTGGTACATTTGCATAGTATTTTGGTTCCTCCCCTTTTTTAAATTTCACAAGTGGTGTTTTTAAAGATACATTTGATGGTATGCATCTTTCATCCGTTAAATTTGGTAATAATAAAAACTCATTAAATGTTCTTGATACATCTTCTAAAATTTTCGCCATTTTATTCTTGTATGATATATTTAATAACTTAAATACACCATACACTCCTTCCTTCATTTATTTTTATATTATTATTTAGTATAATCTAAATGTGGTAACTGTGGACTTTTGATTTTTCTTATAGCTTTGACTATTTAAAGGAGTG
>JAFQSS010000034.1 GCA_017409455.1 Clostridia bacterium | reverse complement strand
TTTAAATAGTCAAAGCTATAAGAAAAATCAAAAGTCCACAGTTACCACATTTAGATTATACTAAATAATAATATAAAAATAAATGAAGGAAGGAGTGTATGGTGTATTTAAGTTATTAAATATATCATACAAGAAAAAATGGAATTTGAAAACGCTTGTAGTGAAATGTATTACATCCTAGAACATATGAATCCTAGTGATAGGAATAGAATACCGGAATCAACTATACAGTTTTTTAAAGATAATAGGTCAATGTTTTATAAAGTGAACCTTGATGTCACTAAAGATTTAAGTAAACAAGAACTTAAAGATGAAACGAAAGCATTTATTCAAATAATAAATGAAAAATATTTTTCAAACTTACTAAAAGAAAATAAAGTAAATCAATCAGAAAAAGTAGAAGAACGAGTTGAAGTGAAACAGACAACAGCACTTGCTATTATAAAAAAAGAGAATAAAATATTAAGATGGTTGAAAAATATATTTAGAAAAATTATTGACTAAAAATCACAATAGACCATGTATATCCGCGTGTATTAGGTAACCCAACAATACCACAAAGTCTTGTTCCAGAAAGAGATTCCTACTATTATTTTGGGAAATGTAGAGGTATATTTGATTAGCAAAAAGGAGACGATATTTAATTATCGTCTCCTTTTGTCTCTATTAAACATTCTTGTTTAGACCCCTGAAAAGCCAAATACCAGTTCATACCATTATTATGTTCTTCAATAGAATTTAATCTTTCTTGAAGAAGCGGATAAGTACGAGGAGGAGGCTGAATTACAGGTTGACCAGGTATCCAATTAACTGGAATAGAAGCATGTGTACAATCTGACATCTGTAAAGCTTCAATAATTCTTAATATTTCGGGTATAAATCTCCCCACATTTAACGGATAAACTAAAATAACTCTAACAATTCCTTTATCATCAATAATAAATACATTTCTAACAGTTTCGGTATTACTAATATCATTAGAAATCATACCATATTTTCTAGCGATAGTGCCATTTCTATCAGCTATTATAGGAAAAGGCAAAACAATTCCTGTCATACAATAAATGTCGTGCATCCAAGCTAAATGTGATGAATTGCTATCAATACTTAATCCAAGTAAACAAGTATTTAATTTTTCAAAATAAGAATTTACTTTTGCAAATGCAATCATTTCAGTAGTGCATACGGGGGTAAAGTCTCCAGGATGAGAGAATAAAACTAGCCATTTTCCCTTATAATCATCAAGAGAGACAGGGCCATATGTAGTTTCTGCTGTAAAATCAGGGGCAGGTTGACCAATTTTTACAGTACCATTCATCATTAATTCATAATCCATAGAAAAACTCCTTTCAATTTATTATATAAGTAAAATAAAATTATGTGCATAAAAGTTATTCTGTTGTATCAAAATAAGTTTAAATACCAAAAAGTTATTCCAGTGTATCGAAATAACTTTACAACCAGAAACTTTTATGGTATAATAATATTGAGGTGGAAAAATATGTTAATTAGAGAAAAATATTTAACTAAAATAAGAGATTTTTATAATGAAACATCATTAATTAAAATAATATATGGACTAAGAAGAAGTGGAAAATCAGTTATATTAACTCAAATAATGGATGAAATAAAACAAGATGGAGTTAATGAAGAACAAATAATTTATATAAATTTTGAATCATTGGATTACAGCTTTATAAAAAATGCAAAAGATCTAAATGACTATATAAAAAGTCTTGTGAAAACTAAAAACAAATACTATGTCTTTTTGGACGAAATACAAAAAGTGGAAGAATTTGAAAAAGGTATAAACTCTTTAAGAATTACAGATCAGTTTAGTATATTTATAACAGGTTCTAATAGTAAAATGACATTTTTAGAATTATCTACAGATTTATCTGGTAGATATGTAAGTTTTAGAGTTTTACCACTATCATTTAAAGAGGTAGTAGAGTTTACAAATACCAAGAAGGAAGATTACAAAAAATTGTTATTAGACATATTTCAATGGGGAAGTCTTCCACAAAGATTTTCATTTAATAATGAAAGCGCAAAATTAAATTATATTTCTGATGTTTATGATTCAATACTTTTAAAAGATGTAGTTGAAAGATTAAATATAAAAGATGTAACATCATTTAATAAAATATTACAATATGTTCTAGAAACAGAGGGGAAAGAATTTTCAGCTAATAACGTATTAAATTATTTGAAAACAGAACATCATGAAATAGCCAATGATACTTTATATAATTATCTAGAAGCATTATGTTCAACATTTATAATGAACAAAGTTTACAGATATGACATTCATGGTAAAAGCGTATTAAAAACTTTAAATAAATATTATGCTTCTGATTTAGGCGTAAAAAAGATTAAAACTAATAATAAAGAGCTTAATTATTCAAATTCATTAGAAAATATTGTTTATAATGATTTGCTTGCTAAAGGCTACGAAGTATATATTGGCAAGACTAAAAAAGGCGAAGTAGACTTTGTGGCAACAAAAAACAAAGATTTAAAATATATCCAAGTTTGTTACACATTATCTTCTGAAGAAACAAGAGAAAGAGAATTTGGAGCATATGATGCAATTAATGATGCATATTCAAAATATGTTATTTCATTAGATGAAGAAGATTATTCAAAAAACGGAATAAAACACATTAATATATTTGAGTTTTTGATGAATGATGAATTTTAAAAATTTGAATAATAATAGCATTAAAATATTTAGATAAAATTAGCTTTGACTCTTTTGATGATTTAAAAGAAAAAAATAGCCAAGATATAAAGGGAATTTCAGCTTTTTCAAAAAATATCGTTGAGAAAGTACCTTTCAAATTAAATGATGTATATGAACTATACAATGATGTACAAAAATTTGAAGAATTAATAAAAAAACTTAAAAATATAAATCTAGAAAAATTAGATGAAAAGTATGAAACTATCAGCTAGATTATTACTTAATTCATTAGTGCCTATTGGAAAAGAACCAGTTGATTTAATTATAGATGATGAAAAAACAATACATGGGGCTCCGATAAATGTAGATATAGAAAAAGATGAAATTGAGGGATGGAATATAAATATGGAAATAACTGATACATATGATTTCACAGATTTTAAAAATTTAAAGGAATATGTAACCTCAAATAAATCATTGCCAATGAGTATATTTTCGACTATATTAAATAATTTTGGAGTTGTTTCAAGCGAATATGGAGTAATAAAAAAACAATTATATTTATTATATTAATATTAGCCACTATATTGATTACAAATTATGTGTATATTAAAATAACAAAGTTTTCGCTTCCATAGAGATACATGAAGATTATAAAAACCTAGGGTTGGAAATTGAAGATTGTGAAATAGAATGTGGAATAAAAATAAATTTTATGAATATATAATGAGCAACTTTTATGAAATCAAGGAAAAGGAAACCATAAAAATAGATAGAGAAAATTATTCTATTGAAAATGGATATTATTACTATAAAAAAATTTGTAGAACAAGTGATGAAGAAAAGAAAAATAATTTTACAGATGAAGAAGCGACCGGATATGAGGTTGGAATTTATGATATCGATACAGATAAGTTATATTATTATTGGACGAGTTTTTAATAGCATTCTAACTATTGCAAATAAAGGAAAAATATAGTATAATATAGTAGAAAATGGAAAAGGCGGTATATGCCTAAAGAAAGGATGTTAATTATGGATAGAATGAAATTATTTGCAAAATATGCAATATGGATAATATTATTTTGGATTTTATCAGATATTTTAATATATTTTGGAATAAATTCTACATATAAAGATATAAAACAAAGAGGGGAAACACCAGTAGGAGTGGAAATAATACAGATGCAAGCTACAACTGTAAATGGTAGATTAAAAATAAATGTTAATGATGCGCAACTAAGTGGAAAATTTCTAAAGATAGATTTATATTCATCAACAGGGGTAAACCTTGGAACGCAATACTTAGAAATAGGAAATGTTAAAGAAAATAAGGAAATTGAAACATATTTTAAAATAGCAGAAGTAAAATCTTATGAAATTACTGTAGTAGAAGAAATAGGGGAGTCAACAGAAGGTTTTATGGATAATGCATTATCTACATTAAGTGTATTAGTAGTTTTAATTAAGTTTTTTGTTTTATAAGAGAAATAAATTTGGGCTTACCACGGGACGGAGTTAATGGTAAAAATTTAATCGAATTTTTACCATTAACTCCGTCCCTGTGGTAATTTCTTTTTATGGATTTACATTTAAAGTTTTATTATTTGTGAAAATAACCATACCAGGTTTTGAGGCATGAGGTTTTTTCACAAATTGAACAAGGCAATAA
The DNA here is from genome assembly GCA_017409455.1 of Clostridia bacterium. Taxonomy (GTDB): domain Bacteria; phylum Bacillota; class Clostridia; order TANB77; family CAG-508; genus CAG-269. The sequence continues at coordinate 41,363 of JAFQSS010000034.1, read as the reverse complement.
TCAACAGGAACATTAGAAGAATTTTTTGCTTTACTATGTTTTGCTGCAATTTCAGCACATTTAACTAAAATATCATCATTAATAGGTCTATCAACTTTTAAAATAACATGACTTCCATGAACATCTTTCGTATGGAACCATATATCATTTTTGTTAGCAAATGAAAGAGTAAGCCAATCATTTTCTTTATTGTTTCTTCCAACATAAAGTTTAAAGCCATCAATTTCATATTCGATAGGAGAGAAAGCTTGCTGTTTTTTCTTCTTAGAGACTTTATTCTTCTTGTCTTTCTTTTTTAGTTTTTCTTTAAAAATTACATTTTCGCTTATTTCTTCAAAAATATCTTGAATATCTTCTAAAGTAGAACTGTTTTCTAATTCATATACAATACTCCCAATATAATCAATTTCTTTTTCTGTTTCTATTTTTTGTTCAGAAACAATCAGGAATGCATTTTTTAATTTTGAATATTTCTTAAAATATCTTTTTGCATTTACACTTGGTGAGTATTTAGTATCTAATGGTATAGATATTAACTCATTGTTATTATAATAATTTTCTAATTCTATACTAGAAGAATGAGTATTTGATAATCGATATAGATTAGCTGTTATAAGTTCTCCATATAGTTTATATTTGTCCATTTCATCACATTCTTTTAGTTTTGTATTTATACTAGCTAATCTTTTGTTATATTTGTCTAAAACTTCTAGAATCATTCTTAAAATAGTATTTCTATAATTTGTAAATGCTTCAACTGTTTCACGTTCAAAATAAAAATCATCTATAAAAGTATTTAATTGATAAGGTTCATTGTTTTTGCTTTTAACCAAAACATAATCAGAAATTTTATTGTTTTTATAAACTGGTTCAAAATCTAAATAGTCTTTACTATTTATAATTTCATAAAAATAATTATATAACTTTTCTAAATCATGTTTAGAAATACTAGTTATTTCACATTTTGTGATAGCTGAGTTTACAAATGATAAACTAAATCCTGTAAAAGTGTTTGATATTACTTTTGATAATTCATCTAAGCTAGTAATAGAAAGCTTAGAGTAAAAATTTTCAAAATCTTTTATAGTTGTAAAATCATGCTTATCTGAGTTGGGAAAAGTATATAATCGAGATGGTAATATTTCTCTATATGAACTTGTTGAATCTATATGTCGCATTGCATCTATAATTTTGCCATTTGGATTTGTTAAAATTATATTACTATGTTTTCCCATAAGCTCAATTATTAAAGTTTTTATTTCTATTTCGTTAAACTCATTTATAGTTTCAATTTCAATTTTTACAAGTCTTTCTAAGCCTGTCATAGAAATATTAGAAATTCTTCCACCAATTAAATGTTTTCTTAAAAGCATACAAAAATTAGGTGCAACAAGAGGATTAATTCGAGAATGAGTTGTCAAATTGATTCTACAATTGTGTGCATCTATACAAATATTTAATCCATAATTTTTTCCTTGGCAATATAAACCTAAGATAACAGTATTTTTATCAGGCTCATATATTTTATCTATTTTACTACCAATAAGGGTATTTAATTCTTTTACAATAACACTTGTTACGATTCCGTCAAATGCCATTAAATCATCTCCTTTAAACACTAATATAATACCACAAAATCAAACTATTGTAAATAATCTAAAGGATTCACATATTCATCACTTAATCTAAATCCTATATGTAAGTGGCAACCTGTTGTGGCTCCATTGGTAGGACGACCTTCAGCATCTTTATAGATATTTCCTGAAACTCCATAAACATACTTGGGACCAACTGTTCCAATAAGTTGTCCTTGTGAAATTTGGTCACCTACAGATACAATGTAATTAGGAGAAACGTGGCAATATGAGATTTTTATATTATTAGTAGTTGTAAGAGTAATAGTATATCCACCGCCACCAAGAAATCCTGTAAAAGTAATTTCTCCATCATAACATGCAATTAAGGCTGTGCCTTCAGGGGCAGGTATATCAATACCTTTATGATATGTGGATGCTCCTGTTGTTGGAGCTGTTCTTTTGCCAAAGTACGATGAAATTCGAGTATACCCAGGGACCGGCCATGCAAAATTTGAATTACCATAAAAGAATATTTCGCTTTCTTCGATTTCAGGTAGCGTAGGATTAGCCGATATTGTAGGAATAAATAAAATACATATTAAAATTGAAAGAATTATTATCTGTGAAATAAGTTTATTAATAAAAATCACCTCTACTGAAAAATAAAAAAAGAGTCTAGTATATTTCCTAAACTCTTTTATTGGCAGGGGTAGTAGGATTCGAACCCACACAGGCGGTTTTGGAGACCGATGTGCTACCATTGACACTATACCCCTAAATCAAATTACTATAACATATTAACACAAGATTTTGGATTTGACAATAGTTTTAAAGAAAAAATATAAGATAAATTTTTTGTAAAAAACAAGTATTGTCAAAATATTACAAAAACATTACAAGTTCTTTACATTTTGACAACATTGTTGAATGGAGAAGAGAACTATGGTAAGATAAAGGTATATAAAAGGAGGAAATTGTAAAAAATGAGAAACAACAGAAAAAAATCAATTATGAAAGTATTATTTTTTATAATATTACTTGGCATAATTCTTATACAAACACAAGTATTTGCAAAAAGTGAAAATCCTATAGAAAAATTCACAAAACAAGAATACACAGAAGAATATAAAGAATGGCTTGAATTGCCTGAAGATGAGAGAAATAATAGACTTGAACCACGAAGATTTGATGTAAAATATGAAACTAGTTATTCTACATATTTAAAAGGAATTAATAACAAAATAAAAGTGGCTGAGTTATTAAAATCTTCTAGTAATACATATTATAATTTAAAAGATTATATTTCGAAAAGTGTTAAAATAAAAAATCAAGAACAAACTAATATGTGCTGGGCATTTGCAGGAACTGCAACTTTAGAATCTCATTTAGCATTAAAACACTATAAAAGCACTAATGAAGATATAGAATATGATTTTTCTGAAAGACATATGGCATATTCTGCTGCAAATAAATCTTTGTTAAATAGTACAAACAATTTATATGCATTTAATAGTTCTGTATCAGATGGTGGAAACTATTTTATGGTAGAACAATATTTGTCAACTGGAAATGGAGCTATTTTAGATGAAGATATGCCTTTTGAAAATACAGAAAGAAGTATAGACATAAGTGTAGTACAAAGTAAAAAAGATATAGTTACAACACTTTTAGATACTACATTGTTTGAAACAGATAGTCAAACAACAAATGCAGAATTAATTGCACAAATGAAAAGCTATATTACAAATTATGGTGGAATATATGCTGGAATACATGGTGCTCAAATTATGTCAGATTATTATAACAATGAAACAGGAGCGATATATTGTAATAATAGTTATTCAGCTCCTATGAATCACGCTATTTTAATAATAGGTTGGGACGATAACTTTAACAAACCTACAGATGATGAAAACTATGTGAACAAATTTAACTCTAATTGTGTGCCTGATAGCTATGGGGCTTGGATAATAAAAAATTCTTGGGGAGATTATATGACAGAATCTTTATCAAAATTTAAAACATCATTATATGAAGCCAATAAGAGTTATTTTAATCAACAAGGATGTAATTCAGCAGAAGAGATATCAAATGAATTTATATTAGAATTACTTAAAGAAGAATATGGAGAAACAAAAGTGTCTATTGGTGCAGCAAGTGATACTATAACTTTAGAAGTAGGAAATAAAGGTTATATGTATGTTTCTTATGATGATGTTAATGTATATGATTACTTGTGGGGGATTGAAAATGCAAAAGACGGTGTAGATTATGATAATATATATCAACATGATCATTTAGGATCTTCTTCTGCTATTCAAGCATCTGTTGGAACAAATGCCCCTATGTATATGGCAAATGTTTTCTCAAGGGATATACAAAAAGATGAGGAATTAACAAAAATAAGTTTATATACAGATCAAGAATATATATGTAAAGTAAAAGTTAATCCAAATGGAAGTTCTCTTGATGCAAATTTAGAAGAAGCAACTTTAGCAAAAGGAAATTCAGATAACACAATTAATATAAAACCCGGATATCATACAATCGAATTTGCAGAACCTATTGAATTGACAGGGAATACATTTGCGGTCGTGGTAGAAATAACAAATAGTTCATACTACAAGTATGTTTCTATAGAACGTCCTATCCCTGATACTACTTTTGCGAATGCTGTTGTTAATGAAAATGAAAGTTTTGTTTCAACTGATGGTACTACATGGGTAGATACTACTGATTTAGCCGAACAGGAATGTGACGGAAATGTAACAATAAAAGCATTTACTAACAATATATCTGAAATACAACAGCCAGATGAACCAACAGAAGAACCAGATCCAGAACCTGAAGCTCTTGAATTACAAGAAATTCGAATAGCACAAGTACCGGACACAGTTACATATTATGTTGGTGACAATTTTGATGCCACAGGTATGGTAGTAAAAGCTATATATAGTAATTCGGCAAGACAGGAAGAAAGAGACATTACAAATGCTATAACTATTATAAATGGTGCAAATTTACAACTTGGCCAAACTACAGTAACAATTAGTTATACAGACGGAGAAATAACAAAAACGACAACACAATCAATTGTTGTGCAAGAGGAAATAATAGAAGAACCTGATGACGAGCAACCAGAAGAAAAACAGCCAATATTATCAGACTTTGACAACTCAAAAGCAATGTTAATAGATATGGAAATATCAGGTGTTAATGAAAATGGTTATTATACAATGACTTTAAATATAAATGGAATTAATAAAGGAGATGAAGAATCAGAATATAAATATTATTGGTATATATCAGGAACTCAAGGAGAAAGTAACATAAAAGATGAATATTGGACAGAAATAACATTAGATAATATGACAAAACAAAGTGATGGAACATATTCTTTGAAAATAAATATAGACTCAAGAACTTTACCTAATATATCTCAACTAATGAATTCAGATAACTTATATTTATATATTAAAGAAATTGCAACATTAGATGGAAACAGTAAGAGCCAAATTGTTACAAAAGCTATTGAAATTGACCTTAAAGTAGAAGAAGATATATCAGATAAAATAAATGGTACAATAAATAATAGCCAAAACAAAGAAGATGATACTACAGCCTCAGGAGATTTACCTAATGCAGGTTTAAGTATTGCAATTATATTAATGATAATTGCTGTTATAGTAATTGCTGTATTTGCATATAACAGATTTAAATATCTTGATATATAATAAAAAATATTGACATTTTTAAAACAAAGTAATATAATATAGGCAATTTAATAATTACGATGAAGAAGAAAAATTATGTGGATTGTTCTAAGAGAGCTAACAGTTGGTGGAAGTTAGCAATATGAAACATAAGGGGAGCTTTGGAGTAATAATGAGAATTAAGGTGCTTAAAATATAAAGTTTTAAGAATTAGGGTGGAAACGCGGAATATAACTTTCGTCCCTAGCGTAGTTTATTTATGCTAGGGATGAGAGTTATTTTGATTTTCTGGCGAAAAAAATAGAATAGGGGGAATTTATTATGGTAAAATCAATGGAAACAATCGTAAATTTATGTAAGGCAAGAGGATATGTATATCCTGGTTCAGAAATCTATGGAGGATTAGCAAACACATGGGATTATGGTCCTTTAGGAGTAGAGTTAAAAAACAACGTAAAAAAATTATGGATGAAAAAATTTGTACAAGAATGTAAATATAATGTAGGTTTGGATGCAGCAATATTAATGAATCCACAAACTTGGGTCGCATCAGGTCATGTTGGAGGATTTTCAGATCCATTAATAGATTGTAAAGAATGTAAAACAAGACACAGAGCAGATAAATTAATAGAAGAATGGGCTCATAATAATGGAAATGACATGATTGCTGATGGAATGTCAGATGAAGAATTAGTAAAATTTATAGAACATAATAAAATTCCATGTCCAGACTGCGGAAAAAACAATTTTACAAATATCCGTAAATTTAACTTAATGTTTAAAACATTTCAAGGTGTAACTGAAGATGCTAAAGCAGAAATTTATTTAAGACCAGAAACAGCTCAAGGTATATTTGTTAACTTTAAAAATGTAATGAGAACTACAAGAAGAAAATTACCAATGGGAATTGCTCAAGTAGGAAAATCTTTTAGAAATGAGATAACTCCAGGAAACTTCACATTTAGAATAAGAGAATTTGAACAAATGGAATTAGAATTTTTCTGCAAACCAGGAACAGACTTGGAATGGCATGAATATTGGAAAAACTTCTGCAAAGAATGGCTATTGGGATTAGGAATGAAAGAAGAAAATATTAGATTAAGAGATCATTCTCCAGAAGAATTATCACATTACAGTAATGCTACAACAGATATAGAATTTTTATTCCCATTTGGATGGGGAGAATTATGGGGAATTGCTGATAGAACAGACTTTGACTTAAAATCTCATATGGAAGTTTCAAAAGAAGATTTTACATATTTAGACCCAGAAACAAATGAAAGATATATACCATATTGTATAGAACCATCACTAGGTGCAGATAGAGTGACATTAGCGTTTTTATGTAATAGTTATGATGAAGAAGAAATTGCAGAAGGAGATACAAGAACTGTATTACATTTACATCCAGCATTGGCTCCATATAAAGTGGCAATACTTCCATTATCAAAAAAAATATCAGAAAAAGCAGAAGAAGTATATTCAAATTTATCAAAGAAATTTATGTGTGAATATGACGAATCAGGTTCGATTGGAAAACGTTATAGAAGACAAGATGAAATAGGAACACCATTCTGTGTAACAATAGATTTTGATACATTAGAAGATAATACAGTAACAATTAGAGATAGAGACACAATGGAACAAGTAAGAGTAAAAATTGATGAATTAGAAAAATGGATAGGAGAAAAGATTCGATTTTAAGTAAAAGCATAAAAACAGACCCGGTCCCTTTTTGCGAAAAAAGGGACCAGGTCCCAATTTCACGAAAGGAAAAAATAAAATGGAGAATAAAAAAACTAAGATAGCGATAGTAATACTAATAGCATTAATTATTGCATTAATAGGATTATCATATTTTTATAGTCAATTTAATACACTGCAATTAAGTTTATTAACAGAGGAAGTAAATAAAATATTACAAACAAACTTAATAGATGATAAAATTGATTTAAATGTGAAAACAGAAAAAGATTATGCTGAAGTTGAAAAAGCAATCAAAGAATACCTATCACACCTTAAGAATATACATGTAGAAATGAAAGAATTGGTTTTAGGAATAAATCCAAATTCAATATTTTCTACAGAAAATGTACAAGATAAAAAAATGGATGAAATAGATAATATAATAAAAGAATATAAAGAAAAAAGTCAAAATCTTATAAAAGAATGTGAAGAACTTGTTACTGAACAGGAAATATTAAAAAGTACTGAAAATATAGATGTTTCAGTAAGGAATGATTATTATATAAATGTATATAAGGAAATAATGCTTAGTGAAGTTATGCAAAAACAATATCAAGATTTGGAAGAAGAAGTTAAAAATGAAAAAGCTAGGTTATATGAAAAGCTTAATAAATTAGAAAAAATAAAAGTATTTCTTGAAGAAAATGAAGATTCTTGGATAATAAAAAATGATAAAATACAATTTACTAATTTATTTCGTATGACAGAGTATTATAATTTAGTAAATCAAGTAATCGACTAGAAAGTGAGGAAATGTATGAGAAGATATTTTGGGACAGATGGAATTCGTAGAATCGCAAATACAGAATTATCACCTGAATTAGTATATAGAGTGGCAAAAGCAGGTGCATATGTTTTGTCAAAACACACAGATAAGGCTCCAACAATATTAATAGGGAGAGATACTAGATTATCAGGAACTTTAATAGAAAGTGCAATGGTAGCGGGATTTTTAAGTTATGGAGCAAATGTAAAATTGTTAGGAGTTATACCAACACCAGCTGTAGCATATTTAACAAGAAAATTACAAGCTGATGCAAGTGTTGTAATATCTGCATCACATAATACATTTGAATTTAATGGTATCAAATATTTTAGTAATAAAGGTACTAAAATTCCTGATGATATAGAAGAAGAAATAGAAGAAGTAATGGACTCAGGAAAACTTGATGAATTATCAGCAGTAAATGAAAGAATCGGAGTGTCAGAAATAAGGACAGATTTATTAGATGAATATGTATATTTCTTTAGAAAAAACTTTGATGATAATATAGAAAAATTCAATAGAACAGATTTTAAAGTAGTTATAGACACTGCTAATGGAGCTACATATGAAGTTGCTGACAAAATATTTAATACATTGGGAATAAATCATGTAATTATAAACAATAATCCAAATGGAATAAATATTAATGATGGATGTGGTTCAACACATTTAGAAATTTTAAAACAATATGTTGTTGAGAATAAAATGACTTTGGGAATTGCATATGATGGAGATGGAGATAGATGTTTGGCAGTTGATGAAAATGGAGAAGAAATAGATGGAGATAAATTGTTATCAATTATATCAAAATATTTAAAGGGAAAAGGTCTTTTATCTAAAGATACTATTGTTGCAACTGTTATGAGCAATTTGGGATTAAATATATATGCAGAAAATAATGATTTTCAACTTCTTCAAACAAAAGTAGGAGACAGATATGTTTTAGAAGAAATGCTAAAAAATGGATATAATTTAGGTGGAGAACAATCTGGACACGTAATTTTATTAGATTATAATCCTACAGGTGATGGAATATTAACATCATTAATGTTAATTCAAGCTATATTAGAAAGTGGAAAAAAAGCTTCTGAGTTAAGCAACATGATGCAAAAATATCCACAAGTTTTAATAAATGCAAAAGTTTCATCAGATAAAAAATATGATTATGAAAAAAATGAAGAAATTAAAGAGGCAATTGAAAAACTTCAAAATGAATTTTCAGGCAATGGTAGAGTTTTAATTAGACCTTCAGGTACGGAACCTCTTGTTAGAGTTATGATTGAAGGACAAGACAAATCAGTTATCGAATCAGAAGCAAGGAAATTGTGTGATTTAATTGAAAAACATTGTAAATAAAAGGAAGAAGGATTCAAATGGGATTTTTTGATAAATTAAAACAGGGATTAACAAAAACAAAAGAGTCAATAAATGGGAAAATAAATGACGTATTTAGTAATTTCAGAAAAGTAGATGAAGAATTTCTTGAAGAGCTAGAAGAAGCACTAATAATGTCAGATATAGGAATAGAAACATCAACAAAGATAATATCAAATTTAAGAGACAGAATGAAAAAAGAAAGAATAGAAGATGAAGAACAAGTAAAACAAACTTTGAGAGAAGAAATTGAAAAAATATTAGAAATATCAGACAATTCATTAAAACTTGAAACAAAACCATCAGTAATATTAGTAATAGGAGTCAATGGTGTAGGAAAGACCACTTCAATAGGAAAAATGGCGGCACGATTATCACGAGATGGAAAAAAAGTAGTAGTTGCAGCAGCTGACACATTTAGAGCTGCTGCAGTAGAACAACTAGAAATATGGGCTAAAAGAGCAGGAGCTGAGATTGTAAAAAGAGAAGAAGGAATTGATCCAGCATCAGTAGTGTATGATGCAATTGCAAAAACAAGAGAAATTGGAGCAGATATATTAATTTGTGATACTGCTGGAAGATTGCATAACAAAAAATACTTGATGGACGAGCTAAACAAAATTCAAAAAGTAATAAATAAAGAAATGCCTGATGCTTCGAAAGAAGTGTTGCTAGTAATAGATGCAGGAACTGGACAAAATGCAATATCACAGGTAAAAGCATTTAAAGAACAAGCAGATATAACTGGAATAGTATTAACTAAATTAGATGGAACAGCAAAGGGTGGAGCTGTTATAGGAATAGTTGAAGAAAATCAAATACCTGTAAAATTTATTGGTGTTGGTGAACAAATTGATGACATGGAAATATTCGATTCAAAAGATTTTGCTAAAGCTATAATTTAAGGAGAATAAAATGAAGATTGGTAAAAAAACAAGAGCTATACTTGTAATAGCATTTATTGCAGTATATTTGTTAGTAACATATATAACACTAAGAGGACAATATTTGGAATATTTTGAATTGGGTGAACAATATATACAAAAGTTTTTTACAGACATAAAATATAAATATTCAATAATGGGAACAACATTTATATTTCTAAGTATAATATTATATTTTACTAATAGAGGGATAAAAAAAGGATTAAAACCATTTTTTGAAGATGAAAAGCAAGAAGTACCTAAATTGCCTAATAAATCTATAACATTAATAATAGCTGCAATTGTAAGTGTAATAATATCTAATAATCTATTAGAAAAAGTACTATTATTTATAAGTAATGCATCTTTTTATGAAACAGATATAATCTTTAATTTAGATATATCATATTATATGTTTATTAGACCATTAATAGAAACTTTAATAAGTTATTTTATAAAATTAATCATTGGATTAAGTTTATATATGGCTTTATATTATATAGTTGTATTTAATGTATATTTTAAAGCTATAGATAGAACTTTATTACGTGAAAGTAAATTGATAAAAAAAGTTTTAAGAAATGTAATTATTTTAGCTGTTGCAATAGCGACACAAACAGTATTAAATACACAAAATATTGTAACAGGAACATTTTTGACATTAAGTAATGGAACTGAATTAACAGGTGCAGGAACTGTAGAGTCAACAATACAATTGTGGGGATATATAGGACTTGCAATAGTAATAATTATTGCAGCAATTATGTCAGTAAGATACTTTGTAAAAAATCAAAATAAAAAGATACTTTATACAGTTATGGCTGTACCAATATATTTAGTTGCTTTATTTTTAATTATGGTAGGATATGATTTGATTTTCGTAAATCCAAATGAATTTGATGCAGAAAGAACATATATAAAAGAAAATATCAAATCTACACAAGAAGCTTTCAATATAAAAGTCGAAGAAATGAATATAGAATATTCTGGAACAATTGACGAAAAAGAGATTGATAAGAACTCTGATGTTATAGATAATATAACACTAGTAAATGAAGATTTAGTTCTTGAAAGTTTAGAAGATACGCAAACAGAAGCGGGATATTATAATTATAGAAATGCAGCACTTACCAAATATGAAATTAATGGAAAAGAACAATTAGTATATGTTTCTCCAAGAGAAATTGCAGATTCCGGAATATCATATGATAATAAAACATATGAATACACACATGGAATTGGACAAATTGTTGCATCTGCAACATCTGTAACAGAAGAAGGTAACGTCAAATATATACAAAAAGATATTACTGGAGAGGATAACATATATGAAATAAAAGAACCTAGAATATATTACGGATTAGAAACAACTAGTACAGCTGTTACAAATACCAAAAATAAAACTGAATATGATTATACTGATAATGATGGTGTAGAACATATATACAATTATGCAGGGAATTCCGGGATACAAGTGGGATTTTTAGATAGATTAATATTAGCAATACGAAATGGTGATATAAAACTAGCTATATCAACAAACGTAACAGATGAAAGTAAAATCCTGACAAATCGAAATATTATAGAGAGAGCAAAAACTGTATTACCAAATTTAATATATGATGAAAATCCATATACAGTAATAGATGAAGGACAAATATATTGGGTCTTAGACGGATATACAGTATCTAATCAATATCCATATTCAACATATACTGACATTGTATATGATGGTTCGAAACAAAATATAAATTATATTAGAAATTCTGTTAAAGTAATAATAAATGCATATAGTGGAGAAATGACATTTTATATTACAGACAGAAATGACCCAATAATTATGGCATATTTGAAACTTTATCCAACAATATTTTCAGACTATACTGGTGAAGAAATTCCAGAAACAATAAAATCACAATTTAGATATCCGGAATTTTTGTATGAAGTTCAATCAAAAATGCTTAAAGTATATCATAATGTAAAAGAAGATATATTATATAGAAATAGCGACATATGGTCATTAGCAACATATGGAACTTCAACAACCAAAAACAAAAAAGCCACATTAAAGCCTTATGGAGCAATGATAAAAACACCAGAAAGTGAAAAATCAGAATTTGGATTAGTTCAAATGTATACTCAGAACGGTAAATCTAATATAACATCTTATCTTGTTGGAATATGTAATGGAACAGAATGTAAACTGAAGATTTACAAATACCCAAAAGACAGTAATATTTTAGGACCAAGTCAACTAGATAATCAAATTGAACAAGATGAAACTATTTCAGCTGAACTTGAAACATTAAGTGTTGCAGGAAGTAAAATTTCGAAAGAAATGAAAATAATCCCAATAAACAATACAGTTTTATATATTGAAACAATTTATCAAACAATGACAAATGAACCAGATGCATCTACAACATTACAAAAAGTTATAGTAGCATCAGGTACAAAAGTTGCAATAGGAGATACATTAAGAGAGGCTATTACTAATTTATTATCTCAATCTGCAGTAAATATTGAAGTTAATACTACTGAAGACATTGAAGGACTTATAGAAGCTATTATAAATGCAAATAAAAATCTTACAGAATCTACTGACAGAAATGATTGGGAAATGATAGGTAGTGATATGAAAAACTTACAAAGTTTAATTGATTTATTAGAAAAGATGATGGAGGAAAATGAAACAAATTCTCTTTTCCAAAATGTAATAAATTATTAAAAAATGACCATTCTAACTATAAGGGTTAGGGTGGTTATTTTTTATGAAGAAAATTCTGAATGATAATATTGAACGTTTATTAAGATTTTTAGAGAAAAAGAGAATAGAACAATTGATAGATTTGTTAGGTAGCAAAAAAGAGATTATAAAAAGAAATTTTCTTGCCGGAATTTTTCGTGGTATGGGATTTGGAATAGGTGTAACAGTTGTTACAGCTATAATTATATATTTTTTACAAAGACTTGTAAGATTAAACTTACCATGGGTAGGTAGGTTTATTACTGATATTGTTGAGATTGTTGAAGGATTAAATAGATAAAAAGGGACCAGGTCCCTTTTTGCGCAAATTGGGACCTGGTCCCTTTTTTCTTTTTTTAAAAAAGTCTTGTAAAATTAATATATTTAGTGTAAAATTAAGGCAAAAAGTGAATAATTAAAAAGATGAAGAAATGAGGGTAAAAACGAATGAGATTTGTAACAGATGAAAAAAGTCAAAATGAATATAAAGAATTTTTAGAAAATCATGAAAGATGTAATTTTCAACAATCACCAGAATGGGCAAAAGTTAAATCAAATTGGAAAAATGAAACAGTATTAGCTGAAGATGAAAATGGGAAAATAATAGGAGCAGTTAATGTATTAATAAGAAAAATACCGATTTTTGGAAATATAATGTATTCTTCAAGAGGTCCAATATGTGATATTCATGATATAGAAGTCATGAAGCAGTTAACAGATGGAATAAAAGAATTGGCAAAAAAATATAAAGCTATAGTATATAAAGCAGAACCAGACATAGAAAGCAGTGACGAAGAATTTAGAAAAGTAGTTACAAGCTTAGGATATAAAATAAAAGATGATGCCAAAAACTTTAGAGAAGAAATTCAGCCAAGATATGTATTTAGATTAGATATTAAAGGGAAAAATGAAGATGAAATATTTGCAGGGTTTCATTCTAAAACAAGATACAATGTACGTTTAGCAACTAAAAAAGGTGTTGTAGTTAAAGAAGGTACAAGAGAAGATTTAAAAGAATTTCACAAAATAATGGTTGAAACAGGAGCAAGAGACGGATTTATTATAAGGCCTTTATCATATTTCGAAAAAATGTATGATGAGTTAGCCCCTAATCATATGAAACTTTTGATGGCATATCATGAGGACAAGCCAATATCAGGAGTAATTCCAATTTTCTATGGAAACAAAACATGGTATTTATATGGAGCAAGTAGCAATGAACATAGAAATTTAATGCCAAATTATTTATTGCAATGGGAAATGATAAAAATGGCGATTGCAAGAAATGATGATATATATGATTTTAGAGGAGTGTCTGGTGTAGTGGATGAAAACCATCCACAATATGGGTTATATAGATTTAAAAAAGGATTTGGAGCAACATTTACAGAATTTATAGGAGAAATTTATATACCATTCAAACCATTAACTTATTCACTATATAAATTTTCTGAAAAAACATTTAGAAATCTTAGAGGATTAAAAACTAAATTTAAAAAGTAAGGAGTATTATGAAAGAATTAGTTGTAGAAACTCAGAAATTAAGAGATAATTTAAAAATAGTAAGAGAAATTGCAGAAAAAAACAACCCAGAAACTAAAATAATAGCAGTAATAAAAGGAAATGGGTATGGATTGGGATTAGTAGAATATGCACAATTTTTAGCAGATAATGGAGTAGATTTTTTTGCAGTAGCAACAGTAGAAGAAGCTATTAAGTTAAGAGAAAATGGAATTAAGCAAGATATACTAATGATGTCATCAACAGCAGTAAAAGAAGATGTTCAAACTTTAATAGAAAATAATATAATATTAACAATTGGTTCAAAAGAATCTGGAGAAACTGTAGATGAAGTTGCTCAAGAATTAAACCAAAAAGTAAGAGTTCATCTGAAAATAGATACAGGTTTTGGAAGATATGGTTTTATATATAATAAATCACAAGAAATCATAAATGCAATAAACTCATGGCAAAACATACAAATAGAAGGAGTATTTTCACATTTTTCTATTGCATTTTTTGGCGATGGAAAAGAGTCTAGACAACAATATGACAGATTTTTAGAATGTGTACAAACTTTGAAAGACAATAACATAGAACCTAGCATGTTACATATATGTAATTCATCAGCGTTTTTACGTTTTCCAGAAATGCATTTAAATGCTGTAAGAGTAGGTTCTGTATTACTAGGAAGGTTATCGATTCCAAACAAATGGGGATTTAAAAAAGTAGGATATCTAAAATCAAATGTTGCTGATATAAAAACATTACCAGCTGGTTACAATATTGGATATTCAAATTCATTTACAACAAAAAAAGAAACAAAAATTGCAATAGTACCATGTGGTTATGCAGATGGATTTAATGTTAAAGTAGATAGAGATATGTTTAGACCAATAGACAAATTAAGATATATTATAAGAGATATTAAAGATTCATTTAAGAAACAACAAATAAACGTAACAATAAATGGAGAAAAATTCAAAGTGCTTGGCAGATTGGGAATGTTTCATGTAAGTGTAGATGTGACAGAAAAAAGTGTTAAAGTAAATGATGAAGTTAGATTTGAAGTTAGTCCTATGTTGGTAGATAGTAATATCACAAGAACTTACTTATAGGAGGAAATCGAATGAATAAAAATGAACAAGTAGTAAAAATAAATTTTTTCAAAAAAATATGGTATTCAATTACTCAATTTGAAAAATATCCATTAATGGCAACAGAAGGATTGGGGAAAGCTATAAAATATTTGATAAAGTTAACAGCAATAGTTTCAATTTTTATAATGATTGGTTCACTATTGCAAATGAAAAACTTAGTGGATGAGTTGGCAAAATATATTGATGAAGAGATTCCTGAATTTTCGTGTCTAGATGGAAACTTATCAATGGAAAGTAAAGATACGATTGTAATAGAAGATGTTCAATATGATATAGTGGATAAAATTGTAATAAATACATTGACAGAAACGCAAGAACAAAAAAATGAAATGGAGAAAAATAATTTGACTGTTGGAACAACAGTGTTTTTATTTAAAGATGAAATAATATTAAATATAAAAACAGAAAATGACGAATCGGTAAGACAAGTATTTACATACAATGATTTTGTAACAAGCTATACAGGACAATATATAGAAAAATTTGATAAAACAGATTTTGTACAATATTTAAAAAGTAATAAGATGTTAAACTTTTATGCATCATATGGAATAACAGTATTCATATCTTTATTAATATTAAATATAATCGTAGCATTATTAGATTCGCTTGAAATAGCTATACTTGGATGGATAACAACAACAATAGCTAGAATTAGAATCAATTTTGTAGCAATATACAATATGGCAGTATATTCTCTGACATTGTCAATGATTTTAAATATATTATATATAGTTATGAATTATTTTACAGATTTTACAATAACATATTTCCAAGTTGCTTATATAACAATTGCATATATATATTTGGCTGCAACAATTTTTATTTTAAAAGATGATTTGATAAAAAAGATGCAAGAAGTTGAAAAAATAAAACAAGAGCAGTTAAAAGTAAGAGAAGAAATTAAAGAAGAACAAGAGAAAAAAGAAGAAAATAAGGAAGAGAAAAAAGAAGAGGATGATAAAGGTGAAGAACCACAAGGTTCTGAAACTTAAACATTCATAGAGAGGAAGTTAAAAATGGACAAAGATAAAATGAAAAAAATTTTAAAGATTGTACTTAATGTAATAATTATAGCGGCTATATTATTAGCAACTGCTACTGCAATATATTTTATATATACTACTCAAAAGGAGAAGAATTCAGAAGAAAATATATTGTCATATACAGAATTGATTAATGAAATTAATAATAACAATGTAGAAAAAATAGAAATGACTGTAGGAAGTACAAGTGTAAAAGTAAAATTAAAAGGTGTTGAAGAAGAAAAAACATCTTTAATGAAAGATTTACAAGTAATGGCATTTACAGATTTAGTACAATCAAAGAAACTAGAAGGAAGTGATATAGAGCTTGTAACTAATCCACAAAGCTTTTTATCACAATTACCATCATATATAATGTCAATATTACCAACAGTAATCATGTTTGCATTATTAATAATGTTATTTAAAATGCAAGGTCTTGGAGATAAAGGTGAAGTATATGATGATACAGAAAGAAAAGAAAAGATAACTTTTGATGACATAGCAGGTCTAGATGAGGAAAAAGAAGAATTAAAAGAATTAGTCGATTTCTTAAAAGAACCTAAAAGATTTTCTGACATGGGAGCAAAAATTCCAAAAGGTGTTTTATTATATGGAAAACCTGGAACAGGTAAAACATTAATTGCAAAAGCAATTGCTGGAGAAGCAGGAGTTCCATTTATATCAATGAGTGGTTCAGAATTTATAGAAATGTTTGCTGGTCTTGGAGCGTCAAGAGTAAGAAAATTATTTGATAGAGCAAGAAGATTATCACCATGTATAGTATTTATAGATGAAATAGATGCCATAGGTTCAAGAAGAACAAGTAATAGTGGTGCAGAAACAGAAAATAATCAAACATTAAACCAATTGTTAGTAGAGATGGATGGATTTTCATCTGAAGAAACAATAATAGTTTTAGCTGCAACAAACAGACCAGAAATGTTAGATAAAGCACTTTTAAGACCAGGTAGATTTGATAGACAGGTAACTATACCAGCTCCAGATTTAAGAGGAAGAGAAGAAATATTAAAAATACATGCAAAAGACAAAAAGCTAGCAGAAGATGTATCTTTACATGACATTGCAGAAGATACCGCAGGATTCACAGGTGCAGAACTTGCAAATATTTTAAATGAAGCAGCAATAATTGCTACAAGAAAACAACATGAAGGAATAACAAATTCAGATTTAGATGAAGCAGTAAAAAAAGTAACTGTAGGTTTAGAAAAAACAAGTAGAATGATATCAGAAAAAGATAAAAAATTAACAGCATATCATGAAGCTGGACATGCAATTGTAAGTAGATTTTTACCAACACAAACAGCAGTAAAAGAAGTTTCAATAATTCCAAGAGGAATGGCTGGAGGATATACAATGTACAAATCTGATGAAGATAAGTACTATATATCAAAAACGGAAATGGAAGAAAAGCTTATTGCATTATTAGGTGGTAGAGCTGCTGAAAAACTGATATTAAATGATATTTCAACAGGAGCAAGTAATGACATTGAAGTTGCTACTCAAATAGCAAAAGATATGGTTACAGTATATGGAATGAGTGACATCATTGGCCCAATATCTTTAAAAGATAATGAAGGTCAACTTGAATATCAAATGTTTGGAGATGATATGCAAGATGCTATAGGAAAAGAAGTTAAAAAGCTGATAGATATAGCATATAGAGATGCACAAGAAATATTAAAACAAAATGTAGAAACACTTCATGCAATTGCATCAGAATTAATAGCTAAAGAAAAAATAAATGAAGCAGACTTTAACAAATTTTTTAACTAAATT
Organism: Clostridia bacterium; assembly: GCA_017409455.1. Taxonomy (GTDB): domain Bacteria; phylum Bacillota; class Clostridia; order TANB77; family CAG-508; genus CAG-269. The sequence continues at coordinate 23,033 of JAFQSS010000034.1, read as the reverse complement.
TGGAAGAGGGGATAAAAATGGAAGAATTTGCTAAATATATTTTAAATGAAGATGATTTAATATCAAAAATAGAAATAATATACTTTTTAGCTCCTAAATTAGGAATAAATTTTGATAAATCAATAGTATTTAAAACTGAAATAGCAAGAATGTTCTTAAAATATACAAAAGCAAAAGTTGATAATAATTTAGTGTTAACAGCATGCCTTTTATGCAATTGTAAAAAAGTTGATGATGCACAAAAAATAGGCAGATTAAAAACTTATGCTAAAGATGGCGCAGAGCATTTAGCTACCTTAGGATTTGATGAAAGATTTTGTAGAATTTGCGAAGGTGTAAATCGATATAGTGGAATAAAACCAAGAGAAGGAGAAAGTGACATACTTGAATTAATAGATAATTTTGGTGGAATGCTAATTGATAGACCCGAAAGAGTTGGATTTAATCCAGATGAAGCAATGGTATTACTAGAACATAGAAATCTTAAAACAGAATACAATAGATATTTAGAAGTTTTTAGAGACTTTGTTAATGCTATGGAGAAAATTGAAATTCATGGTGCAGTTAATACCACTGCGTTCGCAAGACTACAAAAATTAATAAGAGAAAGTAAAACAATTACTGAATTTGTTAAAAAAATTGCTATAGATTATGAACCAAGTGTAGATGAAAAATTAAATGAATTGGAAGGTAAGGAATTAGACGCAAAAAAAGAAATATTTAGAGCGTTATTTACTGCAGAAAGCGAAGAAAAAATATTAAAACATATTAAATAAATGGAGGATAAAAATGTACGAAGTTTTTGCAGATTTGCATGTTCATATAGGCAGAAGTGAAACAGGTAAACCTATTAAAATAACAGCAGCAAGAAGCTTAAATTTTGCTAATATAGCAAAAGAATGTGTAGAAAGAAAAGGAATAAGTATAGTAGGAATCATAGATTGTGCATCACCTTATGTAATAGAAGATATAGAAAAATTTTTACAATCAGGAGATGCATATGAGTTAGAAGATGGTGGAATTATCTATAAAGATAAAGTTTGCATATTATTGGGAAGTGAAGTAGAGACTTCAGAAGTAAGCAGAAACGGAAAATGTGGTAGTGCACACAATATATGTTTCTTTCCACATTTAAACGATATAAAAGGATTCTCGAAAGAAATGAGTACACATATAAAAAATATAACATTAAGTACTCAAAGATCAGATGTTTCTGGTTATGAATTAATTGATATAGTAGAAAAATATAATGGTATTTTAATACCTGCACATATATTTACACCTTTTAAAAGTTATTATGGAAATTGTGTAGATAGAATAAAAGATATATTTAAAGAAAAATATGAAAAGATATTTGCTGTTGAACTTGGTTTAAGTTCAGACACTTTTTTGGCAGATATGATATCAGAATTGGAAGGGAAAACTTTTGTTACAAATTCTGATGCACATTCATTACCTAAAATTGCAAGAGAATACAATAAAATGCAAATAGAAGATATAAGTTTTAAAGAAGTTGTAAAAGCTTTAAAAAATGAAGATGGTAGAAAAGTAATAGCAAATTACGGCTTAGATCCAAAATTAGGTAAATATCATAGAACACATTGTGATAATTGTGATAGCACAATAGAAACAAGAGAGCCTGTTGAAGTTTGCCCCAAATGTGGAAGTGATAAAGTGACTTTTGGAGTTTTTGATAGAATTGAACTAATTAAAGATAAAGAAACAACTCAAAGTCCTGATAATAGACCGCCATACATATATCAAGTTCCATTGAACTTTATACCAGGTGTTGGTGGAAAAACAATAGAAAAATTGTTAGATACATTTGAAACAGAAATGAATATTTTACATAAATTATCACAAGATGATATTGAAGCAGTTGTTGGAGAAAAGGTTGCTAGAAATATAGTAAATGCGCGTGAAGGAAACATGAAAGTTGAATCAGGAGGCGGAGGAAATTACGGAAAAGTAACAGCTTCTTAGTTCTAAAAAACTCTTTATTGCATAGACATTATGTATAAAACTATTAAGGAGTTGTATATGCGAAAGAGGAAAAATGAAATTTTCAAGATTATAAAAGAAGATATACTTAATAATGCAAAATCATATTTTATAATTCTTATAATATTTGTAGCTGGAATATTTCTTGGTGTAATGTTTATAAATCAATTAGATGATAAAAATCAAGTAGAGCAATATATAAATACTTATATAGATGAAACTAAATCATTAGAAAATGGTGACTATTTTCAAGAATTAAAAAATGACATAAAAAATAATATAATATTGGTGTTTCTGTTATGGTTTGCTGGAACAACCATAATTGGAATACCAATAGTATTTGGATTAATATTATTTAGAGGTTTTTGTTTAGGTTATACTGTAGCATCATGTGTATTTGTATTAGGAAGAGTTAAAGCTCTAATATTTATTGCTATAACAATATTATTACAAAACATAATATTTATACCGGCAATAATGATTTTAGGAGTAAGTAGTATAAAATTATATAAATCAATTATTAAAGACAGGCGAAGAGAAAACATCAAACTTTCAATAATAAAACACTCTATAATATCAGCCATGATATTAGTAGCATTAATAATATCTTCAATATTAAAGATTGAAATTTCATATAGATTAATAGTAAATTTAATAAAATATTTTTAAAAATTACATAAAATCTATTTACTTTTTAGGTAAAATTTGATATAACATAATGAGTATATCAGTTATGTAAAATTGATATAAGACAATATAAAAATTAACATAGGTGGGGGAAGAAATGGAAAAACAATTAAACTTATTTTTTGGATTTTTAGAGAACGAGAAAAAGGTATCTACAAATACGCTTCAATCTTACAAGAGAGACTTAAAGCAATTTGAAAAATACATACAACAAAACGGAGAAAACTATAATGAAATTACAGATGAAGAAATCAAAAAATATATCAAATATATGCAAGAAATAGGAAAAAAACCATCAACAATATCAAGAGGATTAGCTTCAATAAGATCATTTTATCAATATGAAACAAAAAGTAAAAATGTTGAAAAAGATCCAACAGAAGGAATTCAATCACCTAAAATAGAAAAAAGAGTACCAAGTGTATTAACATCTAATGAAGTTGCTCTATTATTAGAACAACCTAAAAATGTTGATTTAAAAGGTACTAGAGATAAAGCAATGCTAGAATTTGCTTATGCTACAGGGATGAGAGTAACTGAAATTATATCTTTAAATGTATCTGATGTAAATTTAGAAACAGGATATGTTACATGTAAAAGTGGAAAAAAAGAAAGAACAGTTCCTGTTGGGAATATGTCATTAAAAGCATTAAAAGAATATATCTTAAATGCTAGAGGAACAATGATAAAAGATGAAAACGAAAAAGCGCTATTTGTAAATGTAAATGGACAACGTTTAACAAGACAAGGATTTTGGAAAATTATAAAATATTATAAAGAACAAGCTCATATAGAAAAAGAAATTACACCACATGTTTTAAGACATTCATTTGCAACACATTTATTACAAAATGGAGCAGATTTAAAATCTATTCAAACAATGCTTGGACATTCAGATATTTTATCTACCCAAATATATATGCAATTTCAAGATGAATCATTAAAAAATATTTATAGAAAAGCTCATCCAAGAGCTTAGTCAAGAGAACCGGCTATTTAAGCCGGTTTTATATATAAATGTCGAAATTTGTCTAACGATTTTTCTTGACATTGAAAAAATAGAATAGTATAATCATTTTGTAAATCAATTTTTGTTTTTTTCATTTAGAAATTTGTATCAAATTTAAAAAATTTATTCTAAAAAATATAACCATAAAATAATCAAATAAGGAGGTATGCCTATGAACAATGAGCAAGTCACACAAATTTTGAGAGCTATAAATGACGTAAGAACTGATTTGAGAGATTTCAAACAAGAGATGAATGAAAGATGGGACAAAAATGAAAAACGTTGGGAAGAAAATGAAAAACGTTGGGAAGAAAATGAAAAACGTTGGGAAGAAAATGAAAAACGTTGGGAAGAAAATAAAAAACGTTGGGATGAAAATGCTAGACTATGGAAAGAAAATGCAAAGAAATGGGAGAACAACCAAAAATCATTAGATAAAATTAATACAAAAATAGAGCAAAACTATAAAGGAATCTTTACAGTATTTGAAGGATATGAAACATCCGTTGAAAATATGTATCAAGAAAATAAGCAAAAAATAATTGCTATACAAAAACGATTAAAAATGGCAAATGCATAAAGATATTTATGGTTATTTAAATCTAAATGCAAATTTCTTGACAAGAAATTAAAAACAGAAGTATAATAGAAACATAATCAAGAATTGTGTTTCTATTTTTTTGTAAAAAATAGAAGAGAGGATCAATATATGAAAAAGAAAAAAGTATTATTTATATCAAGTACAGGAGGGCATTTAAGTGAATTGCAACAATTAAGCCCATTATTCGAAAAATATGATTACCATATAATAACAGAAAAAGATGCAACTACAAAAGGATTAGTAGAAAAATATGGAGACAAAATTTCATATTTACCATATGGAACTAGAAAGAAAATATTAAAATACATATTTGTGTTTATTTATTTGTGCATAAAGACAGTATATTTATATTTTAAAATAAGACCTAAATATATAGTAACAACAGGGACACATACTGCTGGACCAATGTGCTATTTAGGAAAAATATTTGGAAGTAAAATAATATATATAGAAACATTTGCAAATAGAAACAGGAAAACTGCAACTGGAAAATTAATATATCCTATAGCAGACTTGTTTATTGTACAATGGGAAGAAATGCTTAAATTATATCCTAAAGCAGTATATGGAGGTGCAATATATTAATGATATTAGTATTATTAGGAACGCAAAATAATAGCTTTCATAGACTATTAGAAGAAATACAAAAAAATATAGATAATGGAAATATAAAGGAAGATGTTGTTGTGCAAAAAGGACATACTAAATTTGCAAGTAAAGAAATGACATTATATGAGGAATTACCTATAGACGAAATTCAAAAATTAATAAAGGATGCAAATTTTGTTATAACACATGGTGGAGTTGGGTCAATTATATCTTCGATAGAACAAGAAAAAAAAGTTATTGCAGTACCTCGTTTAAAAAAATATAAAGAACATGTTAATGATCATCAATTAGATATTATAAAATCTTTTAATGATATGGGGCATATAATAGGTGTAAAAGGTATAGAAGAATTAGAAGAAGCTTTAAAAAAAGTATCTACTTTCGAACCAAAAAAATACATAAAAAACACAGGCAATATACTAAGAATTGTAGAAGATTTTATAGGAAAAAATTAAATTGTATAAAAAGCTAGAAAAATGATAGAAAGTGAGAAAAAACAACTTATTTCTATCATTTTTTTTAGATAGAAGTATTGCAAAAAAAGTTCATTATTGATATGATAAAAGAGAATGAAAATAATTAAAGGAAAAGGTAAATGAAATGATAGAATTTAAGAATGTATGTAAAAAATATGGAACAGGAACAGATGCGGTAAAAAATGCAAGTTTTAAGATAGAAAAAGGAGAATTTGCGTTTTTGGTTGGCTCATCAGGTAGTGGAAAATCAACTTTAATAAAATTAATATTAAAAGAAGAAGAACCATCTTCAGGAAATATAATAATTAATGGAAAAGATACAACCTTTTTAAAACAAAATAGAGTTCCATACCTAAGAAGAAGTATGGGAATTGTATTTCAAGATTTTAGGTTATTGCCAGATAAAACAGTATATGAAAATGTTGCATTTGCAATGTATATAGTAAAAGCAACGCCAAAACATATCCGCAGACAAGTCCCAATGGTATTATCATTAGTTGGACTAAGTGGAAAAGCTAAAATGTATCCTAATGAATTGTCAGGTGGAGAACAACAAAGAGTTGCATTAGCAAGAGCTCTAGTTAATAACCCATCAATGATAATAGCAGATGAACCAACAGGAAACTTAGACCCAGATACAGCATGGGATATAATGAATTTATTAAATGAGATAAATATGAGGGGAACAACTGTAGTAGTAGCAACACATGCTAAAGAAATAGTAGACCAAATGAAAAAAAGAGTAATACATATAAATAAAGGCGTAATAGTAAAAGATGATAAAAAAGGTGGGTATGATTGTGAGATTTAATGTAATAAACTATTTAATTGGAGAAGGAATAAGTAATTTATTTAAAAATAAAAAATCGACAATATCATCATTAATGATAATGTGTGCGACCATGTTGATATTTGGATTGTTTTTTGTAATAGGTGAAAATATAAATGCATTTGTAAAAAATGTTGCAGATGCGCAAGAAATAAGAGTAATTATTGCAGATACAGCAACAGAAGAACAAATTGAAGAAATAGGAAAACAGATACTTGAGATAGATGGAGTAAGGAATGCTGAATTTATATCTAAAGAAAAAGCATATGAATATATGAAAGAAATGCTAGGAGAATCAGGAGCGGAACTGTTAGAGGGTAGAGAAGGTATTTTCTCTGTATCATATGATGTAACATTAACAGACTTAGAATTAAATGATGAAGTACAAGAAAGTATTTTACAATTAGAGCATATTAAAAAAATAGAATCTGCTAATAAAGTAATAACACAAGTAATAAGTTTAGCTAACGGAGTTAGAATAGTGACTGGAGGATTATTAATATTACTTGTAATAATATCAATAGCAATAATATCAAATACAATAAAGTTAACAGTACATGCAAGAAGAAAAGAAATTTCAATAATGAAATATGTGGGTGCAACAAATAGTTTTATTAGATGGCCTTTTTTAGTAGAAGGTGTAATAATTGGTGTGCTTGCAGGATTATTATCTGTTGGGATAATCTGGGGAACATATACATTAATAGCTAATAAAATAGCAGAAACATCATTTTTAGAAATAGCACATTGGAAGCTACTAGAATTCAAAGATATGTTTAAATTAATATTAACAGTATATTTGGGATTAGGTGTAGGAATTGGTGTAGTAGGAAGTAGTATATCAATGAAAAAATACTTAGAAGTTTAGAAAGGATATAAAATATGCGCAAATATATTTTTATAGCATTAATAGTAATAATATTAAGTAGCCTATGTATTTGCGCATATGCAAAAGACATAACAGGCCTACAAGAACAATCAAGTGAAATTACACAGGAATTAAATGAGACAAATAACAGATTACAAGCTGTTCAAGATGAGTTATCAAGTAATATGCAACAATTGCAAGAATTAGATAGTAAACTTGAACAGTCACAACAAGAATTAGATGAAATAAATGTACAGGTAGAAGAACTAACATTACAAATAACAGAAAATGAAGAAAAATTATCAAATGTCCAAAAAGAATATGATGATATACAAGAAACATTAAATAATAGATTAATACAAATGTATGAAACTCCAAAATTAGAATTTCTTGGAGTATTATTAGAGGCTAAAAGTGTAACAGATTTTTTAGGTGCATATTATGCAATGAAAGAGTTGGCAGAATATGATAAAGAATTACTAGATACTGTAAGAAAACAAAAAGAAGAAATAGAAACAACAAAAAAAATATTAGCAGAAAAGAAACTACAGATAGTAGAAAGTAAACAAACACAACAAAAGAAGACACAGGTATTAGAGAATACTAAAACAATGAGAGAATATTACATAAGTAAATTATCAGCAGAAGAACAGAAACTACAAGCAGAAATAGATGAATACAATTTGCAAGTAGCTACAATAGAGGCAGAAATAAAATTATTAGCATTAAACAGTATAAGTGAAGATTATATTGGAGGTGCAATGATATGGCCAATTCCAGGATATACACAAATAACTTCGCAATATGGAATGAGAGTACATCCAATAACAGGGGCTTATAAGTTGCACACAGGAATGGATGTAGGTGCACCAATTGGAGCTAGTTTTGTAGCAGCAGGAAATGGAATAGTATCAAAGGCAACATATAATGCAGCTTACGGCAACATGGTAATTATAGACCATGGAGGTGGTGTGCAAACGCTTTATGCACATGGAAGTGAAATTGTAGTGCAATTAGGTCAAACAGTTGCTGCAGGAGATGAAGTGCTAAAAGTAGGCTCAACAGGATATTCAACAGGACCACATGCGCACTTCGAAATAAGAATAGATGGACAAACGATAAATCCAGTAGATTATTTAGTACAACAGTAGAAATATAAGATATGGAGGAAAAATAGATGAAAAAAACATTAGCTAAAATTATTGGAATTACTATGGTAATAATATTATCTATGCAAAATTCTTTTGTATTTGCTTTAAAAGAAACAGAAAAACTTGAACAAGAACAAACATTAAATAATAGTAAAATTAAAGAATACGAGAAAAAACAAAAAGAATTAGAAAAGCAAAAATCAGCAGCAATGAAAGAAGTAGAAAAATTAATTAGTGAAATATCTGATTCTGAAGATGAAATAGAAGAATTGGAGAGTCAAATAAATACTTTGAAAGAACAAATTGAAACAAAAGAAAAAGACATACAACAAAAGGAAAAAGAATATACTGAACAAGAGGAATTGCTTGATCAAAGACTTATTGCGATGTATGAAAGTGGAGAAACTTCATATTTAGAAGTATTACTAACTTCTTCTAGTATGACAGATTTCTTAGCAAAATACTATGCTGCATCAGAATTGATAGAATATGATAAAGAATTAATTCGTTCAACAAAAGAAAAAAAGGAACAAATAGAAACTGAAAAAGCACAATTAGAATCTGAAAAAGCCAAATTAGATGAATCTCGAGCTCAATCTGAAAAAAAGAGCTCAGAATTACAAGGATTAAAAAATGAAAAACAAAGTCAGGCTAATAAATTAACAGAAGAAGAAAAAGCAATTCAAAAAGAAATTGAAGAATTAGAAAAAGAAAACAAAGAAATAGAAAGAGAAATAAAAGCAGCTGAAGAAAAGTATAGAAAACAATTAGAAGCATTACAAAATGGAGCTAGTTCAAAACCAGCAGGTAAAGGATATTTTATAAAACCAATATCAGGAGGAACATTAACAGCAAATGGATATTATCCTTCTAGTGGAAAATTCCATGGTGCTATTGACTGGGGAGTTGCTTCAGGCACACCTGTATATGCTGCAGCTGATGGAGTTGTAATGTTAACAGCTAATTTATCAGGAAGCTATGGTACATATGTAGTAATAAGACATGCAAATGGATTACAATCATATTATGCACATGGTACAAAAGGTTCAATATCAGTAAGTCCGGGGCAAACTGTTAAACAAGGTCAAAAGATAATGTTAAGTGGAAATACAGGAAATTCATCAGGACCACATTTACATTTTGAAGTTAGAAAATCTCCATACAACTATAAATCTAAAGCAAAAGCATATGGAGAAGACTCAAGAGTAAACCCATTCAATTATATGTAAATTTTAATTAAAAGAAAGGCAAAAAATGGAAGAGGAAAAATATTTAAAAAGACAAAGAATATATAAAACTATAATGTTAGTGATTTTAACAGTATTCCTAACATTTATAATAACAACAATGTATATTGCAAATAAATTTAATTTGGGACAAACTGAAATATCGTCATTACTAAATTTATCATCAAATAGTGATGGAGTTTCAAAAACAATTGATTACATTAAAACAATATTAGATAATAATTATTTAAATGATATTGACAGTGAAAAAGCAGAAGAATGGGCAATTCAAGCATATGTTGCATCTTTAGGCGATCCATATACTCAATATATACCAAAAGATGAAATGGAAGAATATAAAACAACTTTAATGGGAAATTATGTTGGTATAGGGATATATATGGCTGTTAATACAGAAAAAAATACAATAGAAGTATTAATGCCAATAGTTGGTAGTCCAGCAGAAGAAGCTGGAATACTGGCAGGAGATACAATTATTAGTGTGGATGGAGTGAAATATACTGGAGATGATGTTGATGCAGCTGCTAATAGTATCAAAGGAAAAGAAGGCTCTGTTGTAAAATTAGAAATATTAAGAAATCAAGAAATAAAAACTTTTGAAATAACAAGAAGAAAAGTTGATATAAATCCAATAATTTCTAAAAAGTTAGAAAATAATATAGGATATATTGAAATTACAAGTTTTGATGAAGAAACAGCACAAAGTTTTAAAATGAAATTTGAAGAATTAAAAAATCAAGGAATAACATCATTAATAATTGATTTAAGAAATAATGGTGGTGGATTAGTTGATGAAACACTTGAAATAGCAGATTTAATAGTACCAAAAGGAAATGAACTATTGGTAACAGTTGATAAAGACAAAAATGAAGTGATTGAAAAAGCTAAAAAAGATATTTTAATAGATATGCCAATAGTTGTTCTTGTAAATGGAAATACAGCAAGTTCTTCAGAAATATTAGCAGGAGCATTAAAAGATTTAAATGAAGCAACAATTGTTGGAACTAAAACATATGGAAAAGGAGTTATTCAACAATTATTAACACTTAGAAATGGTGCTGGGCTAAAATTAACAGTTCAAGAATATTATACTCCAAATAGAAATAAAATAAATGGAGTAGGAATAGAGCCAAACATAGTTGTAGAATTGCCAAATGGTGTTGAAAGCCATTACAATCTAAAAGAAAGTGAAGACACACAATTGCAAAAAGCTATAGAAATACTAAAAGGAGTTTAGAAAGATGAAATTAAATTTAGCAAATAAATTAACAATATTTAGAATATTATTAGTACCAGTAATGATGCTTATACCAATTATAGATAATATATGGGGAATTCCAGGAACATTTTTAGGAATTTCAACAGCGTTTTGGATTATGAATGTAATATTTATTATAGCTTCAATTACAGATAAATTAGATGGACATATAGCAAGATCAAGAAATCAAGTAACAACATTTGGAAAATTTTTAGATCCACTTGCAGATAAAATTTTAGTTATTTCTGCACTTGTGATTTTAGTTGAATATACAAAAATACCATCATGGATTCCAATTATAGTACTTGCTAGAGAATTCATAGTATCAGGGTATAGATTAATTGCAGTAGAAAAAGGTGGAAAAGTAATAGCGGCATCTATATGGGGAAAATTAAAAACAGTAACACAAATGATTGCAATAATTTGTTGTTTCCTAGATTCATTTAAATTTGGACAATTCGCGTCTCCTATAAATGTACTAGCAACATTAATGTTAATAATATCTGTAATTGCTACAATATTTTCAGGTATAGATTACATGAAAAACGGGAAAGATTTGTTAAAAGATTAAAAAATACTTGACAAAATCAAAAAAATAGAGTATCATACTAAATATGTTGAATGTAAAGGCGACCAAAAGTCGCTCTTTATGTTATATGCACGTCTATAATTCAAGGAGGAATGCTATTATGGAAGAAAAAGAAGTAATTTTAACACAAGAAGGATTTGATAAAATAGAAAAGGAATTAGAGCATTTAAGAACAGTAACAAGAATGGAAATTGCAGAAAGAATAAAAGTAGCTTTAGGATTTGGAGATTTATCAGAAAATTCAGAATATGATGAAGCTAAAAATGCACAAGCCGAAAATGAAGCAAAAATAGCAGAATTAGAAAATAAAATAAGATATGCAAAAATAATTGATGAAAAAGAAATAGATACAAAAACAGTTCAAATAGGAAATACAGTTACATTATATGATATTGAATTTGATGAAGAAGTAGAATATACTATTGTTGGTTCAACAGAAGTAAATTTAGCAGAAAATAAAATATCAAATGAATCTCCAATAGGAAAGGCTCTATTAGGAGCTAAAAAAGGAGCAACAATAGAAGTAAATGCGCCTGCAGGAATCATTAAGTATGAAATAAGAAAAATTACAAAATAAATTTTAATAAATGTCAAAAATTTGTTTGACATTTATTTTTTTTTATGATAATATGTTCGTATAAAAGGAGAAGTGATGTAAATGGGAACAAGAGCTGAAACCACAAGAAAAGAAAGAGCAATATTAAAATTTATAGAAGAACAAGTACTTGATAAAGGATATCCACCATCAGTAAGAGAAATTGGAAAAGCAATAGGACTAAGCTCAACAGCAACGGTTCATGCATATTTGGCAAAATTGGAAAAACAAGGATTTATAAAAAAAGAAGACAAAAAAGGTAGAACTCTAAAAGTAATTAAAGGTTCAGATGGAAATCCAATAAAAGCAAAATCAAATAAAAATTTCTACACACAAAAAGAAATGGTAGAAGTTCCTATTATAGGTAAAATAACAGCTGGACAACCAATATTAGCAGTAGAAAATGTTACAGACACATTCCCAATTCCAATAGACTTTGTTGGAAATAGTGAAAGCTTTATGCTAACGGTAAGAGGAGAAAGCATGATAGAAGCTGGAATTCTAGATGGAGACTATATTCTTGTAAAAAAACAAAATGATGCAAGAAATGGGGAAATAGTAGTTGCATTAATAGGGGAAGAAGCAACAGTAAAAACATTCTATAAAGAGAAAGGTTATATTCGTTTACAACCAGAAAATAGTACAATGGATCCAATAATAGTACCAGATTGTCAAATACTTGGAAAAGTTGCGGGTGTATTTAGAAAAATGTAATTAAAAAATAAAAAAATAAATAGCAAGAAAAATCTTGCTATTTTTTTGCTAGTATAATATAATAAAATCAAGAAAAATAAGGAGAAAAAACAAATGAAACAGAGAAAAATAAATATAAATGTAATAAAAAGAATAGCAATAGTATTGGCTATATTGCTTGTAGCAATCTTTATACTAGTTAAAGCAGAAAACTTTATAAAAGTAAAAGAAATTGACGGAATAAATTTGGTGATAAACAGCAGAAATGTGACAGAAAGATTAAAACATGAGATAAAAATACAAGATGGTGTAATATATGTTTCTCTAGATGATATAGAAAATTTCTTTGATAAATATATCTATACAGAGGAAGAAACAAATGAAGTAATAACAACCTATAATAATAAAATTGCTAGTATAGGATTTGATGCAAATAAAATGACCTTAAATGGGTCTATCAGAAAAACAAATGCAAGTGCAATAAAAGATGGAGAAACAGTTTATTTACCAATATCAGAGATGTTAGAAGTATATAATGTAGAATTAACCAACATAGAAGAATCTAAAACCATAACATTAGACTCTTTAGATAGAAAACAAGTAAAAGCAAATGTAAAATCAAATGTTACTGTGAAAAATAATAATGAAGTTTTTTCAAAAACAGTTGAAAAAATTAAAAAAGGTTCAACAGTCATAGTAATAGACAGTGAATCTATATCAGAAGGTAAGAAATGGGTTAAAGTTAGAACTGAAAATGGAAAAATAGGTTATATAAAAACAAATAAACTTGAAAATATCAAAACAATAAGAGAAGAAGAGATAGAACAAAAGCAAATTACAGGAAAAGTAAATATGTTTTGGGATTACTTTTCTGAATATGTTAAAGCACCAGATAGAACTGGCCAAACAGTAGAAGGTGTAAATGTAGTATCACCAGCATTCTTTTACTTAGATAAAAATGATGGAACATTAAAAGAAAATATAGGGACAGCAGGAATTGCATATATAAATTGGGCTCATTCAAATGGATATAAAGTATGGCCTATGATTTCAAATGCAGATGCAGGAATTAAAATAACATCAAATATATTAAATAGTTATACAAAAAGACAAGAATTAATACAAAGTATAGTTGAAAAATGTGCATTATATGATATAGATGGAATAAATATAGATTTTGAAAACATGTATAAAGCTGATAAAGATAAATTTTCAAGATTTATAATCGAACTAATGCCTCGTATGCAAGAAATGGGAATAGTACTATCTGTTGATGTGACTGCACCAGATGGTGGTGAAAATTGGTCTGAATGTTATGATAGAAATGTAATAGGCGATGTTGCAGATTACTTAGTATTTATGGCATATGACCAACATGGAAACTCAGGCTCAAAAGTGGGGACAACAGCAGGTCTTAATTGGGTAGAAACAAGTTTGAAAAAAATCATAGAATATGATGAAGTAGATACTGAAAAAATTATTTTAGGACTACCTTTTTATACAAGACAATGGATAATTGCTTCAGACGGAACTATAAAAGACAGAGGTGTTGTTAGCATGATGAATATTAAAATTCCTAATAATGTTGAAAAACAATGGGATGATACATTAAAACAAAATTATATTGAATACAAATCAGGAAAAAATACAATAAAAATGTGGATTGAAGATGGAAGGTCAATTAAAGAAAAAGTTTCTTTAGTCACAAAATATAATTTAGGTGGAACATCAGCTTGGAGAAAAGATATGGAAACATCTAATATCTGGACTATAATTAGAGAAGAATTACAAAAATAAAAAAGTAAAAAGAGACCAGGTCTATTTATACGTAAAAATAGACCTAGTCTCTTTTTACGCATAAACTTAAATTGATTGCATACAATCAACTGAGGTGTTTAGTATGAAAACTATGTATATTGAAAAAATGGATAAGCCTAAATTGGCAATACAAAAAATAAAAATAGAAGGAGATAATTGCAAAATATACTTGAATTTAGAAAAAGAAAGAAACATTAAAAAATCTGTTAATAAGTTATTAAAAAATGAAGTAGCAAATGTAGTGCTAAGCAAAGAATTGTTAGAAAATCAAAATTTGATAAATGCCCTAAATGCAAGCAATATAAATGTTTTTGATGGAAGATGGTTGGAAAAACATTTGTCAATTCAAATACTAGACTATATTGTACAAGAAAAAAATATAAAAAAAGAAGAAACTGAAATTGCTATAACTGCAAATCAAATAACAGATTTTAGTATAGAAATAATTAAATGTTTAGCAAAACAATATAAAAAATTAACAGCAGTAACAAATAATATTGAAAAATTAAGAAAAATAGAAAAAGAGATATATGATAAAGAGGGTATATTGATTGTTGTTTCAAATAATCAAAAAAAGAGTTTGTTAAAGGCACAAATAATTTTAAATGTTGATTTTAATAAAACAGTACTAAATAAATACAGAATAAATGAAAATGCTGTTATAGTTAATTTAGAAGGTGACATGAAAATTAATGAAAAGCGTTTTAATGGCATAAATGTAAATGATTATGAAATTGAAGTGGGGCGAGAAGAAATTATTTGGAGAAAAAATATGAAGAAATTTAAAACTAAAGATTTGTTAGAAGCACACTTATACATGAAAGACACTTTTAGTAATGTTTGCAAAAAAATCAGGAAAAACAAAGTGTTTATAAAAGAACTGTATGGATTAAATGGAAAAATAGAAAGATTTTCTTAAAATGCTTTTCTTTTTGGTAAAAATGTATTATAATGTTAATATTGATAAAAACCATTTTATACCAAAGTAGAATAGGGGGAAAAAAGATGGCTGATAAGAAAAAAAGAACTAACAAAATTACTAATAAAAATTCTAAAACAAAAGCTAGAAAACACGGAAAAAAAGTTGAAAATTCAAGTCAAAATTCTTTGATTAGAAAGAAAGATGTTAAAATGAAATTTAAATATAAACATCCTAAATTAGCATTGGCACTTAAGATATTTTTAATAATATTTATAATATTATTTGTAATAGGTGCAGGAATAGTTATAGGATTGTTTTCTGGACTATTAGGAGAGGATTTCTCGATTGATATAACAGAATTAGTTTTAGACGAAAATTCGGTTATAATAGATTCAGAAGGAAATATTTTAGCAGAACTAAGTGGAAATGAAAACAGAAAAATAATTACATTAGAGGATATGTCTCCATACCTTCCAAAAGCATATATTGCAATAGAAGATGAAAGGTATGAAACACATCATGGAGTAGATTTAAAAGGAACAGGTAGAGCAATACTTTCATTTGTAACTAATGGTGGAAAGTCAACTGCTGGTGGAGGAAGTACAATTACTCAACAATTAGTAAAAAATGTTACACAAGATAAAGCTTCTAAAGGAATTGAAGGAGTTATAAGAAAACTAAAAGAATGGGTAAAAGCATACCAAGTAGAAGAAGTAATGTCAAAAGACCAAATACTTGAATTATATTTAAATCTGATATTTATTGGAGGAAAAGAAAATAGAGGAGTTGAAATAGGATCGGAATATTATTTTAACAAATCTGCAAAAGATTTAAGTATAGCAGAATGTGCATTTTTGGCAGGAATAAATCATTCACCAAATGCATATAGTCCATATTCAGGAAAAGATGTTACTGAAAAAACTGCCAAAAGAACAAAAACAGTATTAGGAAAAATGAAAGAACTTAAGTACATTAATCAAGAAGAATATGATGCAGCAGTAGCTGAAGTAGAAGCAGGTTTTAAATTTGAAAACGGAGCAAAAGGAAATGTATATTCATCACATACAGACGCATTAATATCACAACTAATAGAGCAAATAATGGAAGAAAAACAAATTTCTAAAAATGCTGCAGAAACATATTTGTATAGTAGTGGATTAGTAATATATTCAACAGAAGTAAATTCAATACAAACTGCAATGGAAGAAGAAGTTCAAAAGAAAAAATATCTTGTAGAATCAGATGAAACAAGAGGAAAAAAGAATGTTGAACGAATTTATGCAGAAGCTGCAATGGTTGTAATTGACCCTAAAACAGGATATGTAGTTGGATGTGTAGGACAACTTGGAGAAAAAACAACTTCAAGAGGGCAAAATAGAGCAACACAATCAACAAGAAGTACAGGTTCTTCATTTAAACCATTAGCTAATTTGGTTCCAGGAATTGAAGAAGGAACAATAACTGCGGCAACAATATATGATAATAAAAATACCATATTCAATCAAGGAAAGCCAAATCAATATAAACCAAAAAACTACAATGATTCACATTTAGGGTTTAGAAATGTTAGATATTCAACATTAACTTCTCAAAATATACCTTTTGTAAAAATAATGGCAGAATTAGGAAATGAAAAATGTATGGAATATCTAAAGAAAATGGGAATTTCAACATTAGATGATAAAAAAGATGCAGGATTATCGACTGCTATAGGAGGTTTAACATATGGTGTTAGTCCATTAGAAATGGCAGCAGCTTATGCTTCAATTGCAAATGATGGAACATATATAGAACCAACATTTTACTCTAAAGTAGAGGATTCAGATGGGAAGGTTGTACTAGAGCCAAATCAAAAAACAGAAAGAGTATGTTCAGAAGATACAGCATATATTGTTAAAGACTTACTAACATCAGTTGTTGAACATCCTAAAGGAACAGCTACATATTGTAAAATAAGTGGAATAGATGTTGCTGCTAAAACAGGAACAACAAATGATGATTTTGATAGATGGTTATGTGGATTTACAAATTATTATGCAGGAGCAGCGTGGTTTGGATTTGATGACCCAGAAGATGTTGACTTTAGTGGGAATCCAGCAGGACAAATATTTGCAGGGGTAATGAAGGCAATTCATAAAGGATTACCTGGATCAACATTTGAAAGAACAGCAAATATCGTAACTGCAAAAGTATGTGCAGAAAGTGGAAGACTTGCTACTGATAAATGTACAAATACATACTCAGAAGTATTTATAAAAGGTAAATTACCAAAAACTTGTGATGCACATGATGAACAATATACCGTTTGTTCAGTATCAGGATTATTACCAAATGAATTTTGTCCATCAGAAAATCTTGAAACAAGACAAGCAAAATATATAATAGAAAAAGAAAGATTAGGTTTATGGAATACAACAGAACCTTCAACTTTAGGTAGTGATGCGCCAACTGGATATTGTACAGTACACAAAAAAGTAGAAGTTGTTATACCGGTAGAACCGGAAATACCTGATGAGCCAACAGAAGAACCTGAAGAACCTGAGAATCCACCAGTACAAAATCCTGAAGAAGATCCATGGCAAGACACAGAAGGGGATACAGAAGGACAAGAACCAACACAACCAAGTACACCAAGTGGAGATAATACTGGAGACACAACAGGTTCTGGAGACAATCAAACAACAAATCCACAAACTTAGAAAGGATATAAAATGATAGATTTTAAAAAAATGATAGCAGAAGCAATAGCAAAAACATTAGAAATAGATGTTAAAGAAATTGAAATGTCTATAGAGAATCCTAAAGGAGCAGACAATGGAGATTATGCTTTTCCATGTTTCAGGCTAGCAAAAACTCTAAGAAAAGCACCACCAATGATAGCAGAAGAAATCAAAACAAAAATAAAAATTGATGAAAATCAAATTACAAAAATAGAAGTTGTTGGTGGATATATAAACTTTTTTGTAAATAAGGAAGCACTTGCAAAACAAGTGCTTCAAGAAATTGCTCAAAATGAAGAATATGGAAAATCTGAAATGGGTAAAGAGAAAAATATAGTTATAGATTATTCAGCACCTAATATTGCAAAACCTTTTCATATAGGGCATTTACGTTCAACTGTAATAGGAGCAGCATTATATAAAATTTATAAATACCTAGGTTATAATGTGACAGGTGTAAATCATTTAGGAGATTATGGAACTCAATTTGGAAAATTAATTGAAGGATATAAAAAATGGGGATCTGAATACAATATAGACGAAAATCCTATAGATGAATTAACAAAAATTTATATAAGAATAAATCAAGCTTGTAAAGAAGATGAATCTATATTAGAAGAATGTAGAAATAATTTCAAAAAACTAGAAGACGGAGATTCATATTGTGTTGAATTATGGAATAAATTTAAAGATGCAAGTTTAAAAGAGTTCCAAAAGGTATATGATTTACTAGGAAGCAAATTCGATTCTTGGAACGGAGAAGCATTTTATGCTGATAAAATGCCTGAAATTGTTGAATTACTTGAAATGAGTGGTAGACTAGTAGAATCAGAAGGGGCAAGAATAATAGATTTAGAGAATCAAGGAATGGCTCCATGTATTATAGAAAAATCAAATAGTTCATCAACATATGCAACGAGAGACTTAGCTGCTATTATGTATAGAGCTAGAACATATAATTTTGACAAAGCATTATATGTAACGTCATATGAGCAAGTTCTACACTTTAAACAAATATTTGAAACAGCTAAACTTTTAGGATTAGACGAAAAATATACAAATGGATTAGAACATGTTCCATTTGGAATGGTATTACAAAAAGAAGGAAAGATGTCAACTCGTGAAGGAAATGTTATAAAGCTTGAAGAATTATTAAATGAAGCTATGTCTAGAGCTAAAAATATAATTGAGGAAAAAAATCCTGAATTAGAAAATAAAGAAGAAGTAGCTAAAAAAGTTGGAATTGGAGCAGTAATATTTAATGATTTAGCAAACAGTAGAGTTAAAGATGAGATATTTGATTGGGATACAATTCTAAACTTCCAAGGTGAAACAGGTCCTTATGTTCAATATACTTATGTACGTACAAAAAGTGTAATTGAAAAAGCAGGAGGAATTCCTGATATTAACAAAGTAAATTCTAATTATTTATTAGATGATGCTTCAAACAGAATATTAAAATTAATATATAATTTTGAAGATATTTTAATTCAAGTTACAGATAAAAATGAACCTTCAATATTATCAAGATATTTAATAGATGTTGCTAAAGCATATAGCAATTTCTATAATGAAAATAAAATTATTGTTGATGATAAAGGAATTCAAAATGCACGTGTTTATTTAACTTATGCTGTTGGCAAAGTTCTTAAACTAGGTGCAAGTTTACTTGGAATTGAAATGCCTGATAAAATGTAGATAAATTGGGGACGGTCCTTTTTTTCGCGAAAGAAAGGACCGTCCCCAATTTTACATTTTTAAGCTACTATCTAAAGCTAATTTAATCATATTATTTAAACCAGTTTGGCGTTCTTCTGGAGTAGCAATATCTTTAATATATTTAGAATCAACTACACTCATTAAGCAAGAAGCTTTTTTATTTAACATTTTAGCAACATAGAAAAGAGCGAATGCTTCCATTTCAGCAGAAGCAGGATTAAATCCTTCTGGAACTCTTGCTAGAAATTGATTAACATCAGTCATATAAACATCAAAACAATCTGTACAAACAGTGTTTCCTATATGGATATTAATATTTGTTTCATTTGCTGTTTCTTTAATAATATTATTTAATGTATAATCAGCTTCAACTATATGACAATCTTCATTATTTAGAGTTAAAGCAAAATTACTTTCAGAAAATACTTTTTCAGATAAAACAATATCAAACAATTTTAATTCAGGTAAATAAGCGCCACAAGAACCAATACGTATAATATTTTCAACTCCATAAACTTTATATAATTCATAACTATAGATTCCTATACTTGGCATCCCCATTCCATGGGCCATAACAGTAATTTCTTTACCTTTATAAGTTCCTGTATATGCATACATACCTCTTACAGAATTAACTAATTTATAATCATTTAAAAAGTTTTCAGCAATATATTTTGCGCGAAGAGGATCTCCGGGCATAATAACTGTTTTTGCAATTTCACCGATTTTAGCTTCATTATGTGGTGTAGACATAAAAATACCTCCTTAATAAATATTAATTGGATTATATCAATAAAGAAATGAAAATTCAATAGAAGATAACAAAATAGAAGCAAAGCTTGAATATTATGAGAATATATGTTATAATAGAAACATCCCAAAAAAATTGGAGGTATACAAATGAGTGGAAAGGTAGATAAAATTTTATCTAAGCTGGAAAAACTTAATCGGGCAAATGAAGAACTTGTTTCTTGTTTAATCGATGATCCTACCTGTTTAGATGCGTTTCAACATCAATCCGTAAAAAAGCAAGTATACAAATATGCTATTGCTTATTTTGAAGCGAAGTATATTGAAACCCAAAGCTGTAGGCAAAAGATGCCCAACAATAGAATTAGTATATTGTTGAATATTGCTATTGATAAGTGGAGAGTAGCTAAAGGAGAAGAAGAGTATAAGGCGGCTACCAACATAGCGAGACAGGTTTTTGATGCAAGTATTCAGGAGTTAAGAATTGTTCCTAATGCTATAAGAGTAACTGCATTTAAAATCATTCGAGAATTTTTAACAGAAATGAGTCAATAACACTCATAAAGAAAAACCGGGACATATTGTCCCGGTTTTTCTATTTATTTACTTAAAAATTATCTAAACCACTTGACAGTTTACAATAATAATTATAAAATATAATAGGTTGAAAAAATATATATAAAAATAAAAGTGAAAAAGATATATTTATTCGAACATTGAAAATAAAATAAGAAAGAGGTGTATGATTATGGAAACTATAATCACAATCGCCGCTATCTTAATCTCATTAGCAATAGGAATCGTACTTGGTATGATAATAAGAAAGAAAGTTGCTGAATCTAAAATTGAAGGAGCAGAAAAAGAAGCTAAAAGATTAGTTGAACTAGCAAAAATAGAAGCAGAAAATTTGAAAAAAGAAGAAATTTTTAAAGCCAAAGAAGAAGTAATGAAAGCTAGAAACGAGTTAGATCAAGAGATTAAAGAAAGAAGAGGCGAAATTCAAAGACAAGAAAGTAGAATTATCCAAAAAGAAGAAAATTTAGAAAAAAGAGCAGATAATTTCGAAAGGAAGGAAAGAGAATTAGAACGTGAAGAACAAGCACTTCAAGAGAGAGAACAAGAAGTAGAAGGTTTAAAAGCCGAACAATTAACAGTCCTTCAAAAAATTGCTAACTTAAATCAAGAAGAAGCAAAAGTGCAATTATTAAAAAAGGTTGAAGAAGAAATAACAACTGAAAAGGCTAATTTAATTAGAGACCTAGAACAAAAAGCAAAAGAAGAATCTACTAAAAAAGCCAGAGAAACAATAAGTTATGCAATACAAAAATGTGCCGCAGACCATTCTGCAGAAACAACAGTCTCAATAGTACCACTTCCATCAGATGATGTAAAAGGAAGAATAATTGGTAGAGAAGGTAGAAATATTAAAGCATTAGAAACACTAACAGGAATAGATCTAATAATAGATGATACACCTGAAGCAGTAATCTTATCAGGTTTTGATCCCTTAAGAAGAGAAGTTGCAAGAATAGCTCTTGAAAAATTAATTGATGATGGAAGAATACATCCAGCAAAAATAGAAGAAATGGTAGAAAAAGCAAAAGAAGAATTGCTAGAAACTATTAAATCTGAAGGTGAAAGAGCAGCTCTAGAAACAGGAGTAATTGGTTTAAATCCAGAACTTATTAAATTAATAGGTAAATTAAAATACAGGACAAGTTATGGACAAAATGTATTAAACCATTCAATAGAAGTTTCAAATTTAGCAAGAATAATGGCAGAAGAACTTGGATTAGATGCAAAACTAGTTCGTAGAGCAGGATTATTACACGATATAGGAAAAGCACTTGACCACGATATGGAAGGAACACATGTTGAAATAGGAGTAGACATATTAAAGAAATTTAAAGAAAATCCACTTGTAATAAATGCAGTTGAAGCACATCATGGAGATGTTGAACCACAAACTTTAGAAGCTGTATTAGTACAAGCTGCTGATGCAATATCTGCATCAAGACCAGGTGCAAGAAGAGAAACACTAGAAGCTTACATAAAGAGATTAGAAAATCTTGAAGCTATAGCAGATTCATTTGAAGGTGTAGAAAAATCATTTGCAATACAAGCAGGTCGTGAAGTTAGAATCATTGTAAAACCAGAAAAGGTTTCAGATGATAAAATGACATTACTTGCAAGAGATGTATCTAAGAGAATTGAAGATGAAATGGATTATCCAGGACAAATAAAAGTAAATATTATTAGAGAAACTAGAGTTGTAGATTATGCAAAATAATTTAAAAGACGAGCTTATGCGAGGCTGCTGAAAAAGTAGCCGAGTAAGTCTCTAAAAAAAGACTCTATGTCAATAGTTGGGGTGGAAAACTTCTAAAGTTTTCTGCCTCAGCTTTTTTAATACAATTTAATGTTTTAACTAAAAAATACCTAAAATTATGTAATTATTTGCTCAGTTAATAAACCAATCATAATAATTGGT
>JAFQSS010000033.1 GCA_017409455.1 Clostridia bacterium | reverse complement strand
TTTTCAGTCCCCTGCTCTACCAACTGAGCTATCGAGGCTTATTTAATTTGTTTTATATAAAAAAATGGCGACCCGGAACGGGCTCGAACCGTCGACCTCTAGCGTGACAGGCTAGCGTTCTAACCAACTGAACTACCGGGCCGTAAAACATGGTGGTCGCTATAGGGCTCGAACCTATGACCCTCTGCTTGTAAGGCAGATGCTCTCCCAGCTGAGCTAAGCGACCATATGTCTTTCGACATTGCTTAGTATACTATGTTTTTGAGCTCTTGTCAATACTTTTTTTAAATTTTTTTAAATTTTATTAATTTTAGTCAATGGTAGTACTTGTTTTTCCTGTTCCAACTACATTTTCTTGCAAAGACCTCCATGTATTACATCCTATTATTCCATCAACTGCTAATCCTCTTGAACGTTGATAATTTCTTACTGCATTTGTAGTTTGTGTACCAAATACTCCATCTAATCCACCTGTTCTATATCCTAAAGTATTTAAATCATCTTGAGCTATACACACATAATTTCCTCTTGAACCTTGCCTTATAAGCGGATATCCTCCACTACTACATGCTGGTGTTCCAAATCTCCTATCAAAATGAACCCAACTAGGAGATAACGATATTGGTTCTACATATCCCCAAAGTCCTGATTGCTGTGCACTTCTTCTTAGTACTGCCCTTTGCGCATTTGTTAAATTTTGACCAACATCAAAAGCAGTCCCTGCATAATGTTGACTTTGATTTCCATGTCCACCTTCCCATGGTCTTTTAAATGCGAATCCAACATATATTGGAGCACCATATATATATCTTTGACTATTCCATGCCTGCATAGTTCTTTTATCTGTCCATAATATATTGCTTCTGCTTGAGCCCCTAAACTCTCTCACTCTTAATGTTCTATTAGTATTGTATGGCATTGAATCAGCTTCATCTCTAAAAAATGTCTCCATTCTGTTCGTATCTTGGTTATATACTAATATTTTTGCCATCAAAAAATCCTCCTCATAACATATTTATAATATATTATGAAATAGAGGACTATTTTGTTATTTTTTTTTCTTTACATCTTACAATAATTCTTTGTTGACTATCATCTGTACAAGTTATTAATGTTACTTCTTTTCTTCCATTTGTTTTTTGTGTAGTGTCTGCAACATTATCTGGAAGAACTGTATGAATATCATATACTTCATATTTAATTGTTCTTTGACTTAAGTCTTGTATTTCTACTATATCACCTATAACTAAATTTTCAACATCACTGAAAAATACACTTTTTCTCCTATAATTATGTGCTATTATACATAAATTACCAACTTCGTTTGGATTTGCTCCATGGAATTTACATGGTGCAACTTTCATTAAAGCATCTGATGTTTTTGATAATATTGGATATGTTAGATTTATTTTAGGAATTTTTACAATTCCTACTGTATCATATTTTTTGCCGTTTGGGGCTGTGTATGTTGATGTGGCTGTTGCAATTTGTAATTGTTGTGTATTTTGTTCTGTATTCTCTATTTCTTCAGCTACATCTTGTGTTATTTTTACTACTAAAGCGTTTTTATATGAACTGATTGTTGTATCATCTTCTGGTTGCGTTAGATAAGATAATATATCATCAGATATGCTTTCGTCTTTATTTCTATCATATTCAGCATAAATATATACTGAAAATAGAGATATTATTGAAAATATTGATAGCATAAATAAGATTTTATACATTTTCTTTTTTCTTTTTAATTCTGGTGTTACATATACTTTTTCTGTTACTAAAATCTGGTTCATATTTCCTCCTTCCTGGCAATTTTATATTTCAGTTATTGTTATATAATCAATTAATCCATTTGATTCTTTATAAGAAATTAATACTTTATATTTTTTATTATCATTAATTTCTTCAAGAACTTTTGTTACAGCTTCATCGTTTGTTGCACCTTCTTCAATATGTAATGTTATAATACTTTTTTGTTCCACTTCTTCATTTTCCATCTCTTCAGTTGGCTCAATGCTCATAATTGTATGTCCACTGCAATTATCTTTTACTATGCCTAATAATGTTTTTATGTTTTCTGCAGAAACTTCTTCTCCTGTATAAAATTCAAATTTCGCATTAAAATTGTTTATATCTGCTTGAGGTATTTCTTCTACCATTTCTTCGCCTTCATTAGCCTGTAATCCTAATTTTCCTATTATTTGACCTATTCTTTCAGTTGTTACTTTTGCTACGATTTCTTTTAGCGAGTCTATTATTTGTTTTCTTTTTGTTTGATCAGAAATAGAACTTAGTGATCTATAATTATCTGGTGTTAATGTTTGCATTTTATCAAAGTCATTTCCTTTAGTCATTATATTTTCTAGTTTTATCGAAGTTGTTGTTATATCTTGTTTATTGCTAAGCTCTAAATCAACTTTTATTGTATTATCTATTAATTTCATTTGGTTTAAAACATTAACTGTATAAGTATCTTCTCCATTTATTATATTAGCAATTATTTCAAAACTCTCTTGGTTTTCTAAATTATCTTTGTTTATTTCAGTGTTACACTCAAATACATCTTCATTACTTGAATTCAAGTAATTTATTTTTATCTTTAATTTTCCATCTTGTTCGGAATTTTCTATTGTTATCTTATTTTCTCCTATTTCAATAACCGTTCTTATTGTTTGTTGCTTTTGCTCATAAACTGTTATTTTAGCAGCAGGAACTTCTGTATCTTCATTTACATTATTTGATATTTCTGTCCAAATCTTTTTAACTTGCTCACTTGTTAATGAAACAGAATAGGCATTTGTTTTAGTTGTAACATCATTATATGTTATCATTGCATCTTTTTGTTTCTCAAATGTTCCTTTTGAAATTTCTGTTGTTATTATATTTAAATATTTATCTTTTGATTCATTAATTTTCTCTTTAGAAATTACTCCTTCATTTCCATTCATAATTTTTATTAACATTTCTAATATTGGTCCATCTATTCCAATCTCATTTGATATAGACTCAATATCTTCATCTTGATTAATTGTAACAAATTGTTTAAAAGCATCTGTAAACCTAATACCATATTGTTCTTGCTCTTTTATTATTTCAGTTTCTAAAAATTCTTCATCTTCATATAATATTTGTGCATCTGCGTAAAAATATTCTTGTTCATCATCTTTTTGAACATTTAGTTTTAGTGATAAATTATTAAGTGGATTTGATACTTCTCCGCCTTCTGAATGAATGGTTTGCACATTTGCACTTGATTCATATTTAGTTTCATTTTCTAAATTTTGATATATTTCAATAGTTTTTAAATCTATTATCTGCTCAAATGCATCAATATTAGGTGCGAAATATTTTGCAAATAATTCTTGATCACTTTTAAATGTATCTGTAGCAATAAACAAATATGCTAAGACACCACCAGTTGCAGCTAATACTAAAATTATACTTATTATAATTATCAATATTTTATTATTTTTCATTTATTTCTCCTATTTTACTATTCTTTGTTTCACAGCCTCGTATACAATTATTCCTGTTGATACTGCTGCATTTAAAGATGTAACTTTCCCTTTCATTGGTATTTTTACATTAAAATCACAGTTTTTCTTTACCTTTTCACTGATTCCCTTTCCTTCATTTCCTATTACAATACCTAGTGGTCCTGTTAAATCTTGATTATAATAATATTTCTCTGCACTTATGTCTGTCCCACATATCCATAATCCTTCTTGTTTTAATTGTTCTATTGTATCAGATATGTTTGTAACTCTTGCAATTTTCATGTGTTCTACAGCTCCTGCAGATGTTTTATTTACTGTACTATTTACTGATACAGCTCTTCTTTTTGGAATTATTATTCCGTGTACACCTGCTGTTTCTGCAGTTCTTATTATCGAACCTAAATTATGTGGATCTTCTATACCATCTAATATTAATACAAACGCATCTTCTTGTTTTTCTTTAGCATCATTCAAAATGTCTTCTATTTCTACATATTCAAATGGAGGAACTATTGCAATTACTCCTTGATAATTTTCTTCTTGTGCCATTTCATCCATTTGCTTTTTATCTTTTTCTACAACTATAATTTTCTTTTCTTTTGCTATTGCTAAGATTTTATTTATAGAACCATGTTTTTCTCCTCTTGTTACAAATATTTTATTAACATCTTTTCCACTTTCTAATAGTTCTAACACTGAATTTCTACCTTCTATTTGGTCATCAAATCTTTTTTCCTCTTGATAATCTTCTTCCCTTCTTATTTCTTTTCTTCTTTCTCCTTGTCTTCTGTCAGGTGTCCCTCTGTCAAATTTCCTTCTATCCTCTCCACTTCTTCTGTCATATCCACTTCTTCTTTGATGATTTCTTCTTTCTGCCCTATTTACTCTCATACTCTCTCCTCCATATCATTTTCATATCTTTGTCTAACTTTTTGTAAATTATTTTGTATTACATCATCAATAGTAATATTTAATTCTCGTAAAAGTTTTTTCATACTTCTATATTGTTTTCTCAAACTTTTCTCTAGCTCACTTTTTACAATTTCTCCTCTATGATATTGCAAATATCTTTGTACTGTTCTACCTGTTTTTTTCCTAACATAATACCTTTTGATATTAATTCTTCTCTATCCTCTTCACCTGTTTTTGTAGCAATTTCTACACCCATTTGTTCAATATCAATTTTACTTTCTTTACACATTAATGCCATATACCAAAGTAAATCTCCACATTCTGATGTTATCGCTTCTTTATCTATATGTTTTTCGTGAAAATTCCCTTTAAAAAATGCTTTTCTAAGTTCTGCTACTATTTCACCTGATTCTTCTAACATCCCCATACAGCAATATCTTCGTTGTTCTTTTTTGGATTTTGCAATTTGTTTATTTAATACCTTTAGTGCTTCTTTTTGATATTGGCTAAGTGTAATCTTCATCTAATTTCTACTTCCTATTCTTCATCAAGTTTTAGTACTGATAAAAATGCTTCTTGTGGCATTTCCACACTACCAATTTGTCTCATTCTCTTCTTTCCTTTTTTCTGTTTCTCTAGCAATTTTTTCTTTCTTGTTATATCCCCACCATAACATTTTGCTAATACATCTTTTCTCATTGCTGATATTGTTTCTCTAGCAATTATTGTTCCTCCTACAACTGCCTGTAATGGAACTGCAAATAAATGTCTTGGTATAACTGTTTTTAGTTTTTCAACCATTTTCTTTCCTCTTGCATATGCATTATCTTTAAATACTATAAATGATAAAGCATCTACAGGTTCTCCATTTACGTGAATATCTAATTTTACTAATTTTGATTCTCTATATTCTTTGAATTCATAATCAAATGATGCATATCCTTTTGTTCTTGATTTTAAACTATCAAAAAAGTCATATATTATTTCATTTAATGGCATATCATATACCAATGTTACTCTGTTTTCATCTAGATATTTCATATCTATGAATATTCCTCTTCTATTTTGACAAATATCCATTATATTTCCAACATATTCTTTTGGTGTCATTATATTTGCTGTTACTATTGGTTCTTCCATATATGAAATTTCTGTTGTTGGTGGCAAATCTGCTGGATTATATATTTCTAAAACTTCACCTGTTGTTTTGTGTACTTTATATATTACTGATGGAGCTGTTGTTATTAATCCTAAGTCAAATTCTCTATCTAATCTTTCTTCTATTATTTCTAAATGTAATAATCCTAAAAATCCACATCTAAATCCAAATCCTAATGCTGCTGATGTTTCTGGTTCATATTCTAATGCTGCATCATTTAGCTTTAGCTTTTCTAATGCTGTTTTTAAATTTTCATATTCACTTCCATCTATAGGATATAATCCGCAATATACCATTGGTATTACTTTTTTATATCCTGGTAATGGTTGTTCTGCCGGATTGTTTTTTAATGTTATTGTGTCTCCAACTTGGATGTCTGTTAAACTTTTTATGCTTGCTGCTATATATCCAACTTCTCCTGCTTTTATTTCTTCTACAGGCATATAACTTCCTGGTGCAAAATACCCTACTTCTGTAACTGTAAATGTTTTCCCTGTTGCCATTAGTTTTATTTCGTCTCCAACTTTTACTGTTCCATCCATTACTCTTACATATGCTACAGCACCTTTGTAGTTATCATAATATGAGTCAAATATTAAACATTTCGTTTTTTCATCAAGATTTCCCTTTGGTGCTGGTATATCTGTTACAATTCTTTCTAAAACTTCTTCTATGTTTAAACCTGATTTAGCAGATATACATGGTGCATCCATTGCTGGAATTCCTATAATTTCTTCAATTTCGTGTTTTACTTCATCTGGTCTTGCATTTGGCAAATCTATTTTATTTATTACTGGCAATATTTCTAAGTCATTTTCTATTGCTAAATATACATTTGCAAGTGTCTGCGCTTCTACACCTTGGCTTGAATCTACTACAAGTATTGCTCCATCACATGCAGCTAAACTTCTTGATACTTCATAATTAAAGTCTACGTGTCCTGGTGTATCTATTAAATTTAAAGTATATTCTTGTCCATCTTTAGCTTGATATTTCATTCGCACAGCTTGAGATTTTATGGTTATTCCTCTTTCTTTTTCTATGTCCATATTATCTAACACTTGTTCTTGCATTTCTCTTTGCGAAAGCGCTCCTGTTTTTTCTATTAGCCTATCTGCTAGTGTTGATTTTCCATGGTCTATGTGTGCAATTATACTAAAGTTTCTTATCTTATCTTGACTCATTTTTCCTCCTGTTTTATTTTCATATTTCTTCGCTATTTTATTATAACATGTTTCCTTAAAAAATGCATTAGTTTTTGGAAATTTATTTTATATTTAATTTTTTCTTCTGTCTTCCTAAAATAATTCACCGACACACTCCTAAAAGAAATGTGTCGGTGAATCAGGGAATCACTTTTCGCCGTTAAATTCAGCTAAATTCATTCTGGCTATGTGGAACTTTGTTACCCGAACAAATACCATGTTAAATCCTGCTTGTTGGATGAGCTTATGCTCGCCAGGCTGCATGTGCAACAAAGCATCTGTTTTTTCTTTGTCAAAACATCGTCCCCACGAATCAAGAAATTTCTCATTATTCATGATTTCTGCCATAATACAACCTCCTAAAAATTTTTTTACTAGTAAGTTAACACTTGAATGAAAAACGGAGTAAATACAAGTTTTTCGTCTTATATTATACTATATTTACATAAAAAAGTCAATTTAAGAAAATAAAAAAAGAATTGCATTTCTGCAATTCTTATTGAACTACCTGTACAGGTAAATATTTTACTCCCCAAGCTAATGCTTCAGCATGTGAATTCATATATATGTCTATTTTGTTTCCTTGAATAGCTCCGCCTCTGTCTTCAACTGTATAAACATTTCCATTTATAAGTAATTTTGTTCCAAATGCGTATTGACTTGAAGCAGCTATTGTACGTCCTGCTGTTGCTCTTGTTCCAGATGCTGTGATTCCTGTTTGTTTTCCACAACATTTAGCACATGGGCAATATGCTGTTATTTTAAATATTTTTGTTTCCCCTGTAGTTGTTACTGTTGAACCAGATCTTGATGTTGTAACATTTTTTTGAATTTGAACTATTTTATTCACTGGTTCTTTTATTATTGTTTCTGATAAAATAATTTTTTCTATTTCTACATCATTTTGAATTTTTACTTTATAAGTTATTTCTTTTATTCCGTCTTCCCCTGATTGTATTACTTTATTTTTCTTGTCTGTTGCACCTTCTGATGCATCTTTTGTTATCGTCTCATATGGTATAGCGACTTGTTCTACTATTATTTTTTCAATTATTGGCGAATAACTTTTTAATATTTCATCTAATGTTGTTTCTATTCCACTTTCAGAAATTCTAGCAATTTGTACTTCTTGTTCTGATTTGTTTGTAATTACTATTCTGTTGTTTTCTGTTATTTCACTATCTAGACTTGGAGTTACTCTTTCGTCTTCTTCTAAAAATATATTATTATCTTCTAATATCTCAGATACGTTTGTCTTAGTTGTAACTATTGTCATTGTATATCCATTTGCCATTGTTACTTCTACACTTTTCATATCTATTTCTGTAGCTATCACACTTATTCCAAATATTAGTACAAATATTAAACTCACACCAATGATTTTCATTATAGAGATAGAACCTCTATCTTTTTTATTCATAAAAATCATAAATCCTCCTTTTAACGACATTTCTATTATACACTTTTTTTATTATTTTGTCAAATTTTTGGTTTTTGTGTATCCAATTTCCGTAAGCCTTGGTAAATCTTGGTCACATTATATTATATGTTGCTTGTACAAAAAAAATTCTTAAAAAATTTTTTATTTGTAATTTTATACAAGAAAAAATATTGTAAAAAACATATTAATGTGATATTATAATATTATTATGAAATGCAAAGGAGGTATTTCTATGGTAATTGCAATTGTATTAATTGTTCTTTTGGTAATTTGGGTTATCTCTATTTACAATGGTTTAGTTAAATCAAAATTAAAAGTGGATAATGCTTGGAGCCAAATTGATGTACAATTACAAAGAAGATTTGATTTAATACCTAATTTTGTTGAAACTGTAAAAGGATATATGGCACATGAATCAGAAACATTTGAAAAAATAGCTGCATTAAGAACATCATGGGCTAATTCTTCTTCAGTTGGAGAAAAAGCAAAATTAGATGGAGAACTTTCTGGAGCTTTAAAAACAATCATGGCTGTTTCAGAAAATTATCCTGAATTAAAAGCAAATACTAACTTTTCTGAATTGTCTGAAGAATTACGTAATACAGAGAATAAAATTTCTTTTTCTAGACAATTCTATAATGACAGTGTTACAATGTATAACACAAAATTAGAGCTTTTCCCTTCAAATATCATTGCAGGTATGTTCAATTTTAAAGCAAGAGAATTATTTGCAACTGAAAGTGATGAAGCTAGAAAAAATGTAAAAGTTGACTTTAATAACTAATCATTACAATCCGGCTCTTTTTCTTAGGGAAACTTGGAGTCGGATGTTTTTTTATTCATTTGAAAGGAGCAAAATTTATGTTTGAAGATATACAAAAAAATAAAATGAAATCATGGTTTATAGTATTACTATTTTTAGTGTCCATATCTTTTATAGTTTATTATATTTGTATGGCACTAGATTTAGGACCAACATCTGTAGTCCTAGCAATGATTGTTTCTATAGCATCTACTTGGGGATCATATTACTATAGCGATAAAATCGTTCTTAGTTTAAATAGAGCCAGACCATCTACTAAAGAAGAAAATTTAAAACTAGTAAATATTTTAGATTCATTAGTAGTTTCTTCCGGATTAACTTCTACTCCAAAATTATATGTTGTTGAAGATGCTCAACCAAATGCTTTTGCAACAGGTAGAAATCCAGAAAATGCTGTCATTTGTGTAACAACCGGATTATTAGATAAACTTGAATATTATGAATTAGAAGGTGTTATAGCACACGAATTAGCACATATCAAAAACTATGACATTAGACTTTCTGCAGTAGTTTCAGTTATGGTAGGATTTGTTGTTATGCTTTCTGATTGGTTTACTAGAATTGCTTTCTGGGGTGGTAGTCGTGATAGAGATAATGATAGCAAGGGAAATGCAATTATAATGCTTATTGGACTAATATTTTTAATATTAGCTCCAATTTTTGGAAAATTAATGCAACTTGCCGTTTCTAGAAAAAGAGAATTTTTAGCAGATGCTACTGCTATCCAATTTACTAGAAATCCAGATGGACTAATTTCTGCATTACAAAAAATTTCTAGTGATTCATCTGAATTAGAAGTTGCAAATAATGCTACCGAAAATATGTATATAGTTACACCTTTTAGAAATAAAAAGAAATCTTCTAGCTTATGGTCTACTCACCCAAGTATTGAAGATAGAGTTGAAGCTTTAAGAAATTTAAAATAATTTGACGAGGGATTTACCAAGGGGACGGAGTTAATGGTAAATCCCTCGTCACTTTTTGTATTTTTAAGTCATATTATAATTTAGGAGGATTACTAATATGATTTTAAAATATGTTTTATTAGCATTATCAGCTAGCATTGATGCTTTAAGTCTTGGCATTACATATGGCATAAAAAAAACAAAAATGTCTAAGGCTGCAAATATCATAATTTTTATAATAGTACTCTGTTGTTCGACAATTGCAATACTTTTAGGGCATTTTCTTTCTTTATTATTGTCTCCTACCTTTTCAGTGTTATTAGGTTCTTCACTTTTAATACTTTTAGGTTTATATAATATTTATAAAGGATTAAAAAAATCTAATACATTTATAAATTTTGATGTTGATAATTCAAACTATATAGACAATAAGGAAGCCGCAGCCCTTGGTTTAGCCGTTGCAGTTGATGCATCTTGTGTTAGCATGGGAGCCGGAATTATAGGATATATAAGTTTTATTTTGCCTGTCTTTATGGCTGTTTTCCACACTTTTTTCGTTAATTGTGGAAATTTTGTTGCAAAAAGTGTAGTTGAAAAACTTAATGTTCCATCAAATATACTTTCTATATTTTCTGGAACACTTCTCGTTTTAATTGGGATTTTTAGAATTATTTTTTAGAGCAAAATCCGACTTTATAAAGCCGGATTTTTATTTATCTACTTTAATTTCATGGAAAGCAACTTAGAAATACCTTTTTCCTCCATAGTAACACCATAAACAGTATCAGCCGCTTCCATAGTACCTTTTCTATGAGTAATAATTAAGAATTGTGTTTCTTTAGCAAATTTCTTTAGATATTCAGCATATCTATAAACATTAACATCATCAAGTGCAGCTTCAATTTCATCAAGTACACAGAAAGGTGCTGGATTGATTTTTAAAATTGCAAATAATAATGCAATAGCTGTAAACGCTTTTTCTCCACCTGATAAAAGAGTCATATTTTGAAGTTTTTTTCCTGGTGGTTGAACAGTAATATCAATTCCACATTCTAAGATGTTATCTTCATCTGTAAGAGTAACTTCAGCCATACCCCCACCAAACAACTCTTTAAATACTTCTCCAAAGTTTTTGTTGATTATTTCAAATTTTTCTTTGAATTGTTGTTTCATTATTCCCATCATGTCTTGTATTACGTTTCTTAATTTAGACATAGTATCTTCTAAATCAAGTCTTTGTTCACACATAAAGTCATATCTATCTTTTAAGTTTTTATATTCTTCTATTGCATCTACATTGACACTTCCAAGTTCTTTTATATCTGTTCTTAAATTATTTACTTTTCTTTGTGTTAATGCTACATTTTCTGGTTTTTTATACTCTCCAACATTGTTTGGAGTAAGCTCATATTCTTCCCACATTTTGTTAATAATATCTGTTATATCATCTTGTGTTTTTGCCATTTTAACTTCAATTTTTGTAACTTGTGATTTTAAATCTTCAATAATTTTGAATTCTTCTGTTTGTTCATCCTCTTTTTTGCTTAATTTGTTATTTTTATCAATTCTTTCTTGTTTTAGTTTTTCAATGTGTTCACCACTATTTTCAACTTTTGATTTTACTTTTTCTATTTCTTGTTTTATATTTTCAATTTCATTGCGAAGTTTGATATTTTCCTCATTAGCATTTTTTATTTGAAGCTTTTTATTTTCTTTGTTTTTTGTATGTGTTTGAATTTCCTTGTTAATCATGTCTGTAATTTCTTGTATTGAAACTTCACTTTCATTAAATGAAGAAACAGATATTTTTAAATTTGTTATATCTAAATTTAAATCATCAATATAATTTTGACTATCTTTATTTACATTTGAAAACTCATCAATTATTTTTTGATTTTCTTGGTTTTGTTTAGCTATTTCTTCTATTTTCAATTCATTTTGTTTCTTGCTTTCTTCAATTGCTTTTTTGTTTTCTTCTGCTTTTGAATTTTCGTCTTTTAATTTTTCAATTCTTTTTTGAATTTGTTCAATATTTTCCTCTATAGATAATACTCTTTGTTTTTCTGTTGCATATGTTATATCTATTTCTTGCAATTCTTTTTCTAAAGCTTGAACTTCTTCAATTATGCTTTCAGAAGATGATATATACTCTTCTTTTTCTGTTTGAAGTTTTTGAATTTTTTCTTTTAGTTTTTTTATTTCTTTTTCTAATTTTTCAATTTCTTTACTTCTTCCAAGAATATTTACTGTCTTTTTAGCAACTGACCCTCCTGTAATTGCACCTGATGGATTTATTACATCACCTTCAATTGTGATTATTCTAAATGAATATCCATTTTCTTTTGCAAGGCTGATTGCATTTTGCATATTGTCCACAACTACAGTTCTTCCAAGTAAATTTAATATGATTTGCTCATATTTTTTATTAAATGATACTAAATCTGATGCAATTCCAATAACTCCTATTTTTTTACCCTTTATATTTTCTAATTTTTTACCTTTTACTGATGTGATAGGTAAAAATGATGCTCGTCCCAAATTATTTTTTCTCAAATGTTCTACTAGTTTTTTCGCATCTTCTTCATTTTCAGTAACAATATTCTGCAAACTTGCCCCTAAGCACATTTCTATTGCTGTTTCATATTCATCTGGAACTGAAATTATATTAGCCAACACCCCATGCATACCTTTTCCAAGCTCTTTAACTTTTTCACAATCTAGTAACAATGATTTTACACTCTTTTGATATCCTTCTTTTTCTCTCTCTGTTTCTACTAAGAAGTCATGTCTTGATTGTTTCATTCTTATATCATTTTCATTGTTTTCTATTTGCAAATCAAATTGTTTTATTTTATTGTTTATCTCTTGTTTTTTGTTGTCTATTTCTTCTATTGCTTTTAATACTTTATTTCTCTTGTTATCAATCTCATAAAAGCCTTTTGCAATATCTTCTTTTTTCATTCTAGTTCTATCTAGGTCTGATATCATATTGCTTATTTCTTGTTTTAATTGTGCTTGTCTTTTTTCTAGGTTTTCGTAGTTTGCTGTTTGCATACTAATTTCTGATTGCAATTCATATCTTTTGTCTGTATTTTCTTCTACTTGTTTTTTTAATCCTTCTATTTCAAGTTCTTTAGAACTTAGATTTTCTGTTAATTTTCTTAGTTCTTCTTCTTTTTCATTTAACTCTTTTTCAAATTTTTCTTTGTTTTGCTTTAAGTTATCTTTTCTAGATTGTTTTTGCTCAATTTCTTCTTTTAAATTTTTGATTTTCTCTTCTAATTCAGAAATTTCATTTTCATATCTTTCAGCATTTTCTGTATTATTTTGGATTTTTGTTTTTGCTACATTGATATTTGAATTTAGTTTTTCTATTTCTTTTTGGCTTTCAAATCCAATGTTTTGCATATTTTCTATTTGTAGAGTAATTTCATCTATTGCTTCTTTTAATTCTTCTTTTAAAATTCTAATTTTCTCCAGTTTGCCTTCTTCTTGATTTAAAGTAGATTTCATTATATCTTCATCTTGTGTTAGTTCTTCTAAGTTTTTCTTGTATTTTTCTATGTTGTATACAAATAAACCTACTTCTATATCTTTTAATTCTTGTTTTAAGTTTAAATATTTTTTAGCTTTATCTGACTGTAATTGTAATGGTTCTAAGTTTCCTTCTATTTCTGTTAATATGTCATTTATTCTTAATAAATTAAGTTTTGTTTGTTCTAGTTTCTTTTCTGTTTCTTCTTTTCTTGCTCTGTATTTTACTATTCCAGCAGCTTCTTCAAAAATATGTCTTCTATCTTCAGATTTGTTACTTAAAATCTCATCTATTTTTCCTTGACCTATTATTGAATAGCCATCTCTACCTATTCCAGTATCCATAAATAATTCAACTACATCTTTTAATCTGCATGGCACTTTGTTAATATAATATCCTGTTTCACCGCTTCTATATATTTTTCTAGTTATTGTTACGTCTGAATATTCTATTGGTAAAGCTCCATCTGTGTTGTCAAATATTAAAGATGCTTCTGCAAAGCCTAATGATTTTCTATTTTGTGTCCCTGCAAATATGATATCTTGAGTTTTTGCTCCTCTTAATGATTTCATACTTTGTTCTCCAAGTATCCATCTTATCGCATCTGATATATTACTTTTTCCAGATCCATTTGGCCCTATTACACTTGTTATTCCTGGCATAAATTCTAATGTTGTTTTGTCTGCAAATGATTTAAATCCTTGCATTTCTAATTTTTTTAAATACATGTTTCTCACCTTTTCGTCTTTTTACCACGGGGACGGAGTTAATGGTAAATTTTTTGTCTGTTTTTACCACAATCTCCGTCCCCATGGTAAATTTCTCATTTCTTGTTGTATTTTATCGTAAAATAGCGAAAATAGCAAGAGTACACAACGAAAAAAGTGAGGACAATGTCCTCACTTTTTTCGTTGAAAGTTTCTCTTATAACACTTTATTGCGTTTATAATTGCCCAAGGTACCAAAAGCAACATACTTAATACCAAGACATATGTACAAAAAATTTTGAGTGCAACATTCATAGCATCGATTTTTATATTTGCTTTAAAAGTTTTTACAAATTCTTCTTCTGAAGCATATGCTGAACTTGTATATAATATATCAAACTCACTAGAAAGCTCAGCAATTATATTAAGATCAGGAAAATACTTTTTCTCTTCTCCTTTATCTAAGTATAACTCACATATAAAATTGCCATTATCTTGCATTTCAATTTTTTCTATTATTATATCATCTGGCTTAGCATTGATATCAATAACCTGTTCATCTTCTCTGAATATTAGACTTATACTTTTTAAAAGATAGTCATATGTCTCAGTAGAATATGATTCCATTTCCTGTTGATGGGTCTCTACAACTTGTTGGTAGTGAATTGTTCCTCCAATTATTGGTCCAACAATCATAGGAATTATTGCTATCAAGACCGCTGCCCACATTCCTATTGTTACAAGCTTGGCTAAAGTTCGGTTTATATTCCGTTGCTTGTTTTCTTTCATTTTCATTACCTCCTGAAAATATTAATTTTACTTTGTTGTTTCTTATTCTGTAAACAGGATTTTTACGCTTTTGCAAGACTTATTTTATCACAATTTATATGGTTTGTAAAGTTTTATAAAATTTCACACTTTGTTCGCTTGATTTTCTTAGTTTATTGTGCTAGACTATTAATCAAGAAAATGAGAGTAGCAGATATGTGTTGCCACTTTACTACATAGTTTTACTATGAGAAAGTGAGGTGGTGTTTATGGTAGAATTTTTATTATTCCTAATTCTAGGATTTATGATTTCCATAACTGTAAACGTAGCCTTGTTAGCGATTATATGTATAATTTCCGCAAATAAGGAATAAAAAACAACACATTCTGCTTTAGCCGGTCGAATGTGTTGTTATCCAATCATAAGTGGTAACCGCTTTGTCTGCGGTTTCTCATTTTCTATATTTATTATACACATTTTTTATCAATTTGTCAAATCAACATCAAAATAAAACTCAACTCCATTATCTTTGTTCTGAACGCCAAAATCATTACCATAATTATTCATAATAGCTCTAACAATAGAAAGACCTATACCGCTTCCACCATCATCCCTGTTACGAGCCTCATCAGCTTTGAAAAATCTATTCCAAACACGAGTCAAATTCTCTTCTGAAATATTATTACCTGTATTAAATACAGTAACTCTAACCTTTCCTTTATCTTGTAAAACAGTATTGGTAATTTTGATATATTTTTGCCCATCTATTTCTTTAACATGTTTGATAGCATTAGTCAAATAATTTGTAACAATTTGGCTAATATACATATCATCTGCAAACACTTCAATTTTATCTTCTGTATCAAACTCTACTTTTACACCTTTTTCATCAAGCATAACCTGTGAAGTTCTAACAATTTCTTTTTCAAGTTCAACAATATTAAATGTTGTATTATTAAACTCTCTTTTTTCATATTCAAGTTTTGTAAGTTCAAGTAATTGTTTTACCATTTTATCCATTTTATTAGTTTCATCTAATATAACTTCTGCATAAAACTTTCTACTTTCAGAATCTGAATTAACATTTTCTAAAAGTCCTTCACTATATCCTTGAATTAAAGCAATTGGAGTCTTTAATTCATGTGATACATCTGAAATGAAACTTTTTCTCATTTCATCAATTTTAGATTTTTTCTCAATATCTTTTTCAAGTTCAATATTTGTATTTCTTAATTGATTAATTGTTGCTTCAAGCTTATCTGACATTACATTTATACTTTGACCAAGTTCATTTATTTCATCATCATCAGTAACAACATATTTATGGCTAAAATCTAGATTAGACATCTTTTTAGCAATACTATTAATTTCAGAAATTGGATTACTGAAACTTTTAGAAATATACATTATAGCAATTCCACCAACTATTATTACAATGGTTGCTATAGTATATAAAAAGCTATTTGATATACGTACACTTTCTTTAATTGATGATAAGGGAATCCTAATATAAGTTTGAAATCCATTATCTAATTTCCCTGATAACATTATATAATTAATTTTTGTTTCAGTATCTTTAATTGTTCTTACTTGTAAATTATCTGTTTCCTCTAATATTTGATATTCTTGTCTCCCATTTGCTCCCCAAAAATCAATTATTATTTTTACATTTGCCAAAAAGTCTTTATTTGATAAATAAACTGCTGTGCCTTGTACATTTCTTATTATAATATCAAAATTGTTTTTTATAGATATTTGGTCAAGTTCATCTTCCATATCATTTACTTGAATTTCTCCATTATAATATGCATTAATCGTATTATATACATTTTTTAATTGATTACTTTTTGCATATTGATAGTATTTTTCTAAAACAAAACTATTTACAATTATTAAAAACAATATAATTGATAAAACTATAATACATAATGTAAAAAACAGTTTACCTCTTACTGATTTAAATTGTTTAGTTATACTCCCCACAAAAATTTCCTCATTTCTTTATTTCAAATTTATATCCAATTCCTCTTATTGTTTCTATATATTTTCCTTTTTTGCCCAATTTGTGTCTAATTTTTTTTATATGACTATCAATTGTTCTTGAATCACCATAATAGTCATAATTCCATACATTGTTTAAAATTTTATCTCTTGATAATGCAATATTTTCATTATCTAAAAGATATTTTAAAAGTTCATATTCTCTTAAGCTTAAATCAACTTCTTTTCCATCTACTTTTACAGTTCTTCCTTCTTGGTCTATTGTTATTCCATCATAATCTTTTACTTGTTTTGTGTCTCCATATACTCTTTTTAAAATTGCTTCAACTCTTGCTACTAATATTTTAGGACTAAATGGTTTTGATATATATTCATCTACCCCAAGTTCAAATCCGAATAATTCATCTTGTTCTTCTCCTCTTGCTGTTAACATTATTACAGGAAGATTTGATTCTTGTCTTATTTTTCTAAGTACAGACCATCCATCAAGTTTAGGCATCATTATATCTAATAAAACAAGTTTTATTTTATTTCTGTTTTCTACAAAGATGTCTAATGCTTTTTCTCCGTCCTCAGCTTCTAGTATATGATAACCTTTTGTTGATAAAAAGTCTTTTAGTAGTTTTCTCATTCTTGATTCATCATCTACAACTAAAATATATGTTCCTTCCATTTAAACTTCCTCCATTATAGCTAATTTACTCTTTAATTATAACTTGTTTATATGTCTTTTTCGTGAAAACTTGATTGTTTTTACGGGTAATTTCGAATTAATTCCATTTTTGCGAAAAAAAGGACCGTCCCCAATTTCGCGAAAAAAAGGACCGTCCCCAATTTACCAATTTATTAATTCATATAATCTCTTAATTTTTTGCTTCTGCTTGGATGACGTAGTTTTCTTAAAGCTTTAGCTTCAATTTGACGAATTCTTTCTCTTGTTACATCAAATTCTTTACCAACTTCTTCAAGAGTTCTAGCTTTTCCATCTTCTAAACCAAACCTTAGTTTTAATACTTTTGCTTCCCTTGGTGTTAATGTATTCATAACTTCTTCTAATTGCTCTCTTAATAATGTATAAGATGCTGCATCATGTGGTGCTGGAGAATCTTCGTCTTGAATGAAATCTCCTAAGTGGCTATCATCTTCTTCACCAATTGGTGTTTCTAGTGATACTGGATCTTGTGCTATTTTTTGTATTTCCATTACTTTTTCAACAGTCATATCCATTTCTTTTGCTATTTCTTCTGGACTTGGTTCTCTTCCTAATTGTTGTAATAAATGTCTTGACGTACGAATCAATCTATTGATTGTTTCTACCATGTGTACTGGAATTCTTATTGTTCTAGCTTGGTCTGCAATTGCTCTTGTTATTGCTTGTCTTATCCACCATGTTGCATAAGTACTGAATTTGAATCCTTTTGTATAATCAAATTTTTCTACTGCTTTTATTAATCCCATGTTTCCTTCTTGGATTAAGTCTAAGAATAACATTCCTCTTCCAACATATTTTTTAGCAATACTTACAACAAGTCTTAAGTTAGCTTCTGCTAATTCTTGTTTTGCCTCTTCATCATTATTTAATATTCTTTGAGCAAGTTCTAATTCTTTTTCGTATGAAAGTAGTTGAATCTTTCCTATTTCTCTTAAATACATTCTTACTGGGTCATCTACACTAATTCCTTCAAAGCTTGTGTCTGTAATTTCATCTAATTTTAATTCTTCTACTTCTTTTAAATCTTCGATATTTGGTTCTTCTTCAAAGTCATCATTAAGAAGATTTACTCCCATTTCTTCAAAAGCATCAAATA
The DNA here is from genome assembly GCA_017409455.1 of Clostridia bacterium. Lineage (GTDB taxonomy): Bacteria > Bacillota > Clostridia > TANB77 > CAG-508 > CAG-269. Next base: position 2,263 of record JAFQSS010000033.1, on the reverse strand, counting down.
CTTTGTCTATTTGTTCTGGGTTTGTATCTTCTAATTCTTTTGCTAGTTCCCCATATGTCATTTTTCCGTTTTCTTTAGCTTTTTTAACAATATTTTTAACTTTTTCATTTTCATCAATTACTTCTTCTTTTTTTGTTTCTACTTCTGGTTCGTTTGTCATCATTTCTTCTATTTGGATTTGATTTTCATCCTTTTTCTTACTCACAAAAATTCACCCCTATTTAATCTTGGCTAATGCAATAATTATATTACTTAGCTCTTTTCCTAATTGCTTTTTCTTTTCCCCATCTTGTTCTGTTTCTAATTGTTTTAAAATTTCTTGTTTTCTATTATCTAGTCTTTCTTTTTCATATTTTTGCAATATGTCATCAACTGCTTTTTCAGCATTTTCTATTTCATAATCTGTTGCCATTACTGCTGTTATATGATTTTGAGTTTCTTCATCAAATGTGTCTAACAATCTATTTATATTTGCATCTTGTTTTTCAAGTTCTGCATATAATTGAACTGCTATTTTTTGATTTATTTCATCTCTAAAATCTTCTGGCTTAATGTGCTCTTTTATTTTTAGAAATATGTTGACATTTGCATCTAACAATAATGCTATTATTGTATTTTCTCTTCTTTTTAAGTCTTCATCTATTTCTTTTCTGTTTTCTTGTTTTACTTGACGCACTTCTACCTTTTTGCTTTGTAAAACTTTATCTCCTTTTGTTCCTGCATATATCAATTTATTTACTTCCCCATATATTGCTTCTTTTGATATATTATACCCTTTTGCGATTTTTTCTATGTATATTTCTCTTTCCATTGTATTTTCAACTTTTGATAGTATTTTTGCGATTTCGTTTAGAAATTTAATTTTATCCCCTGTATTTTCTAAGTTTAGTTCTTTTTTCAAATTTTTGACTTTAAATTCTACTAATGATATTGCATTATCTACTGCTAACTTAAATCTTCCTTCTCCAAATTTTACTATGAATTCATCTGGATCTTTTGCACCATCAATTTGTAGCACTCTCATATCACATCCCATTTTTTGAAGAATGTCCATGGACCTTGCTACTGCTGTTTGCCCAGCTCCATCTGCATCAAAGCCTAATACTACTTGCTCTGTAGTTTTTCTTAGTAACCAGCCTTGTTGTTCTGTTAATGCTGTTCCTAATGCTCCAACTACATTTGTGATTCCTCTTTGATGTAATGATATAACATCCATATATCCTTCTACTATTATTATTTTTTTAGCCGAATCTTTTTTGGCTACATTTAATCCAAATAGATGTCTACCTTTACTATATACAATATTTTCTGGAGAGTTGATGTATTTTGGTTTAGAGTCATCTAATACTCTTCCTCCAAATGCTATTACTTTTCCTCTAGCATCACATATTGGAAACATTAATCTGTTTCTATATCTGTCAATATATGTTCCATTGTCATTTTTGTTTACTAATCCAGATTCAAGTATTTCTTTTTCTCCAAATCCTTGTGCCTTTAGTGCTTTGTATAGTTCATCAAATTTGCCTGAATACCCTATTCTATATGCTTCAAGAGTTTCTCTATTCATTTTTCTTTGTTTTACATATTCTTGTGCTATTTTAGCTGTTGGCTTGTACAAATTTTGATGATAAAATTCTGCTGTGAATTCATTTACTTTGTATACTTTTGATTTTAGTTCTTCTTTTGCAGTGTCTGCATTACTTTGCAATGTTGGCAATTGTATGTTTGCCCTCTCTGCTAGTTGTTCTAGTGATTCTTTAAATGTTATTCCTTCTATTTTCATTAAAAATGTGTAGACATTTCCTCCTACACCACATCCAAAACAATGAAATATCTGTCTGTCTGGTGATACTGAAAAGGATGGTGATTTTTCATTATGAAATGGACATAACCCAAAATAGTTTCTTCCTTTTCTTGTTAAATGTACGTATTGTGAGATTATATCTACTACATCATTGCTTTGTCTTACGTCTTCTATAAGTTCATCACTATATCGTATCATTTCTCACTCTCCTACACAGTTTCATACATAATTATATTATTCGACGAATTTTACATAATTCCCTCTTTTTTTGAGAAAAATTTAAAAAACTAGCACTACTTAAGTGCTAGCTTTATCTTAGGTTCTATAATAAATGTTGGGGTGGTTAAATAACTACTTCAACATTTTTTATTATTTTTAATAAAATAATGCACTTATCTAAAATACCTGATAAAATGTAATTGACTAGAAAACATTTAAAGGAGGTATTGATAAGTGCTA
>JAFQSS010000032.1 GCA_017409455.1 Clostridia bacterium | reverse complement strand
TCTTACCACGGGGACGGAGATAATGGTAAAATTCATTTAAATTTTTACCATTATCTCCGTCCCCGTGGTAAGACCCTCGTCTTTTTCGCTATATGTAAAACCAATTCAAATACCAGCTCCACATGCTATATTTGCAATAATTGCTCCATTCCTTTATAGCACAATATTTATCAACAAAAGTAACAACAAGAGTTTCTAAGTAGCGTGGTGAAGAAAAAGTAACTGGCCACATATGCCTTAAAATTATATCTTTTTCTATATCATTTAAAATAAATAACTTTTCGGCATTTTCCAAAGCGATTTTTGGATGATTTGTAATATGATTTTGTGGTCTAGTTTGTGGATTTTCACAATCATATAAAAATAAATCATGAAGAACACCTGCACGAGCTGCAGAAACATGGTCAAGGCCTAAAAACTTACATATTTTATATGAATTGTATGCAACTGAAAGACAGTGTTCATAACGATTTGAACCATAATGATGTTTAAAACAGCGTAAATTTTGAACAGTTTCATTTGCTAATATATCTTTAATAATATTTCCAAACTCAGTATTCATATATTTCATAAGCATCCCTCAAAAATATTATAACATGAGGATTACCAATAATTCACTAGAAAGTTTTTCCAAGCTTGACAAAATGAGGATTTAGAAGTATACTAGAATAGGATAAAAGGAGATAATTATGTCGAAAAAAAATAATAGAAAAATATTTGATAATTTAGTATCTAGAACAAAAATATACCTAGTAATAATATTTATATTACTAGCAATATTGTCATACCTAAAAATAAATATGATAATACCATCAATCATATTTTATTTGGCGATTTTAGGATACACATATTTTGCAAATAACAAAAGAAGAAGTGAAATATCTGAACAACTACAAGATTTAACATTAACAGTAGATTCAGCTGCAAAAAGCAGTTTGATAAATGCGCCATTTCCATTATTAATATTAGAAACAGATGGAAATATAGTATGGAGAAGTTCAAAATTTATAACAGAATTTGCTAATATAGATATTAACAACTATATAAGTGACTTAGTTATAGACATTAAAAATGAAATTGAAAAAGATAAAGAACAGAAAAGAAAATCTATAATAAGAAATATAGAAATAGGAAAAAAACAATATAAAGTACAAGCTGAATTCGCTAAAACTAAAAAAAGCGAAAGAAAAAAAGTAGCTGAATATATGCTTATATTGTATTTCATAGATGAAACAGAAAAATATGAATTGCAAAAAGAAAATGAAAACAAAAAAACTTGTGTTGGTATAATAATGGTAGACAACTATGAAGAAGTAATGCAAAGAGTTGATACTGAACAAAAAACACAATTAATGGCAAAAGTTGAAAGTACAATATATGACTGGGTAAATGAAACAAATGGAATTTTAGTTAAAGAAGATAGAGATACTTATGTATATATATTTGAACAAAGAAACTTAGAACAAATAAAAGAAAGCAAATTTGCTATATTAGATTCAATAAAAGATATTGTAAGAAAAGACAAAATTCAATTAACACTAAGTATAGCAATATCAAATGAAGGTCAAAATGACAAAGAAGTATATAAATCTGCAGCAGCAGCAATGGATGTCATTTTAGGACGTGGTGGAGACCAAGCTGTAATAAGAGAAGAGGGAAAATATCAATTCTTTGGTGGAAAAGTAGAAGAAGTAGAAAAAAGAACAAAAGTAAAAGCAAGAATAGTTGCACATGCATTAGAAGAATTAATGGCAGAATGTGAAAATGTAATTATAATGGGACACGTAAATCCAGATATAGATGCTATGGGAGCGGCATTAGGAATTTACAGACTTGCAACAAGTTTAAGAAAAGATGCATATATATTAACAAATAGCCAATCTGCATCAATAAAGTCATTTATAGAAAATATTCAAGAAGAATATAAAGATGTATTAATTGATAAAGATGAAGCTTTATCAAAAATAAATAATGAAACATTGTTAGTAGTTGTAGACACACATAAAAAATCATATGTAGAAGAACCTGAATTATTAGAAAAAACTAACAAAGTGGTTGTTATAGACCATCATAGAAGAGGAACAGATTTTATAGACCAAAGTATATTAACTTTCCAAGAAGTATATGCCTCATCAGCATCTGAACTGGTTACAGAATTAATTCAATATACACAAAATGAAATTGAATTATCAACTTCAGAAGCAGAAGCTTTATATGCTGGAATAATGATGGATACAAAAAACTTTACTTTTAAAACAGGTGTAAGAACATTTGAAGCAGCAGCATATTTACGTAGATGTGGTGTAGATATAATAAAAGTAAAAAAATGGTTTCAAAGTGATTTAGAAAGTTATAATAAAATATCAGAAATTGTAAGAAAATCAGAAATAACACATGATACAATAGCAATTTCATCTTATGAATCACAAGAAAAAGATGCAAATCTAATATGTGCAAAAGCGGCAGATGAATTATTAACAATAGGTAATATAACAGCATCATTTGTATTAGGAACTATGGGAGAAAAAATATGTATTAGTGGACGTTCAATTGGAGACATCAATGTTCAAGTAATACTTGAAAAATTAGGTGGTGGAGGACACATCACTTTAGCTGGTGCACAATTAGAAAATAAAACTATTGAAGAAGCAAAACAAGAATTAATAGAAAAAATAGAAGAATATTTTAATGAAAAAGAATAAAAGGAGAAACAACATGAAAGTAATTTTAAAAGCAGACATTAAAGGTGTTGGAAAAAAGAATGAAGTAATTAATGCGTCAGATGGATATGCACGTAATTTCTTATTTCCGAAAAATTTAGCTGTTGAAGCAAATGCTGAAAACATGAGTAAATTGCAAGCGCAAAAAGATTCTACGCAATTTAAAAAAGATACAGAAAAAGAAGAGGCTAAAAAAGTTGCTGAAAAATTAACTAAAATAATGGTGAAAGTAGAAGTTAAAGCAGGCGAAAATGGAAAAATATTTGGTGGGGTTTCAGCAAAAGATATATCAGAAAATTTAGAAAAACAACATGGAATAAAAATTGATAAAAAGAAAATTGATTTAAAAGAAACTATAAAAACATTAGGAATACATCATGTAGATGTTAAATTATACGAAGGAGTAACTGGAAAAATAAAAGTAGATGTGAGAGGATAATAATATGGAACTAGGGAAAATACCACCACATGACATAGATGCTGAACAAGCTGTATTAGGTAGTATGCTAACAGATAAAGATGCAGTAAATGCAGCAATAGAAACATTAAAAGAAGATGCGTTTTATAGAGAAGATAATAAAGCAATATATCAAGCAATAATTAATTTATATAGTAAATCTGAACCAATAGATATTATTACATTAAAAGATGAATTAGAATCTATGGACAAGTTCGAGCAAGTTGGTGGATATGAGTATTTGGCAAGCTTGCCAGATAAAGTTCCCACAACAGCTAATGTCCAAAGATACATCAAAATAGTAGAAGAAAAATCTATATTAAGAAATTTAATAAAAACAGCGAATGAAATAATTGAATTGGGTTATAGCCCAACAGAAGATGTTGAAGATATAATGGATGGTGCAGAAAAAAGAATTTTTGACATCATGCAAAGTAAGAATCAAAAAGGTTATACACCAATAAAGGATGTATTAGTAGAAAGTTTTACAAAACTTGAAGAATTATATAACAGAAAACAACATATAACTGGTGTACCAACTGGATTTGTAGAATTAGATTATAAAACAGCAGGATTACATGGGTCTGAATTAATACTTGTTGCAGCAAGACCTGCAATGGGAAAAACAGCATTTGCGTTAAATATAGCAACAAATGCAGCTTTAAGAGGAAATGCACCAGTAGCTATATTTAGTCTAGAGATGTCAAAAGACCAATTAGTAAACAGAATTTTATGTAGTGAAGCAATGGTTGATAGTAACAAAGTTAGAACAGGAAAATTAGAAGAAGATGATTGGGTAAAATTAGCAGGAGCAATTGGTCCATTATCAGAATCTGAAATATATATAGATGATACACCAGGTATTACTGTAATGGAAATCAGAACTAAATGTAGAAAACTTAAAATGGAAAAAGATATTGGATTAGTTGTTATAGACTACTTACAATTAGTTCAAGGAAGTAATAAAAGAGGTGCAAGTAGAGAACAAGAAATATCAGAAATAAGTAGATCTTTAAAAATATTAGCAAAAGAGATAAATGTTCCTGTAATTGCATTGTCACAGCTATCAAGAGCTGTTGAACAAAGGCCTGACCATAGACCTATGCTTTCAGATTTGCGTGAATCTGGAGCAATCGAGCAAGATGCCGATATTGTAATGTTCTTATATAGAGATGATTATTATAATAAAGAAAGCGAGAAAAAAGATATTGCAGAAGTTATAATTGCTAAACAAAGAGGTGGTTCAACTGGTACTGTTGAATTATTGTGGATGGGTAATTATACTAAGTTTGTTAATTTGGAAAGAAGATTTGATGATTAAAATGAAAGATAAAGTATTACAAACAATAAAAAAATATAATATGATAGAATCTGGGGATAAAGTCGTTCTTGGTGTGTCAGGAGGACCAGATTCTATTTCTATGTTAAATATTTTAAATGAAATAAAAGAAGAATTTCAATTTGAAATATATGTGGCACATATAAATCACATGATAAGAGAAGAGGCTATTGATGATGAAAAATATGTACAATCATATTGTCAAAAAAATGGCATACAATGTTATGTGAAAAGAATAGATGTACAACAATTTGCCAACACTTATAAAATAGGAACAGAGGAAGCTGGAAGAAAAGTTCGTTATGATTTTTTTGAAGAAGTACTGCAAAAAGTTGGAGCAAATAAAATTGGTATAGCACATAATAAAAATGACAAAATAGAAACAATAATAATGAATTTACTTAGGGGAAGTGGCCTTTCAGGTCTTAAGGGAATAGAACCTATTAGAGATAATAAATATATAAGACCATTAATTGAATGTGACAGACAAGAAATAGAAATTTATTGTGAACAACATCAATTAGAACCAAGAATAGATAAAACTAATTTTGAAAATGATTATACAAGAAATAAAATTCGTAACATCGTTATTCCGTATATAAAAGAAGGATTCAATCCTAATATAATTGAAACAATAGATAGATTATCTCAAGTTGCTACGGATGAAAGCAATTACATGGATAAGCAAACTAATATAATATATCAAAAATTGCTAATTCAAGAGAACGAAAATGAAATTATATTAAAATTGAGAGATTTTAATGAGCAAGACAAAGTAATTAAAAATAGAATCATTTTATTGGCTGTAAAACAACTAATGGGGTCAACACAAAGGATAGAGAAAATACATATAGAGGATATAATTAAGTTATGTGATAACAATGTTGGAAACAAATTTTTAACACCTAATAAAAATATTAAGTTTTTAGTAAAAGATAAAAAGCTTTATATCCGTAGAAATGTTTGAAAAATGTAACAAAAAGGACACAAAAAAGTTACGAAAAGAATATTGAAAAAATAAAAAAGGTATGTTATATTTTCAAATGTATAATAAGATAAATAGGAGGACTGAAAATTGAAAAAAGGTATAAAGACATTAGCAATGTGGCTAATAATAGGAGTAATAGTAATAGTATTACTATCATCAATAATGGAAAATAGCAGTTCAAAAATGACTTATTCTGAATTAATTACAGGTATTGAAAACGGAGAAGTTGAAAATATAAAAATTTCTGCAGATGGAAGTATGGCTTCAGTAAAATTAAAAAATTCTAAATTAGAAAAAGAAGTTAATATTCCAAGCTTAGATAGTTTTATAACTTATACAGAAGATTATTTAAAAACGGGTGAAATAACATTAGAGGAAGAAAGAGAATCAATTTGGATTACAGTTCTAAGTTTAATAACACCATTTGGATTATTAATAATATTCTTTATATTCTGGTTCTTAATGATGAGTGGTGGAAATCAAAACAGTTCAAGAGGAAGCATGTCATTTGGAAAAAGTAAAGCAAGACTTGTAAATGCAGGAGAAAAAAATAGAGTAACATTTGATGATGTTGCTGGAGTAGATGAAGAAAAAGAAGAATTACAAGAAATTGTAGAATTCTTAAAAAATCCAAAGAAATTTACAGATATGGGAGCTAGAATTCCAAAAGGGGTTTTACTTGTAGGTCAACCAGGAACAGGAAAAACTTTACTTGCAAAAGCTGTTGCAGGTGAAGCTGGAGTTCCATTCTATATAATAAGTGGTTCAGACTTTGTGGAAATGTTTGTTGGTGTTGGTGCATCAAGAGTAAGAGACTTATTTGAACAAGCAAAAAAATCTGCACCATGTATAATCTTTATAGATGAAATTGATGCAGTTGGTAGACAAAGAGGTGCTGGACTAGGTGGAGGACATGATGAAAGAGAACAAACATTAAACCAATTATTAGTTGAAATGGATGGATTCTCAGACAATGAAGGTGTAATAATCTTAGCTGCAACAAATAGACCAGATGTATTAGACAAAGCCTTATTAAGAGCAGGAAGATTTGATAGACAAATAGTAGTATCAAGCCCAGATGTTAAAGCAAGAGAACAAATATTAGAAGTTCATGCACGTAAGAAGAAATTATCAGAAGATGTTGACTTAAAAGTAATAGCAAAAAATACATCAGGATTTGCTGGAGCAGATTTAGAAAATGTATTAAATGAAGCGGCATTATTAGCTGCAAGAAGAAATTTCAAAGAAATAGGAATGAAAGAAATTGAAGATGCCATGGTAAAAGTAACTATGGGACCTGAAAAGAAAACAAGAGTAAGAAGTGAAAAAGAAAATAGATTAGTTGCATATCATGAAGCTGGTCATGCAGTAGTAAGTAGATACTTAGAAACTCAAGACCCAGTACATCAAATATCAATTATACCAAGAGGTATGGCTGGTGGATATACAATGTATAGACCATCAGAAGATAAATCATTTATGTCAAAAACAGAAATGGAAGAAAACATAGTATCATTACTAGGAGGAAGAGTTGCTGAAGCAATAATATTAAATGATATTTCAACAGGAGCAAGTAATGATATAGAAAGAGCATCACAAATAGCAAGAAACATGGTTACAAAATATGGTATGAGTGATAAAGTTGGAACAATAATGTTTGGTGGAGGTCAAGGAGAAGTATTCCTAGGTAGAGACTTTGCACAAACAAAAGATTATTCAGAAGAAACTGCAGCATTAATAGATGAGGAAGTTAAAAGAATAGTTGATAAAGCTTATAATAGAGCAAGAGATATTTTAACAGAACATGTTGATAAACTTCATGCAGTAGCAAGTGTATTATTAGAAAAAGAAAAAATTGAAGGAGAAGAATTTAATCAAATTTTCTCATAATTCAGCAGAAATTTACAAAAATAACAAAGAGTGCAGAAATGCACTCTTTTCAACTTGTCTATGCATTTATTACCAAATTAATCTATTGACAAAAAGTGATAAATGTAGTAATTATAATATATGAAATAAAAAAGAGAGATGAGTAAATATGAAGATACAAGAATTGGCAATAATATTTATAATAATAATATTACCTATTTCATTACTACTTTCTGAATATACACAATTTCAAATACAGACAATAAAGCTTCAAACAGAATATGATGCTAGATTAACATCAGCAACATATGATGCAATAAGAGCCTTTCAATTAAATGCAAGTAATAGTTCAACATCTGATTTAGCCAACTCAAAAATCAGAGATTTAGAAGCATCTATAGCAACATTTAGAAATTCCATAATGACTGGATTTGAATTAAATGGATATACAGAAGATGATTTAAATAATTATATTCCTGCATTGGTATATACACTTTATGATGGGTTTTACATATATTCACCATATGAAAATACACATGATGAATCTGGAAACCGTATATCAGGAGATGCTGATGCTATATATGGTCTAAAACCATATATTAATTATAGTTGTAGATATGTTAAAGGAAATATTGATGTAGTAATAACATATGCATTAGATAATTATATAACAGTACAAGGCCAAATAGGTGATGAATATGTTAATAAAAGTGGATATTTGATTGATGGTATTGAATATGATCCAACAATAGGCAAAGTGGAATATAACGATGTAGAAATTAAAACAGAGCATTTAAGAGAAGAACTATTTGGAGAACTGTGTAGTTATGTTAAAGTAAATGGAACGAAGTATTATTTGTATAATAATCAAATTGTATATATACTTAATGGTACATTACAAGTACAGGCTTCAGATCCTAAAGATGTTACTGCATGGAAAATATTTATAGAGAACAATGATAATGCAAAAACATATTATAGAAAAGCATATCAATTTACAGAATGGCTTAGAGGGACTGATTTGGTTGATTTAACATATGCTGATGCGGTTGATGAAATAATAGCTGATGATGGAACTAGAATTGATAATGTATGGAGCGGAGATAATACGCCAATATTTAAAAAAGATGATACAAGAAATATCGAAAATGAATTATCTAATTTTAATCAACACAGATTAGCAGTAATAAGACATAAAATAGAAACTAGTTTAGCGGTAGCCATAGCAAATTATAATATTTATTCAGGAGCATCATCTACTAATGTATTTCAAATGCCTGAACTAAAAGAAAACGAGTGGGATAATATAACGCGTAATATATCTTTAATAAGCTTTTTACAAGGATTGCATATAGGTGGAAAAGTTTATAATGGATATTCACTTGTTACAAATACAGAAAGTAAAGAAGTTGTTACTGAAGAGAATATATATATATTGGGAAGAGACAGCGTAAATAATAAATTAGCATATCATAAAATTGGAGATAAGGGATTTGAGGCAACTGGAACAGTAGATATTGATGCTAACATATATCATGGATTAAGTGAATATGGAACATTACAAGATAAATATCGTAGTGCGGGTAGATTGAATCTAGATTTTATAAAATGTAAATTAACAGCTGAAGATACTTCATATTATTATCCTTTAAAGGATTATAATGCGTCATATGATAGTATTGTAATGCAAAATAATGTTACAACATATGATGATATTTATGAATATGTAAATGGACAAGGTGAAGAACTGAGAGAAGCATTTTATACAGCATTAGGTAGGGAAAGAGAGTGTAAGTATAGAGCTAATAATAAAGTTAATTATTATAGTGTATTATTAATTGGATATACTCCTGATGGTTCGCAAGGGGATACAACTTGTAATATTACTAACAAATTGAATGAGGATGAAAGTATACAGGCAACACACCGAATATATTGTTACGATGATTATGAATATGTTAAAGAATATATAAATAGTCAGAAATATAATTATCATGTCATAATTTTTGATTCGTTTTACTGGGGATTAACAGATTCATTTGGAAATGTGATAAAAGATAGTACAAATGTTATTACAATAGGAAATGATTCTAATGAGGTTGGGATTTCTGAAATTATACAAGATAGTGACAATATAGGTGAAGTGAATGTTACACCTATAATAACTGAATTAGGACAAAAGAAATTGAACGACGTAAAAAATATGGCAGAAATAGAACCAGCAACTGATAGCGGCCTATTTGGAATTAAGTTTAAAACAAGTGTTGATGTACTATATAAGGGGATACATAGAAATAGAAACAATAATTCTTTAATAGGAGAATATGATCTTATAGGATGTTTGCAAAATAAAAATTATAAATGGATACACTCACAGTTAGATTTTAATATTCAAAGAGAGACTCATATGGATATTCTAAAAGCAATAATAAAATATGCTGTAAATTATAAATAAAAGAAAGGAAGTTGAAAAAAATGAACTATGCAGACATAAAAATAGCAGATGTAGCAAACGGAAAAGGAGTTAGAGTATCATTATTTGTAAGTGGATGTAACCACCAATGCAAAGGATGTTTTAATAGACAAGCATGGGACTTTAACTATGGAAAAGAATTTACAGAAGAAGACATAGATAGAATTATAAATGAATTAGACCACCCATATGTGGCAGGACTTTCGCTTTTAGGTGGAGAACCATTGGAATATACTAATCAAAAAGGGTTATTACCATTATTAAAGAGAGTGAAAGAAAAGTTTCCTGAAAAAGATATTTGGTGTTACTCTGGATATACATTCGATAACGACATAGTAGGAAATATGTTTAATAATTGGCCAGAAACAAAAGAAGTAATGTCATATATAGATGTACTTGTTGATGGAAAATTTGAGGAAGACAAAAAAGATTTAAATTTAAAATTTAGAGGTTCTTCAAATCAAAGAATAATAGATGTACAAGAATCTTTAAAAGTACATAAAGTTATTCCGTATAACGTTTGAGTTACCACGGGGACGGAGATAATGGTAAAAAGCAACTTAATTTGTGAAAATGCTTGACAACCTATAACCAAATAATGTATAATAATTAGCGTATATAGGAGATGAAAATCCCACATACAGTGTTCTAAACGCCGGAAGGAGGGGAATATTTAATGTCAGAAATTAAAGTTAATAATGGAAATATAGAAGATGCACTAAAAAGATTTAAAAGACAATGTGCAAGAAATGGGGTTCTTCAAGAAGTTCGTAAAAGAGAACATTATGAAAAACCAAGTGTAAAAAGAAAGAAAAAATCAGAGGCAGCTAGAAAAAGAAAATTTTAATAAAAAAGGACCAGGTCCCAAATTACGCAAAAAGGGACCTGGTTCCTTTTTGCGTTTTTTCATTAAAAGTCTTGAATAATTATTGGAAATTATATTATACTAGATAATGATGAAATGGAGGTCAAAATGAGATATAAAGAAAAAGAAATAAAAAAAGGAATAAAAATACATGAAATACAAACTAATAAATTTAAAACAAACTTAATAGCAGTATTTCTAAGTATGCCAATAACAAAAGAAAATGTGACAAAAAACTCATTACTTTTAGCTGTTTTAAGGAGAGGAAGTAAAAACATGCCTACACAGGAACAAATGAGTCAAGAGATGGAAGAAATGTATGGGGCAAGTTTTGATTGTGGATTAGATAAAACAGGGGATAACCATATATTAAAATTCTATTTAGAATCTATAAATGATAGTTTTATTCCACAACCAGATGAAAATATGTTGAAAACTAGTATTGATAAACTACTTGAAATAATATTTAATCCGCTAGTTGAAAATGATTCGTTCAAAGAAGAATATGTGAAACAAGAAAAAGAAAATGTAAAAAGAATAATTGAAGGGAAACCTGATAATAAAGCAAGATATGCATTTGATAGATGTATAGAAGAAATGTACAAAGATAAACCATATGGATTATATAAATATGGATATATTGAAGATTTAGAACAAATTACAGCACAAGAATTATATAATTACTATAAAGATATGATTTCAAAATGTAAAATAGATATATTTGTTTCAGGAGATATAAATCAATCAACATCAATTGTAGAACAAAATGAAGATATTCAAAAATTACAGGAAAGAGAACCAAATTATAAAGTAAATAGAGTTGAATCTAAAGAAGTGGTTCAAGAAAATGAAGTCATAGAAGAAATGGATGTAACACAAGGTAAATTAACAATAGGATTAGATTTACATTTAGAAAATGAAGAACAAAAATATGATACTATTTTATATAATGCAATATTAGGGGGAACGGCAAATTCAAAAATGTTCCAAGAAGTAAGAGAAAAAGCAAGTTTGGCATATACAGCGAGTTCAAGTTATGTGAGATATAAAAGTAATATATTTATTAAATGTGGAATAGAAATCAAAAATTATGAAAAAGCAATGGAAATTATTCGTAAGCAATTAGAAGACATGAAAAATGGAGTATTTACAGATGAAGATATAGAAAATGCTAAAAAAGGAATAATTTCAGGAATAAAAGCAATTGATGATGAACAAGATACAGAAATTACTTATTTCTTTGGACAAGAATTAACAGATACAAAAACTTCGTTAGATGAATATATGGAAAAAATTCAAAATGTAACAAAAGAAAATATTATTAAAGTTGCAAATTCTGTTACTGTAAACACAGTATACTTCTTAAAAGACAATTCTTCAGCAAAGGAGGAAAACTAGATGCAGATTATTGAAAATTCAAAAGTAAAAGAAAAAGTGTATGTAGAAAAACTTGAAAATGGTTTAACAGTAATGATAATTCCTAAAAAAGGAGTTCAAAAGAAATATGTGATTTGGGGAACAAATTATGGGTCAAATGATAGTAAATTTATAGTACCAGGAGAAGAACAAGAAACTGAAGTTCCGAAGGGAGTTGCACATTTTTTAGAACACAAAATGTTTGAACAGGAAAATGGGGTAAATAGTTTAGATGCGCTTACAGCATTGGGAGTAGAAGCAAATGCATATACAACAAATGACCATACAGCATATTTGTTTGAATGTACAGAAAATTTTTATCCGGCATTAGATGAATTAATGGATTATGTTCAAAATCCATATTTTACGGATGAAAATGTAGAAAAAGAAAAAGGAATTATAGGACAAGAAATAATGATGTATGATGATTATCCTGATTGGAGAGTATATCTAAATACATTAGAGGCTATGTATCATGAACATCCTGTAAAATTAGATATTACAGGAACAATTGAAACAATAAGTAAAATTGATAAAGATGTTTTGTATAAATGTTATAATACATTTTATAATCCATCAAATATGGCAATGGTTGTTTGTGGGGATTTTGAACCAGAACAATTACTTGAGGAAATAAAGAAAAGATTAATTCCTAAAGAAGCCAATGGAGAAATTAAAAGAATTTATCCTGAAGAAAAAGCAGATATTGTAAAAGACAAAGTAGAACAAGCTATGGATGTTAGTCAACCATTATTTACAATAGGAATTAAAGATAAAGTTGCAGATACAAAAGAAAGAGTTCGTAAACATATAGCAGTAGAAATATTGCTAAATATGATTATCGGAAAAAGTTCAAAATTATATAAAGAATTATATGAAGATGCACTATTATTTGTAACACCAAGTTTAGATTATGAATTTGCAAGAGGATATGCTCATATTCTAATTACAGGTCAATCTCCAGAACCAGAAAAAGTATATGAAAAATTTAAACAAAGAGTAGCAGAAATGAAAAACTCTTCAATAGATTCAAAAGAATTTAATAGAATCAAAAAAAGAATTTATGGTGGATATGTAAAAGAATATAATGATACAGCTGATATAGCAAGAATGTTTTTAGCAGATTTCTTCAAAGAGATAAATAGCTTTGATTATTTAGAAGAAATGACAACAATTAATGAACAATATGTCGAACAAGTTTTAAAAGAAGTGTTTGATGACAAAAAAATGATTATTTCTGTAATAAAAAAGGCATAATTGTAATTTAATTCTATGATTGTAATAAAAAATACACAAGATTGTAATATTACTAATGTAGAATAAGATACTATAATGAAATTAAATGTAGAAAGTTGTCGAAATACAGTAAAATCAAAGGAAAAAGGTCATACGAAAAACGAAAAAAATGAAATATTTTATTGACCTAAATGTAAAAATATGGTAAATTATAAATGTACAGACAAATTATTGTAAAAAAGGAGAGATGCTGTATGTTAAATGAAGAAATTTGTAAATTAAGAAATAAACTTAATGAAAGTATTGTTACAGGTAAAGATTATAGCATAATTTATCAATTGAGTATTGAACTTGATGAATTAATTGCAGAATATTATAGAAGAAATAAAAAAGTAGTTAGTTAATAAAAAGACACTGCCCAATGAGGGCAGTGTTTTTTGTTACAAAATGTCTAACAGATTTTTTCGCTTAAGCTCGAGAAAGTCATCGATATTTACACGAATTCTCTCAAATGTATGATGTGCATGCCGTACGGATTCATTTTTCTCGATAAAACAAACATCCATTTTGCTATAGGGCGTTTGAGGAAAATCCTTTTTGATTGCCCGAACAATGGAATTAATCTGAGAAACATCATGATCATAGTTGTTATACCCGTACCCAATATAGATACCGGACGACCTAGTTTCCGATGTTATTCCTCTGTTTTGCGGAAATTTTCTTCGGTGACCATTCTTAAAAGTTGTAACATAATTTTCTCCGTTCAGTATTTCGGAAATTAGTTATACTAAGCTTTATACATGATGAATTATATAATGAATCGACATAATTGTAAATTTATGATATTTTCGCTTCGGGTTTAGAATAATGCAACTTATATATAGCAATAGTATTTGTTATAATAGTCATAAAGTCAAATATTGCAGATGTATATGATTGTATATATATGTCATATATAAACCATAAAATCACTGTTAAAATAACTAATATTTTAAATTTAACAACGTCTTTTAAATCTATAAGTAAAGTGTATGTAACTGTACTTATTAATGGAAGTATTCCAATAAATCCTAAATTATTAAAACATAATGAAAATACTGAAGTAATAACTACTAATATTATTTTTTCCGTATTTTTTAATTTATTTTTGTAACATAATATATTTCTAATACAACCAAAAATATTGGTTATGACCCCTGTAATTCCGCCTAGTATCAAGTTACTTATTGCAAGCAGTAGCATTTGAAATGTTTGTATATATATAAACTTTTCTTTTTTTCTTAATAATCCTGTATATACCATTAATAATGAAGCTAGTAGTGCGATTATATTTCCTATTATTATTTGAATCATTTTTTATCCTTCTTTCGTTTTCCATATATAATATTACTATATAATATTTTATAAATAATTTCAACTGGTATTTTTTCTCTATTTTAATGAATAAAAAAATTGATTAAAAAATGAAAATTAAACAATATAACAAGATTTAATGTCTTAAATCTTCAAATAAAGTAAATAAAATTTATTGATATATATGCTGACTTTGTGATATTATTTTTTATAGAAAATAGTAATTTATCTGTGAGAATAATTATTGTTTCAATAATATTTCAATGTTTAACTTATACAATATAAAAGGTGATTTAAATGAAAATATTGATAATTGAAGATGAATATAGTTTGGCAGATGCAATAGCTGAAACATTGCAAAAAGAAAACTATACAACTAAAATAATAACAAATGGAGAAGATGGAGAAGATGAAGCATTAACTAATATATATGATTTGATTTTATTAGATGTAATGTTGCCTAAAAAAGATGGTTTTGAAATATTAAGGAATTTAAAGAATGAAAAAGTAAATACTCCAATTATAATGATAACAGCAAAATCAGAATTGCCTGATAAACTAAAAGGTTTAGAAAATGGTGTAGATGATTATATAACAAAACCATTTCATATGAGAGAATTGATAGCAAGAATAAAAATAGTATTAAAGAGAAGTGCTAATATAGATAATGCTAATGTATTAGAATATAGTGATTTAACATTAGATTTAAGTACAGGAAAAATGAGTTCTAATGGTAATGAAATAAGTATTAACGGAAAAGAACTTGAACTATTAGAAATTTTATTATTAAATAAGAATCAAATCGTAAGTAAAGAAATGTTAATAAATAAAATATGGGGATATGATATTAATGCAGAATATAACTATGTAGAAGTATATGCTTCTTTTTTAAGAAAAAAATTAAAACTTCTTAAATCAAAAGTAAAAATAAAAGCAGTAAGAGGAACAGGCTATAAAATGGAGGAAGAAGATGATTAAAAAATTAAAACAAAGAATATTCCTATTAATTATGCTGTCATTATCAATTATAATGTTAGGAATAATTATTTTATTTACTTCTTTAAATTACAATAATACAATAAACACAACAGTTTCTATGATGAATAGATTTGTAGATGGAACACCTAAAAAAATATATAATAGATTAGAAGATTACAAAATAAGACCAGAATTTAAAATTGATGGTTTGCATAGAGTTTTTATACAGAATTCAGTTATTGTTCAAAGCTCTGACAATTCAGACAATAATACAGTAAACGAACATGCACTTCAAATATATAAAAGAAACAATGAAAAAGGAATTATAGGTAAGTATATATATAATGTAAAAAAAATAGATAAAAACACAACTATTATTTCAATGATAGAAGATGAAAATACAATTATTCATATAAAAAGAATGTTTATATTTTCAGGAATTATAGCAATTATTTCTATTGCTGCAATTTATATTATAGCAAAGAAACTTTCTAAAACTATTGTAAAACCAGTAGAAGAAACTTTTGAAAAACAAAAACAATTTATTTCAGATGCATCTCACGAATTAAAAACACCACTAGCAGTAATAGAAGCAAATTCTGATGTTTTACAAGATAAACTGGGAGAAAATAAATGGATAAAGTATATACAAAACGAAATTGAAAGTATGAACAAACTAATCAACGAATTATTATTACTAGCAAAAATAGAAAATGTAGATAATATAAAGGAATATGGACAATTAAATTTATCAAACGAAATAGAACTAATACTTTCAATGTTTGAAAGTGTTGCTTATGAAAAACAAGTAATAATAAAAAGTAATATTGAAGAAAATATTATTATAAATGGAAATAAGGAAGATATAGAACACATTGTATCTACTTTAACAGATAATGCAATTAAACATACAAAACCTCATAAAGAAGTAATAGTAAATTTGAAAAAAGAGAAGAATGAAATTGTATTAGAAGTAAAAAATATGGGAGATCCAATTCCAGAAGAAGAAAGAGAAAAAATATTTGAAAGGTTTTATCGTATTGATAAATCAAGAAATAGAGAAGAAAAAAGGTATGGATTAGGTTTAGCTATTGCAAAATCTACAATAGAAAAATACAATGGAAAAATAGAAGTTGATTATAAAAATGATTTTACAATTTTTAAAGTAAAAATTCCGAATTAAAATAAAAAAGTATTAACTAATTTTTAAAATTTGTTGATACTTTTTTGATTTTCAATAATTCTTTAATCTTTTTATAATATATTATGAATAGATTAGGAGGTAATAGAATGTATATTTTAAAAAATAGTTTAATTTCAATTTTTAGGAATAAAGGAAGAAACATACTGATTGGTTTAATAATATTAACAATAGCCTGTAGCACAACAGTAACACTAGCAATAAGAAATACTGCAAATAATATAGTAAAAAGTTATGAAGAAGCAAATGACTTAATAGCGACAATATCTTTCAATAGGGAACAAGTAATGGGACAATTCAAAGGAGGGCAAGATGCACAAAAGGAAAATATAGAAGCTTTTAATAACATTGAATCTTTAACTCTTGAAAATGTAAAATCCTATGGAGAAAGTGATTATCTAAAAGGATATTACTATACTTATTCAACATCATTAAATAGTGATACATTAAGTAAAGCAACAGATTCTTTTGAATATGAAGTAGAAGATACACAAACAAGTACAAGTACTAATACAACAACAAGTACAACACCTGGAAATAGTGGAAGACCAAATATGCCTGCTGGTATGGGGGAAAAACATACTATGACAGAAAAACATACAACAACAATAATAACCAAAACCAAAGAAAAATTTCAAAGTTTAAGAAATTTAACAGGTGATTTTCAATTAGATGGATATTCTTCATATGATGCAATGACAGATTTTGTTGAAGGTATATACCAAGTAATAGATGGAGAAATAATATCTAATTTTAATGCTTTTGAATGTGTTATAAGTTCAGAACTTGCGACTTTAAATGAAATAACAGTTGGAAGTACAATTACATTAAAAAATCCAACAACTGAGAAAACTTATGATTTTACAGTAACAGGAATTTATACAGATAATAACGATAATAATGAAACTTCAAGTATGTATTCTAAATCAGCTAACACAATTATTACTGGAAGTGGTGTAATTGATTTATTAGTATCAGATGATAATACTCTTGTAACTTCAATAACACCATCATTTATATTAAATGATAAAGATAATATTGATGCATTTACAGCAGAAGTTAAAGAAAAAGGATTAAGTGAATATTATACAATTAACACTAATTTAGAAGAATTAGAAAATGCAACCAAGTCAATAGAAAATGTAAAAACATTTGCAACTACATTTTTATTAATAACATTAATAATTTCATCTCTAGTTTTATTTGTAATTAATATGATAAACATTAGGGAAAGAAAATATGAAATAGGTGTATTCAGAACTATTGGTATGAGCAAATTCAAATTAACAATACAATTTATTTTAGAATTATTGTTAGTGGCATTAATTGCTTTGATTGTAGGAGCAATCATAGGTAGCTATTTAGCTAAACCAGTTGGAAATATGCTTCTTGAAAATGAAATACAAACAACTCAAGGTGAACAAGAAAAAATATCAAATAATTTTGGAAAAGGTAAAATGCCTAATAGTATGAATATGCAATTCAATAAAAGAGAACAAGTGGAAACTATTGATAGTATAGAAGCTATTGTGGATTTTACTGTAGTAATGCAATTATTAGGAATAGGAATGTTATTAACTTTAATAAGTAGTTTGGCTTCAATGATTAGTATTCAAAGATTTTCTCCACTAACTATTTTAAAGGAAAGGTCTTAAAAGGAGGGATACCAGTATGGGAATTTTAAAATTAGAGAATGTAAGTTATAGATATAAAGATGCGCCAAAAGATGTTTATGTATTTAAAGATATAAATTATGAATTTGAAGAAGGTAAAATGTATGCAATAAAAGGTAAAAGTGGTAGTGGAAAGACAACACTCTTATCTCTTATAACAGGACTTGAAAAATGCACAGAAGGAAAAATCTTATATAATGAAAAAGATTTAAAGAAAATGAATTTAGATAAATATAGAAATACAGATATAGGAATAATATTTCAAAGTTATAATTTGTTACCACGATTAACTGCTATTGAAAATATAATGATTTCTATGGAAATTAGCAAAGTAAAAGTTAAAAATAAAAAAGAAAAAGCATTAGAACTTATGAAAGATGTTGGATTAGGACAAGAACACGCTAAAAGAAAAATATTAAAATTATCTGGAGGAGAGCAACAAAGAATTGCTATTGCAAGAAGTTTATCATATAATCCAAATGTTATTATTGCAGATGAACCAACAGGAAATTTAGATAAGGATACTGAAAGTGAAATTTTAAAAATATTTAGAAGTTTAGCTAAAGAGCATAATAAATGTATTATAATTGTAACTCATTCACAAAATGTTTGTGATAAAGTTGATAAAGTATATGAGTTAGTAAAAAAATCGTGCTAATTGTAGAACAAGCAATTAGCATAAACATCCCCTTTTATTTAAAAGAGCTATTTATGGCTCTTTTAAATATATTATATAGAAACTTACAAATTACAAATTATATTTTAGGGTGAAATTTATGCAAAAATGTTGTACACTAATAAAGCCTTTCGGCAAATAGGCTAGGAAGGAGGTGCTATATGTACAAATGAAGAAATACATTAAATTACTTACATTAATTGTCATTCTTTTGATTGTGAAAGAATTTGATGATTAAGACAGAAAAAAGACTAGGACTTGCACTCCTAGTCTTTTTTTGTGCTACATTTTTACAAATGATTTACATTAAATTACTTTGCTTATAAGCTAAATATAGTATACTACATTATTTATTATATGTCAAATAAATTTTTTTATGATTGACCATTTTTGTTGGAGGCGCCTATCGGAATCGGCGAGCCGCGTCGTAAAAAATGTCTACTAGACATTTTTTGTCTGCGTTTCAGCCTGGCTCCAGACCAGTCTGAAACTTGACTACTCCTTTTCGATTCCTCTAATTTTTGTGTCCAACAAAAAAACAACCCTTCTTCAAAGGGTTGTTTTTCATTGGAGGCGCCTATCGGAATCGAACCGATGAATCAGAGTTTTGCAGACTCGTGCCTTACCGCTTGGCTAAGGCGCCGTTTTATAATAAAAAAAGTCTGGAGCAGGTAACGGGAATCGGACCCGTAACTAATCCTTGGCAAGGATTTATTTTACCACTAAACTATACCTGCATCTGTGACTTAATAATAATAACAAAATATTTGAGATTTGTCAATACTGTATCAGATTTTTTTGTATAACAAAGTTTCTAAATAAGATGTATAATTTCTAATCATTTCTTGCCAAAAATCATTATAATCTTTTTTGGGGATGAAATTAGAATTATATATATTTAAAGTAATAACAGTTTTTTCATTTATACTAACAGTAAGATATCCGAGAGAAGAATTGGTGGCTAGCGGAGCTTCAAAAGAGGTGCTACAATATATGTATATGCTAATATTATTTGTTTGATTACAATTTACTGGAAAAAAATCAAAAGGTATATCTTCAAGATACAAATCAAGATTATTAGATAATCCTTTATTTACAACAATACTTGAAGAATTGCATAATTTCCAGTTATCAAATTCTGTTAAAATTTTTTCTTTAATATTAATCATTTCAAAATTTTTAAAAGCATATTCAATTAATTGAATACTATCTCTTGTTCTATCTTTTTTGGTATCAGCACCAAGAACAATACAAATTAAATCTATATTATCACGTTTAACAGAGGTTACAAGGCAACGATTAGCTCCATTAGTAAATCCTGTTTTTACGCCATAAACACCATTTAAATTTCCAAGAAGTTCATTTGTATTTGATAAATTTTTAGGACGACCATTAATTGAAACAGTATAATGCTTTGTCCCGACGTAGTTGCAAAAAGTTTCATTTTGTAAAGCATAATTAGTTATAATTGCAAGTTCATAAGCAGTCGTAAAATGTTCATCATTATCAAGTCCATGTGGTGTAACAAAATGTGTTGAGTTTAGTTTCAAAGAATCACATTTTGCATTCATTAAAGAAGCAAAACCAGAAAGGTCACCACCAACATGTTCGGCAAGGGCGACAGCAGCATCATTTCCAGAACATAGCATTAAGCCATAAAGTAAGTCCCTAATAGAGATTTTATCATTTGTGTGAAGACCTAAACGAGATCCTCCAGTTCCTGCAGCTCTTGACGAAACTGTAACAACATCATTAAGATTAGCATTTTCAAGAACAATTATAGCTGTCATAATTTTGGTGGTAGAAGCCATTTTTCGCTGTTCTTTTTCATTTTTTCCAAATAAAATAGAACCTGAAGTTCGGTCATAAACAATTGCAGCTCTGGAATTTATAGTTGGTTCATCTGAAATACTAGAAGAAACTTCAATTAATGATGAAAGATTATCTGATAGTTCTTCATTTTCATCATCAGCTAAAACTATATAATTAAAAGATAATATGGAAATTGTAAAAGCAAGAAAAATCTTATAAAATTTCACAACAAATCACCTCAAAAAACGAACTAATAAAATATATGAAAATCACAAAAAAAATATGATAAAAATGTTGCTTTTAAAACCTAAAAGAAGTATAATATAAGTTGTATAAAACTTTTTTGGGAGAGAGAAATATGAAAAAGAAAATAATAAGCGTTTTAATTATAATATCAATAATTGTAGCTATTTTATTAGGAAGTATGATAAGTTATGCAAAATATGCAGATAAACCATTAACTGCAAAGTTATCAAAAGCAGATTCACAAGGAATAGGATATGCAGTTTTTGATCCTAATAGTAGTGGAAAATACATATGGAATATATTGTCATATGGTAATAATAATGTACTTGAACAAAGAAATCTATATTGTGTAAAAGCGGAATATGGAACTACTTGGGAAACTACACCAGAACAAGAAGTAACTTATAACTTACAATATGATTTACATTCAGATAGAGATACATTAGAACAAAATTTAGGAACTGATCCGGAGGGAGTTGTAGCATCATTAATAGAATTACAAGGTGGGCAATATGAACAATTGTTATGGCTATTTGACAATATGTACATACCAGGAGAAAGTGACAAAGATGAGTTTTTAGAAAAAATTGGCGTATTAAAAGATGAATTAGGATATTACAAACAAGTTGGAGAAAATCAAGTTCCTTATAATTCTATATTGACAGATAAAGATATATTAGCAATTCAAAAAGTAGCTATTTGGAAGTTTACTAACGGAGGAACTTATAGCTTAACACCTGAACAAACATTATGGTTAAATGTTATAACAGGTCAAGATGATGATGGAAACTATACTTATGATTCATTAAAAGGTATAGATGCAGATAGAAATGAGCAAGCAATTCTTTTATATAACTACTTAATAACTTCAGCAGAGGCTAATAAAGGATTATATGAAGATTATTCTCTTCAAGGGAATAAAGTGACAGTAGATACAACAAAATTAAATCAAGATGAAAATGATAATTATATATTACAAACAAGAATAATAAATGGTAAATATGTAACAGGACCAATAAAGATAAGTGCAGAAAACAACAAACCTTATGATATCGACATAAAAGTTACAAATAGTTCTGGAGATGTAGCATTTAACTTTGTAAATGCAGAGGGAACTGTAATAGAAGATGCAACTATCAAGAATTTAGTTGGAACGGAATTTTATATAAGTACAGATAAAAACACAATAGATGAATTGAATATATCAATATCTGTAACAGAACAAAAAAGAACAAAAACATTATGGTTGGCTGGAGATGAAACAAAAGATGAAGAGAAAGGTAAGACAACAATAACATTAACTGGAGAACAACCAATAGTAGAAGTTAAAGAATCAGAACCAGAAGTTACAAATTTTGTAGTAAAACCATTTGACTTAGCATTAAGAAAATATATAACAGCAGTAAAAAGTGGAGAAACAACAACAGCTATAAATACAAGAATACCAAATTATGGAGATTTATCAGCATTACAAACAGGAACAACAGCAGAATACAAACATAGAAAAGATCCAGTAGAAGTAAAAGATGGAGATATAGTAACATATACAATTGCGATATATAATGAAGGTAGTAAAGCAGGATATGCAAGTAAAATAATAGACCAATTACCAACAGGATTATTTATGAGCAACACTCATACTAATGGTGGTACAGTAACATCAAAAGACAGCCAAGGAAATCCAGTAAATACATATACAATAGAATGGGATTATATAAAAAATCCTATGAACTATCTAAATCAAATAACACTAACAATCGTAGATAAAGAAAATGCAGTAAGTTTAAATTCGTACACAACAGAAAATGGATTAGATTATGAAACAATAGAAATACAATGTATAGTTAAACAAGAACCACATACTAAAAACGATATAATATTAACAAATGTGGCTTGGATAGAAGAAGCATATGATTCAGAAGCACAAAAAGAGGTATCATCTGAAGGAACATTAGATAGAGATTCACAACCACAATTATCACCAAATGTAAATAAAGATAATATGGAAAATTATAAAGGCAATAGTGAAAATAAAGAAGTTTTAGAAGATAGTTCTTATCATTATAAAGGTGAACAAGATGATGATGACTTTGAAAAATTAGTAATAAAAGCAGTACCTAAGAACTTTGATTTGGCACTATTTAAACACATAGCAGCAGTAAGTAAAGATCAAACAATAGAAGATGGAGAATATGTAACAGATACAGGAAGTATAGATGGAACATATTCAAGAGCACCAGTAGTAACAGCAATAGATCTACAAACAGGAAAAATAACTTATGAGCAAGATGATAAAGTTGCATTACTTGTAGAACCAGGAGATTATGTATTATATACAATAAGAGTATATAATGAAGGAGAAATCAGTGGTTATGCAAGCAAAATTAAAGATACATTACCAGTAGGATTAGATTTTGTAGAAGAAAATGTAAAATATAATGGTATATGGAAATTAGAAGGATTAGATTCAGACGGAAGGCAAGTATTAACAACAACATGGTATGCAAAAGGAAATGGTGCTGAAACAGATGCTGAAGAAGGCGATGCAAATTATCAAGCAAACTTATTAAAAGCTTTAAGTAAAGAAAATGTAATAAGTAATGAAAATCCAGATTACATAGATGCTCAAGTTTTATGCCAAGTTGTGGAAAATGCTACATCAGATAGAGTATTAGTAAATTATGCACAAATATCAGATGATACTGATGAGAACGGAAAACCTATAGATGATATAGATTCTACAACAGACCAATGGATTGATAAAGAAGATGATCAAGATATTGAAAGAGTAAAAGTACAATGTTTTGACTTGAGCTTAAGAAAATTTATTACAGCAGTAGAGGGAAAAGAATTAAAAGATAATGCTGGAAGCTATACAAGAGAACCAAATGTAGACGTATCAAATCTGATTAATGGAATTAGTTCAACTGCAACATATATACATCCAAAACAACCAGTAGCAGTGCAAGTTGGAAATAAAGTGATATATACAATAAGAGTATATAACGAAGGAGACATTGACGGATTTGCAAGTGAAGTAAAAGACTATTTACCACCTTATTTAAAATATGTGGAAAATAGCGAAATCAATAAACAATATGGATGGCAAATTTCAGAAAATAGAAGAGTTGCTACAACAAGATATTTAGCAGATTCAAAATTAAAAGCATTTAATGGAACAAAATTAGATTATGCAGAGTTAAAAATAGAATGTATAGTTTCAGGTGATGTACCATTACAACAAAATCAAACTAATATAGCTGAAATATCAGAATACACATATAATGGTGGTACAGTAGAAAAAGATGTTGATTCAACATCAGACAATATAGTAAGCAAAAATTACTTGCCAAGTGATGAAAACTTACCATCATACAAGGATAACGAGTTAGATAAAACTTATGTACCAGGAAACGAAGATGATGATGATTTTGAAAAAATATATGTAAAAGAATTTGACTTAGCATTAAGAAAATTCATAACAAAAGTACAAGAATCTGATGTAACAACAAGAGTACCACAAGTGAAAATCGAAAATAGGGAAATATCTTATGAACATACAAAAGAACCTTTAATAGTACATGTGGGAGATGTTGTAATATATACATTAAGAATTTTCAACGAAGGTGAATTGGCTGGATATGCAAGTGAAATTACAGATGATATTCCAGAATATTTAGAATTTTTACCACAAGATTCAACAAATGTAGAATATATGTGGAAAATGTATGATGAAAATGGAAATGAAGCCGAGAATATTTCAGATGCAGTAAAAGTAAAAACAACATATTTATCAAAAGAAAATGGGGAAAATAATTTGATAAATGCATTTGATGGAACAACATTAGATTATAAAGATATAAAAATAGCTTTTAAGGTAAAAGATCCAAATTCAAATCAATACATTATAACAAATTATGCACAAATTTCAGAAGATACAGATGAAAATGGAAATGCAGTAAATGACAATGATTCAGATACAGAAGCATGGAATGAAGGAGAAGATGATCAAGATATAGAAAATATAAGAGTACAATATTTTGATTTATCATTACTAAAATTTGTATCTAAAGTAATTATGATAGAAGACGGAAAAGAGACAATAACAGAAACAGGATATAATGGACATGAAGATCCAGAACCAGTTGTAAAAGTAGAATTACACAAAAAGAAACTTAATAATGTTATTGTAAAATTCGGATATGGAATTACTATAACAAACGAAGGCGATATTGCGGGTTATGCAACAGAAATTACAGATTATGTACCAGAAGGATTAAAATTTGACCCAACAGATAATCCAGAATGGGAAGATGAAGGAAATAATGTAATATCTACAAGACAATTAGAAGGAACATTATTACAACCAGGAGAAAGTGCAACAGTAGAAGTAATATTTACATGGATAAATAGTAGCGATAATTTAGCACTAAAAACAAATACAGCTGAAATATCTGAAGATAAAAATGAATATGATGTACCAGATAGGGATTCTACACCTGATAATAAACAAGATGGAGAAGATGATATTGATATAGCAAAAGTAATATTAGCTATTTCAACAGGTGCTATAAAAACATATTTCATGTTAACACTAGGATTATTAACAGTTATTTTAGTTGGAGTTATACTAATTAAGAAATTTGTATTATAATAAAGTTTAAACCGGTTCTTTAGAACCGGTTTTCTTATGTTATTTTGCCTATTTACGGCATCAGTACCGCCCCGGGCATTTATATATTTTGAATAAGTGACGAATGCGACCGTAATAGTGTTACAAAGTCTGAAACAAAAGTCATAAAGGGTCCTGTCTTCGGGTATAGTTGTGACTTTTGTTTTAGAGTTTGTTAACGTTATGTAGGGTAGCCGAGGAATTTATGAAAAATATATAAATGCCCGGGGCGGTACTGATGCCGTAAATGAGCAGATTAAATAAATGAGAAAACCTTTTTAAAAATATTTACAACTAAAATTGCTTATGATATAATCGAAAAGAATAATAATAACGATGAGGTGATTTTGTGAATCAGATATTAGTTACAGGCGATGAACAAGTAACTGTAAAAGTAACTGAAAAAGTCCAAAAACAAAAAAAAGTTTTACCAATAAATGGAATAATACTATTTTTCGCAATAAGTATAATAATATTAGGAATATGCATAATAGCAGGAAGTATATATTCAAAACAAAAAATAAATGAAACAGTAGAAGCAAGTATACAACCAGAAGTGCAAATAGAAAGAGATGACGAAAACAACACAATAGAAATAACCGCTACACATATTAGAGGCATAACTACACTTACTTATCAATGGAATGATGAAGAAGAAATGGTAATAAAAGGAAACAATGAAAAAAGAGTAAGTACAGTTATCGATTTAATTGGAGGAGAAAATACTTTAAAGGTTTCTATAACAGAAGAGAATGGAAAGACAAAAAGTTTAGAAAAAACATTTGTAGCTGGAAATATTCCAGAAATAACATTAGAAGCAGTTGCAAATGGAGTTAAAGTAATAGCAACAAATGAAGATGAAATAGAGTATATTCAATATAGGTGGGATGAGGAAGAACCACAAAAAGTAGAGGTTGGAGAAAAACAATATGAAGGAATAATCAATGCCCCAAGAGGAGAGCATCTTCTAAAAATTGAAGTAGTATCTGTAATGGGAGTAAAAGCGATAAAAGAGCAAAAAGTAGTAGGAGATACAGAACCAACATTAAACATACAATCAAAATTAGTAAATGGAAAAGCAACATTTGTTATAGATGCAGAAGATGATGAAAAAATTGAAACATTGACAATAGTACACAACGGGGGAGAAAGTCAAGTCATAGAGGTAAATGAAGCAACATATCACTATGAAGTTATAATGACAGAAGGAGAACAAAATACTATACTTGTAACAGTAACAAATATAAATGGATTACAAAAAATAAAAGGTGTAAGATTTACAAATAAATAGGAGAAAAAATATGACACAAGAGATATATATAATAGATGATGATGAATCATCATTACCAATATTTAAAGAATTATTTAAGGATGATAAAGAATTTAAATTTATAGGTGTAAAAACAGAAGAAATAGATGTAGCATTAAAAAATATACCATTTTTAATTATAATAAATGAAGATGCTATAGATAGGGATGTAGTTGAAGTATGTAAAAAAATTAGAACTGATGAAGATAATAAAATAACACCAATAATAGTCGTATCTTCAAATTCAGATAGAAAACATAGATTAGATGTATTAGAAGAATCAGTAGAATACTACATTAAAAAACCAGTAGATACAGATTATTTATATTACACAATAAAAAATCTGAATAGATTACTAAACATAAACAGAAGAATAAGTGCATTAACTGGATTGCCAGGAAATGTTCAGATACATGCAGAATTAAAAAAGAGAATAGCAAACAAAGGAGAGTTTTCTGTATTATATCTAGATTTAGATAATTTTAAAGCATATAATGATGTATATGGATTTTTAAAAGGTGATGAAATAATTGAGTTTACAGCTAAAACAACATTAAAATGTATACATGAAGAGTTTTTGGAAAATTCATTTGTTGGGCATATAGGTGGAGATGATTTTATTGCAATAGTGCCATCAATAGAAGTTGATAAAGTATGCCAATCAATTATAGCAACATTCGACAAAGATGTGAAAAAATTTTTCACAGATGATGATATAGAAAGAGGATATATAGAAGTTGCAAATAGAAAAGGAATAATTGAACAATTTGCTTTGACTTCTATATCAATAGGAGTAGTAATAGCAGAAAAAGGAAGATTTTCAAATATATTAGAAATAGGTGAAATAGGAGCACAAGTTAAACATCTTGCAAAAAGTATACAAGGAAGTAGTTATGCAATAGATAGAAGACAATTATAAAAAGGAGAATGTAAATGTTAATACCAATATTAGTATTATTAATACTAACAGGGATAAATGCTTTTTTCGCAGCAAGTGAAATTGCATTTATATCTTTAAATGATAATAAAATAGAAAAACAGGCTAGAGAAGGTAACAAAAAAGCTAAACAAATAGCAAAGATGTTAGAAACACCAAGTAAATTTTTATCAACAATTCAAATAGGAATAACACTAGCTGGATTTTTATCAAGTGCCTTTGCATCAGACACATTTGCAGATATGTTAGCACCAGTACTAAATGAATTAGCACCAATAGGAATAGGAGTATGGAAAAGTATATCAATAATATTAATAACAATTATATTATCATTTATAACAATAATATTTGGAGAACTAGTACCAAAAAGATTAGCAATGAAACATTATGAAAAAATAGCATTTGCATCAGTAGGGATAATAAAAGGAATTGCAACAATTACATCACCATTCGTAAAATTACTTACAGCTACAACAAATGCCATTTCAAAATTATTTGGAGTTGGAGAAAATGAAGAAGAAGTCGTAACAGAAGAAGAAATTAAAATGATGGTAGACCAAGGCGAAGAAAATGGTACAATAGATGAAGAAGAAAAAGAATTAATAAATAATGTGTTTGATTTTAATGATATAACAGTATCAGAAATAATGACACATAGAACAGACATCTTTGCTGTAGACATTAATATGAGTGCAGGTGAATTACTAGAAGAAATAATCAAAGATGACTGTAAACATAGTAGAATACCGGTATATGATGAAACAATAGATGAAATAAAAGGTGTTTTATATGTTAAAGATATATTAAAACATATAAATAAGAAAACATTTAAAATTAAAAATATAATGAAAGAAGCATATTTTGTATCACAAAATAAACTCATAAATGAACTATTTAAAGAATTACAAAGAAATAAAAAACATATTGCAGTTATCGTTGACGAATATGGTGGCACAGCTGGACTTGTTACAATGGAGGATATAGTAGAAGAAATAGTTGGAGATATTTTCGATGAATATGATGAAATTGAACAAGAATATGAGAAAATAGATGATAAAACATATATAATATCAGGAAGTATGCCGATTTATGATGTAAACAAATTATTAGAATCGAATATACCTGAGGGATATTATGATACTTTATCAGGATATTTACAAGAGGAACTAGGAAGAATTCCATCAGAAGAAGAAAATCCAATAATAGAAACACCTGAATTAACTTTTAAAATAGAAGAATATGAAGATAAAAGAATTATAAAAGTAAAAGTTTGCAAAAATGAAAATAATAATGAATAATAAAAAAACGTAATGGAAATAATGAAAGTAAATTATTTCTATTACGTTTTTTTAGTTTAGGAGGAAAAATGATTTATACAGTAACCTTTAATCCGGCAATAGATTATATTGCAGGAGTAAAAGATTTAAAAATGAATGAAATAAATAGAGCAATATCAGAAAAAATATTAGCTGGAGGAAAAGGGATAAATGTATCAGTTGTATTAAAAAATCTGGGATTTGAAAGTATTGCACTTGGTTTTATAGCAGGATTTACAGGAAAAGAGATACAAGGCAAAGTAGAAGAGTTTGGCATAAAGTCAGATTTTGTTTATATACCAGATAAATTTTCGAGAATAAATGTAAAATTACTATTAAATATAGATGGAGTTATTTCGGAAGAAACGGCTATAAATGGAGATGGCCCTAAAATATCAGAAGATGAAGTTAATCAATTTATGAATAAAATAGAAAATATAAAAAAAGAAGATTTTATTGTTTTGGCAGGAAGTGTATCTAGAAATATGAAAGAGGATATATATGAAAAAATATGTATTAAAGTAAAAGAAAAAGGTGCCAAAATTGTTGCTGATGCAACTGGAAAGCTTTTGGTAAATGTTTTGAAACATAATCCATTTTTAATAAAACCAAATAAGGAAGAATTAGAAGAAATTTTTGGAAAAGAAATTAAAACAAATGAAGAAATTGTAATATATGCTAAAAAATTGCAAGAAATGGGTGCTGAAAATGTATTAATTTCAATGGACAAAGATGGAGCTATATTAATCACACAAGATAAAAAGATATTGTATTCGGAAGCTCCGAAGGGAAAAGTAGAAAATTCGGTTGGATCGGGTGATTCAATGGTTGCAGGTTTTTTGGCAGGATTTATAACATATAAAGATTATGAAAAAGCATTAAAAATGGGAATTGCAGCAGGGAGTGCAAGTGCTTTTTCAAAAAACTTAGCTACTAAGGAAGAAATATTATTTCAATTATCTAAAATAGAGAAAGGAGTTTAACAATGAAAATAACCGATTTGTTAGAAGAAAAATCTATAAGGTTAAATGCAGCCGCTAGTAGTAAAAAAGAGGCGTTAAATCAAATTATTAATTTGATAAATCAAACAGGAAATATAACAAATAAAGACGAGTATAAGGAAATTGTTTTTAAAAGAGAAGAACAAGGAACAACTGGAATTGGAGAAGGAATAGCAATACCACACGGAAAATCGAGTAAAGTAAAAAAAGCAACTTTAGCAGCAATGGTAATTCCAAATGGTGTTGATTTTGAATCTCTAGATAATAAAAAAGTAAATTTAATGTTTTTAATTGCGGCACCTGAAACTAAAGATAATATACATTTAGAAGTTTTAAGTAGATTATCAGCATTATTAATGGATGACAATTTTAGAGAAAAGTTAAGAAGAGCGAAAAGTCCGAAAGAATTTTTAAATTATATAGATGAAGCTGAAAACGCAAAATATGGAGAAGAGAAAAAAGTAGATGGTATAATGGCAGATACAGCACAAAATGAGCTTAAAAATACAAAAACAGGAGAATATGAGATACTTTGTATAACTGCTTGTCCAACTGGAATTGCACATACTTATATGGCTGCAGAAGCATTAGAGAAAGCGGGAGAAGAGACAAATCATAAAATAAAAGTAGAAACACAAGGACAATCAGGTGTGAAAAATCGTTTAACTAATGAAGAAATAGAGAATGCAAAAGCTATAATTGTAACAGCAGATACAAATGTAGATCTATCAAGATTTAATGGAAAGAAATTAATAAAAACAAGAGTAGCAGATGGAATCCATAAACCAAAAGAATTAATAGAAAAAGCATTATCAGATGATGCACCGATTTATCATTCAGACAAAAATGCAGATTTTTTTCAAGAAGAAAAAGTTGGTGTAGGGCGTAATATTTATAGACATTTAATGAGTGGTGTAACACACATGTTACCATTTGTAGTAGGTGGAGGAATATTAATTGCTATATCATTTTTGCTGGATAATTATGAAATAAATCCATCAGGATTTGGTAGTAATACTCCATTAGCAGCTTTTTTCAATACAATAGGAAATTCAGCTTTTAGTTTTATGCTTACAATTTTGGCAGGATACATTGCTTTAAGTATTGCAGATAGACCAGGCTTAGCAGCAGGATTCGTAGGAGGAGCAGTAGCTTTATCTGGTGTAACTATACAAAGTATACAAGATCCAAATGTTACAACAGTAAGTTCAGGATTTTTAGGTGCTCTTTTAGCAGGTTTTATAGCAGGATATATAATAATTTTATTAAAGAGAATATTTGAGATATTACCAAAAAGCTTAGAAGGAATAAAAACAATTTTATTATATCCGGTGTTTGGCGTACTATTAACAGGATTAGCTGTAATGCTAATAAATCCGTTTATAGGAATGATAAATACAGGACTTAATAACTTCTTAAATAACATGGGAAATATAAATAAAGTAATATTAGGGGTAATATTAGGTGGAATGATGTCAGTAGACTTAGGTGGACCTGTAAATAAAGCTGCATATACTTTTGGAACAGGAATGCTTGCAGAAGGTCATTATCACATAATGGCAGCAGTAATGGCTGGAGGAATGGTAGCACCTCTTGTTATAGCTATACTTGCGACAATATTCCCTAAAAAGCTAGATCAAAAAGACAGAAGTTCAGCACTTCTAAATTATGTATTAGGGCTTTCGTTTATATCTGAAGGAGCAATTCCATTTGCATCTAGTGATCCATTACGTGTATTGCCAGCATGCATAATAGGTTCAGCAATAGCTGGAGGCTTATCTATGTTATTTAACTGTACGCTAATGGCACCGCATGGAGGAATATTTGTAATAGGAATTGTGGGAAATGCCTTAATGTATATAGTTTCAATTGCTGTTGGTTCAATTGTGGGAGCATTAATATTAGCAGCATTAAAAAGAAACAGAAAGGTGAAAGAATGATAATTCAAGAAATAACTTTAAAAAATGAAGAAGGTCTACATGCAAGGCCAGCTACAGAAATAGCGAAAAATGCATCAAAATATAGCTGTGACATTAAATTTAATGTTAATAGGAAAGAATATAATGCAAAATCAGTATTAAATATTATGTCTGCGGGAATTAAAAATAATACACAAATAAAAATAGTTTGTGATGGGGTGGATGAAGAAAAAGCTTTAGCAGAGATGGTTGAATTATTTGAAAATTTACCGTAACCGTTAACCGTTACCACGGGGACGGAGATAATGGTAAAAAAATCACATCTTTTACCAATAAACCCGTCCCCATGGTAAAAAAAGAAAGAGGATGAAAATATGCTAAAAGGAAAAGGTATATCAGAAGGAATTGGAATAGGTAAAGCCTTAGTACTAAAAAAAGAATATATTAAAATAGAAAAAAGTAAAATAGAAGATATAGATATAGAATTAGAGAAACTTAAGGTTTCTCTTAATTCTGTAATAAAAGAAACACAAGAATTAAAAGATAAATCTAACAATGAACAAAAACAAATTTTAGAAGCATATCTAATGATTTTACAAGATGAAACACTTATTCAAAAGACAAAAGAATTAATTCAAAACGAAAAGTTAAATTGTGTTTATGCAGTAGAGCAAGGAATGAATGAAATAATAACAAATTTCAGAAATATACCTGATGAGTATATATCAGAAAGAGCAAATGATATAGAAGATATTAAAAATAGAATAATTTCAAAGTTATTACAAATAGAAGAAAATGATTTAAGTGAAATTGAACCAGCTACAATAATTGTTACAAAAGAACTTACAACTTCAGATACAGCAAAAATAAATATGAAAAATATTTCTGGAATCATTAGTGAAATTGGAGGAACAAATTCTCATGTTTCAATAATAGCAAGAAATAAGCAAATTCCGATGATAATAAGAGTTGAAAATATTGTAGAACAAATAAAGGATGGAGATATTGTAGTAATAAATGGAGAAACAGGTGATATTCATATAAATCCAAGTATAGAAGAAATGGCACATTATCAAAAATTACAAAAACAAGATGAAGAGGAGAAACAAGAATTAGGAAAATTCAAAAATGCCATTGCTAAAACAAAAGATGGATTTCAAGTTGAAGTTAGTAGTAATATAGGAAAAACAAGTGATTTAGAAGATGTTTTAAAATTTGGTGCAGATGGAATTGGGCTATTTAGGACAGAATTTTTATTTATGGATTCTCCGCAAATGCCAACAGAGGAAGAACAATTTGAAAGCTATAAAAAAATTGCTGAAAACATGAAAGATAAATTGTCAATAATAAGAACTTTAGATGCAGGAGGAGATAAAGATATACCGTATTTAAATTTAGAAAAGGAAGATAACCCATTTTTAGGATATAGAGCGATTCGTTTATGTTTAGGCAATTTAGAACTGTTTAAAATTCAATTAAGAGCAATATTAAGAGCTAGTATATATGGCAATTTAGCAATAATGTTTCCAATGATATCAGTAATTGATGAATTGCGACAAGCAAAACAAGTATTAGAAGAATGTAAAAAAGAATTAGATGAGAAAAACATAAAATACAATAAACAAATAAAAGTCGGTATGATGATAGAAATTCCAGCAGCAGCTATCATGGCTGAAACTTTTGCAAAAGAATGTGACTTTTTTAGTATAGGTACTAATGATTTGATACAATATACAATTGCTGCAGAAAGGGGAAATACTAAGATTGCAAATTTATATACTAAAAACCATCCAGCTGTTATAAAATTGATAAAACAAACAATTGATGCTGCTCATAAAAATGGGATATTTTGTGGAATGTGTGGAGAAGCGGCAAGTAATTTTCAATATATTCCTCTTTTAATAGGAATGGGGTTAGATGAATTTTCAATGAATTCATCAGCTATATTACAGGCTAAAAAAACAATTACAGAATTAAACAAAAAAGAATGTGAAAAATTAGTTGAAGAAGTTTTACAATTTTCTTCAGATAAAGAAGTTGAAAAAAGATTAAAAGAATTTATAAAAGCATAAAAGTAAAAAACTCTCATACAAATATAACAAGTATGGGGTTTTTATGATGGTTTTAAATAAGTTTCTAGAGTGTAAATTATAACCGATATGTAAAAGATGAATTAAGTTATTCATCTTTTTTTGTTTATAATATTATTGGTTTGAAAAAAAGCAACTAACCAAGAATATTCGTTTGAAAAAGTTGCATTGTATTAAAGGAAAGTTATAAAAACGTGAAACGAACAAGTCAGAAGAGTGGGGAAAACGTGAAATTAAGAATGAAAAATATCTTCAAAAACGTGAATTGAAAAACAAAAAACGTATAAAAAGTGAAAGCTGAAGTCATTAACAAAGTACACATTAAATTGTTAAAAATGTATATTAAAGTACTTAAAAAATGCATATTGTTCTTGTTAAAAAAAGTATATTAAATTGATTAAAAAATGTATATTTACTATTGATATTATATTAAATTTGGTATATAATATAAACTATAAGGAGGGAGTTTTAAAATATGTCATTAAGAAAAGAAGAATATATAAATAGATTGGTTGATAAAAAAATTCAAGATTATTTAACTGTATTTGGAGCCGTAAGTATAGAAGGACCCAAATGGTGTGGAAAAACATGGGCATCTTTAAATCATGCTAATAGTGCATGTTACTTAGATGATGATGAGACAAGAGAAAAAGCAAAGTTGAGCTTAGACTTGATTTTAAATGAAGAAAGGCCTGAATTAATAGATGAATGGAATTTAGTTCCAAAAATTTGGGATGCTATTAGAAGAAAATGTGATGAAACAACAAATAAAGGAAATTATATTTTAACATGTTCGACCAAATTAACTGATGATGAACAAAAGGAAAAGATACATCATTCTGGAGCAGGAAGAATTGGAAAAATTAATATGTATACAATGAGCTTATATGAATCAGGAGATTCGACGGGAAAGGCATCATTACAAGATATGTTAAAAGGAACACTGAAAAATCAGAGTAATGATAAAGTTACAATAGAAAAGCTGGCAAACTTAATAATTCGAGGGGGTTGGCCTTCTAATTTAAAAGTAGATGAAGATAAAATAGGTATTATACCTAAAAGCTATATTGAAACAATTCTTGATAAAGATATGAATGATGACAAGACTAGGGACAAAGGGAAAATGATAATGCTATTAAGAAGTCTTGCAAGAAATGAATCAACAGTTGTAAGTAATAGCACTTTAATGAAAGATATTAATGAGATAGAAAACAATGAAGATAGAATAGAAAGTAGAATAACAGTAGATGATTATTTAAATGTATTAAATAGACTTCACATTATTGAAAATCAGAATGCATATAGTGAAAATTATAGGTCGCCTAATAGAATAGGAAAAGCTCCAAAAAGACATTTTACAGATGTATCACTTGCATGTGCAAGTTTGGATTTAACAAAAGATAAATTAATAAATGATTTAAAAACATTTGGTTTTATGTTTGAAGCAATGTGTGAAAGAGATTTAAGGATATACATAGAATATTTAGGTGGAAAGCTTTTCCATTTTAGGGATAATGTTACAGGGTTAGAAGTGGATTCTATTGTTGAATTTAGTGATGGAGAATATGCAGCTATTGAAATAAAATTAGGATTTCACGAAGTAGAAGATGCTAAAAAGAGTTTAATGAATTTTTATAATAATATGATTAAAAAACCCAAATTTATGTGTGTAGTAGTTGGATATACAGATATAATTGCTAAAGACCCAGAAACAGGAATTTATATAGTACCAATTACAGCACTAAAACCGTAGAAATAAAAGGCAAAAAATGCAATAAAATTATTAAATGATAATAGGAGAAATTATATATGAGTGAAAAAAGATGTAAATTATGTAATAAACCTTATGAACATCATTATGCCTTATTTGGTAGAGGATGTTTAGAAAATATATATGAACTATTAAACTTTTCAAAGCCATCTAGAATAATATGGAATAAAGAAATGTATTTATGTACTAGAATTGCTTGGAAAAATCATAAATTTTTCTTAAATAAAAAGAAAAAGTATGCTTTAGCCCAAAAGTATATAGGACTAAATTATTTAAATAAAATGAATTTAGACTTTTTAGATGATGTGAAAGAAAAAATTTTAAAAGATATAAAAAATATATCTATATTTTCAAAAAATATAAAAGAAAATATTTCATTTGCTTTAAATGATGTATATAAATTATATAATTACTCACAAAGATTTGACGAAATTATAGAGGAATTTCAAAATATAAAATTTGAAGAATTAGATGAAAAAATGGCAAAGAATTTTATAGAAAGTTTAAGTTTTATATTTGATAAAAGCAAAATATCAAATCCAATTTCCTATGCTGTATTTTATTCAATGCAATATACATTTTGGCAAGTGGTTATTGTTGGAGGCTTATTAGCAAATATGAAACTGTCTGCTAAGTTGTTAAATAATTCATTATCACCATTTGGAAAAGAACCAAGTGATTTGATTATAGATGATAATGAAACAATCACTAGTATAATAGAGAGTGAAGCATTTAATAAGAAAATAAATGAATTAATTGAAAAATATGGTCAAGATGGAAGATTTGTTCTAAATGATTACAAAAACCGAGACCTTTTAATTAGATTTGCTAATAGTGATTTGCTTTATGCATTGCATGATGCTACGATGTTTGTTAATGCTGTAAAAAATGAAGATAATACTTGGAATTTAGAAATAGAGATAAACGATACATATGACTTTACTGATTTTAAAAATTTAAAAGAATATGTGGACTCAAATGAAACTGGTAAAGACATACTAAAAGATATATTTTCAACAGTATTAAACAATTTGGGAGTTGTTTCGAGTGAATATGGAGTTTTAAAAATATTTGAAGTAAAAATAAAATTTGATTATACAACTGAAAAAAAGAATATGTATAAAAACTAAAATAATTATAAAAGGATGTTTATATTATGAAAAACAAAAAAATAATTATATATATTATATTGATATTAACAATTATTATAGTTACAAATTTTTTATCTATAAAAATAACTTCAACAAAAACAGATACAGATTATCAAATGCTAGGATTAGAATTAAATAGCTATGACATAGATTATTATACAGTATATCTTGAAGATATTTTTGGAATATATAAAGTATATAAAATAAGTAATTATTATATGAGAGAAATAGACAAAATTAAAATACTATTAGAAAATAGTGAGCTATGGAATAAAAATAAATATTATGAATACGTTATGATGAGATTTTATGATAAAATAGATAATGAGACAACTGAAATAGATAGAGAAGATTTATATTATTACCACGGAAAAGATGTACGTGCAATTTTTGATATCAAAAATGCAAAACTATATTATTTTGATTACTGGATTCCAGGAACAGCAAGCGATCATAACGAAATTTTAGGAATAAAAATAGACAATTATATAGCAAAAGAGGTATATAGTGTAAAAGGTGGCTGGCAAGGAGATGGCAGAGACTATTTTACATATCAATTTACTGAAGAAAAAGGAAAAGAAGTAAATGATATATTAAAAGAAAATCAATCTTGGAGTAAAGAAAAACTAGATGAAAATTCAATAGGGGTATTTGAATATAATGAAGAAGTCAATTCTATTGAAAATGGATATTATTACTATAAAAGAATTTGTAGAACAAGTGATGAAAGAAAAAAATATAATTTCACAGATGAAGAAGCAACTGGATGGGAAATTGGAATTTATGATATAGATAATAATATGTTATATTATTATTGGGAAAGTATTTAATCAAAAATAGAAAATGCTTCATAAAAATAAAAAACTCTCATACAATTATAACAAGTATGGGGGTTTTTAGATGATAGTTTTGAATAAAAAGACAATTAGGATAGCTGTATTAAGTATATTTGTATTGGTTTTTAGTTTTGCGCTAATAAGTGACCAAAAGGAATCTGTGCCCACAGTATCACTGCCTGTATCAGGAAAAACAATAGTAATAGATGCAGGACATGGAAAACCGGATGAAGGGG
>JAFQSS010000031.1 GCA_017409455.1 Clostridia bacterium | reverse complement strand
TACATCGAGCCAAGATTTTGATACGCACTTCCTCCACTTCCACCTCACGATGGTTAGCTTGTGCTTCTCTATGTGGTTGGCGATATATACCTCCACTACGGACTTCCACCGATTAGTTAAACGACATGCCTGTCGCACATATGAAAAAAAGAATTGATAAACTCAATTCTTCTAAGATATTCTTATTTAAATAAATTTATCATATATACAAAATATGTTATCAATAATAATATGCCTTTATATCTAGTAATAGTATTTTTCTTTCCTATAATGCAATATGACCAAATTAATATTGTTGAAAAAATCAAAAGTATTAAATTAAGTATAAATTCTCTTGAAAAAGCTAATGGTGTTATTATTGCTCCTGTTCCTAATATTAAAAATGAGTTTAATATACATGAACCAATTAAATTTCCAACAGCTAAATTATCTTCTTTTTTAATAACAGCTATAATTGATGTTATTAATTCTGGTAAAGCTGTACCTACTGCTACAATTGTCAATCCTATAACCCTTTCTGAAACACCATATTTTATAGCAATTTCAGTAGATTCATTTACAACTATATCTCCACCATTTTTTAATGCTATTATACCTATTATAATAAAAAATATTGATATTAATATACCTTTAACTTTTATATGTTTTTTCTTATTTTCATTCACTGATGTTTTTATATCTTTTATTTCTATTATAATGGGATATAAAAAGTACAATAAATATAAAACAACCAATATTATTCCATCTGTTCTATTTATAAGATTATTAGGACTTCCTAATATTCCAATTCCTAAACATAACACAACAATAGTTGAAAACAATGCAACAGGTAAATGAATAGATTTTGTTTCTTTATCAATTACTATTGGTCTTAAAATTGCTGTTATTCCCATTATTAAAAGTAAATTGCATAAATTACTCCCTATCGCATTACCTATAATCAAGTCTGTTGCATTTTGACTAGTAGAAGATATAGTTATTATTAATTCTGGCATAGAAGTTCCTAAAGCGACAATAGTTAGACCTATTAAAATTTCTGGTATATTAAATTTTTTGGCAATATTACTAGAGCCTTTAACAAGCAAATCTGCTCCTACAATTAATAATAAAAATCCTATAATCAACATCAATTTATTTTCTCCTTTTCCTTCTTCTTTTGTTATGCTCAAATTTTATAATTTTATCAACATTTTATTCAAATATATCATAAAAGCAAGTTATTATCAACTAATAACTTGCTTTTGCTATATGTATAAATTCTTCAAATAATTTATCTACATATTCTTCCTCAAGTAATAATTCCGGATGCCATTTTATTCCCATAACAAAGTTTTTATTGTGTAATTCAAAACTTTCAACAAGCCCATCCTCTGAAAAAGATGAAATTGTTGCAAATGGTTCCACAACTTCTTTAGGCGCTACCATAGAATGAATACTATTTACTTCAAGTTTATCTTTTCCTATTAAATTATATAGCAATGTATCTCTTTTTATATCAATACTATGTCTATAATTATTATCATAATAATCATGACTTCTAGTTTCATCTAATATAACATCTGTCCCTAGTGCTCTTAGGATGTTATTAAATCCTGCACATATTCCTATTAAAGGCTTGTTTAGCTCCAATATTTTCTTCGCCATCTCTATCTCGTAATTACAACTATATAGACCTCCTTGTAAAATAAATCCATCACAAAGTTCTAATTGTTTATATAAATCGACCAATTCTTCTGCACTTAGTTCTTTTTCATCTTTTATGTCATTATCATTAAATTCTAGTGTTTTTTCTGTTGGTAATAATGAAATAGCAATACCTCCATTTTTTACAACTAGATATCTTATTTCATCAACTACATCATTTCTATGCCATAAATCATACTCTGTTGTTCCTTGGCTCTTACCTATAATTCCTATAATTGGTTTTTTATTCATATTTTCACTCTCCTTTTGATTTCTATTCTTTTGCTTTTCCATTCTTGATTCTTTCGGATTCGAACCATTCATCAAAAACATCATTAAATAAAGTATCTTTTTTATTTTTCATATAAATCCAACCACCTATACAAGCAATAATTGCTCCAATGGTATCTACTATTAAATCTTCCATTGTATCAACTAATCCATCTTGTCCTGGCATTCTAAATTTTTGCATATTATATCCCAATAATCTATCAGCTCCATATTCAAAAAATTCCCAAAATACACCCATAGTTATAG
Source organism: Clostridia bacterium (assembly GCA_017409455.1). Taxonomy (GTDB): domain Bacteria; phylum Bacillota; class Clostridia; order TANB77; family CAG-508; genus CAG-269. The sequence continues at coordinate 25,298 of JAFQSS010000031.1, read as the reverse complement.
CAAAACAAAAAGCAAAAATCACGACAAATATAGGACTTAAATTTACATTTTTGTCCCCTTTTTCATTTAACAAATATACAAAAAGAAATCCAACTAGTCCAAGTATTACTCCTGATGTTGTATGAAGCATTGTATCCCACCATGTAATTTTATCATAAAATCCGTTCATTTCGCCTAATACTTGTGCTGCAAATATAAATAAAGTAATTACTATTTCTAAACGTGCTGGCAAATATACTCCAAATCTTTTTTCTAAAATGCTAGGATAATATGTCATAAAAAATGTTATTGTAATTATAAAATCTTGACTATGATCTTGTGTTAACCAACCTCTTATGTATATAAGAATTAAAGCTATTCTTACAAAGTTTGTTACAATCATCCTTATTTTATTATTATTTACTTTTTTCATTTATATCCCTCCATTTGTTATATTCTAAATTATTCCCAAATGTTCTAGTAATATTTTTATTCCCATTAATATTAAAATTAATCCACCAACTGTTTCTGCCTTTCTCTCATATTTGTCTCCAAATTTGTTTCCAATTTTAACACCTATGATACATATAATAAATGTTATAATTCCTATTAATAATGGGGCTAATGTTATATTTACTTGTAAAAATGCAAATGTTATTCCAATTGCTAATGCATCAATACTTGTAGCTATTGCTAAAACGACCATCGATTTAAAATCCACATTATCATTGTAATTTTCAGAATCATTTCCAAATGCTTCTTTTAACATATTTGCGCCAATAAATACTAATAATCCAAAAGCTATCCAGTGGTCTATTTTTGTTACTAAACTTTCAAAACTTGTTCCTAACAGATACCCTATTACTGGCATCACTCCTTGAAATATTCCAAAATATAATCCCACTATTAAAGCTTTTTTCCAACTCATTTTTTTCATAGATAAACCTTTACATATTGATACAGCAAATGCATCCATTGCTAATCCTATTGCTATTAATATTATTTCTAATAACTCCATTTTTTACCTCTTTCTTTTAGATGATTTATAACACATAATTTGTTTTTTGACAATATTATATATGAATTTCACAAAAATTTTACAAATCATTGAATTTAAAGGGTGTTTCTGTTATAATCTGATTAAAATTTTTAATTATATTAGAATTAATAATTTAATCTAACTTACATCAAGGAGGCTTTACTACATGGAAAATCAAGTTACAACTTTTAGGTTATTTGTTCGGCCAGACGCAGAAAGTCAGCGAATCGCTGACAAAATCAGAGTTTTAAATGCAAAAACATCTTCTCCTCTTGTTGAATCAGAAGATGGAGATTTAGTTATCGCAATTGGTGGTGATGGAACATTTATTGAAGCCGTTACATCTACACATTTTTCCAAAAAGAAAATCTATACTGGTATTCATACTGGGACACTTGGATTTCTCCAAGATTTATGCGAAAACGATATTTTGTCTCTTATCCGGTATATTCATTTTGAGAAAAAACTTAAAACTCGAAAAGTTTATACTGCATTTATCAAAGTGTACTTAAAAGATGGCAATATCCAGAAGTTCTTTGCATTAAATGAAATTCTTGTTGCTGGAGAAAATTATTCTAAAATTTCTTTTGCAGAATATGTAAATGGCGAAATTCTTCAAAATGTAACAGGAAGCGGAATCATTATTGCTACAAGCACTGGAGATACAGCATTTTCTTTAAACACAAATGGAGCCATTGACTTTAGCAATAATTTTCAATTAGTCTGTACGCTAAGTGCACCTATTAGGAACGCTGCATATGAACGTTTTATAACAAACCCTATAATCTGTTCAAAAATTGATTTAATCCTCAAGCCTGGCAAAAATATTTCAATTATCATCGATGGAAGAAAAAAAGATATCGATTCTAAACTGATTGAAAGAGTCGAAGTATCTATGGTTGATGATTCAAATCACATTAACAAATTAGACATTATGTCTTATTCCAAGGTAGGAGTTATAAGAAACAAGATTTTGGGATACTAAAAGATTTAACTAAAAGAGGCTACATTAATTTGTAGCCTCTTTTCTTTTAATATAATTTTTTGCATTAGCAATACCAATTAAAGATATTACTATTAATCCTATAAATAAAAATGTGCTATCTATCATAGAACTTCCCATTTTAGGTGTTTCATCTTTTTCATTTGATGGTAATTTATTATCTTCAACTTCAACCAAATCAGATTTTTCTTGTTCTACAATAGCCTCTACAACTACACTATATTCAGGCATTGTAAAAGAATTATTTTCGATTTTTACAACAGTATTTTTATCATCTATTTTATAAGCACTAAATCCTTTGAAAATATATCCTTCATTTTGTTTAGCTGTTAATTGTATTTTTTCACCTTTATCTGCTATTGTAACATTTGAAGTAATTTCACAACCAGGAATATTTTCAATTATTATTTCATATTTTGTTTTTCCTTCATTAGTATAAGTTCCATTATTTACTATATTTCCTTTATTTATTATTGTATTTCCTTGTTCAATTTTAAATTCACTATTTTCATCTTTTATTAAAATTGTTCCATTGTTTGTAAGTAAATGTCCATTTTCATTATAATCATGATATCCAAATTCAAAATCTCTATCGTCTACAACTAGTGTAGCATCTTTTTCTATTGTTAAATTTCCTAAAGTGTTACCACTTAAAGTTGAAATTCCTTTAATATTTGTAAAAGATTCTGCTTGACCATTTAATCCGTCTTACTATGGCATTTTCAATAGTTAATGTATCCCAATATGATATATGTACATTATTAATTGTTCCATTTTTTATATGCAGCTGTGAAAATATAAGCATTTCTGCACCACTTAGTGAAAAACCATTTAAATCTAATATTATGTTGTCAGCATTAATATCAAGCATCATAGGCTCTCCATATTCTCCCCCAATTAAATCTACATCTCTTTGAAGTGTAACTACATTTGCGTTATGTGTTGCATCTAAAATCTCTGCTAATTTTTCAGCAGAATGTGCAAAGTCATTATTTGCTTTAACATTTATTGTCCCTACTAACATTATAGATATAACTATCACTAAAAACACTGTAATTTTTGTTTTCATTTGTATTCCTCCTTACTCTTTTGTTACTATTATAATTCTAACATAGAGAATATTTATTTCGCAAGTATTTTCGACTAATTTTTTAATCTACAATTAGTGATGATGATGGTGGTGATGACCATGATGATGCTGTTCTTCAACTGTACATTCTGTTTCATTACATTCATATCCTGTTTCTTCAATTTCTATTGTTGTATGACTTATTCCATGTTCTTTTAATTCTTCTTTGATTTCGTCTTTTAGGTTTTTAGTATCTTTTAAATCTGTAACAATATGCATTGTTGCATAATTGTTAAATCCATCCATACTCCAAACGTGTATATGGTGAACATCTTTAACATTTTCAATTTTTTGTAAATGTTCTTTTAATTCTTCAATTTCAATTCCATTTGGTGTTTTTTCTAAAAATAGGTCAACTATTGATTTAAAAGATTTTATTGCATGTATTAATATAAAAATTGCTACACCAATAGACATTATTGCATCAATTACATTTATTTCTGTAAATTTAATAACAATTGCACCTATTAAAACAACAACCCATCCTAACACATCTTCTAACATATGTAAGTTAACAGCTTTTTGATTAAGTGAATCTCCTTCTTTTGTAAAATGTGCTGCTAAGAAATTTACAATTACTCCAAATATAGCAAAAATAATCATTCCATCATAATTTATTTCTACTGGATTTATAATTCTTTTTATAGCATTAATAATTACTAGAACTGAACCTGTTATTAAAATTGCATTTGTTATAAATGCTCCTAATATTGAATATCTTGTATATCCAAATGTATATTTACTATCTGGTTTTTTCTTGCTTTTCTTTTCTAAAAAATAAGATATTCCTATGCTAATTGAATCTCCAAAATCGTGTACTGCATCTGAAATTATTGCAACACTATTTGTAAATATTCCTCCTATTAATTCAAATATTGAAAATGACATATTTAATAAAAATGCTATTAATATCTTTTTTTCTGTTTTCATTTTATCCTCCTTTATCCTAATGCAACATCTAAAATCATCATAATTACAAATCCTATTGCAACACCTATTGTTCCAATATTAGAATGTTCTCCTTCTTGTGATTCTGGTATTAATTCTTCAACTACTACATAAATCATTGCACCTGCTGCAAATGATAATAAATATGGAAGTATTGGTGTTAAAACATTTATAAGTAAAATTGTTATAATTGCTGCTATTGGTTCTACTATTCCTGATAAAGCACCATATAAAAATGCTTTTGGTTTAGACATTCCTTCTGTTTTTAATGGCAGTGAAACAATTGCTCCTTCTGGAAAGTCTTGAATTGCTATTCCTATTGCTAATGCTATTGCTCCTGTCATTGTTATTCCTGCATTTCCAAGAAGAGCTCCTGCAAATGTTACTCCTACCGCCATTCCTTCTGGTATATTATGAAGTGTTACTGCTAAAACCATCATTGTTGTTTTCTTTAATTTAGATTTTACGCCTTCTGGCTTTTCACTACCTAAATGTAAATGTGGTATTAAACTATCTAATGTTAATAAAAATACTATTCCTAGTAAAAATCCTACCGCTGCTGGAAGCCAAGCTGTTACACATTGTTCTTCTGCCATGTTTATTGATGGTATTATTAAAGACCAAATTGATGCAGCTATCATTACTCCAGATGCAAAGCCTAATAATAATTTTTCTACTTTTTTATTTATTTTATCTTTCATTAAAAATACAAGGGCAGAGCCTAATGTTGTTCCTAAAAATGGTATTAACAAACCTACTAAAAGTTTCATATTTTTATTCTCCTTTTTTTATATTATATACCATAAAAGCAGATAATTATCAACTAATTATCTGCTTAATAAAAATATTTTTATACACATAGTTCAACAATTTTATTTTGTGCCAAACAACTTTGTATATCTAATATTCTTTGGTTATCAGAGCCTCTAAACTTGATTTCTGGATTTTTTCTTTCTTCAATAAATCTACCATCAACAAGAACATCGATGTTTTTTAAAGTCTTATTTGTTGTGTCATCATTTCTTGCTTGTAATTGTTCATAAGTATATCCAGAATAACACCAAACATCAAAATCCGGTTTTTCTTTTTTTACTTTTTCTATAAATTTATTTACTGTTGCAATATTTTCTTTGCATAATGGCTCTCCACCACTAATTGTAATACCATTAAGGATTGAATTTTCTTTTATTCTTTCTATAATTTTGTCTTCATCAAATTCTTCTCCATAATTATAGTCTTGTGCTATTTTATTATGGCAACCTGGGCAATTATGTGGACATCCACTTACAAATAAAACTGCTCTCCAACCTAATCCATTTGATATACTTTCATCATAAAACCCTGCCATTTTCATAGCATTAAGCCCCCTTTATAGTATCTCCTTCAAACCCAGTATGAGTTACTCTATCTTTTAATTCATCTAATTTAGCACTATTCCAACGAGATGTTGTACCAACTAGATATCCTGTTATTCTTTGTATTGTGTCTATATTTTCACTTCCGCATTTTGGACATTTAACCAATTTTGCATCTGAATTTTCAAATCCACAGTCCATACATCTTGTTCTTGTATGGTTAATACTACCATATCCCATATTGTATTTATCCATTAAATCAACTACTGCTTTTATTGTATTTGGATTATGTGTTGCATCTCCATCTAATTCTATATAGAATATGTGTCCTGCTCTACACATTTCATGATATGGTGCTTCGATTTTTGCTTTATGTTCTGCTGTACATTTATACCATACTGGAACATGGTTTGAATTTGTATAATATTCTCTATCTGTTACACCTGGAATAACACCATATGTTCTTCTGTCTATTTTTGTAAATCTTCCTGATAATCCTTCTGCAGGTGTTGCAATTACTGAATAGTTTAAATCATATTTTTCTGAGAATTCTTTTGTTAAATCCCACATCTCATTTACAATTTCTATACCTAATTTTTGTGATTCATCTGATTCTCCATGATGTTTTCCTGTTAAAGCGATTAGACATTCTGCTAGTCCTATGAATCCAATACTTAAAGTTCCGTGTTTGATAACTTCTTCAACTCTATCTTCTGGTTTTAATTTTTCGCTATCTTTCCACATTCCTGACATTAATAATGGGAATTGTTTTGCTATAGCTGTTGCTTGGTATTGGAATCTTTCATATAATTGATGTGAAGCAATTGTCATATATTTTTCTAGTTCTTGCATAAATATTCTCTTAACTGCTTTTTTGTATTGTTCTGTCATATTCTTATCACTACCAATTCCTAATTCGAAACTCTTTCCTAGTTTTTCTTGTGCTTTATGTGCTGATTCAATTGCAATTTTAGGTAAATTGATAGTTGTAAATGATAAATTTCCTCTACCAATAGTTGATTTTTCTCCATGTCTGTTTTCAAATACTCTTGTTCTACACCCCATTGTTGCACATTCATAATACCATCTTTTAGGATCTTCTTTTTTCCATAATTCGTTTTGATTATATGTTGCATCTAAGTTAACATAGTTAGGGAAAAATCTTTTTGCAGCTACTTTGCAAGATAATTGGTATAAATCATAATTTCTATCTTCTGGTAGATAGTTTATTCCTCTCATCTTTTTCCAAATTTGAATTGGGAAAATTGCTGTTTCTCCATCTCCTACGCCTTTATATGTAGACTCTAGTAATTCTCTTATTACACATCTTCCTTCAGGAGTTGTATCTGTACCATAGTTTATTGAACTAAATACAACTTGGTTTCCTCCTCTTGAATGAATAGTGTTCATATTATGTATAAATGATTCCATTGTTTGATGAACCCTATCAACTGTTCTATTTATAGCAATTTGAATCATTCTTTTTTTACCTTTTAATCCTTTTAAGTCTTTCTTTATATAATCATCTGGTTGATATGTTAATAAATCTGTTACATTTTCATCAAAGTTTTCACCTTGTTTTTTAATTTCTTCTATAAATGCTTTTTTTACATAAGGAGCCATAAAATAGTCAAATGCTGGTATAGCTTGTCCTCCATGCATTTCATTTTGAATTGTTTCCATTGAAATACAACCTAATATACCTGCTGTTTCTATTCTTTTAGCTGGTCTTGATGAACCATGTCCTACTCTAAATCCATTTTCTAATATTCTATCTAATGGATGTTGAATACATGTTAAACTTTTTGTTGGATAATAATCTTTATCATGAATATGTATATATCCATCTTTTACGGCTTCTCTTACTTCTGTAGATAATAGGAAATCATCAACAAATGGTTTTGTTGTTTCAGAAGCAAATTTCATCATCATTCCTGCTGGTGTATCTGCATTCATATTTGCATTTTCTCTTGTTATATCATTTGATTTAGCTCCTATTATATCCAAAAACATTTCTCTTGTTTTTGATTTTCTAGCAACATCTCTGTTATATCTATATGTAATATAGCTTTGAGCTACTTCTTTTCTGCTAGACCCCATTAATTTCTTTTCTACTACATCTTGTATCTCATATACAGTTACTTGGTTTTTATCTTCTAATTGTTTTTCTACACTTGTAGCTATTTTGTTTGCAAGTTCAATATCTATTCCACCTGATGTTTGTGACATTGCTTTTGTTACTGCATCTACAATTCTTTCTTTATTAAATTCCATTATTCTTCCATCTCTTTTGATTACTTGCATTTTATTACCTCCTAAATTGATTTGAATTTATTTTATTTCTTATATTTAAAATTAAAAGTTGCCATAGCAACATTTTTGTTTTTTATAATTTAATTTTTTATGAATTGCCTTTGTTTCAAAAGGAACAGAATAATATTACATTTATATTACAAAAATATTACACTTCTTTTACAGCATTATTTCGACAAAAATCAGCATTTTATTTTTAAAGTGTTGCCACAGCAACTTTTTTGTGTTATATTAGTTTTGGTGAATTTATATGAAGAGAAATTTTGATGTTAATAATTTTATCTCTAAGCTGCAACAAAATTGTAAATTAAGTACAATTAAAGAATTTGAAACAGATGAAATTATTACAACTTTTTTACTTAGAAGAAATCAATTTTGTATTCTTGTAGAAGGAGAAGCACAATTAATTACTTATGATAAAGATGGAAATAAAAAAATTCTTTATTATTATAAGAAAAACGATATATTTGGAGAAGCTTTATTTAAAATATATGTAGATAGAGAACTTTTTGTATTAGCAAAGAAAAAATGTAAAGTTTTATTTTATCCTTATGAAATAGCAGAAAGATGTACTGAAACATGTTTATATCATATTGATATTTTAAGAAATCTTCCAGACCTTATATTACACAGTATTGCTGAACAAAATTTTAGAATGCTCTTATTGACTAATAAAGGTGTTCGAGACAAACTTCTTACTTATTTTAATGCTTTATCTATTGAAAATAATAGCAAATCTTTTGAATTACCTTTTTCTTTAACTGATTTGGCTGATTATTTGATGATTGACCGTTCTGCTATGATGAGAGAATTAAAAAGAATGACAGATGAAAAAATTATAAAGAAAAATAAAAATAAAATAACTTTAGTTAAATGATAAATTGGGGACGGTCCTTTTTTTCGCGAAAAAAAGGACCGTCCCCAATTTTACAAACTAAAAGACACAGAAAATTTCCGTGTCTTTTAGAAAAGTCTTAAATTTTTGATTTATTCACTTTTTCGCTCCGTAGGGAACATTATGCGTTAGATAATAAGCATATACTAATTTATTATCAATAGCACTTCCTTCTTCATTCGAATTTTCTTTCCGTATTTCCCAACAAGGGTTACCCTGTTCCAGACTTTTTTGTATCAAAACATTTGTACCAACCCTTTGAGTATCTTCCAACACTCTATCTAACACATCTTTTATCTCCGTAGATACCATATTGTTAGATTCGTGACTCGGACGCATAGGACCATCTTGATACATCATGAATTTTCGATACACAGAAGGAATAACGGGTCCACTCGGCCAAACATAGAACTCATCTTCAAACATGGAAATTCCATTGTGCTCAACCATATACAAAACATTACCGAAGAAAAGTATTTTTTGTAATCGCTTAGTGGACAATAAAACTTGCTCTTTGAGAGGTTTGCCACAGTTGTACTCATTAACTCTATTGATAATGTAGTTTCCAATATCTATACATAGTGAAGTCATAAAATCACCTCATCCTCTACAATCACTTAAAGCTTGTCTCAGTTTTTTTCCATCATAATTTGCTTTTGCAATAACCAACGTGGAAAATAACAGATTTACTATATACATCCACATGTGAGTTAATGTAATCCCTTCGCTATTTTCAATTAGTATTGTTATTCCATAACACATTAGTATACAGGCCACCACATTCATAAAACTTATTAGCTTCTTGATATGTGTTTCATTAAAATCCTCCTGGTTAAAGCCATATCCAAACGAAAATGTCAATATGAGGTAAATTACTGCTACTAGAAATCCTACAAAAAGTCCTTCCATGCATGAAAATAATATTGATGGATTCTCTCCCTGTAAAACATAGCTAAGAATTGCTCCATACACAATCGACACTAGATTGATTACGATTGCCGTGAGAACATACCTTTTTATAAATTTCTTCATTTTTACATCCTTATCATCTCAGCCTTGAGAGCTGGCGCAGTTAAAGAATAGAAATTCATTTAACAATACTTAAAATTCGTATGATATTTTTGTTTTTTCTTTCCTCCTTTTAAGACTTTTGTTATATTATTTTTCCTCCTCATAATCATTTGGAGGTATATGCCTCCGAATAGTTTTTTACCTTCAAAGGCCTTGCAAACAATTTTTGCTTTGGGCATTATATCACTTTTTTTAGCTTTTTTCAATACTTTGCATATTTCTGCAAGCTTAATCTACATTAACACCTTTTTTCAATTGTAAATTTCCCAAAATATAATAAAATATTATATATATAACATAAATTCCAATACCCATATACATAACAGATTTTATAGCATCAATATTTACAATATCTGTTGTATTAATTAAATTCATAACATTAGGATTAAATAATCCAAACACAAAAATTACTCCTAAAGTTAATACTTGAGTTATCATATAAAGTGCAAATGCTATAATTAATGTTTTTACCATTTTCTTTTGATTTGATTTATATCCTAAAATTATTGCAACATATCCAATTAGTAGTACAAACATTATTTCCAAAAATATAACAATACTTATTAATAACAATAAATTTAAAACTGTTGTATTATATGTTGAAGCAGCTAATTCAAGCACAGTTTTTAACACTTCCATATTTGCTTCTGAATAATAACATATAAATAAGCAAACTAGAATAACTACTGTTGTTGTAAGAATAGTTATTAATGCTGTAAGCACTTTTGAAACATATATATCTTTTTTCTCTACCGGCAATGTGTGTGTAAGATATGATTCATCTTTATACAAATTTTTTATAAATCTTGACCATAATCTCATCAAACAATTAACTAAACTATTTATCATCATACTTATAGCAATTCCAAATGATATTTTAGCAGTTATTGAAAACACTAATGAATTTTCTATTTCATTTAATGCCCTACCTATTACTGAAAAAACAAATGATAAAATATAAAATATCCCAACTACTTTATATATCCATTTTAAATCATATTTTAATAATTTTCCTAACATTTGAAATACCTCCTAAACACTTCATCTATTGATGCATTTTCATTTTTCCTCAATTCATCTGCTGAAGATGTTAAAACAATTTTTCCTTGATCAACAAAAATTATTTCATCTAATATTCTTTCAACATCTGATATTAAGTGTGTTGATATAATTACACTTGCACCTTCACTAAAATTAGAAAGTATTGTATCTAATATATAATCTCTAGTTGCAGGGTCTACTCCTCCTAGTGGCTCATCTAATATATAAAGTTCTGCATTTCTACTCATTACAAGTACTAATTGCAACTTTTCTTGCATTCCTTTTGACATTTTTGAAATTTTTTTATTTAAGTCTAAATCCAAATCATCTAATAACTTTAATGCCTTACCCGCGTCAAAATTATTATAAAATTCTTCAAAATATTTTATAACTTGTTTTATTGTCATTTCTTTATCAAGATAAGTTCTTTCTGGTAAATACGCAATAATTTCTTTTGAATGTACTCCTGGTTTTTCTCCATTTATTAATATTTCTCCACTTGTTGGTGTTAATAAGTCATTTATTAGTTTTATTAATGTACTTTTTCCTGCTCCATTTTTACCTAAAAGACCTATTATTTTTCCTCTTGGAATTTTTAAATTTATATCTTGTAGTATTGGCGTTTTGTCAAATTCTTTGCATAAATTTTTACATTCTAATAATTCCACTTTTACTCACATTCCTTTCTTCCTAGTTCTTGCAAGTACTGTATTGATTGATCATAGGTTATACCGATATTTTTCATATCTTTTATGTAATTATTTACTTTTTCTTCTGCCAATTTTCTTTTAATTTTTTCAATTAATTCTTTATTGTCTGTTACAAATTTTCCATTTGTTCTTTCTGTATAAATTAATCCTTCATTTTCTAGTTCAGCTAAAGCTTTTTGCATTGTATTTGGATTTACCTTTGTAGTAAGTGCTAGCTCTCTTACAGAAGGTATTCTTTCTCCATTTTTTAGCTTTCCTGAGACTATTTCGATTCTTAATTTTTCTACTAATTGAACATAAATTGGTCTTTCATTATCAAAAATATAATCCACTTTTTTCTCCTTTTTATTATTGTATCACTTGCATAATACAATGATACTATTTTTCATTTTAGTTGTCAATACTTTTTTGACAAATTGGGGACGGTCCTTTTTTTCGCAAAAAAAAGGACCGTCCCCAATTTTACATTTTTAATTTCCTAATAACTTCTAACCCAGCTACTGTCCCTTCATAAACAGCTTTTGATATTTGGAGTAATCCTCCTGTACAATCACCACAAGCATATATGTTAGGCACTGTTGTTTCCATTTTATCATTAACTACTATGTAATTATTTTCTATCATTGCTCCTAATTTTTTCGCAAAATCTGTGCTGGTAGCCACTCCTAGTGCTACAAACATTCCATTTATTTGTTCAACTGAATCATCTTCAAATTCGATTTCTTGAATTACATTTTCGCCTCTAAATTCTCTAATCTTTTTGGTATTAATATTAACATTTTCACTTCTGTATTGGATTGGCTCTAATCCGTTTGTATACATTGTTACAGATTTTACAAGAGGTAATAATTCTTCTATCTCAGATACGGCATAATCTCCATTACCTAAAACTCCAACATCTTTGTTTCTGAAGAATGCCCCATCACAAATTGCACAATAGCTTATTCCTTTTCCTTCGAATTCTTTAATACCCTTTATTCTAGGTCTATTTCTATTTGTTCCTGTTGCTAATACTATTGTTTTTGTTAAATATTTTTCATCTATACCTTGATTAGCTACAACTACCTCATATCCATTTTCTGCATATTTTATAGAAATAACCTCTTTTTCTAAGAATTCTACTCCTAAATTTTGTGCTTGCTTAATTCCAACATCATTTAAGTCTTTTCCAGAAATTCCATTTTCAAAGCCATAGTAATTTTCTATGTGTTCAGCCTTGTCTAATGTACTTTCATTTTTTGATATAATTAAAACTTTTAGCCCTGCTCTAACCATATATAAACTGGCTGTTATTCCAGCAGGACCACTTCCTATTATTATACTATCATACATAACTATTTCACCATTTCTAATAAATCACTTTTACTTACCATTCCAACAGCTCTGTTTACTTCTTTACCTTCTTTGATTACTACTGTTGTTGGTATAGACATTACTTGATATTGAATTGCTAAATCTTGGGCATCATCTACATTTACTTTTACTACTTTTAGATCTTCATTTTCAGTTGCTACAGCTTCAACAACAGGTGAAAACATTTTACAAGGTCCACACCAATCTGCATAAAAATCTATTAATACTGTTTTATCACTATTTAAAACCTCATCTTCAAAATTTGCACTTGTTACTTTCATAATTTCCATTCCACTTTCCTCCTCATTACTTATTTCTATTTTATCTCTACTATTTAAGTATATGCTTAATATTATCATACCTACAACAAAAAATACAATAGTTATGATAGTTAATATTTTATTTTTCATATTACATCCTCCATTAGAAAAAGATCATATACACTCCTGTTCCAATTAGTATAACACCTGATATTCTTTTTATTACATCATAATGTTTTTTTATAAAATCAAAAACATTTTTTAGTTTTTCTATTAAAATGGCTGATATTATAAATGGTATCCCTAATCCTATAGAATATAGTAACATTAAAATTATTCCTTTTAAAATATCTTGTTCTTTTGCTATTAATAATAATGCTGAACTTAAAAATGTTCCTATACAAGGTGTCCAGCTAATTGAAAATAATATTCCAAACAATATTGCTTTTATAAAATTGAAATTTTTTGTGTTCATATTTTTAGTTTTAGATTTATTTAGAAATTTTATATTTAAAGCTCCCATATAATTTAAGCCAAACAAAATAATAACAGCTCCGAAAAATATTTTTATATATCTTATATTTGTACTTAGAATTGCTCCTAATTGACTTGCAAAGATTGATAAAATTAGAAATATTGTTGTGAATCCTAATACAAATCCAATTGAATTTAATATTGCTTTTTTGTTGTTATTATCATCTTCTCCTATAAAATACGATATATATATCGGAACCATTGGCAATAAACATGGTGATATGAAACTTGCTATTCCTTCTAAAAATGTTAATATATAATCCATTGTTTTCTCCTTTGCATTTTTATTATCTACAAATTTGTTGACAAATATTTAATAAATGTTGTATAATAAATATAGAAAATGAGAGTCACAGAAATGTGTGCTATCACATAAGTATGATAAAACACTACATTGCCGGTCAAAGCAAAATGTAGTGTTTTTTATTATTGTTGCTTAAATATAATTGCTAACGCAATAATTAAGGCAACGTTTATGATAGTTGATGCTATCATTCCGTAAAATAATAAATAACTTATTATTAGTAAATCTGCATCTATCATAAGCCTCACCTCCTGTCTCACAGCAAAGCCGTGGTATGTAAAAGGTGATAACACACTCATCTGCTTTTTTCTCTCATTTCCTTGAGTAATAGTCTAGCATATTGTAGTATTAAAATCAAGCGAACATATTAAATTTCTTCCAAATATCTAACTACTTTCCCATGTTCTTTTGCATATTCAATTTCAGATTTTGTACTGTCTCCAATATATCCGCCAACATTAATTACAAAAATTTCATCAGCCATATCAATTTTTCTTTTATGCATATCATCAAGCATTTCTTTTGTTTTTGTTAATGTTCCTTCATCCATATTTTCCCAAACTTCTTGATCTCCAGAATGTCCAAATAAACCTACTGAAATTACTATATTCCCTTGAAGAGTCAAATCTTTTTGAGCTTTCATAAATTCATCTTTAAATCTTGTTGAACCACATAATGTTATTACTTTGTATTTATTCATATAAATCTTCTCCTTTTACCATATAAATGGTATCATTCTATATTTTACTTTTTGTTTATATTCTTTATATCCTTCTAAACCTTTTTCAAGCACTTCTTCTTCATTTTTAATACGCTTTATTAAAAGAAATGGAAACAAGCAAAATATCGCAAATGAAATCCAAGAACCTAGTATTATTGGAAAACTTAAAAACAATAAAGTTGTTGCAAAATACATTGGATGTCTTACAATTCCATATAGCCCTGTATCTATTACTTTTTGATTTTCTTGAACTTCTATTGTTCTTGAAAGATATGTATTTTCTCTTAATACTTCTGCATAAAGTATATATGAAATTATAAATATTACAGATGCGCTTATAACTACCCATAATGGTATGTTTGTCCATCCATTTCTAAAGTCTAATCCTGCTAATACAAACCCTAGTATAAATATAATAGCAGACATACCTATAACCTTTTTTTGTTCTCCTTCTTTTTCTTTTGCATCAAGTCTTTTCCTTAATAAATCTGGATTTTTAATCATTAATATTATTCCTGCAATAAACATTGGTATAAATAATAATCCCATAAGCAACCAAGCATTCCAAAATCCAAATGTTTCTGCTGGTAAAAATAGTAATAATACTACCATTAATACTCCTAATATAAATTTGAATATTGCTTCAAAGAAAAGTTTCATATTTTTCCTCCTTTTAAATTAATGTCATTTTATCATAAGCCAAAAGTATTATCAATAAAAAAGAGAACATTTAAGAAATGCTCCCTTTACAATTAATTTTTATCTTTATATATTTTAATTATATCTTTAAAACTCATTTTGGTACCATAATTCAAAATTGCATTTGAATATATTTTAATAGCGACTTTAGCTATAACAAAAATTGTAACAAGTAAAATTCCTATAGATAAAGCAATATCTGTTGCATTTGATAATCCCATCATTACTCTAAAAGGCATACAGAATGGTGATGAAAGTGGGAATAATGCAGCAAATAAATTAAGTTCGCTTGTAGGATTCATCATTGTAAAATATGCTAAATAGAATCCTGCTACTGCCAAAAGTGCAACTGGTTGATTTGCTGATTGTATATCTTCTGGCTTGCTTACAGTTGAGCCTGTTAAAGCATATAATAATGCATAAGCTAAATATCCTAATATGAAATATAAAATTGTTATTACTCCTAAAAATGGTGTAATATTAGACATATCTAATACTGCATTTAATAATTCTGGATCTAAAAATGCATTAGCACTTATTAAAGCTGTTCCTACAATAAGTGTTAATTGTATTAATCCTACAATTCCTATTCCAATTGTTTTACCTAAAACAATTGTTGTTGGTGTTGTAGATGTTACAAGTGTTTCCATTATTTTTGATGTTTTTTCTGTTGTTATTGAACTAGATACTTGATATGCACAGAAATATATTGCATAAAATAACACAATAGATAATAACATTATAACTAATACATTTCCACTAGCTTCTTCTTCATCTGTTTGCTCTAATATAAATTCAAAATTTGGTGTAATCGATTGTAATTCCGCTTCTGTTAATCCTAATTTATTTATTTGCATATTAGTATATAAAGTATTTAAAGTACTAATTAAATCTTGTGGAACTCCGTCCATCATTGTTGTGCTTTCTACTATATATCTTATTTTTATATTATTTTCTTGTTTTTCAATTACAACAGCATCATCAATTTCGCCATTTTCTAATTTTGTTTTTATTTCATCAAAAGTTGCATTTGCTATTTCAATTTCAAATCCTAAATCCATTTGCTTTAATGCTTCTAGATTTCCTTCAAATATGTTTTCATTGTCAACTATAAGACTTTTAGAAGTGAATCCACCATCACTCATTGCATCTATTATATTAGGAATATTAAAACCAATTACTATCATTACTAAAATAATTAATGTTGATATTATAAAAGACTTTCTTTTAGCCATATCATTTATAGTAAATTTCATTACTGTTAATATATCTCTCATTATTGACCACCTACCTTTTCTATGAAAATATCATTAAGTGTAGGTTTTTTTATTTCGAATTTGTCTACTTTAACACCTTCATTTATCAATCTATTTAAAAGATTATGTGCTTTTTCTTCATCTTTTATTTTTATGATGTAATTATTATTTGTTTCAGTTTCAATTTCTAAATCAAATTCTTTTATGTAATTTCTTATGTCTTGTTTTACATCAATTTCTACTCTATTAGCAGGATATGTTTCTTTTATTTGTTTTAGATTTCCTTGTAATACAGTTTTGCCTTTGTCTAATATTAAAATATCACTACAGAATTCTTCTATTGTAGCCATTTGATGTGCTGACATTATTACATATTTTCCGTTTTTTATTAAGTTAATAATTATGTTTTTTAATATTTCTGTATTTACTGGGTCTAATCCACTAAATGGTTCATCTAAAACAACTAATTCTGGATTATGTATTATTGCTGTCATAAATTGTATTTTTTGTTGATTTCCTTTTGATAATTTTTCAGCTGGCGTTTGTAGATATTCTTCTACTTTAAGTTCTTTTGCCCATTTATTTATCGCTTCAGTTGCATCTGTTTTTTTCATTCCTTTTAGTTCAGCAAAATACATTAATTGATCAAATATTTTTGTTTTTGGATATACTCCTCTTTCTTCTGGTAAATATCCAAAATTCACATTTTTTCTATCTACAGATTTACCTTTCCAAGTAATTTCTCCACTGTCTTTTTTTATAATCCCTAATAACATTCTTATTGTTGTTGTTTTTCCTGCCCCATTTGTTCCAAGTAAACCATATACACCTGGTTTCTCTAAACTAAATGATACATTGTCTACTGCTTGTTTTCCTACAAATGATTTTGATACATTTTTTAGTACTAAACTCATTTAAATTCCCTCCTGTTTACATTTCAAACTTAATATTTATACTTCCAATTCCTCCATCTATATCAATTTGATTCTCTCCATCTCCATAGACCTCTCCGTTAGAAATTTCTTTACCATCAATTTTAATAGAGCCTATTCCTTTATCCGCTTTAACTTTATAAGAATCTTTTTCACCTTGTAATTTTATATTTAATTCTCCAACACCTGCATTAATTTCGTTTTTACCAACTAAATTTGCAGTTATGTTTGCTTCTCCTATTCCCATATCAAAGTCTAAGTCATTTATTGTTCCAGATGAAATAGTTACTTTTCCTACTCCTACATTAATTTTAACTTTTTCGAATTCTAAGTCTTCAGGTATATATAATATTAATTGTTTTTCAACATTATTATAAGAAAACCATTTATAATCTTTTTCATTTATTTTTAATTCTTCATTATTTTGCTTACAATCAATATTACTATTATCTGTTTCTATTTTTAGAATTTCACCTTGTTTTATTGTTAAATTAGTAGCTGCTATATCTATATTTAGTGTATGAATTTCTGCACTTTCAAAACTTGTTGTTACCATTTCTGTATTTGAATTTTGTACTGCTCTCCTGATTCCTAATATTCCTGATAATGCAACAATTGCTGTTAATATTGTCGATATTATAGTAATTATTAGAAATATTGCAAATGCAATTGCTAAATATTTTATTATTTTTTGTGCTGTTGTCATTTTATATCAACACCTCCAAATAAGCAAGTTGCATTTATATATACAGTATGTGCTTCTGTGTTTTGATTAGTTTTCTTTTTATTTGAAACTCCACCAAATATTGATGAAGATTTAACTTTTATTTTTACATTTTCAGGCACAAATATATCAATACCACCAAAAATACTACTTGTATTAATTACAATATCTGATTGTATAATTGCTTTTCTTAAATCACATTCAATTCCACCAAATACTGCTGTTAAATCTGCACCTGTAAATTTCTCATCATCGAATTTTAAATCTTGGCCTGAAAAAGTGGCACAATATTCATTTTGACTTGTTTTACTTTCGTTTAATCTTCTTATTTGGTCATTTACTTTTCCGCCAATAGTGTCTTTGAAAATTATTGAACTTCCTATACATACTAATAGTACTGGGAACCATAATTTTGCTATTATATCAAAATCTATAATATCTCGACATGCTAATAATAAAGCTATTCCTATAATTAGCCCTATTACATTTCCCATTTTTTCGTTTTCTTTAAATAATCCTATAAAACATGGCACTATAATAAATAATGTCCACCATCCATCAAAAAATAAATTTATATTTGTGATTCCTAGTGAATTTCCTCCGATAACAAAACCTATTAAAATTAATACTAGTCCCCATAATATATTTCTAAACTTTTTCATTTACATCTCTCCTTTAGAATCCTATAATTTTGTTATATGTATCTATTGCAAAATTATCTGTCATTCCAGAAATATAATAAATTATTGCCTTACAATAATCTTGTTCATTTTCAATTTCAAATAACATTTTGTTTTTATTTTTATCGCTTCTATATAAATTCCAATAATTTGATAACCATTGTTCAAAACTTTCAAATACTTCTGGATATGTATTTTTCATTTCATATATTTTATCTGGTGTCTTTATTCCTGCATATGAGCTTTTAAGAATATAGTAAATTTCATTTAGTAAAATATAAAAAAATCTTGTAGATACATTTATTTTTTGAGCTTTATATATGTTTTTATAATTAAAACTTTTTATTTCTTTTACTAAATTAAAAGTTTCTTCAGAAAAACATAGGCCTTTTTCAATTGAAGAATTTTCACATAAATCTCTTACTAAATGATTTATTATTACTGTATTATTAATTACTTTTTTAGAACGTAATATTTTATATAAATCTTCTAATTTTTCATCCAATATTCCTAGTGATATAGCATCTTCTATATCTCTTCCTAAATATGAAATTTTGTCAGCAACTTTTACCACACATGCTTCCCAAGTATATGGTGCATATTGATTTTGAGTAGTATATTCATTTAAATCTATATATTCCTCTCTAGGTTTTATACCATTTTCATCAATTTCACCACAATGTGATATTATTCCATCTCTTACTGCATAAGTCAAATTTAGGTTTTGTTTATTTCTATCGTAATCTTCAAGTAATTCTATTTTATCCACATAATCTAATCCATTTCTTTCATGCCAAAAACTTTCTCCAAATTCTTTTTTAGATATTTCAGATAATATTCTTTCTCCTTCATGTCCAAATGGGCTATGTCCTAAATCGTGCCCTGTAGCAATAGCTCTTGTCAATTCTGTATTTAATCCCAAGTATTTAGCAATTGTATAACTTACTGATTCTACATGTAGCACATGTTCTATTCTTGTACAGATATGGTCATCTTCTGGAGAATAAAATACTTGTGTTTTATGTTTTAGTCTTCTAAATGCATTACTATGTATTATTCTTGTATAATCTCTTTCAAATTCTGAGCGCATATCTTTGTCTCTTTTATATATTTTTGTTTGTCTTTTTATCATATTTTCCCATTTAGGGTTATTCTCATTTGCTGCATAGTCTTTAAATTTATTTTCCATTTTTAAATACTATCCTTTCATTTTATCTTTTGTCGATTTTATTTTATCACATCATAAATTAATTTGCAATAAAAAAGTAAAAAGGGACCCGGTCCCTTTTTATACTAAAATAATGTTTTAATTTTCTTTATCAAATAATGACTTCCACCTAAATCTCTTCCATTTTCAACCATACTAACAACAAGTAATTGGTTTTCATCTGAATCTGTTGTAAAGCAGTTAAACCACCCAAGAACATCTGCTTCTGCATCTTTTGAAGCTTTAAGTTCTGCTGTACCTGTTTTTCCTGCAATAGTTCTTCCTGCCACTTTCATATCTTTAGCAGTTCCCACTTCTACTACTTGAATCATATCATCTTTAATAATATTAGCAGCTTCAGCTGTAAAAGCATTTTCTACTAAATATTCTACTTCATTGTTTTCTTTAACCTCTAAATAAGGTTTTATCATTTTTCCTTCATTTGCAAATGCAGAATATATAGATGCCATATGTATTGGATTTACGAGTATTTGACCTTGACCATATCCACTATCTGCAAGTAATTTCTCATTAGAAATTTCTCCATTATTTGCATATTGTGATTTTGCTAAAGATAAAATAAAATCTATACTCTCACCAAATTTTATTTTTTTAAGTCCATTTGTGAAATTACTTTTTCCTATTTGTATTGTTGCTTGTGCAAAATATATGTTATCAGAATTTATTAAAGCATTTCTTAAATTTTTAGGTTCATCATATTCTGTAAGTGTTGTTATATCATATTCTCCCCAACCATCTTTTTTCCATCTAGTTCCACTATATGTAAAAGTATCATTTTCACTTAATGAACCTGTTGTTAATCCGATTGCACCTGTTATAGGCTTAAATGTAGAACCTGGACAGTAGCTTTGTAAATATCTTACAAGCATTGGATTTGCTTCATTATTTTTTATTGAATTCCATTTTTCTGTACTCATTCCTATAACGAAATCATTTGGATTATATGACGGTGTACTTACAAGAGCTAATAATTCTCCTGTCTTTGGATGCATTACTACAAAAAATCCTTCATCTTGTTTTAATTCATTATATAACTTAGTTTGCATATTTGAATCAATTGTTAATTTTATATTTTCTCCATTTTGTACATCTATTTTTGCAATATCTGTTTTTCTATTTCCTTCAGCATCTTCTATGTATATTTCTACTCCATCAGTACCTTTTAGTCTTTCCTCATATATTCTTTCTAAACCTGCTTTTCCTATAATGCTATTACTATTATACCCTTTGTCTTTATTTTCTTCTAATTCCTCAGCTGTTATATTTTGAACATATCCAACTAAATGAGCAGCCGCTTCTCCCAATGGATAAACTCTTGATTTTGCAGATGTTATTTTAATTCCTTGAATTTCAAGTAATGCTTTCTTTAAATCCGTATCATCCATAGATACTTTTTTAAGTGGCACAAATACATCATCTTTTACCCATGATGCAGATAAACTCTTATTTATTGATTCTGATGTCATCCCTAATAATTGTGCTATTTTCTCTATATCAGCATCTTTATTTTCTCCTAGTTTACCAGGCACAATTCCAACTGAAGACACATATCCTTCTCCAGCTAATGTCATACCATTTTTATCTTGGATTGTTCCCCTTTGAGCTGAAATTGTTTTTATTCTTACTTTATCTGTACTATTTAATTGAGGAAATATTAATGTTGAACTCCAATTTATCAAATATCCTTTTTCTTTATCTTTTGTAAGTCTTACTGTATTTGTAAAATTTACACTTCCCGCTTCTGTATTCATTGCTATATTATAAGATATTTTTCTTATTGAAGAACTTTCTTCTTCAACAGCTGTGATTTCAGATTTCATATCAGACATTTCTATTCCTTCATAGATGTTTTTATTTCTTGCAATAAAATCTTCTTTTGATATCTGAGACTTTGATTCTTGTGTTAACATTGCATACATTTCTTCATATTTTTGTTCATTTATTAACTTAATATATGATTGCCAAACATCTTCTGGTTTCACTTTTGATTGACTTAATATCAAAAATACTACCACTCCAATTACTGCTACAACTACTCCTGCGATTATTCCAATAACAACTTTTTTGTTCATATTTTACTCCCCTTTCAAATAATCCTTCATCCATTTTATTCTTTCTTCATGCAATTTATTTCCAAATTCAATTCCTGGATTTAAACCATATTTGTTTTGAATATATTGTCCATTTATTTCATTGAAACATTTTTTTCCTATTTCTTCAAAACTAATATCATCTTTATTATTTTCTCTTCCACCACTAGTTTTATCACAAATTACTACAATTTGCAAACCATCTAATCCTAAAAGAGATTTATCTACTCTCTCAACGAATTCCACTTTTGTTGATGGTTTCATTTTATAAAATATCCCACCTCTCATATGCTCTCTACAAGCTGTTTTGCCACATTTAATCCAATTGTTTGGAGTTTTTATTTTATTTGCAAATTTTCCTACTAACTCCGCACCCGAATTTTCATGTCCATAGTGATGTGGATATTGTTCTTTTGGAGTTACACCTTTTCCTAAATCATGTACTAATGCGGAAAATCTTATTTCTAATTTTCTTTCTTGTTCAAATTCTTTAGTTAAGTCTGCTGCCATGTCTAATACCAACATTGTATGATTATAAGCATCTCCTTCAGGATGATATTTAGGCGGTTGTTCTGCACCTATTAAGTCTTTTATTTCTTTAAAGTGAATATCTAAAACATCAGCATTTCTTAATACATCAAAAAATATTGATGGACTATCTGTATCTAATGCTTTACTTAATTCGGCAAATACTCTTTCACCAGATAAACAGTTTAATTCACTTTTTAGTTGATTCATTTGATTAATTGTTTCTTTTTCTACTTCAAATCCTAATTGTGCAGCAAATCTTGCTACTCTATATACTCTTAGTGGATCTTCTTTGAAATGTTCTGTTGTTGCTTTTATAACTTTATTTTTTAGATCTTCTTGCCCCTTAAATGGATCTATTATTTCTCCAGTTAGTACATCCTTTGCTATTGCATTTATTGTAATATCTCTACGTGCTAAATCTTGTTCTATTGTAATTTTCGGGTCTGCTTTTATTTCAAATTCTTTATGACCGATTCCTTGTTTTGATTCTGTTCGTGCCATTGCAAATTCTTTTCCACCTATATCAAATACTGCAAATGCTTTTCCTCGAATATGTGCTTCTGGAAATAACTCTTGAAACTTTTCAGTTGATATCCCTGTAACACAATAATCTTCATCATGTGTGCTTTTTCCTAATAATTCATCCCTTACAGCTCCACCAACTAAATATAATCTTCCACCAGCTTGTCCAATCTTATTAGCTATTGATTTTATATCTTGCATATAGACTCCTTTACATATCTTTTAATTTAATTTTATCCTCTGAATGTAACTTTCCTGCTCTTGTAATACTATTATACCCATATTTTTGTTTTAAGTCATCTACTACTTTATCAATTTTTTCTTGTTTTTCATTATCTGTATGACTAAATAAAGATAATTGCAATTCATCTTTTTCTACTAAATTATCTACTCTCATTCCAATTAATCTTATGGGTGTCCCTTTTATATACATTTCATGTAATAACTCTTTTGCAAGTGCATATATTTCTTTAGTATTTGAAGTTGCTTCTGGTAATTTTCTTTGATGTGATTTATCTTCAAAATCTTTTGTTCTTAATTGAACATTTACTACATTTGCTAACAAATTATATCTTCTTAATCTGTATGTTACTTGTTCTGTTAGTGCTAATAATGTTTCTTCTAGTTTTGATATATCATTAACATCCATTGGAAGTGTTGTTGAATTTCCAACTCCTTTAGGTTTTTCATATTTATATTGCACTTCTGAATTATCTATTCCATTTGCATATTCCCACATCATTAACCCATGTTTTCCAAACTTTTTTATCATTAACTGTTTGTCTGTTTTAGCCAATTGTCCTATTGTTTTTATTCTCATATTATATAATTTGGGGATTGTTTTTCTTCCAAGCATAAATAATTCTGAAATAGGTAATTGCCACATTTTTGTCGGTATTTCTTCTTCAAATAATGTGTGTACTTTATCAGGTTTTGAAAAATCTGATGCCATTTTGGCTAGTAATTTGTTATGTGCTACTCCAACATTAACAGTAAAACCTAATTCTTTTTTCACTCTTTTATTTATTTCATTTGCTTTGTTTAACAATGTATCTCCTAATAAACAGTCTGTCATATCTAAAAAGCATTCATCTACACTAAATCTTTCTATTTTGTCTGTATATTGCAATAATAATTGATATAATTTGTTTGAATTTTCTTTATATAGTTGATAATTTACAGGAAATACTTGTAACTCTGGACATTTCATTCTTGCTTGATATAATGTTTCCCCTGTTGATATCCCAAATATTTTTGCTTTTGGACTTTTGGCCAACACTATTCCCGACCTTCTGCTTTCATCTCCTCCAATTACTGAAGGAATTTCTCTTATATCTATTTTACTTCCTTTTTTCAACATATCTACTGCTGTCCAACTTAAAAATGCATTATTTACATCTACATGTAATATTTGTTTTTCCATAATATCCCCTTACCATTTGTCATATATTATCAAACGGTTGTTCTTTTGTCAAGTGCAATTTGCATTTTTGGGAAATATATGGTATAATATATATATGTTAGGCTTTGTGCCAACAATATTTTTTATATAGGAGAGATACATCATGAATGAAATCAGACAGAACTTTTTGGAAAAGAATAAGGGCTCATCGATTCGGTTGATTTTCGCAAATGGCTTCCAGCTACGTGGCAAGTTGCTTGCGTATGATGAGACAGATATGCTCATCGAGACTCGAGCCTATGAGACCAGTCCTGTTCTCATTCCTCATAACGCCGTAAGCACCTACGTGCCGGCGGGCAATAAGTTTTAAACCTCTCTTCCCCTTAGGAATTTCCTAAGGGGATTCTTTTTATCTAACGCAAAAAGACGAGCATAAGCGAGGCTGCTGAAAAAGTAGCCGAGTAAGTCTCTAAAAAAATAGTGAATTGGAAAATAATTTTTCTAATTCACTATTTTTTCTATGTTTTAATGGTCTAATATGATATAATTAACATAGTTGAAAGGGCTGGTATAACTATG
>JAFQSS010000030.1 GCA_017409455.1 Clostridia bacterium | reverse complement strand
TTTGTCAATATCTTTTTTAAAAAATTTTAAAACTTTTTTAAAGATTTTTCTTCAATCACAAACTTGTTTTGCTTGGTCTTTTTTTATATTAACATCTCTATCTCCAAAAGTCAACACCTTTTATATATGTAAGTTTTTCCAATTAACTTAATATCATATTAAAAAGAGAGCCTTTTGAACTCTCTCTTCCTTATTCTTATTTTTGTGGTTTATTCCAAGAAATATAATCACAAGATTTAGGATTGTTTTCACATATATAGTATTTCTTTTTATTTTTAGCTTTTCTAACTTGAACTGTCGCCCCACATTTTGGACAAGGCTCATCAATTGTTTCAACAATCGCTTTAGTATTTTTACATTCAGGATATCCTGGGCAAGCTAAGAACTTTCCAAATTTACCATATTTATATACCATCATTCTTCCACATTTGTCGCATGGTATATCAGAAACTTCTTCAACCAATTCTACATGTTGTAATTCTTTTTCAACTTTTTCAACATTTTCTTCAAATGGTCCATAAAATTCGCTTATTATTTTTCTCCAATTTTCTTTTCCATCTGCAATGCTATCAAATTGATTTTCTATATTTGCTGTAAATTCTACATTAATTATATTAGTAAAGTTTTCTATTAATAATTTATTTGTAATTTTTCCAAGTTCTGTTGGAATTAATTGTTTTTGCTCTTTTTCTATATATCTTCTTTCTAATATAGTAGTAATTGTTGGAGAATATGTACTTGGTCTTCCTATTCCTTTTTCTTCTAGAGCTTTTACAAGACTCGCTTCTGTGTATCTTGCAGGAGGTTCCGTAAAGCTTTGCTTTGGTTCTATACTTTGCCTTATTACTTCTTGCTTTAACTCTAATTCAGGAAGCATGCCTTCTTCCTCTTCTTGTTTTTCATCAGTCCCTTCTACATATAATGTCATAAATCCTTTGAATTTTAAATTTTGACCGTTTGCTTTAAATATGTAATCATTTGCATCAATTGTAACTGCCATTGTATCATAAACAGCTGCTGACATTTGACTAGCCATAAACCTATTATATATTAATTTGTAAAGTTTGTATTGATCTTTTGTTAAAGATTCTTTTATTTTTTCTGGTTCTAAATCGGCATATGTTGGTCTTATACCTTCATGCGCATCTTGTGCTTCTTTATTTGTTCTGTAATATCTATTTTCATAGTATTCTTCTCCATATATTTCTAATATATGAGATTTCGCAGATGTTCTTGCTTCCTCAGATATTCTTGTCGAATCTGTTCTCATGTATGTAATTAATCCGACCGTTCCTTTTTCAGGAATCTTTACACCTTCATATAATCCTTGTGCAATTGACATTGTCTTTTTTAAAGTAAAACCTAGTTTCCTTGATGCTTCTTGCTGCATTGTACTTGTTGTAAATGGTGGTGCAGGCGTTCGTTTCTTTTCCCCTTTTTTAATATCTTCTATAATATATTTCGCATTTTTAATATCTTCAAGTATTTGATTTACTTGTTCTTGATTGTGAACTTCAATCTTTTTGTTGTCTTTTCCATAAAATTTGGCTTCAAAGATTTTTTTAGATTTTTCATCTAATAATTTTACATATATATTCCAATATTCCTCTGGAATAAATTTTTCAATTTCTTCTTCTCTGTCTACAATCAGTTTTACTGCAACTGATTGTACTCTTCCTGCAGATAAACCTCTTCTTACCTTTTTCCATAATACAGGACTTATTTTATACCCTACAATTCTGTCTAGAACTCTTCTCGCTTGTTGGGCATCTACTAAATTAACATCTATGTCTCTTGGTTCTTTTATTGCTTTTTGTACTGCTGTTTTTGTTATTTCGTTAAATGTTACTCTTGTAATTTTATTACCATCTACATCTAATATTTTTGATAAATGCCACGCTATTGCTTCTCCTTCACGGTCAGGGTCAGTTGCAAGATATACTTTTTTTGCTGATTTAGCTTCTTTTTTTAGGTCTTTTATTAAATCTCCCTTTCCTCTAATATTTATGTATTCAGGTTCAAAATTATTTTTTTCATCTATTCCTAGTTTTGATTTCGGCAAATCTCTAACATGTCCCATTGATGCCATTACTTTAGTATTTCCTCCTAGGAATTTTTTTATTGTATTAGCTTTTGCTGGTGATTCTACTATTATTAATTTATCTGTCATATTTTCTCCCTTCTCCGCTTATCTTCTTAAGTATTGTAGCTCAATTTTTTATTTTTGGCAAGAGCTTGCCTGCTTTTTATTTCTAAAATTACATCTTCAAGTCCTATTGGTGTGACTTCATTTTCTTTGATTAAACTTAACATCCTTGTTATCTCACTTTCATCATTTGTTATATGCTCTATTTTCTCTTGTTCGACTCCTATTTTATCTCTATATTCTGTTTTTATTATTTGTATTCCATATATTAATTTATTTTCCTTTATTTTTTCTTCTTCATTAGTTATTTTATAATATTCTACTTTTATTGGATAATCTATTCCCGCTTCTCTTAATTCGTCTCGATTTATAAAGATGCTTCCAAAAAAGTTTTTCAACTTCTCTCCTCCTTTCTCTTTTGCGATAGTATCTAATATAATACTTTATTTTTAAAATTGCAAGTACTTTTTGTCGGTTTTTTCAAATATTTTCCATTTGCTCGACATGGTTCTACATTTTTAACTGTATTAAATATGGTATAATTACATCATAAGATGAGTCCGGACTTTTTTCATTCATTATATTAGTAGTTGTTTTTTGTTTCTGATTACTAATATTAGAAAAAGCACATCATTTTTTAGATGTGCTTTCTATTATTTACTTAATTTCTGTCTTACATATTCATACATTACAATTCCAGCTGCAACAGATGCATTTAAACTTTCAGTTTTACCAAGCATTGGAATTTTAGCTTTTTCATCAGCCATATCTTGAATTTCTTTTGAAACTCCAATTGATTCATTTCCAATAACTATAACTTTTTTGTGAAAATCAATATCATATATACTATTATCTGTTTGTAAAGATGTTACCATTAATTTAAAATGATGTTTTTTCATTTCTTTAATTGTTTGTTTCAAATCTTCCACTTCAATAATTTTAATTCTAAATATAGCTCCCATAGTTGAACGTACTACTTTAGGATTAAAAGCATCTGCAGTTTCCTTTGATACTATTATTTGATTTAATCCAATACTGTCTACAGTTCTTAAAATAGTTCCAAGATTTCCAGGATCTTGCACATCATCTAATGCAACTATTATATCTTGAGAATAATCAATATCCTCATTTGTACTGTTTTTTTCTATTATTGCCATTATTCCCTGAGGGTTTGCTACTTGTGTAATTGATGCAAATATTTTGTCTGTTACATATATACATTCATATTTTGCTATTTCTAACATTACATTTGTTGGTATTTCATATGTTCGTGTTGTGTCTTCACATACGATTATTCTCTTTATTTTCACATTTTCTTTTACAGCTTCTTCAATTAGTTTTACACCTTCTACAATGTATTCATTGCTTTCGTCTCTATATTTTTTATCTTTTAATTTCTTAATATGTTTTACTAATTCATTGTCTTTACTTGATATAACTTGCATTTTTACCTCCTTTTTCCTTTACAAGGTCTGCACCAAAAACTCTTCTACCTCTTTAAGCATCTTGATTTCAGACGTATTATCAAGAGCCAATGTTATTTGTGGTTTAATTCCTTGGGTAAATTTTATTTTGTTTTTATATTTTTTTACCAATTCATTGATATCTATATTTATTTCCCCTGGTTCAAAAATAAATACTACAAAATTTCTTCTACTTTGAACTTTGCTTATATTTAATTTTTTGCATAAATTTTTTATTCTTGCAATTTCAATTAGATTTTCAATTTCTTTTGGCATATCTCCAAATCTATCTATCATTTCATCAATTACATTTTGTATATCTTCTTCATTTTTGCATAATGCAATTTGTTGATACATTTCTATTTTTTGACTCGAATCTGAAATATATGTGTCTGGTATATAACATGTTGCATCTAAATCTATTTGTACATCTATTTCTGGAGTTATTACTTCTCCTTGAATTTCTCTTACAACTTCATCTAATAAATTGCAATATGTATCATATCCAACTTGTTCTAGATGTCCATGTTGAATTTCTCCAAGTAAACTTCCAGCTCCTCTGATTTCCAAGTCTCTCATTGCTATTTTGAATCCTGATCCAAATTCAGTGAATTCTTTTATTGCTTTTAATCTTTTGTCTGCAATTTCTGATAATAGTTTATCTCTTTTGTATGTTATATATGCATATCCTTGTCTGTCTGAACGTCCTACTCTTCCTCTTATTTGATATAATTGAGCAAGTCCCATTCTGTCTGCATTTTCTACAATTATTGTGTTTGCATTTGGTATGTCTATTCCTGATTCTAAAATTGTTGTACATACTAATACATCTGTTTTTCCCTCTACGAATTCTTCCATTATATCTTCAATTTCGTTTCCAGACATTTGGCCATGTGCATATGTAACTTTTGCTTCTGGTATTAGATTAGCAATTTCATCAGCTTTTTGCATTATTCTTTCTACATTATTAAATAAGTAAAATACTTGACCTTTTCTTTCTAATTCCTTTGTTATCGCTTCTCTTATTACTTCTCTGTCATATTGTAATACATAAGTTTGTACTGGTTTTCTGTTATATGGCGGTTCATAGATTACAGACATATCCCTTACTCCAACTATTGACATATGTAATGTCCTTGGAATTGGAGTCGCTGTCATTGTTAATACATCTACATTTGTTTTGTATTGTTTTATTTTTTCTTTCGCTTTTACGCCAAATCTATGCTCTTCATCTATTATTAATAACCCTAGATCTTTAAATTCAACATCTTCACTTAATATTCTATGTGTTCCAACAACTACATCTACTTCTCCAATTTTAAGTTTTTTAATAATTTCTGTTTGTTGTTTTTTAGTTTTGAATCTATTTAAAACTTCTACTTTTATTCCGAATTCGGACATTCTATCACTGAATTCTTTATATTGTTGCTGTGCTAATACTGTTGTTGGCGCTAGATATGCTACTTGTTTCCCATCCATAACTGCTTTAAATGTTGCTCTTATTGCTACTTCTGTTTTGCCATATCCAACATCTCCGCACAACAATCTGTCCATTGGTTTGTATGCTTCCATATCTTTTTTAACTTCATCTATACATCTTAATTGGTCATCTGTTTCTTGATATGGAAAACTATCTTCAAATTGTGTTTGCCATGGCGTATCTTTAGCAAATGCATGTCCTCTTGCTTTTTCTCTTTTCGCATATAATTCTATTAATTCTCTTGCAACTTCTCTTAAGTTATTTTTTACTTTGGCTTTTGTTTTTAACCATTCTTTTGAGCCTAATTTATTTACTTTTAAACCACCTTCATCTCCACCGATGTATTTTCTTATACTGTCAAGTTGGTTTGTTGGGACATATAAAATATCATCTCCATAATATTTTATTTTTATATAGTCTTTTGTCGTTCCATCTGCTTTAATAGTATTTACACCAATAAAAATTCCTATTCCGTAATTTTTGTGTACTACATAGTCTCCTATTTTTAAATCTGCAAATACTACTTTTTCTCCTTGTTTAAATGCTGATGTTCTATATGTTTTTCTCTTTTCTCCTTCAATCAATTCTTGCGCCGTTATCACTAATTGATTTAAATCAAAACATTCAAATCCTGCCGACAATTTTCCTACCGTGACTGTAACTAAACTCTCATTATTTTTTACTATTATTGTTTGATTTAGTTTTTCTTCATATTTGTTTATTATTTCTTGTTCATCTAATAATGCACATATTTTTTTCGCTTTTTCCTTTGTTTCTGCTAATATATAAATTTTCTTTTTAGCTTCTTGTGCTTTTAATAGTTCTTTAAATAATATTTCAATTTCGCTTTTATAAAAATTCTTTTCTTTATATGTCCATTTATATTTTTCTGCTTGTATCTTTATTTCATCATCAAATTTTTCTAGATATATTTTTTGTCTGTTTTCAAGTTTTTCTTCAAATTCTTGATAATTTGAAGTATTTTTTAAAGCTTCTGGTACTATTTTCCCTTTTTCTAATAATAATTGTATTACATTTTGACTGTCCAAATTTACATTTTCAAGCCTTTGGTTTATTTTGTTTATTTCATCTATTGCAATTATAAAGTTATCCGATAAATAATCTAATACTGTTTCTTGTTTTTCATAAAACGAATTCAAATATCTATCTATTTTACTTATATAATTCCCAGCTTTAATTGTTTCTACATCTTGATTTACTTGTTCTTGTATTTCATCAGTATATATTGTATTTTTGATTTTGTTTATAACTGTGTCTATATCTTCAGCTAATAAATATTCATGTGCAGGATAGATTGTAGCACTTTCTATGTTTTCAGTTGACCTTTGACTTATTATGTTAAAATATCTAATTGAATCAACTTCATCTCCCCAAAACTCTATTCTTATTCCAGTTTTATCAGTTATTGATACATCTACAATGCCACCTCTTACACTGAATTGACCTCTTCCGTCTATTAAGTCATATCTAACATATCCTAAATCTACAAGTTTTTGTTTTATATCTTCTAATTTATGTTCTTCTCCAATTTTAAAATTTAATGTATTTTTATATAATTCATTTTTACTTATCATTTTTTGAATCGCAGCTTCAATTGTTGTTACAACTATTCCTGTTTTTAGTTCTTGAATTTTGTTTAATGCTTCAATTCTTTCATATGGCAAGTCTTTACTTTCAGCAATATAGTCATATGTTACTATTTCCTTTTTAGGCAAGTATATTATTTTGTCTGTGAAATAATTTAAATCTTGTACTATTTTTCTTGCTTGTATTTCATTATAAGTTATGATACATATTGGCTTTTTTACAAACTCTTTAGTCGCCGCCAATATTTGCACCATTCCCACGTCAGTTAAGCCCGATATAGCTATCGGGCTTTTTTTATTTTCTATACTTTTTACGTATTCACAGAATTTAGGACTTTTACCTACTTCTCCTAATATTGTATTCATCAAAATTCCTTTCTTACATTTTTACAACTAATTTATTAAATTTCGAATTTATATAATTTTCAAGTTTAACCATAAATTCATTTGATTGAATTTCTTTTTTTGCAACCATATCTAATCCTTTTTCCCAACTTGCAGTAAGTTTTGGATTAAGCATATCAGGCATTGAATAATTAACAACATCATAAATTGCTTCACCTTTTTTGGTTGGTGTAACAATTTGAGTTTTTGAATTTATTTCAATATATTTAATTTTTTCTAATTTTTTTATAATTTCACCTCGAGTCGCACTCGTTCCTATTCCTGCACCTTTTATTTGTTCTCTAAGCTCTTCCTCTTCGATTAGTTTTCCCGCATTTTCCATTGCAAGAATTATTGAACCCGAATTATATCTTGATGGTGGTGATGTTTCTGCATCTTTTATCTCATAGTTTTTTACTTCCACTTCTTGTCCTTTTTTCAAATCCTTAAATGCTTCTAAATTATTTTCTGTTTCCACAGTTTGTTCATTTCCTGTGGATTGTTTATTTGCATTCTTAGGTTTTAGGACTTCTAAATATCCTTGGCTTGTACATACTTTTCCACTTGCATTAAATATTTCATTTTCAACTTCTACTGTTAACGTTACTTTATTATATTCAGCAGGTGGGTAAAATATTGCTATAAATCTTTTAACTATTACATTATACACCATTTTTTGTAGTTCTGGCAACTTTTCGAAATTTTCATACCCTTGACCTGTTGGAATTATTGCATAATGATCTGTAATTTTGCTGTCATTTACATACTTTGTTTTAATTAAATTTGTTGAATATTTTTCAGTTATCATTTTATTTAATAAAGATTGAACCTCTTCATCTTTGTATCCTTTCACCAACCCATTTAAGTTTTTTGATATTTCTTTTGCAACAGCTGACGATAAAACTCTAGCATCAGTTCTAGGATATGTTACCAACTTCTTTTCATATAAATTTTGAATAATTTCTAATGTTTCATCTGGTTTTATTTTAAACCTTTTTGTACATTCATTTTGAATTTCTGCTAAATTAAATAATAATGGAGCATTTTCTTTTTGTTTTGATTTCTTTAATTCTGTTATATTTGCTTTTTTCCCTGCTAAACTGGATATCAACTGTTTGGCATCATCTTCTTTTTTGAATCCATTTTCATTATAAAGTTTTGGACTTTCAAACATTTTAGATTTTTCATTTACTTTCCATTCTGCTTTAAAAGTCCCATTTTGATTTCCAAATTCGCCAATTATTTTATAATATTTTGTTTTAACAAAATTTCTTATTTCTCTTTCTCTTGATACTACCATTCCAAGTACACATGTCATTACTCTACCTACTGAAATTGAAGCTTTTTCTTCATTTATTTCTCTTGCTACTCTTCTACCATATATTATTGATAATAATCTC
Organism: Clostridia bacterium; assembly: GCA_017409455.1. GTDB lineage: Bacteria > Bacillota > Clostridia > TANB77 > CAG-508 > CAG-269. Next base: position 16,533 of record JAFQSS010000030.1, on the reverse strand, counting down.
GAAAAATTTATTCCTATTAAATAATCTTCTTTTGCTCTTAAATATGCGGAATCTGATAAACTATCATATTCACTTTGGTCTTTTGCTTCTTTTATTCCCCTTCTTATTTCATCTTCTGTTTGCGAATCTATCCATACCCTTTTTATTTTTGCTTTTGGGTTTGGCTTTGCCATCATAAATACTAATCTTTGTATGTATTCCCCTTCTCTTCCAGAGTCTCCTGCATTATATATTTCTTCAACATCTTCTCTTTGCAGTAATTCTTTTACTATATTAAATTGATTTTGAACTGCTGGTATTATTTCATATTTCCATTCTTGTGGTATAAATGGCAATGTATCTAATCTCCAGAATTTTAGTTTTTCATCATATACTTCTGGATAGCTCATTGTTACTAAATGCCCTACACACCATGTTATTATCCATTCATCTGATTCTAAATATCCGTTTTTTCTTGTTGCATTTATTTTTAATGCTTTTGCAAATTCCATTGCTACTGATGGTTTTTCTGCTATTACTAGTTTTTTTGGCATTTAGTCACCTCCTCTAATTTGGGGACGGTCCTTTTCTTCGCGAATTTAGGGACGGTCCTTTTTTTCGCGAATTTGGGGACAGACCTTTATGTTTTACTTATAATATATTTATTCGCTATCTGTCTTATTTCTTCTACTTTTTCTTTTGTATAGTCATCTCTTAAATTATATCTATTAAGACATTTATTTATATAGTCTTCTTCTTTTAAAATTTGAAAACTTGATTTAAAGTTCAAATCAAATATAAAAGCTATAACGCTCATCACATTATCAATTGCTGTTTCATCTAGCTTTCTTTTTGTTTGTGAAAAATTTTGAATTGCTTCTATTACATCTTGTGAAATTATAGAATTTTCTACCTCTTGTTCTTTTCCTTTCCAATATCTCACAACACCTTGATAAAATATATCTATTTTATCTGCATCTCTTACTATTTTTGAAAATAATTCTTCTTTTTCAGTAAGTCCATCTTCTATTTTAAATTTATTGTGATTCTTGACTGCTTTAATTATTATTTCATCATATTCATTTGTTTCAATATATTTTCTTAAATCTTTATGTAATATTTTTGCTCCAAAATCGCCATGATCAAAACTTTCCAAGTCTTTATATGTACCATATTGAGTATATTGTTCAAATCTTGCGATATCATGTACTAAACCTATCAGCGTTGCTAATTCTATTTCTTCGTTTGACAATCCTATCCCTTCAGCTATTTGTTTTGATATTTCCATTACTCTTAATGAATGTATTTGTTTTGCATTTATTCTTTCTTCTTCTAAGTCATAATTTTCAGTATATTTTATGAATTCTTGTTTTGCTTTTTCTAAATCGATACTCATTATTTTTTCACCAATCTTTTCAATTTTATAGAAACCTTAAATTAGCAATTTAAGGTTATTTCCGTTTTTATTATACAGATTTTTTTAATATTTTGCAATACTTTCTGAAACTTTTGGGGACGGTCCTTAAAGTTGCAGAACTGAAACAAAAAGGACTGTTCTTAAAAGTTCCAAAAATTTGAGTTTTTTCCATTTTTCATTGACTTTTCGCCATTTTGCTAGTATAATCGATATATTAGAATTAGGGAAATGAAAGGAGATTATATATGTCATATAATTTTAGAGAAATAGAACAAAAATGGCAAAAATATTGGGATGAAAATAAAACATTTTTTACAGATGTATGGGATTTTTCAAAACCTAAATTCTATGCATTAGACATGTTTCCTTATCCATCAGGACAAGGTCTACATGTAGGACATCCTGAAGGTTATACAGCTACTGATATTTTGTCTAGAATGAGAAGAATGCAAGGATATAATGTTTTACATCCAATGGGATGGGACGCCTTTGGTTTACCAGCAGAACAATATGCTATTCAAACAGGAAATCATCCAGCTGGATTTACAGCTGCTAATATAGAAACTTTTACAAGACAATTGAAAATGTTAGGTTTTTCATTTGATTGGGATAAACAAATTTCAACTTGTGACCCTGATTATTACAAGTGGACTCAATGGATTTTTAAACAATTATATAATGATGGTCTAGCTAAATTAGTTGAAATGCCTGTTAACTGGTGTGAAGGTCTTGGATGTGTACTTTCTAATGATGAAGTTATAGATGGTAAAAGTGAAAGAGGTGGATTCCCTGTTGTTCGTAAAAACATGAAACAATGGGTATTAGATATCCCTCAATATGCAGATGTATTATTAAATGGTCTTAAAGATATTGATTGGCCTGACTCTACAAAAGAGATCCAAAGAAATTGGATTGGTCGTAGTGAAGGTGCTGAAGTTAAATTCTATATTGCAAATACAGATAATTTACAAATGACTGTATTTACAACTAGACCTGATACTCTTTTTGGTGCAACTTATTGCGTATTAGCACCTGAACTTGATTTAGTTAATCAAATAACTACAGACGCACAAAAAATAGCTGTTGAAGAATATAAAAAAGCTGCTGCTGCAAAATCTGATTTAGAAAGAACTGAACTTAATAAAGAAAAAACAGGTGTGTTTACAGGAGCATATGCAATTAATCCTGTAAACGGAAAGCAAATTCCTATCTGGATTTCAGATTATGTTTTATCTACATATGGTACAGGATGTATTATGGCAGTTCCTGCACATGATCAAAGAGATTATGAATTTGCAACTAAATTTGGACTTGAAATTATTCCAGTTTTAGAAGGTGGAGATGTTTCAAAAGAAGCATTTACAGGTGATGGACTACATATAAATTCTAATTTCTTAGATGGTCTTAATAAACAAGATGCTATTGATAAAATAATCAAATGGCTTGAAGAAAACAATATTGGAACTAAAAAAGTCAATTATAAATTACGTGAATGGATATTTGCAAGACAACGTTATTGGGGTGAACCTATTCCAATAGTTTATTTAGATGATGAAATGAAAGCTTTAGCTGATAGTGAATTACCTTTAGTTCTTCCAGAATTAGAGGACTATGCTCCATCTAAATCAGGTGCTTCTCCACTAGATAAAGCTACTGATTGGATAAATACAACTTTTGAAGGTAAACCTGCAAAAAGAGAAACAAGCACAATGCCTGGTTCAGCTGGTTCAAGTTGGTATTTCTTAAGATATATTGATCCAAATAATGATAATGAATTCGCAAATCAAGAATTACTTAAACATTGGTTACCTGTTGATTTATATATGGGAGGGCCTGAACATGCAGTTGGACATCTTCTATATTCAAGATTCTGGAATAACTATTTATATAATAAAGGTCTTGTTCCAGTTAAAGAACCATTTGCAAAACTTCGTCATCAAGGTATGATTTTAGGACCTAATGGTGAAAAGATGAGTAAATCAAAAGGTAATGTTATTAATCCTGATGATATGGTTAGAGAATATGGTGCAGATAGTTTAAGACTTTATGAAATGTTTATGGGACCAATTGATAGTGCTAAACCTTGGGACCCAAATGGAATCGAAGGTTCAAAAAAATTCTTAGATAGAGTTTGGAGATTGTTTGCAGAGTCTAATAAGATTAAAGATGTACCAAATAAAAACCTTGAAAAAGTATATCATTTTACAGTTAAGAAAGTAACTAATGATTATGAAAATATGTACTTTAATACAGCTATTTCTCAAATGATGATTTTTGTAAATAGTGTTAGTAAAGAAGATGTTCTTCCAAAAGAATATGCAGAAGGTTTCTTAAAATTATTGAATCCTATTACACCTCATATTACAGAAGAACTTTGGAATATGCTTGGTCATACAGATACAATTTCTTATGAACCTTGGCCAACATATGATGAATCTAAAACTATTGATGATGAAATCGAATTACCTGTTCAAGTTAATGGAAAACTTAAAGCAACAGTGATGATTGCTTTAGATGAAGATGAAGCTTCTGTTAAAGAGAAAGTTCATTCTGCTCTTGAAGGAAAACTTGATGGAAAATCTATTGTTAAAGAAATTTATGTTAAAAATAAAATTTACAATGTAGTTGTGAAGTAATTTAATATATTTATAATAGCAAGAGCCGTAGGAATAATTGATATTCCTACGGCTCCGCTTTTTCGGAATGAATTTCTACTGCTTACTTGACGCCTTGTTCACAGCATCCACCTTCAGGCGGGATTACCGTAAATTCCAACTCCTCGCACGGATAGTGAAGACCCGGATTGCAGGAAAGTACACAAGGGCAATTACATTCGCCCTCAGCTTTGCCCTTTCCGTTACAATGAAATTCTTTACCTTTCAGGCAGAATCCCTGTTCACGGCACTCTTCATCATACAGACACTTGGTTTCACCACAATTCTCGTGTGTAATAGGTTCAGGACCATCAACATCATCTTCTTCGAATTCCAACTGTTCAAGCCATTCACACATCAGTTTAAATTGTTTTTCCCACTGAATTCCACAAACAGTGTTAACCAACTGATATAGAATTTCGGACTTATTAGAAAGCACATGTGACACCATGCCATAACATGTCCTTTCTTGCATTCCGTATGCTTTAAGGACCTCAATATGATCCAAAAACATAAAAATTCTGAAGTTGATTGCAAAGTCGCTGCAGAAACCTTCTGCTATCTCGTCACAAATCCCCAGTGTTTCAGCTTTTGCAGCCAGTTCGTCTTCTTGTTCACTGACAAGTTTTCTCATATCCTCTTCACAAATACTAGCCTGGTGAAGAACCACTTCTCTTACACGTTCAGAGTTTAGAAACTCATCAAGTGCAGCAGTGACTCCAGCTTTCTCGAGAAAAGCATTTGCTTGCTCAAGAATTTGTTCCGGCGTCCGTTTGTTTTCACTCATGGTGAATCACTCCTTTTTCAAATTACATTTAAAAAATGCGTTTATATTATATCATGTTTACTTACCTTTGTCAAAAACTATCTATTTTAAGGTTTTTCTGTGTATTTCTTGCTTTTTTATAATAGCGATTGACATTTATCCCAATAGACTATATAATCATGGCTAAGAAGTGGAGAGAAGCAGAGTGTGGCGTATCATAATCCTACTAAAGAGAGGAGGCGATGCGCATGGGTATAGTAAATTTTTACTTAGTAATAATCTACATACTTTTTATTTATGTCATAGTATTGACAGCAGTCGCAGTTGCCTTATTCGTAGCACTTATAGTTACAATAAGAAAACTTGACAAAATAAAAAAACACATCTCTGTCTGGTCATAGAGATGTATTCTTAAAAACATTCATATGATACGCCACATTTCTGTGGTATCTCTTCTTCTATTTTTATTATACTCGAATATTTATTAAAAGTCAATTGTTTTTATAATCTTTTTATGCCTCTCTTTTCCAATAAAATAAATATTGTTGTGCAATACCTGCAAGATTCCCAAACTTCTCTTGTGCAAGTTTTTCAAGTTCTTTTTTATTAACTTTTGTTTCATCTTCATTTTTAATATATAGTTCATTCATAACACGTCTTACCCATACATCTATCGGGAAAACTTCAAAACGTTTCAATGTAGAAAATAATAAAATACAATCAGCAACTTTAGGACCAACTCCTGATAAAGTTAAAAGTTGCTCTCTCACATCTAAAGTATTAGGATTATTTTGCATTTGTTCTAAATCTACTTTTTTATCTAAAACCATATGGACAGTTTCATATAATCTAACGTCTCTAAAACCTGCTCCTAATTTTCTGTAATCTTCTGTTTTTACATTTTTTAATTGTTCGGGAGTTGGAAATGTATAACATTTTTCTCCATTCCATTGTATCTCATTTCCATAGTTTTTAGAAATTCTATCTATTATTCCTTTTATTCTTGGAATATTATTGTTCGCAGAAATTATATATGATATTATCATCTCCCATAAGTCTTGATTTAATATTCTTATTCCTTGTCCATAATCAATACTTATTTTCATATGATTATCAATTCTTGATAATTGTTCTTTTATTTCCTCATAATTACGATTTAAGTCAAAATAATCTTCAACTATTTCTTTTATATTTCCATTACATATTCCTTTAAATATTGCTGTGTCTCCTACTTTTCGAACATTCATTACATTTCCTTTGAATACTCCTGTGTAGCTTCCATCTGCTTGCTTATTCCATCTAAAACATTGACCACAGTCAAATATATCTGCTAATTCAAATGATTTTATGTTTTGTATCTTATATTCTTGTTCTTTCATATTGCCTCACTTTCTTCTAGTTTTATTTTAATATATTTTAGATACTTTTTCAATAAAAAATAGCCACATTTCTGTAGCTATTTCACTTATTTCTCACAAACTTTCGCATATTTTTTTAATTTTTCATAAACCAAATAATTAACTGTACCAGCTGGAAAATTACCATTTCTATCCTTTTTACCTGCTGGAACACCTGTTAGAACTTCTATCCCTTCTTCAATTGTAGAAACTGCATAAATATGGAATTCTTTATTTTTAACAGCATCTACAACATCATCAGAAAGTTGAAGATTATTAATATTTTGAACAGGTATCATAACTCCATGTGTTCCATCTAATCCACGCATTTTACAGATTTGGAAAAATCCTTCAATTTTTTCATTAACACCACCAATTGGTTGAATTTGTCCTTTTTGATTTACTGAACCAGTTACAGCAATTGATTGCTTAATTGGTATCCCTGAAAGACTTGATAATAATCCATATAATTCTGTACTTGATGCACTATCTCCATCTACTCCATTATATAATTGTTCAAAACAAATACTTGCAGTTAAGCAAAGTGGTATATCTTGTGCAAACATTTCTCCTAAATATCCAGAAAGAATATATACACCTTTTGTGTGAGTTGATCCTGAAAGCTCTACTTCTCTTTCAATATTTACAACTCCTTCTTTCCCAGTATAAGTGTTTACTGTAATCTTGGCTGGTTTTCCAAATGAATAATCTCCTATTGTCATTACTGTTAAACCGTTTAGTTCTCCAACTAAAGAACCTTTTGTATTTATTAATAATGTGTTATCTTTTATCATTTCTATATATTTAGCATCATATTTTTTAATTCTTTCAATTCTTTCACTAAGTGCTTTATTAATCAAATCTTCTGTTACTACTTTTGTTTTTGCAAGCTTAGCCCAAGTTCCAGCTTCTCCAATAATTTCTGCTAAATCTGTAAATCTATTTGATATTTTAGCATTATCTCCTGCTAATCTAGATGCATATTCAACAATTCTTGCCATTGCAGATTTATCTAGTTGTGGCAATTCTTCTTTTTCACAGAATGTATGAACAAATCTTGCTAATTTATTTACATTTTCTTCATCAATTGTAGCTGTTTCTTCAAATTCTACTTTTATTTTAAATAGTTTTCTAAAATCTGAATCTACTGATAATAATGTATGATAAATACTTGAATCTCCAATAAGTATTACTTTTAAATTTAATGGAATTGGTTCAGGTTTTAATGATATCATTGCCATTGATGAACGTTGCTCTATTACATTATCTATACCTAATTCTTTTATTCTTAATACTCTTTTTAATTCTTCGTAACAAACAGGATTTGAAAGTAAATCTTTTGCTTGGAAAATTATATATCCTCCATTTGCTTTATACATTAATCCTGGTTTTAACATTGTGTAATCTGTTTTTAGTGATCCATAATAATTTTCATATTCAAGTTTTCCAAATAGGTTTTGATATGAATAATTTGAATCCATTATTACTGGGCATCCTTCTTTGTTACTATTGTCTATAAATAAGTTTACTCTATAATTTAAACAAGGATCTGGCTTTTTTTGTAATGGATTGGCCTGAGTTTGTGCATTATTTTGTTGCTTATCTTCCTCTAAGAAATATGGTACATTTTTTAACACATCTTGTTTTACATCATTTAAAAATTGATTTATTTTTTTATTTCTTTTATATTTTGATTTGATGTAATTTATATGTGCATTTACTGTTAATAATGCAACATTTGATTGCCATTCAGATACTTTTTTATCTGATTGTCTTTCTATTTGTTTAATTGTACTTATTGCATTCATTATATGTTCTTGTACAATTAATGATTTTGATTCATAATCTTGTTTAATTGATTCCTCTAGTTTTTCAAATTCTTCTTCTGGCACAACTTTACCATCTATTACGGGCATCATGTATATACCATTTTGTGCTGACTTAACTTGGAATCCATGTTTTTGCGATTCTTCATTAAGTTTTGTCATTACAACTTCTCTTCTCTCTTCGAATTCCTTTTTTATTAATGCCTTTTCTTTTTCAAAATCATCAGCATTAAATGTTTTTTTAATGTCTTTTTTCACTTCTTGAATAAATCCATCCATACTCTCTTGGAATTCTTTACCTTGCCCTGCTGGTAATGATACGGCTATTGGTTCATTTGGATTTTGAAAATTATATATATAACACCAATCATTTGGAACTTTCTTTTTAGTTGAAATACTGTCCAAATAATTTTTAGCATACATTGTTTTTCCTACTCCACTTGGACCTTCTATATATATGTTATAGCCTTTTACATCAACATTAATACCAAATTCTAATGCTTTGATAGCTCTATCTTGGCCTATTCCGTCATTTATTGGTTCTAGTTCTTCTGTTGTTTCAAAATGGAACATGTTTTGGTTACATACCATTTTTAACTCTCTATAACTCAATTCATTTTTCTCTTTCATTTTTTCCTCCGTATTTTTAATATTTTGTCCTACTTTATCTATTTTATTTTATATTAGTTATCTTTTTTTGTAAAGTTATTTCGACAATTTTTTTGTTGAAATTTTTGGTATATGTATTAATACAAAAAATCCAGCAACCTCACAAATGAAGTTGCTGGATTTCGATAGTTAAGAGTATCCCCAAATCAAAAGACCAATAATAATTGCCCAAACAATAATTGTGCCCATACTCTTCTCTCCTTACTAATTAGATTTCGGAAAACAATCTACCTAGACACATGCGTATCTTATAATTATTATACTATATTTTGTCTAAATTCACAAGTCGCGCAAAAAGGACCGGTTCTATTTGTTTTTTTAAACAAAATAGAACCGGCACCAAATGTATTTATTCAGCTGTTACTTCTGTATTTTCAGCAACTGTTTCTGTAACAGGTGTTTCAACTTCTGCAACTGGTTCTTCAACTAGATCTTCTTTAAGAACGATTTCTTTATTTTCGATTCTAGCTCCAACCATTTCTTTAGTTTTAGAAGCTTTACCTGTTCTCTCTCTTAAGTAGTATAGTTTAGCTCTTCTTGCTTTACCAACTCTAACTAATTCTACTTTTTCAACTAATGGTGAATGGATTAAGAATGTTTTTTCAACACCAACTCCGTAAGATATTTTTCTTACTGTAAATGTTGCGTTAACTCCTCCACCTTGTTTTTTAATTACAATTCCTTCAAATACTTGGATTCTTTCTTTGTTTCCTTCTTTTATTTTAACATGTACTCTAACTGTATTTCCAACTTTTAAGTCTGGAATAGAGTTTTTTAATTGTTCATGTTCTAATGATTTTATGATATCCATCGTATTTACCTCCTTCTTTCTTCATACAAGCGGTGCCTTGAATTGTATAGTTCAGCACATTGTATCTTAATTTTTTATTTCTTTTAAATATTTTCTGTCTTCTTCAGACAATTCTACATTTTCTAAAAGCTCTGGTCTTTTTAAATATGTATTTTTTAAAGCTTGTTCTCTTCTCCACTTGTTGATATTTTGATGGTGACCTGAAAGTAATACTTCAGGAACTTTTTCATCTTCAAAAGTTTCTGGTCTTGTATATTGAGGATATTCAAGTATTCCTTGCGAAAATGATTCTTCTGATATTGAATCTTCACTTAAAACTCCATCTACATATCTACTTACAGAATCTATTAATACCATTGCTGGAATTTCTCCACCTGTTAGTACATAGTCTCCTATAGATATTTCCTCATCTACAATTTTGTTTATTACTCTTTGGTCTATTCCTTCATAATGTCCACAAAGTAGAATAAGATGTTCTTCTTTACTTAATTGTTCTACCTTTTGTTGATTTAATACTTTTCCTTGTGGTGAAAGATATATTACTTTTGCATTTTCATCTTTTATTGATTGATATGCATCATATACTACATCTGCTCGCATTACCATACCAGCTCCACCACCATATGGAGTATCATCTACTTTTTTGTGTTTGTCTTTTGAAAAATCTCTAATATTTATTAAATTGATATCTATTAGCTTTTTTTCTTCAGCTTTTCCTATAATGCTTTGTTTTATTGGCTCAAACATTTCAGGAAATAATGTTAACACATCAAACTTCATAAATCCTCCATTAAATCAATCCAGGTATAAGATGAACTATAACTCTATCATCTAATTTAACTTCTTTTATTACATCTTTAATTCCAGGTAATAAAATCTGTTTTCCTAATTCATCTTTTACTACATATATGTCATTTGCACCAGTATTATAAATGTCATCAACTTTACCAAGTAATTGACCTTCATCAGTATAAACATCTAGTCCAATTAAATCTACTATAAAATATTGACCTTCTTCTAGAGGAATTGCATCCTCTCTATCAATTTCAAGATAAGCATTTTTTAGTAATTCTGCTTGTTCTGGATTTTCTATACCTTCAAGTTTTAGTAATACCATATTTTTATGATATCTTGCATTTTCTACCTTATATAATTTAGACTCTTTTCTGGTTTTAACATATACTTTTTTTAAATCGTCAAATCTATTTATATCATCTGTAAAAGGTGTTACTTTAACTTCTCCTTTTATTCCAAATGTATTAACTATTTGACCAACTTCTAATCTTTTTTGCATACTGTTCTCCATTACCCAATAAATTCAACTGTAACTTTTTTATCTTTTCTGTTTGCTACAGCTCTCATTACTGTTCTTATAGATTGTGCAATTTTTCCTTGTCTCCCAATGATTTTTCCAAAGTCTTCTTCAGCAACTTTTACTTCGAAAACTATTGTTTTTTCATTTTCAACTTCTTTAATTTCGATAGCATCTTTGTTATCTACTAAGTTTTTGATTATTGTTTCTAAAACTTCTTTCATGATTGCCTCCCATTAAGCATTTTTGATAAGTGCTTTTACTGTATCAGTTGGTTGAGCACCATTTTTTATCCATTGTTCTAATTTTTCTTTGTTTAGAACTATTGTAGATGGTTTTGTCATTGGATCATATGTTCCAATTTGTTCAATGATTTTTCCATCTCTTGGAGATTTAGAATCAGCTACTACTATGTGATAGAAAGGAGCTTTTTTCTTTCCTTGTCTTTGTAATCTTATTTTTACCATTTGATTCACCTCTTTCTAAAAATTTATATATAAATTAAAAAATTTATAAACTATTTCATCATTTTGCCAAGTTCATCCATATTCATGTTTTTCATCATATTTTTCATGCCACCTTTATTTGATTTTAATTGTTTCATCATTTTTTGTGTCATTTCAAATGATTTCATGAATTTGTTTACATCTTGTACTGTAGTTCCACTACCTTTGGCAATTCTTATTCTTCTACTTCCATTTAATAATTTGATATTTCTTTTTTCCTTTTTAGTCATTGAGCAAATAATTGCTTCAACTTTATCAAATTCTTTGTCATCAATATTTAAGTCTTTTATTTTATTCATTCCAGGTAACATTTTTAATATTGATGAAAATGAACCCATTTTCTTTACTTGTCTGATTTGTGCTAAATAATCATCTAAATCTAGCTCATCTTTTCGAAGTTGTTTTTCTAATCTTTCAGCATCTTCTTCTGTTATAGCTTCTTCAGCTTTTTCGATTATTGATAACACATCTCCCATTCCAAGTATTCTTGATGTCATTCTTTCTGGGTTAAATATTTCAATATCACTAAGTTTTTCACCTGTTGCTGCATATTTTATTGGTTTTCCTGTAACTTTCTTTACTGAAAGTGCTGCACCACCACGTGTGTCACCATCTAGCTTTGTTAATATAACTCCATCAATACCAACTGCATCACTAAAGCTTTGTGCTACATTTACAGCATCTTGACCTGTCATTGAGTCTACTACTAAAAGTATTTCATGTGGTTTTACATTTGATTTTACATTTTTAAGTTCTTGCATTAATTCTTCATCAATGTGTAATCTACCTGCAGTATCTAGTATTACTACATCATTCATTTTTGACATTGCTACACTCATTGCTTGTTTTGCAATATGTACAACATCTTTTGATGTTTCATTACTATAAACAGGAATGTTTAGCTGAGCTCCAACTACTTGTAATTGTTTTATAGCTGCTGGTCTATAAATATCACATGCAACTAGTAGTGGTTTCTTTCCTTGTTTTCGTAAAATATTTGCAAGCTTTCCAGCTGTTGTTGTTTTTCCTGAACCTTGAAGTCCTACTAACATTATTACTGTTGGTGGATTTGGTGTAAAGTTTATTTTACTTTCTACTCCTCCAAGTAATTCTACCATTTCATCTTTTACTATTTTTATTACTTGTTGTCCTGGTGTTAGTGATTTTATTACATCTTGGCCTAAAGCTTTTTCTTGTATTGTACTAATGAATTCTTTTACTATTTTATAGTTTACATCTGCTTCAAGTAGGGCAAGCTTTACTTCTCTTAGCATTTCTTTTAAGTCAGATTCACTTATTCTTGCTTTTCCTCTAAGTTTTCTTGTTATTTCTTGTAGTCTTGATGATAATCCTTCAAATGCCATGCTTTCCTCCTATCTTTTGTTTAAACTAAACAATTTAATTCTTTTTTGATTCCTTCTAAAATACTAGTTATTTGTTTATCTGATGAATCTTTTTCTATTTTTGTTAGATTAAATAAAATTTGTTGGATTTTTTGTTCCTGATTAATTGTCTTTTTCATAAACAATAGCTTTTCTTCGTATTCGAAAAGTTTTCTTTCCCCCTTTTTGATGATATCTCTTACCGCTTGTCTCGTAATGTTATCATTTTCTGCAATTTCTGATAAAGATAAGTCTTGGTTATAATAGTAATCTATGTATTCATTTTGTTTGTCTGTTAATAGGCTTCCATATATTTCCCATAACATACTTATTTCTACTTTTTTATCCATCACTATTATCACCTCTTAAGTTTTACCACCGGGACGGAGTTAATGGTAACATTTCTCCATTCCCTTGCATTTATCTGTAATGCTTATATACTTTACACCTTTTTTGCTCATTTGTCAAGGGATTTGAGCTATTTTTTTGACTTTTTTTGAATAAAATGGTATACTATACTTATCTACAAAGTAGATAGTCCCTAAAAAACAACAAACATCGGAGGTAAAAAACATGAAAAAAATGGTGACTTTTCTTTTAATCTTGGCAATCCTTAGCACATTAGCATTTGGTGCTTGGGCAACAGTACGGATAATCAAAGCAGTATCATTTAACCTGAACTGTGAACAGTACCTGAAAAGAGCTGCTGACGCCAACACCGTAGAATTAGCAAAAAAAGAGCTTGAAAAGGCTATTTCTTATGCTGAGGAACACGGTTTAACTGACGGAGTTGTTTCAATTTTTTTGAATCAACCGTCCAATGACCTGGGCTTCTGGTACCAAAATTTGGTAGTCTCGCTCGAAGAGCTTGAAAATTTACCAGAAGACGCATCCGCTTTGGAAAAAACCAATGTGCTGATGAAGCTCAGAGAAACTTTGGGAGATCAAGGGGAATCTGAGTTTGAAATCACCATTCCCAGCGGTATTAGCATCTATCCTGATAATGTAGCTTACTTCTGGTGGGCTATAATTTCGATTATCCTTGCAGTCTTTTTTTGGATTGCATGGGGAGTTGCTTACGAGAAAACTTACTGGTAATAGGGACAATAGCCGCACTCCAAATGGAGTGCGGCTATTACATTTTGGTTAAGTAAATCTTTTATAAATTGTTGTTTTATTATCACTTAAAATCTCTGGATTATCCTCAAAAATTTTATTAACAATATTATCTCTCATTTCAAAAGGAACAACATATCCATCTAAAGTATCTGCTTTTTCACGTAACAATTGATTTTCTTGATTAACATATATTTTAGATTTTCCTTTTCCATTTTTAGCTTCTTGGACAAGATTTAATACAGGAGAATTTCCATCAAATGCAATAACTATTGATTTTCTTCTTTCAAAAATTTCATAATTAAAACTTTTATAAATTCCAAGTTCTTCTGATTCTGTTGAAATACAAATTCCATCAACACTATCATCAAGCAATCTATCTTTCACATTTTCAGTTACAACTTTTGGTACTATTGCATTTATTTCAAATTTCTTATTTAATTCTTTTGAAATATCAATAATTGCTTTTTCATATCCTTGCATTTTGTGTCCAATTGCAAAATAAACTTTGTTATTATCTATGTTTTTAATAAGTTCTTTTAATAATTTTATCCCCTCTGGCGTTACGTAAGTTTCTCTTCCTTTTGTATTGAAACTTCCTCCTGCTATTATTATAGGAACTTTGTCTGTTGGAAGAGTTGTAATTTTTTGTTTTAGTTCTGTTTCTGTATCTAAATCATTTGAAGCTCTTAATTCTCCTTGATTTTCAGTTTCTTTCATTTTCTTTTCTTCTAATTCAAGTACCGCTTCTTTTATTGTCCTTCCAGCTAAGAATTTTTCAAACTTTTTGCTTTTTTCTTTAAAATATTTATCACTGTGCTCGATTATTTCATCTTCAACTTCTCTCATCTTGGCAAAATCATTTTCTGTTAAGCCTAATAAATTTTGAAGAGCTAATTGTTCATCAAAAGTATCTGAACCGTAGAATCCACATCCATCTGTTCCTTGAACACATTTAACACCATTTCGCAAAAATTTCTTAATTGGATGATTTGTTAAATCACTTATATTATTTAATCTGACATTTGATGTTAATTGAAATTCTACAACAACTCCATTTTCCTTCATTAGTTGTAATAATTCTTTCCCTTTTTCACTATCTAAATTTTCCGAATATAACCCATGGCCTATTCTTACTCTTGGCATTTGCTGTCCCTTTGCTAATGCTTCCTTTACACATAATATAGATTTTCTAACATTATCTCTTAAACTATCATTTTCTCCAGCATGTATTCTTATGGTAAAATATTTATCTTCTTTTTCTACATATTTTACTATTTCTTGTATTACTGGTTGTAAATCTGATATGTCATTTATTTCTTCACCTATAAAGTCACTTCCCACAACATAAGGGCTTTTTGCTACTGCTTTTAATACATTTATAGTATCTTTTAAATATGTATTACTTGTTTTTTGGTCTTTTATAATTGTTAAAGCAATTCTTCTTATTGCTAACAAAAATCTTATTTTCACACCAGTTTCTCTTTCGATTTCCGGAAAAATATCATGCACTTCTTGTAACAATTTAACCACTGGTTCTCCCACTTTTGCTAATTCTGTATCTGCTATTTCAACATAGAAAATTCCTTGCTTTTGATATTCTCTTGCTATCCATAAAAATTTGTCTTGTCTTAATGAATTATTTTTATATGGACTATTGTTTTTTTTGTCATCCATCATTTTTAATACCATTTCTACTATATTGTTTTCAGGTATTGATTTTACAACTTTCTCTGTTAATTTGATTTCTTCTGTTGATGGAATTCCTTTTGCAAAAACATATCTATATATATAAGTTTTTTCAAGATTTGTGAATACCGCTTGCCCGTCTTTTAAAATAGCTAGACTTGTTCTTATTTTTTCAATATTATATTGAGCATTTTCTAAATTATTTAAAATAAAATCTGCAAAATTTATAAATGTATTATCATCTATTTTTCTTGTTAAATATTTTCCTTGTAATGGACTATCAATAAATTGTTTTTCAACTTCACTTCTTTGTAAATATATTTTTTCTTCTTGTTCTTTACTTAATATTAAATTTAATTTTTTAATATAATATAAAGGATATCTTACCTGATGCATTATTCCTAATGATATTAAACAGTCTGGTGATAAGTTCGCATTCATATGTGTATGTAAATCCGTTCTGAATTTTGATTTTTTTAATATATATGTTTTGACTATTGTTTTTTCTATTGGCAATTTATAATTTTTAGTTTGTGACATAAGTGTTTTTGTTATTGCTGGAATTTTAGCTTTTATTTCTATCCTGTTATAATATATATTTGCAATTTTTATTCCACCTAGTCTAAATACATATACTTCTTCATTATCTCCATTGATGCTTGCTGGTATTGTTCCAGTTATTATTTTCATATCTTTTTCATTTTTTATTGTTTCTACTCCACATAGTTTTGCCAAATTTGTTATTAGATTTCCTGTATTATGATGTGGTGTTTCTAATATATATGTAATTTCGTCTCTTTTGGATTTAAATAAATTTACTATTATGTCTTTTTCTTTGTCTAAATAGAATTTATTTATCATTTTATTACTTGTATGATATATTTAATAACTTAAATACACCATACACTCCTTCCTTCATTTATTTTTATATTATTATTTAGTATAATCTAAATGTGGTAACTGTGGACTTTTGATTTTTCTTATAGCTTTGACTATTTAAAGGAGTGTA
>JAFQSS010000029.1 GCA_017409455.1 Clostridia bacterium | reverse complement strand
TGGGACAGACCTTTTAATTAACTAAACTTTAAAACAATTTAAGGTCTGTCCCAAAATTCGCGAAAAAAAGGACCGTCCCCAAATTAGCGTTAGCTATTATGACTGCAAATATGTTTTCTTGTAAGTTCCATTAAATTTAATTTTGTAAATCCTTCTACTTGAGTTTTTGCTCTATCTTGTTTTAATGTTTCTTTTAAAAGTTTTTCTATTTTATCTTTATTTTCTTGTTTTTGCATGTCAATATAGTCTATTATTATTATTCCACCTATATCTCTTAATCTTAATTGTTTTGCTATTTCTACTGTTGCTTCATAATTTACTTTATATACAGTATCTTCTAATGAGCTTTTTCCTGTAAATTTACCTGAATTTACATCTATTGCAACTAATGCTTCTGTTGTATCTATTGTTATAAATCCTCCACAGTTTAGCCATATTTTTCTTTGTCTTGATTTTTCTATTTGTTTTTCTAGTTCATATTTTTCTAATAAATTTTGTTGTAATTCTAATTTTATATTACTTTCTTGTAAATCTTCTAAAATTGATTTTATTTCATCATATTCTTTTTTGTCATTTACTTCTATTTTTCCAATTTTGTTTTCTGGCATGTCTAATATCATTTTTTCAATAATGCAAGGACTTCTATATAATAGTTGTGGATTTTCACCTTCATTGTCAAATTTTGTTTTTATTTTTTGCCATTTATTTATTAGTTGTTCTAAATCTTTAATTAACTCTTTTTCTGATTTCTTTTCTGCTGCAGTTCTTAATATTGCACCTGTATTTTCTGGCAATTTTTCTTTAATTGTTTTTAGTAATCTCTCTTTTTCTTTTTCATCAACTATTTTTTGTGATATTGTTACAATATTTGTGTTTGGCATTAAAATAACATATTTTCCTGTTAGTTTTATATGTGTTGATGTTCTTGCACCTTTTTTGTCATTACTATCTTTTTGAATTTGTACTAATATTTTTTGTTTTGGTTTTACTGCATTCTTTATGTCTACATCTACTCTTTTTTGTACTTTTTCATCTACTTGTGGTATTACATCTTTTACATGTATAAAACTAGTCTTTTCTGTTCCAATATCTATAAAAGCTGCTTGCATTCCAGGTATTATATCTTTTACCAATCCTAAATATATATTCCCTTCCTTTCTTTCTGCCTGTTTCTTTTCATCTTCTTCATATATTTCTACTAATTTTCCATTTTCGATTGCAGCTATCATTTTGCTATTTTGTTTTTTGTTTACTATTAATTCTATCATGTCTCTACCTTCCTAATTAAATTTATTCATTGCTGAATCTATTCCATTTTTTAATATCTCTATGATTGCTTCTTTTGCTTTTTCTGTTCCTTCGTTTAGCTTAGGTATTTCTTCTTCTGGTATCGCTCCTATAACATAATTGATATCATCTCCATCATATTTAGGTCTTCCTATTCCTATTCTTATTCTTGGGAATTCATCTGTTCCTAAATTTTGAATGATTGATTTCATTCCATTATGACCACCTGCATGGCCTTTTTTTCTTACTTTTACTTGACCTGGTTCAAAATCCATATCATCATATATTATTATTATATTTTCATTTTGAACTTTATAAAAATTTACAAATTCTTGCGCACAATTTCCACTTAGATTCATATAAGTTTGTGGTTTTACTAATATTACTTTTTTTCCTTCTATCACAGCACTTTCATATAGTCCTTGAAATTTACTTTTATTTATTTCAATATTATATTGTTCTGCTAATTTATTGATTGTGTTAAATCCCATATTGTGCCTTGTTTTGCTATATTCTTCTTCTGGATTTCCTAATCCTATAATTAAGTACATTTTTACCCCTAACTGTAAAAAGGGACCGGGTCTTTTTTTACGCAATTTGGGACCTGGTCCCTTTTTCACTTTTTCCAATTTATTCCCTTATATTTTACATTGTTTTTGCTTATTTTTCAAGTATTTTAGCAAAAAAAGGTAAAAAGGGACCAGGTCCCTTTTTACCTTTTTAAAACTATATATTCAAGCTTAAATATATATTCCTAAATATGAAATTACTAATGAAACTAGTAGATATATTGCTTCAATTATTACAAAATTTTTAAAAGCTTGTTTTTCATCTTCTTCGCCATATAATTCGCGTATTGCAAAATACATTAACACTGTTGAAATTAGTGAAGCCAGACTAGAAATTTTACTTGTAATTTTTACTATATTTGAACTAATTATTGTTAATAGCCCTATAACATTAGCAAAAATTATAGGAATTCGTGTTGCCGTTAATGTAGATATTAGTGTTGTTAGTGATTTTTTTGATTTTTTATTCATTAAAAATAGAATTACTGACATTGCTACAATCATAAGTATTGGTGCAAAAACTGCTTTTATATATGCTAATAACAATGTTCTGAAGTATGTCCATGTGAAATAATCAAAAATTCCAAGATCAATTACAGATATTAGGGTTGCTGCTACCCATACTATTAATAGTATAATAGATGTTTTAAAGTATTTATTTTCTGAATCATTTGCAATTTCTTTTATTTTTTCTAATGGATTTTTGAACATTTCCATTACAAATCCTTTAGTAGCTTCTGCTTCTTCTTTTACATTTACATTTTTCATGCTTTCTTTTACTTGTTTTACTGTATCTACAGTTGCATTTTTTAGTTCTTCAGTATTTAGTGAAGGCTCTTGTTTGTTTTCATTTTCTTCCATAATCATTTCTCCTTTTATTTATTATATATTTTATTATAATACTTTTATTGAAAAAACGTCAAGCATAAATTTTATTAAACTATATATTCAATTTTATTTTGTGGAAAGTATTTTTGCATTTGTACTCTTAAATAAATTTCTGCATCTATTCTGTTTTTTTCTTTATAACCATATTTTCCACGTCCTCTTCCTGTCATTTTTTCTTGATCATATAAATTAATTGCATTTGGAAATGCTTCTTCATTTATTTTAGTGTGGACATAGCTATATGTCATAAAAATAATTTCAAAGAAAGCTTCTTTTTTAGCTTTGTGAGATAGCTCTTGGCTTAACCTCTGAATTAATTCCGTATATAACTCTTTCCAATTTTCTACTAATATTACTGGGGCTATAAGTATTCCTATTTTATATCCTGATTCTACTAATTTGTTAATTGCTTGTATCCTTCCTTTTAATCTTGATGTTCCAAATTCTACTTTATTTATTATTTCTTCAGGATTTACACTCATTCTTATAATTATCTTTCCATTATGTTGTAATGGAAGGATATCATCAACCATGTCGAATTTTGTAGGTAATGTTAAGAAACCTTTTGAAGTATTTGCAAAATTTTCTATTGTCCACACCAGATTGCCAGTTATTGAATTTTCTAATATTAAGTCACTATTACTTCCTATTTCAAAAGTTAATTGTTTTTCACTTTTTTGAGCAGTTTTTATTATCTTTTCTAACATTTGCTCTCTATTTACAAACAGCCTTAAATATGCGCATTTATTGTAATTACACACTAAATAACAGTACATACACATTGCTGTACATCCTGATGATGTATAAGGAACTAAATAATCTGATGTTTTATGATTTTCTACAAATTTATGCGTTTTTCGTACTCCTATTATTAAGTTTCTTTTCATGTCTGCAAATTCTGAATTTTGCTTTTTTCTCATTTCCTCTATGTTGTTATGATTTTCAATTACGACTTTAGGTACATCTTTGTATTTTTCAAGCAATTGCTTCCCTAATTCATAATCTTCTATTGCTTTTTCATAATATATTCCTTTTGGTTTAAACATAATTACCTCCTGCATCAGGGGCCATGTTCACGATGCTAGCATTTCGAGCATGGCCCCAAATGCTAGCAAACGGGGACACATCCATTTTTTATAGTTTAACCAAAATATATAAAAAAACTCACTAACAAGTGAGTTTTTTTAGTTTCATATTTTTTCATATGTTACATATTCATAATTAAAAGTATTTTCCCCATCTTCTGGACCTTTTTCTCTTTGAGTCACTTTCCATTCATTTAAATTGATTTCAGGGAATGAAACATCTCCTTCAAAATCTCTATCTATTTCTGTTATATACATTTTTGAACACATTGGCATTAGTAATCTATACATTGTTGCACCACCAATAACGAAATGCTCTTCAGTATCATTTACATATTTATCTAACATTGATATATCTTCTAATATTTCAACATTTTCATTATCAATCTTCATTTGCGCATCATTACATAATATAATATGATGTCTATTTGGTAGTACTCTTCCTAATGATTCAAATGTTTTTCTTCCCATTATGATAGTATGTCCAGTTGTTAATTTTTTAAATCTTTTTAAATCTTCTGGAAGATGCCATATAAGAGCATTATCTTTTCCTATTATATTGTTTTTTGCTTTTGCAACTATTATACTTAACATTTTATCTCCTCCTATAAAGCAACTGGAATTTTTCCTAGTTTCATATCTTTATTATAATCATATCCTTTGATTTCGAAATCCTCTACTTTGAAATCATAGAAATTTTTTGTTGGATTTTTTATTACTAATTGTGGAGAAACATCCATAGATTCTGCTTCTATTAATTTTTTGATTAATGGAACATGTCTATCATATATATGACAATCTCCTATATTATGTGTTAATGTTCCTACTTCTAACCCTGCGACTTGTGCAAACATATGGCATAGTGCTGCATATTGCATTGTGTTCCACCCATTTGCAGCAAGCATATCTTGTGAACGTTGATTTAATATTAGATGTAGTTTTCCGCCTTTTACTAACCATTGTGTTCCATATGCACATGGTTCTAATCTCATATCTTTTAACTCTTCATGATTGAATAAATTGGTCATTATACGTCTACTTGCTTGATCATTATTTAATAGATATAAAAGATAATCTACTTGATCCATTTCTTTTATTCCTTCTTTTGTTTTAAATGGATACTTTTTACTGAATTGATATCCATAGGCTTTTCCAATTGTTCCTTCTTCATCTGCCCATTGGTCCCATATATGAGAATTCAAATCTTTTACTTTATTAGATTTCTTTTGCCATATCCATAATATTTCATCAATTGCTCTCATTACAGTTTGTGAATTGTTTCTTAGAGTAATCATAGGAAATTCTTTTGACAAATCATATTTATTTGTTACTCCTACTATTGATATATAATTTGCTTCTGAACCATCTTCCCATCTTGTTCTAACTCCTGTTCCTTCTGAAGAATAGCCGTGTTCTAATATTTCTTTACATGTTTCTATAAAATTTTTATCTGCTTGTGTCATGATAATCCTCCCTTTCTATAATTCTTTTATGATATTATCATAACAAAATTTTACTGTCAATAAAAAACGAAAAAAGGGACCTGGTCCCTTTTTCACCATTTTGGCACATATTCTTCTTCGTGTTCTCCAAGTTCTTGAATATAGCCATTTTCTAAATCTAAATCATATAAATAATTTTCTATTTTTTCATATTCTTTTTTAGTTAATTTTCTATTTAGTTCGTCGACATTTTTTGCTTTATAAGTTGGAAAATATTGTGCCATAATACTTATATATACATTATTATCTATATTTTCTTTTATCCATTTTAAAACCTTTTTGCTATTTTCTATATTGTTTGGCAAAACTAAATGCCTTATCATTAATCCTTTTTTCATTATTCCATTTTCGTTTAATTTGGGTAAACCAACTTGTCTGTACATTTCTTTAATTGCTTCTGTTGCAGTTTCAAAATAATTGTTTACATTTGAATATTTTTGTCCCAATCCATTGTAATAGTATTTTAAATCAGGTAAATAAATATCTATATATCCTTCTAGCTTTTTTAATGTTTCTACACTTTCATATCCATTTGTATTGTATACTATTGGTATATGTAACCCGCTATTTTTAGCTAATTTGATAGCTTCAATTATATGTAAAACATAACTTGTTGGTGTTACTAAATTTATATTTTCTACTCCATTTTTTTGTTGTTCTAACATTATATTTGCTAATTCTTCAATTGTAATTTCTCTTCCTTTTCCTAGCTGACTTATCTCATAATTTTGACAATATATACAGTTCATATTACAATTTGAAAAAAATATTGTTCCAGATCCATTTTCTCCCGAAATACATGGTTCTTCAAAATTATGTGTTGAATATAATGCTATTTTTATTTTATCTGTTGATTTGCATCTTCCGGCGTATTTTGTTCTATCTATTCCACATTGATGTGGACATATTGTACATCTTTGTAACATTTATTTTCTCCTTAATTTATTTGATATTCTTATTATATCAAAAAAGAAGCTAGTTGTCACTAACCGCTTCTATATTATCAATTATGTTTTTACATTCTTCCCAATCTGTAGTTTTTACCCCTTCATAATTTAATGATATTTTTTCTACAATTTCTTTTGTCTTGTCTGTTGAACCTAAGTCTGTGACTATAATATCTTTAATATCTTCTTCTTTTCCATAGAAAATTTTAAATAGACTTGTTCGTAAAAATCCTTCTATTTTTTCTTCTTGATTTTTTACTGCAATTATTACATATATACCATCTGCTTTTAAATTCGTATATGTACACATATATAGTATTTGTTTTATTAATTCAAATAAGCCATAAAGAGCAAGTGTCCAAAGTATTGAATTTATAATAAAATTCTCCATACTATTCCTTGTATGATATATTTAATAACTTAAATAACCATACGACTCCTTTCTTTATTTTTTAATATTTAATATAATCTATATGTGATAACTGTGGACTTTTTATACTTTATATAGCTTTGACTATTCCAAGGAGTTTACTGCCACAGTTTCGTTTTTAATTGTTTATAGGTTGGATAAGCCATTGACTTTTGTCTTTGAGTTTTTATGTCACGCAAGTTTATGAGGACGAACACATATGGAAGGTTGTCATAGTTATTAATATTTTCGAAAGGTGGTAATTTTATGATTTATGTTGGTATTGATATTGCTAAAAATACTCACTGGGCTTCTGCAATGAACTCAGATGGTGAAATTCTTTTAGAGCCTTTTTCTTTTCAAAATAATAATGAAGGCTTTCAAAAATTTATTTCTAAACTTTCCAGCTTTGATAAACAAAAGATGCTAATTGGTTTAGAATCAACTGCTCATTACGGCGAAAATATCATTTCTTATCTTTTCAACTTAGACTACAAGATTGGAATTATTAACCCAATCCAAACTTCCAACTTACGTAAATCTAACATTAGAAAAACTAAGAACGATAAGGTTGATACTTTTATAATTATCAAATCTTTAACTTTAAATAATTATAATCTTGTTACTACAAGAGACATCAACAACATAAAACTCAAAGGCTTAAGCCGTTCTCGACACAATTTAATTGTGATGAGAAGTCGTTCTAAAATTCAATTAGCATCTTTTATAGATCAATTATTTCCTGAATTAAATAAATTCTTTAAAGGAAATCTTCATCTAAATGTATTTTATCAATTATTAAAAGAATATTCAAGTCCTAAAGACATTTCTTCTTTGCATTTAACTAAACTCTCTAATATTCTTCATGATAATTCACATGGTAGATACAATAAAGAAGATGCTATTCGCTTACGTGAATTGGCTAAAAACTCTGTTGGTATTGATAATCCAACTCTTTCTTTACAAATTAAACAAGCTATTCTTCAAATTGAACTTTATACTGAGCAAATTGAAGAAGTTGAAAAATTATCTAAACAAATTCTTGATGAAATGGAATCTAAACTTTTGACTATTCCTGGGATGTCTTACAATCAAGCAACTGTAATCCATGGTTTTATTGGTGATATTAGTCGTTTCAACAAATCATGTCAATTACTTGCATATGCTGGCTTAGATCCATCTGTATATCAATCTGGTAATTTTGAAGCACGTTCTACAAGAATGTCTAAACGTGGCAATTCTTTGCTAAGATATCATCTTGTCTATGCAGCACATAATTTAGTCTTACATAATAAAACATTTAAAGAATATTATGATTTAAAACGTTCTCAAGGCAAAACTCATTATTGTGCACTTGGACATTGTGCTCATAAACTTCTTAGAGTAATTTTCAAAATGTTAAAAAGCAATGTTGATTTTGATTTAGATTAATTAAATATTTATTTTTCAATGTGTTCAGCCGTTTTAAAAAAATTGACTAAAAACGGTTATTAAAGTTGACCTTTTTTTCTATCAAAAAAATTTTTTTAAAATTTTCATTTTTCTATTGACTTTTCATAGTTGGTCTCCTTATGGCTATTATATGTAATTTTCATATTTGGGGTGAAAATCAAATTAATTATTTTAATTCTATTATTTTTTCCCATGGTAGTTCTGATTTTCCAAAATGACCATAGTTAGTTGTTTTTGTAAATATAGGTTCACGTAATTGTAAATATTTAATTATTCCATTTGGTGTTAAATCAAAATTTCTGTTTATGATTTCAAGTATTTTATTTTCAGAAATTGTATTTGTCCCAAACGTATCTACAAATACTGACATTGGTTGTTCCATACCTATCGCATACGCTACTTGTAATTCGCATTTTTTTGCATATCCATTTGCTACAATATTTTTAGCTATATGGCGTAACATATATGCTGCGCTTCTATCTACTTTTGTAGCATCTTTTCCTGAAAATGCACCCCCACCATGACGTGCATATCCACCATATGTATCTACAATTATCTTTCTTCCTGTTAATCCTGTGTCTCCTAGAGGTCCACCTATTACAAATCTTCCTGTTGGGTTTATGTAGTAATTTGTTTTGTCATCTAAATATTTTGATGGAATAACTACATTTATAATTTTTTCTTTAATATCTTTTTGCAATTTTTCCATATCTATATTTGCCTCATGTTGTGTTGATATTAAAATTGTATCTATTCTTTTGACTTGTCCATCTACATATTCAACAGTTACTTGTGTTTTTCCATCTGGTCTTAGATATGGCATTATTCCTGTTTTACGCACTTCTGTTAGTCTTTTAGCTAATTTGTGCGCCATTGAAATAGCAAATGGCATATATTCTTCGGTTTCATCTGATGCAAATCCAAACATTATACCTTGATCTCCTGCCCCACCAACATCTACGCCTTGTGCTATATCTGAACTTTGCTTTGTTATATTTATATCAATTTTACATGTTTTATAATCTATATCTAGTTCTGCATTATCATACCCAATTTCTTTTATTCTATCTCTTACTATTTTCTCTACATCTAACTCTGCATTTGTAGTTATCTGCCCTGCTATTGTTATTTGATTTGCTGATGCAAATGTTTCTACTGCTACTCTTGAATATTTATCTTGTTTTAATGTTTCATCTAATATTGTATCTGAAATGTAATCACATAGTTTGTCTGGATGTCCTTCTGTTACACTTTCAGATGTAAAATAAAATTTTTTCATATCTACTCCTCCTTAATTTGGGACCTGGTCCTTTTTTGCGCAAAAAGGGACCGGGTCTGTTTTTACGTAATTTGGGACCTGGTCCCTTTTTACGTTTTTGCAAAATAAAAAACCCTTGCTTTCGCTAAGAGTTCTTTACAAAAACATAATCATCACTCAAAGCTACTGCTTTGTCGGTTTTAGCACCTTGCCTTTTGGTAGGTTGCTGTGGGATTAACGAGCCGTTCTCTACTCCACTCTTGATAATTTATATTTAATTAGTTCATATTAAACAAGTTGTAATATAGCTACTTCAGCTCCATCACCTTTACGTGGTCCAGCTTTAACTATTCTTGTATATCCTCCAACTCTACCTTCATATTTTGGAGCGATTTCGCTGAATAATTTTCCTATTACATCTGTGTCTTTTACTTTGTTTATTTTTGTCATCATTTTTCTTCTAGCATTTAATTTTGATGGCATATCTTTTTGTCTTTTTTCAGTTGTTTCTTCTTTAACAACTTTTAAATATTCTTTACCATTTTTGCTTTTTGCTAGTTCTGTAACTTTGTTACCTTTAGAATCTAGTTTTGCTTTAACTACTTTTACTTCTACAGTTTCAAAGTTGTCTTTTTCTTTAATAGCTAATGCTATTAAACTATCAGCAATTGCTTTTACTTCTTTAGCTCTAGCTTCAGTTGTTTCAACTTTTCCGTGTAGTAATAAGTCTGTTGTTAAAGTTCTTAACATTGACATTCTTATATCAGTTGTTCTACCTAATTTTCTATTTGTAGCCACTCTATTTTCACCTTCCTTTAATTTACTCGTCATCCTCTGCGAAACTTAGTCCTAATGAATGTAATTTTGCAATTACTTCATCTAATGATTTTTTACCTAAGTTTCTAACTTTCATCATATCACTTTCAGATCTATTTGTTAAATCTTCTACTGTAGCTATTCCTGCTCTCTTTAAACAGTTGAATGAACGTACAGATAATTCTAATTCTTCGATTGATGTTTCTAAAACTTTTTCTTTTTTAGATTCTTCTTTTTCAATCATTACTTGTGTGTTTCTTGTTGCTTCTGATAAATCTATGAATAGTTCTAGATGTCCTGTCATTACTTTTGCAGCTAAGCTTAATGCTTCATGAGCTTGTAAGCTTCCATCTGTCCATACTTCGATAATTAGTTTATCATAGTCAACCATTTGGCCTACTCTAGTGTTTTTTACTTGATAATTCACTTTCTTTACTGGTGTATAAATTGAATCTATTGGAAGCACAGATATGTCTTGATTAGGTTTTTTGTTTTTATCTGAAGGCGAATATCCTCTTCCCATATCTGCTGTCATTTCCATTATCAACTGTCCACCTTCTGATACAGTTGCTATATGTAAGTCTGGATTTAAGATTTCTACAGTTCCATCTGTTATTATATCTGCTGCAGTAACTTCTCCTTCACCTTTAAAGTTAATTCTCATAACTTTTTCTTCGTTTTCAGTAAATTTTAGTCTAACATTTTTTAAGTTAACTATAATTTCTGGTACATCTTCTACAACATTTGGTATGCTTGAAAATTCATGTAATACACCTTCAATTTTAACACTTGTTAATGCACATCCTGTTAATGATGAAAGTAATATACGTCTTAGTGAATTTCCAATTGTTACACCATATCCTCTTTCTAATGGTTCGCATACAAATTTTGCATAATTATTTGTGTTATCAACCTCTAGACATTCAATATTTGGCTTTTCAAATTCTATCATTTCTACCTCCTAATATTTTAAAAACTATTTAGAGTAAAGCTCTACTATTAAATGTTCTTCTATTGGAATATCAACATCTTCTCTAGATGCTAATCTTACTACTTTACCACTTAAAGTTTCGTTATTTAATTCTAACCATGCTGGAACTGGTCTTGCTGTTTCAACATTTGCTTTTATTGTTACATTATCTTTTTTGTTTTCTCTAACTGTGATTACATCTCCAGCTTTTACTAAGTATGATGGGATATCAACTTTCTTTCCATTTACTTCGAATTGTCCGTGGTTTACTAATTGTCTTGCTTGTGCTCTTGAAGTTCCAAACCCTAATCTGTAAACTACATTATCTAATCTGCTTTCTAATATTTGTAATAAGTTTTCACCTGCTATTCCTTTTCTATTAGAAGCCATTTCGAAATATCCTCTAAATTGTTTTTCTCCAACTCCATAGTATGATTTTGTTTTTTGTTTTTCTCTTAATTGAGTTCCGTATTCAGAAAGTTTTGCTCTTTTTTGTCCATGTTGTCCTGGAGCATAGTTTCTTCTAGCTATACTACATTTATCAGTAAAACATCTTGTACCTTTTAAGAACAATTTTTGTCCTTCTCTACGGCAAATACGACATTGTTCGTCTGTATAACGTGCCATTTTTTATTTACACCTCTTTCATTATTTTCTTTATCATTTTTTATTAAACTCTTCTTCTTTTTGGTGGTCTACAACCATTGTGTGGGATTGGTGTTACGTCTTTAATACTGCTTAGTTCTAAACCTGCAGATTGAAGTGCTCTTATTGCAGCTTCTCTTCCTGCTCCTGGTCCTTTAACATATACTTCTACAGTTTTTAATCCGTGTTCCATTGCAGCTTTTGCTGCTGTTTCAGCAACTTCTCCTGCTGCGAATGGTGTGCTTTTTCTTGAACCTTTGAATCCTAGTCCTCCAGCACTTCCCCATGATATTGTATTACCATTTGTATCTGTTATTGTAACTATTGTATTGTTAAAGCTAGAATGGATATGAGCTTCACCTTTGTCGATGTTTTTTCTATTTCTTCTAGCTACTGGTTTTTTCGCTACTTGTTTAGCCATTTTCTTAATTTCCCTCCTTAAATTAGAAGTTCGATGTTCTTAAACATCTTAACTTTTGCTATTTCTTTTATACAGCTTTTTTAGATCTGCTTACTAATTTTCTTGGACCTTTTCTTGTACGAGCATTAGTTTTAGTTCTTTGTCCTCTTACTGGAAGACTTTTTCTATGTCTTAATCCTCTATAACATCCAATTTCTGTTAATCTTTTTATATTAAGAGCTACTTCTCTTCTTAAATCACCTTCAACTTTGTATGATTCGTCAATAACTTTTCTTATGCTATTAACTTCATCATCTGTTAGGTCTTTTACTCTTGTGTCTGGATTTACTCCAGCTTTTGCTAATATTTTGTTTGAGCTAGTTACTCCTATACCATAGATATATGTAAGTCCTATTTCTACTCTTTTTTCTTTAGGTAAGTCTACTCCCGCTATACGAGCCATGTTCTTTGCACCTCCAAATTTTTTTCTTTTAAATTTAGTGTTGTCCTATTTTTACTTAAAGGTGAAATGCACTAGCTTTGCTAGTCTTTAAGCTTTTTTCAGACATATATATAAACACAAATCTGATATGTAAATCCTTCGATTTAACAGCCGCTACCTAATTTGTGTTATAAACTTTTTTAGGGATTACCCTTGTCTTTGTTTGTGTTTAGGGTTTTCGCATATAACTCTAATTACACCTTTTCTTTTTATTACTTTGCATTTGTCGCAAATTGGTTTTACTGATGGTCTTACTTTCATTACCTGTTCCCCTCCTTTAATAGTTTATTATATTTGGGTTAATTTATTGTTTACTATTTATTTTGCTCTCCAAGTGATTCTTCCTCTTGTTAAATCATATGGTGATAATTCAACTTTAACTTTATCTCCTGGTAAAATTTTGATGTAGTTCATTCTTAATTTACCTGAAATATGTGCTAAAATTTGATGTCCATTTTCAAGTTCTACTTTGAAATTAGTATTTGGTAGTGTTTCAACTACTGTTCCTTCAACTTCTATAACATCTTCCTTTGCCAAGTTTTTTACCTCCTTCTTAAAGAGCTTTAAACTATAGAAAAATCTATAGTTTTTATTGCTTTTTGTGTTAATTTTGGGTCATAATTTTCCAATTTTAGTATTAACTCATACATTATATAATAATTTTACAGAATTGTCAATACTTCTGGCTCATTTTCTGTAATTAAAATTGTATTTTCATAATGTGCTGATAAGCTTCCATCTTCTGTAATAATAGTCCATCCATCGTCTAATTCTAATATGTTTGGACTGCCTTGAATAACCATTGGTTCTATTGCTAGAGTCATACCTGGTTCAAGCCTTATTCCCCTACCTGCTTTCCCGTAGTTTGGTATTTCAGGAGCTTCATGCATGTTTCTTCCTATTCCATGACCTTCAAATTCTCTAACAACTGAATATCCTTGAGATTTTACATATTCACCAATTGCGTGTGAAACATCTCCTATCCTATTTCCTTTTTTAGCATATTTAATGCCTTCGAAAAATGCTTGTTTTGTAACTTCTACCAATCTTTTGGCATCTTTTGATACATTTCCTACTAAGTATGTTCTTGCAGCATCTCCGTTAAATCCATTTTTTAATGCTACTAAATCTACACTTACAATATCTCCATCTTTAATTATTCTCTTACTTGATGGAATTCCATGTATTACTTCATCATTTATTGATATACATGTTGCAGCAGGATAAGGAGGTACCCCCTTAATTCCTGGATTGTACCCCTTTTCTGCTGATATTGCTCCATATTTTATCATTGTTTCTTCTGCTATTCTATCTATATCTGCTGTTGTCATTCCTGGTTTTATTGCTTCTTCAATAGCTTGATGTGTTAATGCTACTGCTTTACAAGCTTCTCTCATCAATTCAATTTCTTTTTTTGATTTTATTGTAACCATTTCTTACATTCCTTTAATATCTTTTACGATGTCATTTGCAACATCTTTTCCCATTCTATTTATTGATAAACTTACTGTTTCTGTTCTTAATACACCTTTATTTTCGTAATAGTTTACTAATGGGCTTGTTTTTTCTTCATATATTTCTAATCTTCTTCTAATTGCTTCTGGGTCTGAGTCATCAGCTCTTTGTTTTAGTGATGCACCACATTTATCACAAATTCCTTCTTTTACTGGTGGATGTAATTTTGTGTTATATGTTGCTTTACATTCTTGATTTGTACATACTCTTCTTGTTAACATTCTGTCTATAATTTCTTCATATGGTGTTACTAGGTTTATTACTAAATCTATTTTTTCACCTTTTGATTCTAATATTTTGTCTAGTTTTTCAGCTTGTTCTATTGTTCTTGGGAATCCATCTAATATTACTCCATTTTTTGCATCTTCCCATGTTAATCTATCTTCTACCATTGGTACAGTTATTTCATCTGGTACTAAATTTCCTTTTGATATATATTTGTCTGCTTCTATTCCTAAAGGTGTTTTTTCACTTATATTTTTTCTAAAAATATCTCCTGTTGATATTTGTGGAATTCCAATTTCTCCACTTATTAATCCTGCTACAGTTCCTTTTCCTGTTCCTTGTGCTCCTAACATAATAATATTCATATCTTCTCTTCCTTTCTTTGAAAAAAACTTGCCTCTAATTTCTTAGAGGCTCTCTTTTGTTTTTGCACTTATATTTTAGCTTATTTTTCCTAGTTTGTCAATCATTTTAAGATTTTATGCGTATTTTTTTGGAGGAGTTACCAGAGGGACGGAGATAATGGTAAATTGGGTTAATTAATTTTACCATTATCTCCGTCCCCGCGGTAACTTTTCCACAAAAAAATAACACCTATCTTATGATAAGTGCCATTTTTTATTCTATTCTAAGAATCCTTTATAGTGTCTCATTACTAATTGAGATTCTAATTGTTGTACTGTTTCAAGTGCAACACCTACAACGATTAATATTGATGTACCACCAAATGAAACATTTAAGTTTGTAAATCTTAATAACATTGGAAGAATTGCTATTACAGCAAGGAATAGACCTCCAAATATTGTTAGTTTTGTTATTATTGATGATAAATAATCTGTTGTTGGTTTACCTGCTCTTATACCAGGTACAAATCCCCCATTTTTCTTGATGTTGTTTGATACTTCTGCTGGATTAAATGTAGCATAAGTATAGAAAAATGTGAATCCCATTATTAATAGTAAATATACTATTGCATTTGCTAGAGAATATCCCCATCCTACACTTGAAGATGATGTAGCCATAGAAAATTGATATACTCCTGACCAAAATCCTGTTAGTGTTGATGGATCTTGTACAAACATTGATATTATCATTGCTGGAAATGTCATAAATGATGATGCAAATATTACTGGCATTACTCCAGCCATAGCCAATTTCAATGGTATATGTGTATTTTGTGCACCAACCATTCTTCTTCCTACAACTTTTTTAGAATATTGTACAGGTACTCTTCTTTCAGCTTGTTGTACGAATACAACTCCTGCTACAAGTAAAAGCGCTCCTACTATAATTCCTAGTGATGTTATTAATCCAATTGTGCTAAATCCTGCTGATGTCACAATTAGACCCCAAATAGTTGTTACTGCACTTGGTAAGCCTGATATAATACCTATAAATATTATAACTGAAATACCATTTCCTATTCCTTTACTTGTGATTTGTTCTCCTAACCACATAAGTAAAGATGTTCCTGCTATTAGTGATGTCACAACTAGACATCCTGTTAACAATCCTGGATTTATAAATACTCCAGAACTTCTGTATGATAAGTAGATACCAATAGATTCTACTAAAGCTAATAATATTGTTATTATTTTTGTATATTTATTGATTCTTCTCTTACCTTCTTCTCCACCTTCTTTGGTCATTCTTTCCCATGAAGGTATTATCATTGCCAATAATTGAACAACAATTGATGCTGTTATATATGGGCTTATTGACATTGCAAATATTGAGAATCTTGAAAAAGCTCCTCCTGATATTAAATCTATAAATCCTGCAATTCCTCCTGTAGACATTGCTTCATTCAATGCTGTTGCATCTACGCCAGGTACTGTAATATAGCATCCTAGTCTAAATAATACTATAAGAAGCAATGTATACATTAATCTTTTTCTTACATCCGGTGTTTTTAAAGCGTTTTTAATCGTTTTAAACAACTAAATCACCTCTGCCTTTCCGCCTAGGGCTTCTATTTTTTCCTTAGCAGCAGCAGTGAATCTACTAGCTTTAACATTTAATTTTTTCTCTAATTTTCCTGTAGCTAAAACTACGATTCCATCGTTTATTTTTCCGATTATTCCTTCTTCTACTAAGCTTTCTGCTGTTACATCTGTTGCTTTTGATTTATTTAACATTGTTAATGTTACTTCTGTATAGTTTTTAGCATGGATATTTGTGAATCCTCTTTTTGGTAAACGTCTATATAATGGTGTTTGACCTCCTTCGAATCCTCTTCTAACTCCTCCACCAGATCTAGCTTTTTGTCCTTTATGTCCTTTTCCTGATGTTTTTCCAAGTCCTGAACCCATACCACGTCCAACTCTTTTTCTATCTTTTTTCTCAACAGCTGGTTTTAATTCTCCTAATTTCATCTCTTTCTTGCACCTCCCTTTATTAATGACAAGATTACCCTTTATTTAGTTTCTTTGTAGTCAAACTACATTATTTCATCAACTTTTTTATTTCTTTTTTTAGCAACTTGTTCAATAGTTCTCATATTTTTTAGTCCTTCGATAGTTGCATATACAACGTTTCTTGGATTGTTTGTACCAATAACTTTTGTACGAACATCTCTATATCCTGCTAATTCTAATACTGGTCTTACACTTCCTCCAGTTATAAGCCCTGTACCAACTTTAGCTGGTTTTAATATAACTTTCGCACTACCAAATTCTCCAACGAATTCATGAGGTACTGTTGTTCCAACTATTGGAACTTCTACTAAATTTTTCTTAGCTTCTTGAATAGCTTTTTTAATAGCGTCTGGCACTTCAGCAGCTTTACCATTTCCGATTCCTACATGTCCTGCTCCGTCTCCAACGATAACTACAGCACTGAATCTAAATGTTCTACCACCTTTTACTACTTTCGCAACTCTGTTTATAGCTACTACTTTTTCTTTTAATTCTGGCATTTTATTTTCTTCCATTAGAATTCTAAGCCTCCTTCTCTTGCAGCTTCAGCTAATGCTTTTACAACACCATGGAATATATATCCACCACGGTCATATACTACTGTTTTTATATTTTTTGCAGCAGCTCTTTTAGCAATTAAAGCTCCAACTTCTTTCGCAGCTTCTACATTAGATTTTTTTATTTTAACTTCTTTGTCTAATGTTGATGCAGCTACTAATGTATTTCCTGCAACATCATCTATAATTTGTGCATATAAATTTGTGTTACTTCTGTATACACATAATCTTGGTCTTTCTGCTGTTCCAGATACTTTAGTTCTAACTCTAGCATGTCTTCTTGCTCTTTCTAGTTTTCTATCTGTTTTATTAACCATTTTTTAACTCCTTTCTAAGAATTATTTTCCTGTTTTACCTTCTTTACGTCTAATAACTTCTTCAGCATATTTAATACCTTTACCTCTATATACTTCAGGTGGTCTTTTTGTTCTGATATTAGCTGCTGTTTGACCAACTAATTCTTTGTCAATTCCTTTAACTATAATAGTGTTTGGATTTGGAACATCAAAAGAAATTCCTGCTGGTGCTTCAAATATTACTGGATGAGAATATCCTAATGTTAGGTTTAAGTTGTTTCCTTGTTTTGCAACTCTGTATCCAACACCATTTATTTGTAATTCTCTTGTATATTCTTTTTCAACACCTGTTATCATATTGCTTATTAAAGTTCTTGTTAAACCATGTAAACTTCTATTTAAAGCTAAGTTGTTTGGTCTTTCAACTTTAATTGTATTACCTTCTATTGATACAGAAATATTGTTATGTATTTCTCTTTCTAATGTACCTTTAGGTCCTTTTACAGTTATTTTTTGTCCGTCTAATTTAACTTCAACTCCTGCTGGTACTGTTATAGGTTTATTTCCTATTCTTGACATATTTTTCACTCCTTTTCTTTTAGGGCGTTCGCCTAACGTTAATTATGGTTTTTACCTTTTCACATTTAGGTTAATTATTCCCTCTATTTGACAGGGGACACATCTTTCCCACAGGTCATTTCTTTTAGGACAAGATATGTCCCCTACCCGTGTGAATTAGTGATTACCCTTTATCTAATTTTATTACCAAATATAAGCAAGTACTTCTCCACCTATTCCTGCGTCTCTAGCTTCTTTGTCTGTTTTTAGACCTTGTGATGTAGAAATTATTGCTGTTCCTAAACCATTTAATACTTTTGGTAATTCTTCTTTATTAGCATATACTCTTAATCCTGGTTTGCTAATTCTTTTTATACCATCAATTACTCTAGTTCCTTTTTCATCATATTTTAGAGTTATTCTGATGATTCCTTGATTTTCATTGCTTATTATTTCAAATGATTTGATATATCCTTCTTTAAATAATATTTCAGCTATCGCTGTTTTCATTTTTGAAGATGGTACATCAACTGTTTTATGTTTAGCACTGTTAGCATTTCTTATTCTTGTTAACATATCTGCTATTGGATCTGTAGTATTCATGTTTACACTTTTCCTCCTTTACTAATTTTATTCAAAAATTGATTTAAAGTTGTGAGATGTGCATTTTTGATAAATTATTCAAGCAGAAGGCGTACGAGTTGTACGTCGATGTTTGAATGATTTAGCGAAAATGTGCAGATTACTGCTTTAAATCGATTTTTACCAACTTGCTTTTTTAACTCCTGGAATTTCACCCTTATGTGCTAATTCTCTGAAACATACACGGCAAATTCCAAATTTTCTAATATAAGCATGTGGTCTACCACAAATTTTGCATCTATTGTATTCTCTAGTTTTGAATTTTTGTGGTCTAGCTTGTTTTATTTTCATAGATTTTTTAGCCATTATATTTTTTCCTCCTTATATTATGCTTTAAAAGGCATTCCTAATAATGTTAATAATTCTTTTGCCTCTTCGTCTGTTTCAGCTGTTGTTACAAATATGATATCCATACCTCTTAATTTGTCTACTTTATCATATTCGATTTCTGGGAATATTAATTGTTCTTTAATACCCATTGAGTAGTTTCCTCTTCCATCAAATGAATTTGCAGAAACACCTCTAAAATCTCTAACTCTTGGTAATGCAACATTAAATAGTTTGTATGCAAAATCATACATTTTATCTGCTCTTAATGTTACTTTACATCCAACGTTAGCTCCTTCTCTTAATTTGAATGCTGCAATTGATTTTTTTGCTTTTGTTATCATAGCTTTTTGACCTGTGATTTGCATTAAATCATTTACTGCATTTTCTAATGCTTTAGGATTTTCCTTTGTATCTCCTAAACCTATATTTATAACAATTTTGTCAAGTTTTGGAACTTGCATAACTGATTTATATTCAAATTTTTTCATTAATGCTGGAATTACTTCTTTTACATATTGTTCTCTTAGTTTTTCCATGTTAAGTTAATCCTCCTTTCTATTTGATTACAGCTCCACATTTTTTACAAATACGAACTTTTTTATCATTTTCTACTTTATATTCTACTCTTGTAGATTTTCCACATTTTGAACATACTACATTAACTTTTGAACTGTCTATAGCACATTCAATTGGAATTATTCCACCTTCTTCACCTTGTTTTCTAGGTTTGATGTGTTTTTTTCTAACATTTACACCTTTTACAACTACTTTTGAGTCTTTAGGCATAACTTCTAATACTTCTCCTTTTTTACCTTTGTCATTACCAGATAAAACTTGGACTGTATCTCCTTTTTTTATTCTCATTGAGTTTAACCTCCTTCTTTACATATTATAAAACTTCTGGTGCTAATGATAATATTTTCATATAATCCTTTTCTCTTAATTCTCTTGCAACTGGTCCAAATATACGTGTTCCTTTTGGTGTTTTGTCTTCTTTGATTATAACTGCTGCGTTTTCATCAAATTTAACATATGAACCATCTGGTCTTCTTAAACCTTTTTTACTTCTTACGATAACAGCTTTAACTACGTCACCTTTTTTAACAACGCCACCTGGTGTTGCCGTTTTAACAGAGGCAACTATAACATCACCGATGTTAGCTGTTTTAACGAATGAACCACCTGTACATCTGATACACATAATTTCTTTAGCTCCAGTATTGTCAGCAACTTTTAATATTGTTTGTTGTTGTATCATGATCTATTTTCCTCCTTTTTCAAGAATTTCAACTACTCTCCATCTCTTGTCTTTAGAAAGTGGTCTTGTTTCCATTACTTTTACTTTATCTCCCATTTCACAGCTATTGTTTTCATCATGTGCTTTTAATTTATATGTTCTTTTAACTGTTTTTCCATACATTTTATGGCTTACACTTGTTTCTACTGAAACAACTACTGTTTTATCCATCTTGTCAGATGTTACAGTTCCAACCATAACTTTACGAAGATTTCTTTCCATAGATTGTATCCTCCTTCTCTATTGGCAATGCTTAAGCTTTTGCTTCAGCTATCTTTCTTTCTGTTAATACTGTGTTTATTTTAGCTATATCTTTTCTAACCTCTTTGATTTTCATTGGGTTATCTAATCCATTTGTAGCTAAACTAAATTTTAATTTGAATAATTCTGATTTTAGTTCACCTAGTTCTTTTTCTAGTTCTGGTGAAGACATTTCTCTTATTTTACTTATCTTCATCACTATCACCCACCTTGTTTACATTTTCTTTTGCCACGAATTTTGTTTTGATTGGTAGTTTATTCATAGCTAATCTCAAGGCTTCTCTAGCTGTTTCTTCTGGTACACCAGCAATTTCAAACATTACTCTTCCTGGTTTAACAGCAGCTACCCAATATTCAACATTACCTTTACCTTTACCACCACGAGTTCCGGCTGGTTTTTGTGTTATTGGTTTGTCTGGAAATATTTTAATCCAAACTTGCCCACCTCTTTTTGTATAACGTGTCATAGCAATACGAGCTGCTTCGATTTGGTTTCCTTTAATTAAACCAGCTTCAACTGCTTGTATTCCATATTCACCATTTGATACTGTGTTTCCTCTTGTTGCATATCCTCTATTTCTACCTTTTTGCATTTTTCTATATTTTGTTTTTTTAGGCATTAATGGCATTATTTGTCTCCTCCTTCCACTTTTTTAGCTGGAAGAACTTCACCTTTATAAATCCAAACTTTAACACCGATTTTTCCGTATGTTGTATCTGCTTCTGCAAATCCATAGTCAATATCAGCTCTTAATGTTTGTAGAGGAATTGTTCCTTCTTTATAAAATTCTGTTCTAGCCATATCTGCTCCACCTAATCTTCCAGATACTGCAGTTTTGATACCTAAAGCACCTGATTTCATAGCTTTTTGCATACATTGTTTCATAGCTTTTCTAAATGAAATTCTTCTTTCTAGTTGACCTGCAATGTTTTCTGCAACTAATTGTGCATCTGTATCAATTGCTTTAACTTCAACTATATTGATATTTACATCTTTTCCTATTAATTTTGTAACTTCTGCTTTTAATGTTTCAGCTCCAGCTCCACCTTTTCCGATTATGATTCCTGGTTTTGCTGTGAATACATTAACTTTTACGAATTTAGCTGTTCTTTCGATTTCGATTCTTGAAATTCCAGCTGTGTATAATTTTTTCTTTAAAAATTTACGGATTTTTTGATCTTCAACTAAGTAATCTGCAAAGTTTTTAGAATCTGCATACCATTTAGCATTCCAATCTTTGATTATTCCAACCCTAACTCCTGTTGGATGTACTTTTTGTCCCATCGAGCTTATGCCTCCTTTTCTTTTAGAACAATTGTTATATGACTTGTTCTTTTTCTTATTCTTACTGCTGAACCTTTTGCAGCTGGTCTGATTCTCTTTAATGTTGGACCTTGGTTTGCAAATATTTCAGCAACATATAAATTTTCATGTTTCATTCCGTTATTGTTTTCAGCGTTTGCAATTGCTGATTTTAATAATTTTTCAATTATAACTGATGATGCTTTTGGTGTAAATTTTACTATTGCTAAAGCTTCATCAACATTTTTTCCTCTGATTAAGTCTGCAACGATTTTTACTTTTCTTGCAGAGATTCTAGCATATTTTAATGTTGCTTCTGCTTTCATTATTGCTGTTTCTTCCACTACAATTACCTCCTTAAACTCTATTTATTATTTTGTAGTTTTTTCTCCTGAATGACCTTTAAAAGTCCTTGTAGGAGCAAATTCACCTAATTTATGACCTATCATTTCTTCTGTGATATAAACTGGTACATGTTTTCTACCGTCATGAACAGCGATTGTATGACCAATCATTTGTGGATATATTGTTGAAGCTCTTGACCATGTCTTGATAACTTCTTTGTTTCCACTAGCATTCATAGCTTCTACTCTTTTTAGTAGTTCTGGTGCTACGAAAGGTATTTTTTTACTTGATCTTGACATCTGATTTTCCTCCTATCTTATTTTCTTCTCTTTACGATAAATTTGTTTGATTTGTTCTTTTTATTTCTTGTCTTGTATCCTAATGCTGGTTTACCCCATGGTGTCATTGGTCCTGAATGTCCAACTGGAGCTCTACCTTCACCACCACCGTGTGGGTGATCTACTGGGTTCATTACTGATCCTCTAACTGTTGGTCTGATACCTAAGTGTCTTGTTTTTCCTGCTTTACCTAATTTTACGTTTTCATGGTCAGCATTTCCAACTACACCTATTGTTGCTCTACATTTAGCTAAGATTAATCTCATTTCTCCTGATGGTAATCTTACATGTGCATATTTTCCTTCTTTAGCCATTAATTGTGCACTTTGTCCAGCAACTCTTACTAATTTTGCACCTTGCCCTGGATTTAATTCTATATTGTGGATTAATGTACCTACTGGTATATTTGATATTGGTAAGCAGTTTCCTGGTTTAATGTCTGTTGTTTCTCCAGATACTACTTTATCTCCATCTGTTAATCCTTGTGGTGCTATGATGTAACTTAATGTTCCATCTTCATATTTGATTAATGCTATGTTAGCTGTTCTGTTTGGATCATATTCGATTCCAACTACTGTAGCTTCCATATTGTCTTTTAATCTTTTAAAATCTATTATTCTGTATTTTTGTCTGTTTCCTCCACCTTGATGTCTTACTGTTATTCTACCATATGAGTTTCTTCCTGCATTTTTCTTTTTCTTTGCTAATAATGATTTTTCAGGTGTCTTTTTTGTTACTTCTGCATAGTCAGAAACTGTCATATTTCTTCTTGATGGTGTATACGCTTTAAAGTGTTTCATTCCCATTTTTAATTTTCCTTTCTCGTTCTCATTAAATTCCAAATCTTACTGCGTTAGATTTCACTTCGCAAATCCTCAACGTATCAATATGTACGTTTCCGGTTTTCTCGTTCATCTGCCTTGTAATATTTGTTTTTAATGTGAACTCTTCTCTAATATTTTTACGGACTTTTTCCTGCTCCGCTACAGATATTCTTTGTTATCCTGGTTTTTTCCCGATACTTTTATAAACTTTTAATTGTAGAAATATATTTTATTGCAACCACTTCATTGTTATCTAATTCAATAAACTTGTCATCAACTCTGGTTACTGTTCCTTTTCTTTGAACTGCTACAAACGCGTTCTTTCCCGGTCTTGGCATTTCTTCAACAGCTGACGCATAGTTTGCAATACATATTAATACATTTTTATTTAAAAATTTTTCTAACATTTATATTTCTCCTTATTATTTAAACTCTTAAGCTCCCATAAATTCTTCGATAGAATCTTTATATTTTTTAGAAACTTTAACTTCTTTTCCACCTTTTCCAAGGTATGATTTTTCAGCTGGGTTTGTATCTATTGTAACAATAGCTTTTTTCCAGTCTGGAGTTTTTCCTTCTTTATATCTAACTCTTTTTGTTTTTCCTTTAACTGTCATTGTGTTAACTTTTAATACTTTAACTTCGAAAAGTTTTTCAACAGCATTTGCTATTTCAACTTTTGTAGCTTTTTTGTTAACTTCGAAAGTGTATTTTCCTGATTGCATTTCATCATTACTTTTTTCTGTTATAACTGGTCTAACAATTATTTCTTCTGGTAACATTAGGCATACACCTCCTCTAATTTTTTAACAGTATCTAGTGGTAAAACTAATTTGTTGCAATTTAATAAGTCAAATACGTTGATTGTATTTAATTCGATTGTTTTAACACCTTTAATGTTTCTGCTTGATAATAAAACATTTTCATTTTTCTCTGCTAATATGATTAATGTTTTTCCTTCTACTTTTAAATCTGTTAAAGCTTTAACCATAACGTTTGTTTTTGGTTCTTTAACTTCTAATTTATCAACAACTGTTAATTCATTATCTAATACTTTTGCACTTAATAATGATTTAATTGCTAATTGTTTTTCTTTTTTGTTTATTCTGTATGAATATGAACGTGGTTTTGGACCTAAAGCTATACCACCTTTAATCCATTGTGGAGCACGTATACTACCTTGTCTTGCTCTACCTGTTCCTTTTTGTCTCCATGGTTTTCTACCACCACCACGAACTTCTGCTCTTGTTTTAGTACTTTGTGTACCTTGTCTTTGATTAGCTAAGTAGTTTACTAATACACTATGTACAACAGTTTCATTTGGTTCAATTCCAAATACTGATGCATTTAATTCTACATCGCTAACTTTTTTACCTTGCATGTTATATACATCTACTTTTGGCATTTCGTTATTTCCTCCTTTTCTCTAACTTTGATTAAGCTTTTATAGCTGATTTTATTTTTAAGATAGATCCTTTTGCTCCTGGAACACTACCTTTTACTAATATTACATTTTTATCCATGTCTACTCTTACAACATCTAAGTTTTGAATTGTAACTGTAACACGTCCCATATGTCCTGGTAATTTTTTACCTTTGAATACTCTTCCTGGTGTTGATGTAGCACCCATTGAACCTGGTCTTCTATGATACATAGATCCATGTCCCATTGGTCCTCTGTGTTGTCCATGTCTTTTGATTACACCTTGGAATCCTTTTCCTTTTGATGTTCCTTGAACATCTATTTTTTCTCCAGCTGCAAATACATCTGCTTTTAATTCATCTCCAACTTTGATTCCTTCTATTGAATCTAGTCTGAATTCTCTTAAATGTTTTTTTGCTGTTACATTTGCTTTTGCAAAATGTCCTTTTACTGGTTTGTTTAAATGTTTTTCTTTAACTTCTCCATATCCTAATTGTACTGCTTCATATCCATCATTTTCTAATGTTTTTACTTGAGCAACCACACATGGACCTGCTTCTATAACTGTTACTGGAATAACTGTTCCGTTTTCATCAAATATTTGTGTCATTCCAACTTTTTTTCCTATTAATGCTTTTTTCATTTTTAAATCCTCCTACTATTGGCTGGCAAGCGACCAGCTTGGTTTTTTGATTTTTATATTATTTGAAACTAGTTTTTGATTTCGATATCAACACCAGCTGGTAGTTCTAGTTTCATTAAACTATCCATTGTTTTTTGTGTTGGGTAAAGAATGTCGATAACTCTTTTATGTGTTCTCATTTCAAATTGTTCTCTTGAATCTTTGTGTTTGTGTGGAGAACGTAAGATTGTTACGATTTCTTTTTGTGTTGGTAATGGAATAGGACCTGATACCTTTGCTCCTGTTTTCTTAGCAGTATCTACTATTTTTTCAGCAGACTGATCTAAAACTACATGGTCATAAGCTTTTAGTCTTATTCTAATTTTTTCACTTGCTACAATTGAATTTGCCATTGTAATTTTTCCCTCCTTAAAATATTATAATAAAATTAAATTACGCGTTGGCAAGTCATAACACATCCGGGTGTTTTGTTTTTACCCATTATAAAATCCCAAAAATTCGCATGGTTATTCTGGGATAAGTGTTTTTTAATATATAGTTATTCCGCGCAATACGGCCTAACATCTATTAACTTACCGCCTGGTCTAGCCAAGACATACTCCACTGAAGTTCCCTCCACCCTACATTTCTGTAGCGGTGTAGCCACATTCAGCTTCAACGCTAAAATTCATGCTCCATTATTATACATCGGTTTACCTGATATGTCAAGAGCTTTTAAAGATTTTTTTATTGTTTTATTTCAATTTAATTTTAATTTCTTTTTCTTCAGGTAATTCTATCTTTTTATATGTAACCCCACATTCGTCCATTAGTCTACGTGATGCTATGTTATTTTCAGAATTTGCATATTTATCTGATAAATAGATAACTTGTTTTATTCCTGATTGAATTATTATTTTAGCACATTCATTACATGGAAATAAGTCAACATATATTTTTGCACTTTCTAAATCCTTTTTACTTCCCCTATAATTTAAAATTGCATTAAGTTCTGCATGGCATACATATGGATATTTTGTATCTAAATTTTCTCCTTCTCTTCCCCAAGGAAATCTTTCATCTTCAAATCCATTTGGAGCCCCATTATATCCAATTGATAAAATTCTATTATCATTACTTACTATACATGCGCCTACTTGTGTACTTGGGTCTTTACTCCTCATTGCTGATAATTTTGCTACTGCCATAAAATATTCATCCCAACTTATATAATCTTTTCTTTTTTCATTATTTGCCATATTTATTACATCCTTTCATAAAAAGGCTATTCTAAGTCTTCCTTAAAATAGCCTTCATAATTATTTTTCATTCTTATTAATTACATATAAAGTGCTAGCAATATACATTAATATAACAAGCACTGGTGTAAATCTTCCAATAGGTATTCTTACTATTGCTATCCAACTTAAAAGAAGTAATTCTGCTATTACAGGAACAAATATTGTTCTTGCTAAAACTTTCCACATTCCTTTTTTATAATATCTTATAACCATGTATATAGATACTAAAGCTATGGATATTGCAAAAGGTAATATGTATTGTTTATACATATCTCTAATTCTAGTTGCTGGCACTGTATTTATATCTGTTTTTTCAGCTGTTTGTTCAAATTCATATATTTCTTTTATTTTGCTTACAATAGTATTTTTTTGTTCTTCTGATATAACTTTTGCTCTTATTGTAACCATATCTTCATATATCTCTACTGTTTGAACCATGTTATG
The DNA here is from genome assembly GCA_017409455.1 of Clostridia bacterium. GTDB lineage: Bacteria > Bacillota > Clostridia > TANB77 > CAG-508 > CAG-269. Next base: position 22,115 of record JAFQSS010000029.1, on the reverse strand, counting down.
CATTCCTAATACTTCATTTGCAATTTCTTTTATTTTTGATTCGTCTTTAATTTGTTGTCCTACATCTATATCAATTCTTTGACTTTGTTCAAAAGCTAAATCTTTATTGAATCCCAAAACATTTACTGCTACAATCCCTCCAAGGATTATTAATGCAATTATTGCACAAATTATTATTTTTTTATTTTTTTGATTCATCTGCTGCCTCCTATTTGTTTTCTCTTAATTTTAGCAATGTTTTTGTTACTATTGCATTATATACTGCGATCAATAATAATCCCCAAAACATTATCATTCCAAAGCTTATTAAATTTGATACTCCTGCAAAACAGAATGTTAATGTTATTATTATTATAGGTACTAATTTCAAGAATAATTCTTTATATGTGTTTATTATTGCTTCATTCACATTAGATTTTTCTTTATTTATATTTAGTATCATTTGATTTATTCTTATATTTATTATTAATACTAATATTATTGCACCTATTCCTTCTATTGAAATACTTACATTTGTATATCTTAATATTAATGCTAATAGTGATACAAATCCTATATAAGATATGCTTGCAAGTAATCCACTAATTTTATATTTTATTACAAATATTATGAATACTATTACTAATATTATTGCAATTGCTACAGCAAAATATATAATATTAGTATTAGTTATATCTGAATACACAAATCTATTTTCACCTAATTGATATTCTATAGGAAATTTTCCCGAGTTTATTAGCATTGACGCTTCAACTGCCACTGATATGTAACTATTTACATATGTAGTATTAGCTGTTTTCGCCCCAATAATTACTCTTACCTTATTGTCTTCTATTGTACTAATATCATATTCTGTTTCACCAATTTTTAATCTAGCTATTTTTTTAGTTACTTCTGTTGAAGTCTCTTTAGTAGCAGATTCTTCAGTTGTTGTATTTTCGCCTTCTGTTGTATTCTCTTTTTCTGCTGCAGATTGTGCTGCTTCTATTTCTTTAATTTCATCTGATAAAACTGCATAATTATTTTTTATTTCTTGTATTTTAGCTTTTCCTTCTTCTGTTAGATATACATCTAAAAATACTTGATATGCACCTTCTATATCAGAAGTATAAGTATATAAAGCTTTTTCTACCATAGAATCATTTAATAATTCTACTCCATTTTCACCATCTTCCACAACTTGTACTTTTCCAGATGCAGTTAAATAATATACATATGTGTCTGTATTGTTATCTTCTGGTAATTCTACTATGATTGTTCCATCTTCTTTGTTTAAAGAAATTGTATAATCTGGTGTTTTCAAATTATTTAATCTTTTTTCTAATGTCTTTTTTACAATTTCATAATTTTCTAATTTAGCTGATTCTGATTTTTGATTAGCTACTTTTAGTTCAACTATTCTTTCACCTTTTAATTCTCTTCCAAAAGAATAATCTTTAACTTTGTTTTCCATTCTATTCTGTGTTTTAATATACACACCAGCAAAAGCAACTAGTGTTACAAGTATAATAGCTAATATTATTGTTGTTATTTTTACTTTTTTCATTTTGTTCAATTCCTTCCTCATCTTATAATAGTTTCGTTTCATTTATTATTAATTCATACCAAATATCTAAATATTTTGCAGCATATTTACTCATCATTGTTCTATCCATAAATATTTGGAAATAGTTCAGTACTGGACATATATCTGTATCAATTGTTAGAGTTAATCTTATTTTTCTTGTTTCTTCATTTAATTCTAATTTTGCATCTGTTACAGCATAATTTACTCTATCATGTATGTCAAATGTCGACATACTCTTATTTACAACTCTATCTCTGTGTACATCTGATTTATCAGCTAATATTAATGCTGCTGATATTTCGCTTACCGCTGTTCCTGTTTCTTCATCATGATTTCCTATAGCTGTCATTATCTCTGTTCTTTCTTCTGCTGGCATTCCCATTTCTTTTAAAATGTTATATGCTAATATTGCTCCTGTATGTGCATGATCTACTCTATTTACACAATTTCCTATATCATGTAAATATCCTGCTATTTTCCCTAATTCTATTGTTCTTTCATCAAATCCAAGTTTTTCTAATATTTCACCTGTTCTTTTTGATACTATTCCTATGTGTCTGTGTGAATGTTCTGTATATCCTAATGCTTCTAATTGTTTTTGAGATGCATTTATAAATGCTTGTACCTCTTCGTTTTTCACTACATCTTCTAATGTTATCATACGCGCCTCCTTTGTTCGTATTGATTTTACCCTATTTTCCCAAAAATATCAACTGTTTTTGGAATTTTTTTATTGAAAAAATAGGGATAATCACCGATTACCCCTTATTAACTCCAATTATTCCACCAAACATTCCACATATCATACCTGCAACAATAATTATTATTGATTGGGTTGATAATGAAAAGTTTTGGCTTATTATCCCTGATAATAAATAAATACTTAATAGATATATTCCTCCTACTAATGCTCCATTTAGCATGCCATTTTTCTTTAGTTTTATATTACCTATTGAACTTCCAATGAATATACTTATGGCTGTTATTACTATAATTACAGGTGCTATAAATGATTCGCTTATATTTGTGTATGTTAGTATTATTGAAAACACAAATAAAAAAATTAGAGTAAATATTAGTGAAATAATTACCCCTTTTATTATATTTTTCATAGACAGACCTCCTATTACATTTATATTCGGCTGTCTATGAAATTATGTCATAACATTTCCAATCCTCCATACAGGTTATATACATTTGTATATCCCATTTTTTTCATCGTTACCATCGAATTTCTGCTTCTTCCTCCATATTGGCAATATAGAATTATTAATTGATTCTTTTTTGGTATTTCTTTTTGTATTCTATTTATAATTTCAAAATCAGGAATATTCACTGCTCCTTGTAAATGTCCTTCCCTATACTCTTGATTACTTCTTACATCTATTAATATCGCTCCTTGTGCTACTTTGCTTTTCAGTTCTTCTATTGTTATGTCTCCATTTTGTACATTTCTGCAACATCTTCTTCTACAAAACATTTTTATCCCCCCTATATATTATATGCACGAAAAAAGAGGAGTTACCAAGGGTAACGACCCCCGTCCCCCTTGGTAACTCCTCTTTTTTTCTTATTCTTCAACTGGTGCTTCAACTGGGCAAACTCCTGCGCATGAACCACAACTAATGCAAGCTGATTGGTCAATTACAAAGCAGTTATCTCCTTGTGATATACATCCTACTGGACATTCTGCAGCACAAGCTCCGCAGCTTATACATTTTTCACAATCTATTTTAAATGCCATTCCATTCACCACCCTTCAAGTACATATATTACTATCTTAAGAATCACTTTTCATTTTTGAATCTTCTTTTTCTAACTTTTCTAATTGTTTTAATTCTTCTTGATATTCGTTTTCTTCATTATCTGATTCTTTTTTAGCAACATCTTGTAATACTTTTATATCTTTTACTTCATATTTTTTAATTTTAAATATTTCTCCATCTTTAATTTTTACTTTAACTACTTCTTTTAAAGTTTCAATTCCATCTACTTCGCCTTTTCCGTCAGGTGTATCTACAATAGCCCCCACATTTGGCAACCTTGATAATTTTTCTTCATAAACTTCTTGTTCATATTTTAAGCAACACATTAATCTTCCACAATTTCCAGAAATTTTTGATGGATTTAATGATATATTTTGTTCTTTAGCCATTTTTATTGATACTGTTTCAAAATCACTTAAAAATGAACAACAACATAATTCTCTACCACATACTCCGTTTCCGCCAATTCTTTTTACTTCGTCTCTTACTCCTATTTGTCTTAATTCTATTCTTGTTTTGTATATTGATGCCAAATCTTTTACTAAATCTCTAAAATCTATTCTACCATCAGCTGTAAAGTAAAATAATATCTTGCTATTATCAAACTTATATTCTACATCTGTTAATGTCATATCTAATTTATGTTCTTTGATTTTTTTATTAAATAATTCAAATGCTTCTTTTTCTTTTTTTCTACATTCTTCTGCATGTTTTAAGTCTCTTGAAGATGCTAATCTCAGCACTTTTTTCAATGGTTCTACTACTTTTTCATCATCTATCATTCTGTTAGGCACAGCAACTTCCGCAATTTCTTCGCCCTGTGCTGTATCAACTATTACTTTATCTCCTTTTTTTACTTCTAGCCATTTTGGATCAAAGAAATATATTTTTCCAAGTCTTTTAAATCTAACCCCTACTATTCTCTTCATTTATTTGTCCTTTCTAATTATGTATTATAAATATCATATTAAATAATAAATTATCTATACACATATCATAATTACTATTTGCTTTTAATCTTTTCTTTGTTTGTTCTACTATATCTATACATTTTATATATTTTATGTTTTGTTTGCTTAATTTTAATAGTATTACATTCATATAATCTAATATTGAGCTTATTTCATCTTTTGTCTTATATATTTCTTCTGACATTTGTACAATTTCTATTAAATCTTTATTTTGCATATTTAATAAGATTTTTTCTATATTTTCATATATGTCTTTATTTTCATTTAGCTTTATTGTTTTTCCTATACTTCCTTGTGATAGTTTTATTATATTTTGGCTTATCTCTTGCTCAGGGAAGTTTTGTTTTATGTATCTTCTTATTTCTTCTGTATCTATAGAATCAAAATGCATTCTTGTACATCTTGATTTTATTGTACTTAGCAAATTTTCTTCATTTGTACATATTAATATTATAGTTATATATTCTGGTGGTTCTTCCAATGTTTTTAATAAACAATTTTGAGCTTCTGTTGTCATTGTGTCTGCATCATTTATTATATAAATTTTTTTATTAGATATTATGGGCTTTTCTGCAATTTTTCTTTGCATTTCTCTTACTTGTTCAATTCTTACTTTTCCCTCATTTGGCTCTATTAATTGAAAGTCTGGATTGTTGTTTGAATCAAATTCTATACAAGATTTACAATTGCAATTTTCTTTTTGTTCTAAACATAAAATGTTTTTTGCAAATTCTTTAGCAATCAGTTTTTTTCCGATTCCTTCAATTCCCCAAAATATGTAACTATGCGAGAATTTATTTAATTTGATTGATTTTTCTAAAATATTTTTATTTTTTTCATTTCCTAATATGTTATCAAACAATGTCTATTCTACTCCTCCAAATTTTGAAAATGGCCAAAATCTAAATGATACTGTTCCTTCTATTTTTTCTAGAGGTACACATCCAAATGATCTACAGTCTGTGCTTCCAGTTCTATTGTCTCCCATTGCAAATACACTATTTTCTGGTACTGTTATCGCGAATACTTCTTCATCATTTGCTTGTGCCATATCTGTTACTACTCCATCTTGTAAATAATCTTCTTCTAGCCTTTCACCATTTATATACACACTACCTTCTTTTATTTCTAGGTAATCTCCTGGAACTCCGATTACTCTTTTTATATAACTTTTCTTTCCACTACTTTCACTTTCTAATACATAGTAAGAAAATTTTTCTAATATTCCTTGTGGCTCATTTTTATATATAGCAATTGGATTTTCTGGGTCTATTCGACCTACTCTTATTATGCTTGGAGCTTCAAATGTTATTATATCTCCTCTTTCTGGAATTTTCTTTGTTGTTCTGCCCCATCTATTTAACCATAATCTTTCATTAGGTTGTAATGTAGGAGACATTGATGTTTGTTGCACAATTGTTGGGGTTCCTATATAATATCTTACTACTAATGCTAATACAACTGCTATTATTATACATATTAGCCATTCTATTATTTCTCGTAATGTTGATTTCATTATCGTTTTCCCTCTTTCTTTAAAATAACTTGTCTTGCGTTGTTATTATATCTCATCTTTCGTGTTTTTTCAATGTTTTAATTAGATTTTCTCTTCCTTAGCTTTGGTTGGAACTTTAATTACAACTTCTGTACCTTTTCCAACTTCACTCTTAATATCTATGTTTCCACCATTTCTATCTAGTAAGTCTTTTGCTATAGAAAGACCTAATCCTGTTCCTCCCATTTCTCTACTACGAGCTTTGTCTACTCTATAAAATCTTTCAAATATTCTACTTAATTCGCTTTCTGGAATTCCAATTCCATTATCAAATATTTTGATATATGCATCATTGTATACAAATCCTACATATATCTTAATTTCGCCACCATCTTGTGTATATTTAATGCTATTTGTAAGAATATTTAATACTACTCTTTCTATATCATCTTTATCTGCATAAACGAGTGGAACATCAGCTGTTACAAAACTTTTTACTTCATGATTTTTCTTTTTTATTTCTATTGCAAGCTTGTCCTGACATTTTTTCACTAATTCCCCTAAATCAAATTGCTCTTTTTTAGCCGAAGTTCTATTACTATCATTTCTTGATAATGTAAGTAAGTCTGTTACCAATTTTGCCATTCTTCTTGCCTCTGATGCTATTACACTTAAAAATTTGCTTTGAGTTTCTTTGTCATATTCTTCTTCAAGCAATGTGTCTGCATATCCCATAATTGAAGTTATTGGTGTTTTTAGTTCATGTGATACATCTGCAATAAATTCTTTCCTCATATTATCTAGCTTTACATGTTCTGTTATATCTTGTAATACAACTATAACTCCAACTGTTCTGTCATTTTCTTTTTTGAATGGAGCAAAATATGCATTAACGAATTTATCTTCAACTTGAAATCTTTCTTCTGTTTTTGTCCAATTTTCAAGATATATTATTTTTTCTAAATTTATATTTAAATGCAGTTTTCCAAATATATCATCAAAATCTTTATATTCTGGCAACACATTCATCATTTTCTGTGCTGCCGGATTTATTAATACTATTTTTCCATCTCTATCAAATGCTATTATACCGTCTGTCATGTGTAAAAATATGCTATTATTTATATCTAAATCATCATTACTTACACCTGCACCTCTTATTAGTCTTGTTTTTGGAAACATTATTTTTTTAGTTAAATATTTTTTCATTAAAATTGTGCAAATTATTAAAACTATTATGTTAGCACCTGTTATCAGTGCTAAAATTTGATAAGCCTCTAACATCCTTTTATCACCTTATTAATTTCTATATATATTTTTTCTTGTACATTTTTTACTGATTTTGATAGAGCTTTTTTCCCCATCTCATTCATTAATTGTGGATTTTTTATTATATCTTGAATTTGGTTATTTAAATTGTCTTTTGTTAATTCATTATTTAATATTATTTTTGCAGCCCCTACATTTTCTAAAACTTTTGCATTATGTAATTGATGGTCTTGACTAACATTTGGAAGTGGTACTAATATTGATGGTTTTCCTAAATTAGATATTTCTGTTATTGTCATTGCTCCGCTTCTTGCAACAATTACATTTGAAACATTCATTATTTCTTCCATATTATATATATATGGTAATATTTTTGCATTTTGAATATTTTTTATGTCTATGTTCTTTTTTGATAATTCTTCTTTTATAATATTATATTGTTTTGGTCCTGTTGCCCAAATTATTTGATATTCTTTGTTTAATTTATTTTCTAATATTCCAATTATTGCATCATTTATTTTTTGAGCACCTTGGCTTCCTCCAAATACTAATATTGTTGGAAGATTATCTTGAAGTCCTGCATTTTGTAATATACTTTTCTTTTCATCATAAGTATATTGCCTTTTTTCGATTTTTACAGGTGTTCCTGTAAATACTATATTTTTAGCATTCGCAATTCTTGAACGAGCTTCTTCAAACGAAATTAATACTTTATCTGCTTTTTTAGCAAGAAATTTTACAGCTCTACCTGGAAATGCATTACTTTCATGTAATACAACTGGTATATTTTCTTTTTTTGCAGCCCAAACTACAGGTCCACAAATATATCCACCTGCACCAATTATAACATCTGGTTTAAATTCTTGAATTATTTTTCTTGCTTTTCCTGTAGCTTTTAATGTTGTACATATTTTTTTAAAATTTTGTATTGATATTTGTTTACTTAAACCATATGCTTCAATTGTTTTTAATTCATATCCTTCTCTTGGCACTAAACTGTTTTCTAAACCTCTTGTTGTTCCTATAAATATAATTTTTGAATCTGGTTCTTTTTCTTTTATTTTATTTGCTATAGCTAAACCAGGATTTATATGTCCTGCAGTTCCAGCAGCTGCAACTATGACTCTCATATTTTTCTCCTTTAATTTTACTTTGCACTTGCTCTTGATATGCTAAGTAGCACTCCTACCTCACACAGCAATATAAATAAAGCTGTTCCACCATAACTAAAGAATGGTAATTGCATTCCTGTTGCAGGCATCGAAGAAGTTACAACCGCAACATTTATTATAGCTTGAATTCCTACTAGTGAAGTTATTCCTACTGCGACTAAACTTCCAAACATATCTGGAGCTTTTATTGCAATTAATATACCTCTCCATATGAATATTGCAAATAATGCAAATACAACTACACACCCTACAAATCCTAATTCTTCTGCTAATACAGAAAAAATAAAGTCATTGTGTGGTTCTGGTAAATACAAATATTTTTGCTTACTGTCTCCTAGTCCTGTTCCAAACAATCCTCCAGAGCCTATTGCATATAAACTTTGTATAACCTGCCACCCCTCATCTGAGGCATATTTCCATGGATCAAGGAAAGTTGTTATTCTTGTAACAGCATATTGAAATTTAGATTGAAATGTTTCACTAACAAAATATAATACTGTTGCTGCTGATCCTATTGTTCCTCCACCTACAATTCCACATAATAATGCTTGCCAAAATTTGCATCCAGCAACAATTATCATTATACAACATGTTATTATTATTACCATTGATGTACTTAAGTGTGGCTCTAAAAGTAGTAACACTATAATTGGTACTAAAAATAAAATATGTTTAATTAAACCTTTAAAAAACTTTCCTAATTCATTTCTATTTTTAACAAGTATTCCTGCATAAAATACTATCATTAAAAATTTTACAAGTTCTGATGGTTGAAATGTAGTAAAGCCCAAATTAATCCATCTTTTAGCTCCTTTAGCTTCAAATCCTATTAGTAATACAGCTACTAACAATATTACAGACAAACACCACGCTTGTTTGTAAAATTTTTGATATATTCTATAATCTACTTTTGATGCAAAATACATTCCAACTAATCCAAGTACAGCAAAAAATAATTGTCTTACAAAATATTCATAACTATTGCCTGATTCTTGTAAAGATGTTGGTGAACTTGCTGACAATACCATAATTAATCCTATTGATAATAACAATAATGTTGTTATTACTAGTGTAAAATCAACAGGATTATTTAAAAAGCTTGAAAATCCTTTTAACTTTTCTTTTTTGGCCATTTCTATCTCCTCTTTCTTTTACACTATTTGTAATCCTATAATACTTACCATTAATGTAATTATGCAAAATATCATTACAACATGATTTTCTTTCCACCCACATAATTCAAAATGATGATGTATTGGAGCCATTCTGAATATTCTTTTTCCTGTAAGTTTAAAAGATGCAACTTGTAATATTACCGAAATTGTTTCAAGCACAGGAATAAATGCTACAATAAGCAAAATTAATGGCATTTTTAAATATAATGCTACTCCTGAAATTACTCCACCTAAAAATAGTGAACCTGTATCTCCCATAAATACTTTTGCTGGATATATATTGAAAATCAAAAATGCTAATACTGCACCTATTACAATTGCTCCAAATACTACAAGCTCTTTTACTCCAAACATTGTTGCTATAACAGTTAAACATGTAATTATTATTGTGCATACACTTGATGATAGTCCATCAATTCCATCTGTTAAGTTTACAGCATTTGTTGTTGCTAATATTACTAAAATAGCAAACGGAATATATACAAAAATAGGTATTTCAATATACTGTTTTAATATTGGTATATATGTTTCTGTTCCCAAGTTTACCCCTTTTATTAAATATAGTACAAATATCACTGATATTAATAAAAGTCCTAACATTTTTAAACTTGGTTTTAAGCCTTCTGTATTTTTTAATACTAATTTTTTGAAATCATCTACAAATCCTACAAGTCCAAAACCTATTGTTAAACCTAGTATTGGTAATAAACTTGAGGCTAATGTAGCATCTTTCGATTTATAATAAATGTATGCTCCTGTTGTAACGGCAATTATTCCTAACATTATTATTATTCCACCCATTGTAGGTGTCCCTTGTTTTTTTAAATGAGATTCTGGTCCATCACTTCTTTCTATCTGTCCTATTTTTAATTTTCTTAATATTGGTACTATTATTAGTGCAAAAACAATTGTTATTGCAAATGATAATAATAATAATTTTGTCTGAAATTCCAATTTTATCAACCTTTCTTCTGTTAACTTTTGCATTTATTTTTCAATTTATCCTATGATATCTTTTACAATTATCCTTTCATCATAAGGTAATTTCTCACCATTTATCTCTTGGTAAGGTTCATGACCTTTTCCTGCAAGAACTATAATATCTAGCTTGTTTGCCATTTTAATTGCTTCTTTTATAGCTTCTGTTCTATCAACAATTACTTTATAATTTCCTTTTGTTTTTTTGATACCTGCTTCAATTTCTTTTACAATTTGTTCTGGGTCTTCTGTTCGAGGATTATCTGATGTTACAAAGGTAAAATCAGCTATTCTTCCAGATATTTCTCCCATTATTGGTCTTTTGGTTTTGTCTCTATCTCCACCACATCCAAATACAGATATTACCCTTCCTCTTGTATAACTTTTTACTGCAGATAATATATTTTGTAGACTTTCTGGTGAATGAGCATAATCTATCATTATTGGTAATTCTTTACTATTTGGTACCATTTCAGATCTTCCTGGAACTTTTATTTCAAGTAATGCTTCTATTACTTTTTCTGATGGTATTCCTAATTTTTTTGCTACACATATCGCAGCTAATGCATTATATACACTAAATCTTCCTGGTATATCTACTTTTACTCTTTCGTTTCTATCAGAAACTTTTACTCTAAAATCAACATATGTATTTGTTATTGTTATATCTTTTGCTAAAACCTCGCAATAGTTATCAATACCATATGTCATTATATTACTTTCTGGAAATAATTTTGGTACTTTTGTTACTTGTAAATCATCTACATTTATTATCCCATTATCACACATTTTAAATAATTTTAATTTTGATTCAAAATAGTCTTTCATATCAGGATGTTCTTTTTCACTGATATGGTCTTCTGAAAAGTTTGTAAATACTACAATGTCAAAATTGCATCCATCTACTCTATGTAATTTTAAGCTTTGTGATGATACTTCCATCACAACATATTCAACACCTTGTTTTTCCATTTCTGCAAATGTTCTTTGTAGTTCTATACTTTCTGGTGTTGTTCTTGCACTTTCTGTTATCATTTTGCCATTTATATATGTTGCTATTGTTCCTATCAATCCTACTTTATGTCCTGCTTTTTCTAATATTTCTTTTATCATAAATGTTGTTGTTGTTTTTCCTTTTGTTCCTGTTACACCTATTAATTTGAATTTTTTTGATGGGTGTTTGTAAAAGTTGCAACTACATATCGCTAATGCTTCTCTAGTGTTTTTGGCCATCACAAGTGTTACATCTGATGGTAATTTTATTGCTTTTAAGTCACATCCTTCTTCTACCATTATTACTTTTGCACCTGCTTTTATTGCATCATTTATGTATGAATGTCCATCTGTGCTAAATCCTTTTATTGCAATAAACATATCTCCTTCTTTTATGTTTTTTGAGTTGCTATCTATGTTTTTTACATCTATATCTAAGCTTCCTTTGGCTTTTAACCCTTCAATTCCAACTAATATCTTTTTTAGTTCCATATCGTTTCTCCTTTTTTATTTGTCTATTTATAAAGACATTTATAATCCCTAACATTATATAACTAATTTTTGTTTTTGTATAGTAAAATTTCAAAAAAAAATCACTTAATAATATTTATTAAGTGATTTTATTTTTTATGATAAATTCCTTTATACTCCCATGATATTGTATCCGTTGTCCGCGTATATAATTTGACCAGTTATAGAGTCAGACATTTGACTTAATAAAAATGTTGCCACATTTCCAACTTGAGTTGTTGTTACATTTTTGTGTAGTGGTGCTTTTTCTTCAACTACATTTAATATTGAATTGAAGTCTTTAATTCCTTTTGCAGATAATGTTTTTATAGGTCCTGCTGATACTGCATTTACCCTTATTTCTTCTTTTCCTAAATTTTCTGCCAAGTATCTTACACTTGCTTCTAATGCTGCTTTTGCAACTCCCATTACATTATAACCTTCTAGAACTTTTGTTGATCCATGATAAGTTAATGTTACTAAACTTGCTTTTTCATTTAACATATCAAGCTCTTTTGCCATTCTTGAAACTAGTACGAATGAATAGCTACTTACATCACAGGCATGTGAAAATCCTTCTTTACTTGTATATATGAAATCATTGTGTAAATCTTCTGTATTGGCATGTGCAACTGCATGTACTATTCCATCTATTTTACCGTTTTCATCTTTGATTTTTGTAAATACCTCTCTAACTATTTCGTCTTCTGAAGCTCCATTCAATACATATGCTTTGCTTCCTTTAAATTCTGATATTAGTTCTTCTATTTTTTCTTTATTATCTTCTCCCATATATGTAAAAATTAATTTAGCTCCATTTTCATAAGCAGCTTTAGCTATACCAAACGATATACTCCATTTGTTTCTAATTCCTATTATTAATATTTTTTTATCTTTTAATAACATATTCTCCTCCAATTTCTCTGAATTTTTGATATCTTTGTTCTATTATTTCTTCAGGTGTCATTTTTTTCATCTGTTTTGTTAATTCAGTTATTTCTTTTTTTAGATTTTTCACTATTTTTTCGAAACTCTCTTCTTTGTCTCCTTGTGATTCTTTTATAATTTTATCAATTATTTTGAAGTCATACAAGTCTTTTGCTGTTAATTTCATTTTCTCTGCTGCTTCTCTTGCTCTACTTGAATCTTTCCACAAAATACTTGCATATCCTTCTGGAGATAATATTGAATATATTGCATTTTCTAGCATTAGAATTTTATTTCCTACTCCTATTGCTAATGCCCCTCCGCTTGAACCTTCACCTATTACTATTGATATAATTGGAACTTTAACTTCTGCCATTTTTAACATTGAACTTGCGATTGCTTCTCCTTGGCCTCTTTCTTCTGCTTCAATTCCTGGATATGCACCTTTTGTGTCTATAAATGTTATTATAGGTCTATTAAATTTATCCGCTTGTTCCATAAATCTTATTGCTTTTCTATAACTTTCTGGATTTGGCATTCCAAAATTTCTTTCTATATTTTCTTTTGTAGTTCTCCCTTTTTGTTCAGCTATTATAGTGTAATTTTGATTACCTATTTTAGCTAATCCACATACTATTGCTTTATCATCTTTAAAGTTTCTATCTCCATGTAATTCCATGAATTCGTCAAAAATGTTTTCTATATAGTCTAAAGATGTTTTCCTGTCTTGTGATCTTGCAATTTCAACTCTTTCCCAAGCTGTAATTTCTTTAATCTTACTCATTTCAACCATCCTCCGCCATTATTTATGAAATTGTATTAATTTATGTAGTGTTTGTTTTAGATCTTTTCTTTCAACTATTTTATCTATAAAACCATGTTCTAATAAAAATTCTGCAGTTTGAAATCCTTCAGGCAAAGTTTCTCCAATTGTTTGGCTAATTACTCTTTGTCCTGCAAATCCTATCATCGCACCCGGCTCAGCTAAAACTACGTCTGCAATACTTGCAAATGAAGCTGTAACTCCACCATAAGTTGGGTCAGTTAAAACTGATATATATAATCCCCCTGCCTTGTTCAACTTAGATATCGCAGCTGTTGTTTTTGCCATTTGCATCAATGATATTATTCCTTCTTGCATTCTAGCTCCTCCAGAAACACAGAAAATAATTAGTGGCAATTTTAGTTCAATCGCTTTTTCAATTGAATATGTATTTTTTTCGCCAACAACTGCTCCCATACTTCCCATAAAGAATCCACTATCCATTACACAAATTACAACTTCTTCTCCATTTATTTTGCCCGTTCCTGCTGAAACAGCTTCTTCTAATCCTGTTTTTTCTCTTAAAGCTTTAATCTTTTTAGGATATTCTTCTATATTCAATGGATTTGTTGTATCTAAGTTCAAGTCAAATCTTTTATATGTACCTTCGTCAATAATCATTTCTAATCTTCTATTTATATGCATTCTAAAATATGCGCCACAATTGGGACATATATTGTCGTTACTTCTAACTGTTTCTTTATAAACTATTTCTTTACATTTATCACACTTTAGCCATTGACCTATTGGAATATCTACTTTTTTATCAATTTTTTTGGCTGTTGGTTCTCTTTTTTTAATTTTGTCAACAATCATTATCTATACCTCTTTTATCAATAATTCGTTTTCTATAAATGATGTATCAAATTCTCCTCTTATAAAATTATGATTTTTTATAATTTTAAATAAGAAATCAATATTTGTGTCTACACCTTCAATTACAGTTTCTTCAAGAGCTCTTTTCATTTTGCTTATTGCTTCATTTCTATTTACTCCATGAGCTATAATTTTAGCAATCATCGAATCATAAGTAGGTGGAATTGTATATCCTTCATAAATAGCTGTATCTACTCTTATTCCATTTCCTCCTGGTAAATTTAAACCTGTTATCTTTCCTGGACATGGTCTGAAATTTTTTGATGGATTTTCAGCATTTATTCTACATTCAATACACCAACCTCTAAACTCAACATCTTTTTGTTTTAGTTTTAATTGTTCTCCTGCTGCTATTTTTATTTGTTCTTTTACTATATCGATTCCTGTTCTTTCTTCTGTTATAGGATGTTCAACTTGTATTCTTGTGTTCATCTCCATAAAGTAAAAATTTTTCTCACTATCCATTAAGAATTCTACTGTACCACAACTTGTATATCCTGATGCTTTCACTGCTTTTATAGCAGCCTCTCCCATCTTGTTTCTTGTTTTTTCATCTATTGTAGGTCCAGGGGTTTCTTCAATTACTTTTTGATGTTTTCTTTGTACTGTACAGTCTCTTTCTCCCAAATGAATTGCATTTCCATGTTCATCTGCTAATACTTGAATTTCCACATGTCTAGGATTTTTAATAAATTTTTCTATATAAATTTCATCATCATTAAATGAATTTTTAGCCTCTTGTTTTACAATGTTATAATTTGCTTCAATTTCATCTTCTGATTCAACTATTCTTATTCCTTTTCCGCCACCACCTGCAGCAGCTTTTAAGATGACAGGATAACCGATTTTTTTCGCAACTTCCATTGCATCTTTTAATCCTCTTATACTGCCTTCTGACCCTGGAACAACAGGCACACCTGATTGTTTCATCAATTGTTTAGCATTTGACTTATTACCCATCAAATCAATTACTTTATATGAAGGTCCTATAAATTTAATATTAGATTCTTCACATATTTTTGCAAATTGACTATTTTCTGATAAAAATCCAAAGCCTGGATGAATACTATCTGCACCTGTTATGTTTGCAGCTTCTATTATGTTCTTAAAATTCAAATAGCTTTTTGCAGAATTAGCTGGACCTATGCATATCGCTTCATCTGCTAATCTTGTATGCATCGCATCTTTATCTATTTCTGAATATACTGCTACTGTTTTTATATTCATTTCTTTACAAGCTCTTATTATTCGAACTGCAATCTCTCCTCTATTTGCAATTAAAATTTTATTCATTTTTCCTCCTTACACTACTGCAAATGTTAATTCTCCTTTAGCAGCAACTTTTCCATCTACTGTTGCAATTGCCTCTCCGACTCCAATAGGTCCCTTTCGTTTAATTATTTTAACTTCTAATTTTAAAATATCTCCAGGTACAACCATTTTCTTAAATTTCATTTTATCAATTCCACCAAATAATGCGTTTTTACCTTTATTTTCTTCCATTGAAAGAATTGCAACTGCACCTGTTTGAGCTAAACTTTCTGTAATTAAAACTCCTGGCATTATCGGATTACCTGGAAAATGTCCTTTAAAATACCATTCATTTTCATCTACATGTTTATAAGCAATTGCACTTTCTCCTGGAATGTATTCTTCCACTTCATCAATCATTAAAAATGGCTCTCTTTGTGGAATTATATTTTTAATTTCTTCTTTGTTTAACATTTATATTAACTCCTTTTATCCTATTCTAAATAGTGGTTTTCCATATTCGACTGCTTCTCCATCTTTTACTAGAATTTCTTGTATTTCTCCATCAAATTCTGATTCGATTTCATTCATTAATTTCATTGCTTCAATTATACAAAGAACATCACCTTTTTTTACTTTTTTACCCACTTCTACATATGGATTGCTATTTAGAGATGGTTTTGAGTAAAATGTCCCTACCATTGGTGATTTTACTATATTTCCTATTTCAACTTTTTCTTCTTGTACATTTGGGGTAACTTGTTGTATTGGCACTTCAACAATTGGAGCATTATTTGAAACTGTTACTACTTCTTGTTTTTTCATGTTGATTTTTGTACCATCTGGAAAATCAATTTCTATAGAACTTAATTTTGAATTCCCCATATCTTCAATTAATTGTTTAATTTTTTCATATTCCATTTTATTTACCATCCTCATATTTTCTAAATATCACACTTGCATTTTGTCCACCAAATCCTAATGAATTTGACATTACAACATTTAATTTTGCTTTTCTTGCTTCATTTGGAACTATATCTAAATCACATTCTTCATCTTTTTCTTTATAATTAATAGTTGGTGGAACTAATTGTTCTTCAATCGCTTTTGTACAAACTATTGCCTCAACTGCTCCTGCAGCTCCTAAAAGATGTCCTGTATTTCCTTTTGTTGAACTTACCATTACATTTTTGCTATCTTCTCCTAATGCTGTTTTTATTGCACAAGATTCTAATGAATCATTTAAATGTGTTGAAGTTCCATGAGCATTTATGTAGTTGATATCTTTTGTTTCTATTCTAGCATCTTTTATTGCTCTAGCCATAGCTCTTGCTCCGCCTTCTCCGTTTGGAGCTGGTGAAGTAATGTGATATGCATCTGATGTAGCTCCATATCCAATTACTTCTGCATATATATGAGCATTTCTTTTTCTTGCATGCTCTAATTCTTCTAATACAAGAACTCCTGCACCTTCTCCCATTACAAATCCGCTTCTTTCTTTGTCAAATGGGATGCTTGCTCTATTTTTGTCAGTTGCACTTGATAATGCTTTCATATTCTCAAAACCTGCAATTCCTACTTCACAAATTGCCGCTTCAGTTCCTCCTGCTAATATTGCATCTTCATAGCCATATTTTATTGTTTTATATGCCTCTCCTATTGCATGTGTTGAAGATGCACAAGCACTAACTATTGCCATTGATGCACCTTTTAGACCTAGTTCAATTGCAACATTTCCTGATGGCATATTGCAAACTCCCATTGGAATAAACATTGGCGAAACTCTTCCATGCCCTTTCTGCACCAAATTAGCACATTGTTCTTGAATTGTTATTAATCCTCCAATTCCTGAACTCACAAAAACTCCTACTCTTTCTAAATCTGTATTTTCATTTGTTATTCCACTATCTGCAAAAGCTTCTCTTGCTGCTATTATTGCAAATTGTGAACATCTATCTAATCTTCTCGCTTCTTTTACTTCAAAATGATTTGTAGGATCATAGTTTTTCACTTCTGCAGCTAAACTTGTTTTAAATCCTGTATTATCAAATAAAGAAATTTTATCTATTCCACATTTATTTTCTTTTATTCCTTCCCACATTTCTTTTGCAGTATTTCCAATTGGAGTTATTGCTCCAACTCCTGTTATAACTACTCTTCTTTCCATCTTCTTTTCCTCCTACATTAGCATTCCGCCATCTATGTTAATTACTTGACCAGTTATATATGAACTATCATCAGATGCCAAAAATTTAACAACATTTGCAACATCTTCTGCATTTCCCATTCTCTTTAAAGGGATAGATTTTGCGATTTCATCTTTAACTTCATCTTTCAAAACATCTGTCATATCAGTTTGTATGAAACCTGGTGCAACTGCATTAACTAAAATATTTCTAGAAGCAACTTCTTTAGCTAAACTTTTAGTAAAACCTATTATACCAGCTTTAGATGCTGCGTAATTTGTTTGGCCAGCATTACCTGAAACGCCTACAACTGATGAAATATTTATTATTCTTCCCTTTCTCGCTTTTGTCATATATGGAATTACATTTTTAGTAACATTAAAAGTTCCAACTAAATTGACATCTATTACATCTTGAAAATCTTCTTTTTTCATTCTCATTAATAACATATCTTTTGTTATACCTGCATTATTTACTAATACATCAATATTTCCAAATTCATTAATTGTTTCTTTAACAAAATTTTCACATTCTTCAAAATTCGAAACATCACCTTTAACACATAAGCATTTTACATTTTGATTTTCAATTTCTTGTTTTGTATTTGAAAGTTCTTCATTTTCTTTTCTATAATTTAATGCAATATTATATCCTTGTTTAGCAAGTGTAATTGCAATTTGTTTTCCAATACCTCTTGTTGCTCCTGTTATTAAAGCTACTTTACTCATTTTATTCATTCCCTTCTTTTATAAAATTGATTGTATTTTCTAGTGTTTCAACATTATTTATATTTAATATATTTATTTGTTTATCTGTTTTCATTCTTTTTACAAAACCTGATAATGTTTTTCCTGGACCAATTTCAATAAATGTATCAATTCCATTATCTAACATTGTTTGTAATCCATTTGAAAATCTAACTGGACTAGTCATATGTTTTTCTAATATTTCTTGTACATTATCTTTTTGTGTGTAAATTTGTCCGTCTAAGTTTTTTACTACTTTACTTTCAAAGTTATTAATTTCTACTTGAAGCAAATCTTGTTTTAACGCTTCTGCTGCTTTTATCAATTTTTCTGTATGAAATGGCCCTGATGTTTTTAGAACTTTTGCCATTTTTGCACCTGCTTCTTTTGCTTTTACAGCCGCTTCTTCTACTGCCTCTTTTTCTCCCGAAACTACTATTTGACCTGGACAATTAAAATTTACGGGAACTACAAAACCTGATTTTACTTGTTTACAAACTTCTTCTACTTGTTCATCATTCATTCCTATTATTGCTGACATTGACCATTCTCCTGCAGGCACCAAGTTTTGCATATATTCTCCTCTTTTTTGAACAAGTTTTACGCCTTCTTCAAAACTTATAGCATTACTATATATTAATGCAGAATATTCTCCTAAACTTAATCCAGCTGATATTTCAGCTTTTATTCCATTTTCTTTTAAGATTTCCACAATTGCTAAACTCATTGTTAATATTGCTATTTGTGTATTTTGAGTTTCATTTAAAATTTGTTCATCACTATTAAATGTAATTTCTGCAACATCAATTCCAGTTAATTGTTTTACTCTCTCATAAGTGTTTTTTACAATTTCGTATTTATCATATAAATCTTTTCCCATTCCAATAGCTTGAGCTCCTTGGCCTGGAAATAAAAATCCTATTTTCATTATTATTCACCAATCCTTCTAGCAATTTTTTCTTCAAATAAATCGCAAAATTTACTAATTACTTTTTTATTATCAACTTCAATATTAAATTCATTTTTTATTGAAGAAGCTATTTTTTCTATTTCTTTATTAAATTTTTCTTGATTTGTATTGATTCCAATTCCTATAATTATGTGTTTTACATTATCTGCATTTATTTTTGTTTCTGTAAGGATTCCACCTATTTTTTTGTCTTTCCACATAATATCATTTGGGCTTTTGATATCTAGTTTTATTTGGTATAATTCATCAAATGTTTTAACTACTGTTTCAGCTATTTCATTTGTGAATCCTTCTAGTTTTTCTATCTTGCAATTTGCATCTATATAAAACGAAAATGCTATGTTGTTTTTTTCATCTGTGTGCCATGTTTTTCCATGTGTCCCAATTCCATTTGTTTGTATTTCTGCAACAACCATTTCTCCATTTTTTATGTTGTTTTCTTTTATTCTTCTTAAAATTTCTAATTGTGTAGAATCGATTTTTTCAAAATAATTTATTTTCTTTCCTAAAAATAATATTTGTTCTAAGTTTTTTTCTCTTTTTATTTTATTTGTAGTAGTTTTGACTAATGGAGTTTGAGTTAATATAATTCCTTTTATAGATTTATATCTAGGCATCATTTTGTTTACTTCTTTTACTTGATTGTTTATTGCTTCATATATTTCTTCTTTTCTATTTACTTTATATGTATCTTTTACAACTTGTTCATTGTAAACTATTTTTGCATATATTTTGATATTATCTTTATCTTCTGAAACTTGTTTTCCAAAAATGAACGATTCTTCTACTCCATCAATTTTATTTAATAGGTTTTCGATCTCTTCTGGAAAAATGTTTTTCCCATTTTTTAAAACAATTACACTCTTTTTTCTTCCACAAATGAAAATATATCCGTCTTCATCAATTCTAGCCAAATCGCCTGTATGAAACCATCCATCAATTATTGCATTATCTGTTGCTTCTTTGTTTCCAAAATAACCTAACATTATACTTGGGCCTTTTACTACTAATTCTCCAATTCCTTCACTATTACAGTTAATAACTTTTGCTTCTACACTTGGAACTGATTTTCCAATAGAGCCAACTTTGTAATTTTTATTTGTTCCAATCGCTACAACAGGTGATGTTTCTGTCAAACCATACCCTTGTACTATATTAAGTCCTAAGTTTCTAAATTTTTGTTCTATACTTGGATCAAGACTTGCTGCACCACTGATTAACAACTTTATTTTTCCTCCAAGCATATCATGTATTGACTTAAATACTTCTTTTTTCTTTTCCATAGTTTCATTTTTATATTGTTCTTCTTTTTGTAATATTTCTTCTAGATTTCCTTGTTTTTCTATTTGTTTTCTTATAATTTTGAAAAGTCTTTCATATATTGCTGGAACTGATGCCATAACTGATACTTTATATTCATTTAGATTATCTGGAATATGTCTAATTCCATCACAAAATACAGTTTGAGCCCCTTTGTATAATGAAAATAAAAATCCAACTGTACATTCAAATACATGATGTATTGGTAAAAATGATAGAAATACATCATTTGAATTTACATCAAGTATTGATGCAATATCCATCAAGTTTGAACATATATTTTTGTGTGATAATGCAACTACCTTTGAAGCTGATGTTGTTCCTGATGTAAATAGCATTATGCTCATTTCTTCTGGATTAATTTTTGCATTTATAAACTCTGTATTCCCTTGTTTTATGAGTTGTTTTCCACTTTCTATTAGTTCCTGTTGAGAATATATCCCATCTTTTGTTTTTTCTAAATCCATTGAAATTAGATATTTTAGTTTTCCTAAGTTTATATTTTTTAATGTTTCTTCATATTTTTTTGAATAAAATATTGCTTCTACTCCAGAGCGTTCTATTAATTCTTCTAGTTCTTTTTCTGGCAATGATTTGTCTAATGGAACTACTATTCCTGTACCACATACTATTGATAAATAAGCGATTTCCCATTCATATCTATTTTCTCCGATAACTGCTATTTTCTTTCCTTTTAATCCCATATTTATTAATGTTGTTCCCAAAGCGTCTATCATATTTCTTACTTCATTATGTGTTATTTCTTTATATTTGTCTTTTTCTATTCTTATTTTATATGCTATTTTTTCTCCATATTGTTGACCTGATTTTTTTAACATGTCTTTTAAGTCTGCTATTTCAATATATTCATATAATCTTTTACTCATTTTTTCCTCCATTTTGTTTTTTATTTTATATAATATTTTGTTAAAAAAATCATTAGACTGATAGGTCAGTACAATGTGATTTAGCCGAAAACAAAATAAAAACCACGTGTAAAACGCGTGGTTTTAACTTGCCCTAAAAGGGCATATAACATTACCAGCGTCTTAAGACGCTGGCTTTCACTTCGTTCAAGCCTTGGCGTAATGACTACTTTAGCAGACCCTTAAAAGGGTTG
>JAFQSS010000028.1 GCA_017409455.1 Clostridia bacterium | reverse complement strand
TCTAAGTATAGTTTTAATATATAATAAAAAAGATATAAGTTTTTAATAAATTTATATCTTTTTTTTATTGTAATGATAGAATAATATAATATTTTTAAATAATGTGTAAATATTGACAAAATTAGCATTTTGTGATAATCTATAATGGATTTTAACAATAAAAAATAGAGAAGAAATGAAAAGTTTGTTCTCTATGAAAAATGAAGGAGAAAAAATGGATGCATATCAAAAAATAATAGAACAATTAAATGCTACAAATATTGAATATAAAATACATAGTCATGCTGAAATACCAACTGTTGCAGAAGCTAAAGAAAAAGTAGATTTTAATATAGAACAATGTTTTAAAACTTTAGCCTTTAAATATGAAGATAAGATATTATTTATATCCTTATTAGCGGAGGATAAATTAAAATATTCTAAATTATGCACAAGTTTAAATATAAAAAGAAAAAATTTAAAAAGAATTGACAGCAAAGAATTAGAAGATAAATACGGATATGAATCGGGTGGAATTGCGCCTATATCTGTTTCTAAGGATATTGCTGTCATTTTTGATAGAAAAATTAATGATAGAGATATTATTTTTTGCGGTTCCGGAAGAAGAGATAAAACTATCGAACTAAAATCAGAAGATATAATAAGTTTAGATAGAACAGTTGTTATAGATATTGCAGAAGAAATAGAACAAAATTTAGAACAAGAAAGATAGGAGATGGTTATCATAGAATTTACAGATGAACAAAAATTAATAAAAAAAATGATAGTTGATTTTAGTGAAAAAAAATTAACAAGAGAGGTTTTAAAACAAATAGATGAAACTGGAATTTTTCCTGAGGAAATTATCAATGAAATGTCTAAATTGGGATTGTTTGCATTAAAAGCACCAAAAGAATATGGTGGAGTTGGAGTAGATACATTAACCTATGTTCTTGCTATGGAAGAAATGTCTAAGTATAGTGCAGTAGCAAGCATATATCTTGCTACGCCAAATTCTTTGTCTACAGGTCCATTATTGATGGATGGTACAGATGAACAAAAACAAAAATATATAAAAGAAATAGCAAGTGGTGAAAAAAAATTGTCTTTTGCATTAACTGAATCACAGGCTGGATCAGATGCTGGTGGAGTAACAACAACAGCTAAAAAAGAAGGAAATTATTATATATTGAATGGAAGAAAAACATTCATTACAATGGCACCTATAGCTGATTATGCTATTGTGTATGCAAAAACAGATGTAACAATGGGGACAAAAGGAATATCAGCATTTATAGTAGATTTGAAAAGTGATGGAGTAACAGTAGGAAAAGAAGAAGATAAAATGGGAGTTATTGGTTGTCCAACAGGAGATATAATATTAAAGAATGTAAAAGTTCCGGTAACTAATTTATTGGGGAAAGAAAACGATGGATTTAGAACAGCTATGAAAACATTAAATACTGGAAGATTGGGGGTTGCAGCTCAATCAGTAGGTGTGGCACAAGCTGCATTGAATGAGACAATACAATATTCAAAGGATAGGCAGCAATTTGGAAAACCAATTTGTGAATTTCAATCGATTAGTTTTACAATAGCTGATATGGCAACGAAAATAGAATGTGCTAGAAGTTTATTATATAGAGCTGCAAAAATTCAAGATCGAAAATTAGTTGCTATGGCGAAATATTATTGTGCAGAGATATGTAATGAAGTCTGTGGTAAAGCGTTGCAGATACATGGTGGATATGGATTTATAAAAGGATATAAAATAGAGAGACTATATAGAGATTGTAGAGTTTTTACGATATATGAAGGAACATCTCAAATTCAACAAATGATTATATCTAGAGAATTATTAAAATAAGGAGATAGATTATGAAAATCTATGTATGTATAAAACAAGTACCTAATACAAATGAAGTAAGAATAGATAAAGAAAGAGGTACTTTAATAAGAGAAAATTGTGAAAACATAATAAATCCTGCTGATAAAAATGCACTGGAGGAAGCTTTGAAAATAAAAGAAGTTTATAAAGATGTGGAGATTACAGTTATTTCTATGGGACCACCTCAGGCGTTAGATGCTATAAAGGAAGCGGTTTCTATGGGAGCTGATTCTGGAATATTAATATCTGATAAGAAATTTTCTGGTTCGGACACATATGCCACATCTTATATATTATCTGAAGCAATAAAGAAAATAGGAAAACCTGATTTAATACTTACTGGTAAACAAGCAGTTGATGGAGAAACAGCTCAAGTAGGACCACAGCTTGCACAAAAACTGGATTATGAATTTGAAACGTGTGTAACTAGTATTAATTTTAAGGAAAAGACATTGATTATTCAAAAAGAAACAGATTTTAGTAGTATTGATATAAAAATGAGATTACCATGTCTGTTAACGATATCAAAAGATATTAATGAGCCTAGAATTATGAATTTATTTGATATTATGAATCTAAAAAACAAGAAAATTGAAATAATGAGAGCAGATGATATAAAACTCTATGAAAATAGTTGCGCATTGGATGAATCTCCTACAAAAGTTGTTGAAACATACATTCCTAGTAAAAATAAAGAATGCATTATTTTAAAAGAAAACTATGAAGAAAAAATAATAGATTTAATTAAAAATATTTGATTGGAGATTTGTATGGTAAAGATAATAAGAGAAAAATGTATAAATTGTAATATATGTAAAGAAAAATGTCCATTTGGAGCTATAGAAAATAAGGATAACCGTTTAGAAATTAATGAAAATTGTAAAGAATGTATGATATGTTTGAAAAATTGCCCTCAAAAGGCAATAATACAAGAAAAAATAGATAAAATAGATAAAAAATTAGAGGACTTTAAAGGCGTATACATTTTTGGTGAATTAGAAGAAGATAAATTACATAATGCAACATATGAATTACTTACTAAAGGTGGAGAGTTAGCTGAAAAGTTAGAAGAAAATTTAGGATTAATAATTATAGGAAATGTATGCGATGAAGAAAAAAACAAACTTATGGAATATGGAATAGATGATATATATTTATTTAATATAAACGATAAAAATTATGATTGTAAAACATATTCGAATTGTTTGAAAAATTTTGTAGAAAAGAATAAACCGAATATTCTGTTATTTTCTGCAACGTCAATGGGAAGAGAATTAGCTCCGTATTTAGCCTCACAATGTGAGACTGGTATTACAGCAGATTGTACTAAGCTAGATATTGATGAAAGTAATAAATTGCTGAAACAAACAAGACCTACATTTGGTGGAAAAATGTTGGCAACTATAACAATGCCAAATCATAGACCACAAATATGTACTGTTAGACCGGGAGTTTTTGAAGAAGTTAGGCTAACTGAAAAAAAAGCAGCTAAATACATAAAAGAAAATGTTGTATTTAATAAAAATGAAAATAAAGAAATATTGAAAAAAATTAATAAAGTAAAAAGAGACTCTGAACTAGAGAATGCTGAAATAATAGTTGCAGGAGGAATGGGATTAGGAAAAAAGGAAGGGTTTGATTTGATTAAGAAATTAGCTAACTCTTTAAATGGAAAGATTGCTACCACTAGGGCATGCGTTGAAGAAGGTTGGATAGACTCTAAATATCAAATTGGACAAACTGGAATTAATGTAAGTCCTAAGATATATATAGCCTGTGGAATTTCAGGAGCTATACAGCATGTGGCAGGAGTAAAAAATGCTAATTATATAATAGCAATAAATAAAGATAAAAATGCTCCTATTTTTGAAATTGCAGATTATGGGATTATAGGTGATTTATATGAAGTAATTCCAAGGATAATCGAAAAGATAGGAGGAAAAGAATGAAAAAAGTAATATTAGTTATTGGTGGAAGTGCTGGAATTGGAGAAGCTGTTGCTAAGGAGATTGCTAATGCATATGAAAAAGATGTAGTAATAATAGGAAGAAACGAAGAAAAAATGAAAACAATAGCAAAAGAAAATTGCAGAATAGAATATATAAAAACAGATATTACAAATAATAATGAAATAGAAGAGTTAATAAAACAACTTAAAAATAAATATATTATAAGTGCAATTGTAAATTCTGCTACTGTACAAAATTTATCTATGTTAAATGATATAACAGATGAAATATTTGATGAATCAATGAATGTTAATGTAAAAGCTCCATTAAAAATTATAAGTAAGATAGTAGAACAAAAGATTTTAATGGAGAAAGGAAGAATTTTATTTATTAGTTCAACAAGCAGATATAATATTCAAAAGGGTATGGGATTATATTCAATATCAAAGGCAGCATCATTTGCGTTAACGAATGTGATGAAAAAAGAATACAACAACCAATATTTAGTTTCAAGTTTGTATCCAGGCACTATTTTTGGAACCAAAACTGCAAAAGGAATGGCTGATTCTGAAATTCCAGAAATATTAGAATTACGAAAAAAAATGAAAGAATTTTTACATAATAATAAACAAATAAGAATTCTATCGCCAGAGCAGTCTGCATCGTTTATAAATTGGGTTTTATTAAAAACAACCGATGAAGAATTTAGTAATCCTGTTATTTTGTTAAAAGATAATATTATGAATGCACTTTCGGATGATGAATGGGACATAAGAGATTGTAAATTATATGAGGGGTGTCCTATTGAATGTGGTGAATTATTAAGAGATTTATCAGAATTTTTAGGAGGTTAAAATGAATAAAGATATTTATGAAATTGGAGAAAAAATTGAATTAGGTGTTATTCCAGAGTTTATGTATGCGGTAACTTTAAGAGAGGAAAGATTTGGAGAACCTAATGAGTCTATGAGAATAGAAAAAGTAAAAGTTCCAGATGATATCGATGAGTATGAAGTTCTAATAAAAGTTGTGGTTGCGGGAATAAACCATAATGTAATATGGGCTGGAAGAGGTAGACCATTAAATGTAATTCAAAATTGTAAAAAACTTGATTTGGACCAACGTGATTATTTTATTCCGGGAAGTGATGGTGCAGGTATTGTTTGGAAAATAGGAAAAAAAGTAACGAATGTAAATGTTGGAGATGAAGTTATTATACAAAGTGGATATCTTGGCAAAGAAAGTGATATGGTTAAAAGAAGT
Organism: Clostridia bacterium; assembly: GCA_017409455.1. Lineage (GTDB taxonomy): Bacteria > Bacillota > Clostridia > TANB77 > CAG-508 > CAG-269. Next base: position 144,332 of record JAFQSS010000028.1, on the reverse strand, counting down.
GAAATTCCTAATATTAGAGCATGGGGATACGAGGTTAATGGAGGGACTTTGGCACAATTTACAAAAGTACAATCATATCAATGTATAAAGAAACCTTCTAGTTTAACATGGGAAGAAGCTGGTGGCTGTTTAGTTGGAGCAGCAACTTCATACAGAATGCTATGTCATTGGAAACCAAACGATATTAAAGAAAATGATCCTGTTTTAATTTGGGGAGGAGCTAGTGGAATTGGAAGTATGGCGATACAAATTGCTAAAATGAAAGGAGCAAGACCAATTGCAGTAGTATCAACAAAAGAAAAAGCAGATTATTGTAAGTCTATTGGGGCTGTTGGAATAATAAATAGAAATGATTTTGAGAATTGGGGCAAAATGCCAGATATAAATGATACTGTAGAATTTGCAAAATGGAGAGAACATGTCAAAAAGTTTAGATATGCATTCTTTGAAGCATTAGGAGAGAAAAAAAGTCCTCTTATTGTTTTTGAACATCCGGGTGAAAATACATTTTCTACATCTTTAGCAGTTGTAGATAAATTTGGTATGGTTGTAACGTGTGGGGGAACCAGTGGATATTATGGCAATTTCGATTTAAGACAACTTTGGGTTTATCAAAAAAGAGTTCAGGGATCACATTTTGCTTCTTTAGACGAATGTAAAGAAGTAATTAATTTGTTAGGTGAAAAAAAGATTGGATCTTGCATAGGTAAAGTATATAAATTTAAAGATGCAATTAAAGCCCATGATGACATGGCTAAAAATAAACAGCCAGGTGGTAATAGTGTTATAATGATAGAATAATTAGTTGGAGGATATTATGGAAAACTTTTTTCTAAAAAGAATTGAACAATTAGCGAACCAATCAGATAAAGTAGCATTTATAGAATTAGATAATAAAAAAGAAATAAATACTTTAACATTTAAAGAGATTGTAAAAAAATCAAAGGATATGTCAAAGATTTTAATAAATAACGGCATGAAAAATTCTGTGGCTGTAATTTTTGTTCCAGCAACAATAGATATATCAATATTAGAAATGACATGTATTTATGCTAATATTACGCCGATATTTAAAACAATTTCAGATAATATTGAAAAAGAAAGATTTGACTATCAATTTGAAGAAATGTTAAAAGCAGTAAAAAAAATAGATTTAATTATTACAGATAAAGAGAGATTTGATTTAAAGGAAAAATGTTTAAAAAACAATATTAATTACTATGATTATAAAGATGATAAAAACAATATATTTCAATTTGATATTGAAGATTTAGAAAAGAAAGCAGATTTGATTATCATGACATCTGGTTCAACTAAATCATGTAAAGCAGTAAAATTGAGTTTTGAAAATGTTAGACATTGTTTAGAAAATTGCAAAAAAATGTGGGAATTAGATCAAAATTCAACAACTTTATCTTGGGCTCCTCATTCACATGTTTTGGGACTAATTACAGGATTTTTATTGCCAATGTATAGTGGAGGAAAATCAATAATAATGAGCCCAAAGGATTTTTCTACCAATCCTTTATCATGGTTAGAAATTATAGATAAATATAAAGTTACCAATTGTTCTACAACACTTTTTGGTATAGAGGCATGTAACCGTTTATATGATGAAAATAAGCTGAAAGAATTAAATTTGGATTCAATTAAATATATTGCAATTGGTGGAGAAAGAGTAAAATGTGATGTTTTAGAAAAATTCTATAGCATATATTCGAAATTTAACTTGAAGGACAAATGTTTTTCTCCATCGTATGGAATGACTGAAAATTCTGGAGTAGTTTGTTCTGTAACTAAAGATGATGAATATTGGAATTTTAAACTTAATATGGATGATTTGGAATTCGGAGTATTAACAGAGGATAATTCATTTAACGGTTATAAAGTTTCAAGCGTAGGGAAGCCAACAAAAGGTACATATATTTACATATTAAATGAAAAAAATAATATATTGAAAGAAGATAGATTAGGTGAAATTGTAATAAGCAGTCCAGGTTTAAGTATTGGATATATTAATCAAGAAGATAATGATGCTTATTTTGATTTTCAATGTCCAGAGGATGGAAAATATAGACGATTTTTTAGAACAGGTGATTTAGGTGGATTTCACAAAGGAGAGTTGATTATAACAGGTAGAATTAAAGACGTTATAAATATAAAAGGTAAAAAGTATTCTCCATATGATATAGAGAATATAATAGCAAATGATCTACCATATAAAATGAAAAGTAATGTTGCTTTTTCAATCGAAGAAAAAGGAGAGGAAAGAGTAATAATATTTCAAGAGATAACTGAAAAACAAAAAGGACAGAAAGATGTTATTTTTAAAGCTATAAAAGATGAAATTAAGAAAAAAATGAATTTAGATGTGTATGATGTAATATTTTTAAAAGGAAATAAAATTCCTAGAACAGAAAGTAGAAAAGTTCAAAGACAAAAATGTAAATTAATATACGAAGATTATTTTTATAATGAAGGAGAAGAATAAATATGTATGAAAAATATTTTTACCCTTGGAGTATGCAAAAAGATAATAACCATTATGAAGTAACTGATGCAGACGGAATTTATATATGGATTAATGAAAAAAAATGCTATGATATGTCATCTCAAGCAATAAATGTAAATATAGGACACAAGAATACAAGAATTATAAATGCAATAAAAGAGCAATGTGATAGATTGCCGTTTATAGCGTCAGCTTTTAAAAATGAAATAAGAGAATTAGCTGCAGAAGAAATATTAAGTGTAGCACCATTAGGAATGGAAAAGGTATATTTTACAGCATCTGGTGCAGAAGCGAATGAAAATGCAATTAAAATAGCAAGAATGTTTAAAGGAAGAACTAAAATTTTTTCGGCATATAACTCTTATCATGGTTCTACAATTGGAGCTGGAACACTTACAGGAGATGCTAGAAGATTCAGTAGTGAGAAAGATGTTGCAGGATTTGTAAAATTTGAATTTCCAGACAAATATCATTCTATTTTAAAATTTTCAAATGAAAATGAAATGAGTGAAATATATATAAAAATGTTAGAAAATCAAATTATTAATGAAAATCCAAAAGATATTGCGGCTATTTTTGTTGAACCAATAATAGGTGGTAATGGAGTTATTATACCACCAGAAGGTTACTTACAAGGAGTTAGAAAAATATGTGATAAATATGGAATTTTAATGGTATGTGATGAGGTAATGACTGGATGGGGAAGAACTGGAAAATGGTTTGGTATAGAAAATTGGGATATAACTCCTGATATAATTACTACTTCGAAAGGAATAACAAGTTCATATATTGCTTTTGGTGCTGTTATCGTAAATAAAGAAATTTCGGAATTTTTTATAGAACATCCATTAATGTGTGGTTCTACAAATTATGGACATTTACTAGGATGTGCTGCTACAGTGGCAAACATTAAAGAATATAAAGAAAAAGATTTAATCAAGAATTCTATGGAATTAGGAATTAAACTTGGTGAAATTTTAAATAAGTTTAAGGAAAAATATAAGAATATTGGGGATGTAAGAGTAAAAGGATTATTTGCGTGTATTGAATTTGTAACAGATAGAGAAACAAAGCAACCATACAATGATATTTCGAAAATTATACCAGATTTAATCGAAAGAGGCTTTTGGACATTAAGTAGAAGAAACTTAATTATGATAGCACCACCGTTAATAATAAATGAAGAAGAATTGACTAATGCTATGACAATATTAGATGAAGTATTAGAAAAAAAATTAGGTAATTAAATTTAAAATTAATGTAGAATGTGATATGTTATAAGAGGAGGAATAATATGAATATTCTTAATTCTTGGATAACTTTCATAGCCTTATATTTAGTATTAGAAACTTTATATAATCAAAATTATAAAAAAGCAACAAAAAATGTAAAAAACAATGGTGCATTAACAGTTCTTTTAGAATTAATAGGAGGTTTTTCTGTTCTAATTTTGTGTCCATTAATGGGATGGGATTTTCCTTCTGATTATAAAATTTGGGTATTTTTAGTTTTAGCAATTATTTTTTATACTATTGCAGGAAGATTAAATACAAATGTTATAAAAAATGTTGATATTTCGACATATTGCGTACTACGCCAAATTCCAACAGTGTTTACGACTGTCGGAGGAGTATTATTTTTTGGAGAGAATTTTATTGTAACTAGGTTTATTGGAGCAGGATTAATTGTATTAAGTAATATAATTATATCTTTTACTAAAGGAAGCTTTAGTGTAAATAAATATTTATTAGTTGGAATATTATCTAATTTATTTACTTCTATAGGTAGAATGCTTGATATTAGTATATCCGACAATATGAGTTTGCCAATATATAGCTCTTTAGTTTTATTAGGACCTGCTTTTTTAACTTGGGGATTTGGAAGAATTAAATTTTCAGAAATAAAAGAAGAATATGTACAGGGTGATAAAAAATCAATTGTCTTATGCGGTTTAGGTTGGGGATTTATGATGGTAGCTTTATTAAAAGCTTATCAATTAGGAAACGTGACTACAGTTGCACCTATTGCGGCATTAAGTGTTTTGGTTAATGTAATTGCAAGTTATATATTTTTGAAAGATAGGGAAAAACTACCAAAAAAAATAGTAGCAGCAATAATTATTTTTATAGCTATAATTTTGATTAAGTTATAATTAGAAAAAGGGTTATGTTATTTAGAAAAATTGAAATTTGAGAGGAGTGTTTAATATGAACAAAAAAATTATTCTTAGTGGTATTCAACCATCAGGAATATTAACATTAGGTAATTATTTAGGAGCTTTAAAAAATTGGGTAAAAATCCAAACTGAATATGATTGTAAATTCTTTATTGCAGATTTACATGCTATTACAGTACATCAAGATCCTAGTGTATTAAGAGAAAATACTAAAAAAACAATAATGCAATATATAGCATGTGGGATTGATCCAGAAATTAATACTATATTTGCACAATCACATGTGCATGAACATGCAGAACTAGGATGGATTCTAAATTGTCACACATATATGGGAGAATTAAGTAGAATGACACAATTTAAAGATAAATCACATAAACAAGTTAATGTTGGAGTGGGGTTATTTGACTATCCTGTTTTAATGGCTGCAGATATTTTATTATATAATTCTGATTATGTTCCTGTTGGAGAAGATCAAAGACAACATTTAGAAATTACAAGAGATATTGCACAAAGATTTAATTCGACATATGGAAAAGAAGTTTTTAAAATTCCAGAAGCATTTATACCTGAAACTGGTGCAAGAATTATGAGTTTGCAAGACCCAACAAAAAAAATGTCTAAATCAGATTCAAACCCTATGGGGTATATATCTTTATTAGATGATAGAGATACTATTATAAAGAAATTTAAAAAAGCTGTTACTGATTCAGAGAATGTCGTAAGATATTCTGATGAACAGCCTGGAATAAAAAATCTTATTAATATTTATTCAGCTATAACAGGAAAATCTTATACAGATATCGAAAAAGAGTTTCAAGGAGTTGGATATGGAAAGTTTAAGGTAGCAGTTGGAGAAGTTGTTGCTGATGAACTTGATATTATACAACAAAAATATAATAAATTGAATTCACCAGAATATAATTCATATATAACTGAAATACTTAATAAAGGAGCTGAAGAAGCACATAAAATAGCTGAAACTAAATTAAATGAAGTATATGATGCAGTAGGATTTCTTAACAAGTTATAATATGCATTAGTAATTAGTATAATAAAACAAAAAAGAAAGAAAATTTTTCTTTCTTTTTTGTTTTGATGGCAGGGGTAGTAGGATTCGAACCCACACAAGCGGTTTTGGAGACCGATGTGCTACCATTAACACTATACCCCTAAAAATAAGAATGAGGCTCGTTATTACGAGCCTCGGACTCTTTAAGAGTCATTGTCTTCCATTAAAATTTAATGGAAGATGGCAGGAGTAGTAGGAATCGAACCCACATCCTCGGTTTTGGAGACCGTTATTCTAACCGTTGAACTATACTCCCCCGCTGTAAAAGCACTTGTATTGATATGATAACATAATATTTTTACTTTGTCAATGTTTTTTGTAAAAAAAGTAGGAAATATGTGCAAAAATTCAATATAATCAGAAGGAAAGATTGACAATTAACATAAAAAGTTGTAAAATATTGGTGTAAGCTATTAGGAGGATAGTTTAGAGCACATTGACAAATCAATATTACAAACTTCATGGAAGGAGCGTTCAATATGAACAAAAAAACAATCTTAAGCGGCATTCAACCATCAGGCGTTCTTACTCTTGGCAACTATTTAGGTGCCTTGAGAAATTGGGTAAAAATTCAGCATGAGTATGACTGTAAGTTTTTTATTGCTGATTTGCACTCAATTACAGTTCGTCAGGATCCTAATGTGTTACGTGAAAACACGAAAAAAGCTGTGATGCAGTATATTGCATGTGGGATTGATCCTCACATCAATACAATTTTCGTCCAGTCTCATGTGCACGAACATGCAGAACTTGCATGGATTCTGAATTGTTCTACCTATATGGGAGAGCTTAGCAGAATGACTCAGTTCAAGGACAAATCTCAGAAACAGGAAAACGTTGGTGTTGGACTGTTTGATTATCCTGTTCTGATGGCAGCAGACATTCTTTTGTACGATTCTGATTATGTTCCTGTTGGAGAAGACCAGAGGCAGCATTTGGAAATTACAAGAGATCTTGCTAGAAGATTCAATTCTACTTACAAGCAGAATATCTTTAAAATTCCTGAGCCTTTTATTTCTGAAACAGGTGCAAGAATTATGAGTCTGCAGGACCCAACAAAGAAAATGTCTAAATCGGACCCAAATCCGAATGGATACATTTCTTTGTTAGACCCAAGAGATGTTATCATCAAAAAGTTTAAGAAGGCTGTTACTGATTCTGAAAATATCGTAAGATATTCTGATGAGCAGCCGGGTATTCAGAACCTTATCAATATTTATTCTTCAATTACTGGAGAAACTATTCCTGAAATTGAAAAAGAGTTTGAAGGATTTGGCTACGGAAAGTTTAAAGTAGCGGTTGGCGAAATTGTTGCTGATACTTTGGAAAGAATTCAGGCAAAATATAACGAATTGAATTCCCCAGAGTACGACACTTTCTTAAAAGAAATTTATGCAAAAGGAGCAAAGGAAGCACATGAAATCGCAAGAGGAAAGCTTGAACAGGTCTATAATGCGGTCGGTTTTATTGGCAGAGACTAATCAAGCAGTGATGTCAGTTGGTAACAAAGATGAACCTAATATCATAAGGAGGAATAGCTATGGACTGGTGTGGTTGGCGAATCTGTTTTGGCGTTCCGAATAATTTTCGGAACAAAGAGGAGATTGCACTGCAATGTTTAGATGTTGCAAATGCAGCTCAATTTTCAACCGATTTTGATGATGTATTTTCTCATCTTTTCGGCAATGAGGACTACAAAATTTGTATGGCATTTGATGAAAATGGCGTACTCGGTGGTTTTTCTATTTTTGCTAAGCTTAAGGATATTGATACTCTCCATTTACATGGAATTGTATTGCATCCTAGAGCGCAAGGAAAAGGACTTAGTTCTAAAATGATTGAAACAGTTATTAAGAACGAAAATCCTACATTTCTTACAGCCAAAACGCATAACTCTAGAATGTTTGAAACATTAATGAAATTTGCTTGTGATACAAGTAATTTCTATCCTAATGTGGATAACGAAGACATTCCGGAATTGATTTATGAGCTTGTTAGAAAAAATGAGTTTGTAAGTTCGGCTGATGAATTTCTTATTGTCAGAAACGCGTATCCTGACAAAAAGATTTCTCAGACTGTTCGGAATGCCAAAATTTCCAATGTATTTAAACGTTTGAACACAATGGATGCACAAGTTATTGTTGTCAAGGTAAAATAACTATCCATCGACTATTCAGATTTGAATGGTTAGAAAAAATCCCTCTAAGTTTTCTTAGGGGGATTGTTTTATTAAATAAACAATATAATTAATATTAAATTTTTATCTTTCATATCTATTTTTATTTTTTACTTTAATATTATGTTCTTCTTCACTGATTTCTTTAATACTATTCTTCATCTTTAAAGTGTTATCTTCAATAAAATTACATAGTTTAATATCTTTGTTTAGCTCATCTATTTTAGTGGCTAATTTTTGAATTTCGGAGCAAATAAATTGTCCTTCTTCATCAGTTTTAATTCTTTTGTGCTTTCTCCATAAATTTTCTCTTAATCCTTTTAATTCAACTATTTTATTTATAGCTGAAGATTTATATTCTTTAATTTCAGTAAGTGTAGTTATATTATATTTTACTAAAAATCTTGCAGAATTTGAATAGTTATCCATTTTCTTAATTTCTTCTTTCATAGCTTTTGAGTATTTAGGGGGATATTTTTGCTTTGGAAAAACCTTTAGTAAATAACAATAGTAATAATATAATGCTCGTAAGCCTTTAGCTTTTAGCTTATTTCTTATAGAAGTTTTGTTTTTTCTTTTATATCTTCCTGTTAAAGTGTGACATTCTAGAAAAGGTACTTTAAATGCTTGTGTGTGCTTTATTCTAAATAAAATACTTTCTCTTGAATATTCTTCTCCAAAAGTTTTTTCTACTCTGGTATATCTTTTATAAGGTGGTTTCCTAATACTCATTTTGTTATGTTCATGATTTAATTCATAACCCATTTTAGTTAATATCTTCGTAAAATCATTATAAATACTTGCTTGAGATATAGCATAATCTATATCTACACGAATACACTCTAAATATTTACTACTTCTAGCATATCTATTAGAAATGTTTTTATAAAAGCTTTTTTCTTCTAAGGTTTGCAGTTCATATTCTTTGCAGATATTATCTGATGTTCTTCTCATAATTGCATAATTTACTTTATTATCCTTTCCATCTACAAAAGAAACAGAGTTTATAAAAAAGTGATTATGAACATTTTTTGTATTAGTATGTGTTGCAACTATAACTTGAAATCTATTGCCCCATAATTCTTCAGCAAGTCTTATTCCAATTTCGTGAGCTTCATTACTTGTTACTTCATAACCTTTGAAAGATTGATAAGCATGAAATCCTAAAATACCATTTGTTTTATTATATTGTTTTTTTACAATAGACATTTCTTTAAAAGCTGTTTCTGGCAAACAATTTAATCCTGATACATATTTTTTATTATCTGTTTTATCTTTATTTGAAACATAATCAATAACATTATCAAATCTATTTTTTATTTTCCATATCTTAGTAGTAGCCATAGAATTCCTTTCTAACAGGATTTAAATACATTTCCTGTATATCAACAATAAAATCTGATACCTTTTGAAAATCTTTTTTATATTTTTCTGCATCAGAATAATAGCCATATCTATTTGCATTTCTAGCTAATTGATTTATGTTTGTTGCAATGCCTCTTAAATCTCTTAAAATATAATAAAAATTCTCATCAGGTTTTTCTCTTACTTCAAATCCATTTATACAATTTCTAAAAAATTCTGCTTCAGATATATTTGCTTTTTTACATTTCTCTTTTAATAAATTATCCTCTGTTTCATTTAACCAAATTTGTTTTTTTATTGTTCTATTTCTCATAAAAATTACCTCCATTTCTTTTATAGTAGGGTTTGGGACTAAAGTCCCATCCAGAATTGTGGCGGGAGTAACAATTCAGTGCTTGCTAATACATAAAAAGCTCTAGTTACTCCTGCTACAATTTTATATTTTTATCTTAAAATTCCAATTTTTTTGAAGAAAAAGTAAGCTTCTTTACCACCTAAAAAGAATATTTCTTTTTCTTCTATTGATTGCATCTCGTAATAAATTTGTACTAATTTTGCGAGTGCAACACACTCTTTATTTGATAAATTTCTGCCTTCAGTTTGACCTTCTAAAACCCAAACTAGATTTTCATTTTCATTTAAAATTTTGTGATATTTTTCTTGTAATTTTATATATTTTTCATTTTTCTTTCTTAAAATTCTTTTAACATCATCTAAAAATTCTTCAAACATATCTTCATATTCTTTGTAAAATGATTTTATTTCTAACATAACAATTCCTCCTAAACGTATATCAATTCTTTTAATATAATTTCTTCAACAGAGTGCTTTATATTGTTCATTAATCCAACCCATTTTAGTTGGTCTTTTGATTTTAATTCTTCAGTAATATTTTCTTTTGATGCATATTGTTTCATCAATAATTCAAATCTTTCATTAGCAATTTTATCGATTTCCATTAAATGTTTTTGTAATTTATTATCCATTAACAAGATAGTGTATTCAGCTTTTTTATGTTCTTTTAAATATCTTAATCTTAATTTTCCGTATTTTCCTATTTTAAAATTTTTCATATTTTCTGGTGCAATAAATTAAGTAAATAGTAATCACCAACTTTTGTATATTCTATTTTCATATTAAATCAATTCCTTTCATTTTTATTATAGAAACCAGAGGGAGAGAGCGAAGATAATTAGGCGTAATAATCCCAATGCTTAAAAGAGATTATTACACCTAAAAAATAAGAAACCGTCAGTCAGTCGCTTCGTTTCATAGGTAGTCTAGTAAGTAGAAGAACTACTACAATTGCTGATGAATTATCAATGTGCATACTTGTCCACACTTTTTACAATTGCAAATCCACATCCAAGCTTTGCCTCCCAAAAACTCTTTTATTATTGTGAGTCTATGGTTGAAAAATCTCACTCACGCACTTTGTATAAATAGACCGTTTATACGAATACGGGCAAACTTTATAGCATCGGCTTGCCAAACCTAGTACTTTTATAGAGGTACTGCATTTCTCTGCATAATAAAAAGACTATCTATTTTTAATAGACAGTCTTAGGTTTGTATAAATATTAATTAGTCTTTTTTTGTGTAATATTAAATATTTGTTCAAATATTAAAGGAATTAATATAACGGTAGAAATTAATTCAAATATATCCATTATATTTGGTAGTATGTTAATATTGAACAATTTTAACATTATATAAGTAAGTGTAATAGAAAATATAATCATAATTCTAAACCATTTAAAAGTAAATAAAGATATGTTTAAATTTTCAATGTTTTTTATAAACTTACATACATATTTAAATAGTACCATTAAAGTTAATATAGGATATCGTATGAAGTACATTAGAAAAGTAAATATATCACATATAATTAGTACAGTTAAATCAACAATGAATAATATAGGAATAAGTATTTTTATATTTTTATACTTTTTCAGTAAAACAAAATCGTAAAAATACCAATCATTATTCAAAAAGAAATTACTTATTTTACTAAATAAATTAAAGTTTATATTCAATTTAGTCAAAATCTTATTCATAATTATTTTAAAGTTTTTTATAATAATAAGTATGCTATATAAAGTAAAGAAACTTACAAAAAAAGTTTTTAATAACAATACTATTATGGCAAAACATTGAAAAATTGTTGGATGAGTACTTTCTAACATTTGTAAAAATTCTTTAAAAAATTCTTGGCTTTTTTCAGTAAATACTAAAAGTGCAAAATGAGAAAAAGATAAAAATGAATTAATTTCTAATTCATTAAATTCTCTATCTTTTACTTGCCTTACATTTTCTATTATTTTAATAAGATATATAATTAAAACAGATATATATAATGGAATGCATAATATAGCTATAAAATTATAAATAGTTTTTACTTTAACTATTAGTATTATAGAAATAATTAGAACTGTAAGATGTGGAATTACCATCCATCCGTCTATAGTGTTAACGTTTCTATTTTCTATTTTAGATTTTTTATTAGCTAAAATGAAATCAGTTACAATATAACGTAACAATAAAGCTATGCAAATTAAATAAAACAAATATTTATAGCTAATAGTTTCAGTTATTAAATCGATAATGGTCATAAAATAGATACCTCCATCGACATAATACAACATTTTGTCTTATTTTTCAATCATCAATAATAAACTATCTATTACATCTAACATATCTAACAAAACATCTAACATTTTTTCAAAAAACTTGCAAAAGTAATAAAACGTATGTTATACTTGAGCAAGTAATAAAAACGAAGGTGAGAGTTAGAAAATCCATAGTTTTGAGCTTCTTAAAAAGTAATATTTAATACTAAAAATAAATAAGTATAAAATAGCTTAAAAGACTCAAAATCGTGCGGGAAACCATGTGGGTTCGAGTCCCACTTTGGGCACCAAAAATAAAAAACACAGATTTTTCTGTGTTTTTTATTTTTTTGATTTTGAAGAGTGGGGCTCGAAAAGGAGTGGGCAAGTTTTGGAACGGTTAAGGCAGTGCCAAAACGCAGACAAAAAATGTCCGGTGGACATTTTTTACGACGCGGCTTGCCGAGTTCCACTTTGGACAATAAAAATATAAATATTAAATTTTTAAAAAATATAATTCAAATATAAAACAATATCAAATAGTGCTATTGAAACCTGATTTTTTTGTGTCAACCTTTGGTTGAAAAATTCTCTACATAATAAAAAGACCTCCTTAATACTTGTACACATTAAGGAAGTCTCTTGTGATTAAAAAATCACTTCCATCTCATTTTTAATTTTATTCAGAATTACCAGGTCATAGATTCCAGTAGACATCATTATTTTGATTGCGATGTCGCTGGGTTCAACTCCAGACATATTACCATCTTTTACAATGGTAATAATAGAGTTTTTTTGTTCTTAAACATTTTGATGAGTGAGACAAGTTGCTAAAACTTTATCTTGAATACAAAACAAAAATATGATATGCTAAAAACGAAGTCATTAATAAAAATGTACTAAAACGGAGGAACAATGAAAGTAAAAGAATTTATAGAAAAAAACGTTAAATGGATAGCGCTATTTATATGTTTAGTATTAGTTATAGGAATTGCGGAAGATGTGTTAGATAATGAAATATATAGATTAGATGTTATAGGATATAATTTTATATCAAAACATATAATATCAGATAATATAACACCAATAGTAAAAATTATAACACAATTTGGAGGAGCTACTTTTTTTATAGCTCTAGCTACGATATTATTAGTTGCAATAAAAAACAAAAAAATAGGTTTTTTTATATGGATAAATCTTGCAACTTCAGCATTGTTAAACAAAATATTAAAACATATTGTACAAAGACCTAGACCAACAGAACATAGAATAATAGATGAAAGTGGATACAGTTTTCCATCAGGGCATTCAATGGTTAGTGCAGCATTTTATGGGCTTTTGATATACTTAATTTATAAAAATGTAAAAAATAAATATTTAAAATGGGGATTAATAACAATATTAAGTTTACTAATATTTTTGATAGGTACAAGTAGAATTTATTTAGGCGTACATTATACAAGTGATGTGCTTGCAGGTTTTTTAGTAGCGATATCATATTTAATAGTTTTTATAACAGCAATGTAAATTTTGGGACGGTCCTTAAATTTGCGAAATTTGGGACAGTCCTTTTTCTGTTATTATTGTTGTGAACCCAAAAAGTTAGACAAAATTTTTAAGCAGCTACACATGAATGAGTTCTATATTGAACAGGACTCATTCCATTTAATTTTAATTTAATTCTTTTATTATTATAATAATCTATGTAATTTTTAATATCTTTTTCTAAATCATCAACATTATTATAATCATTTGTATAATATAATTCGGACTTTAAGAGCCCAAAGAAGTTCTCTGCAAGTGAATTATCTAAACAGTTTCCTTTTCTAGACATACTTTGTCTAATTCCTTTTGCTTTCAATAATTCTTGGTATTCTTTCATTTGATATTGCCAGCCTTGATCAGAGTGAAGAATTAGATTTGTAGTATCAGATATTTTTTCGAAAGCTTTTGAAAGCATATCTGTGACTTGCTTAAAAACAGGGTGTCTAGATAAATTGTAACTTATAACTTCTCCATTAAACAAATCAACAATAGGTGAAAGATATAATTTTCTACCATTTACTTTAAATTCAGTAACATCAGTAACCCATTTTTGATTAGGAGCATCTGCTTTAAAATCACGATTTAATAGATTATCACAAATTTTACCCACAGTCCCCTTATAAGAACGATATTTTTTAGCTCTTATAAAACATTGTAATCCAAGGGCTTTCATAAGTTTTAAAACAGTTTTGTGATTAACGTAATAACCTCTATTATGAAGTTCTGCAGTCATTCTTCTATATCCATATCTACCTTTATTTTCGTGATAAATAGACTGAATTTGTTCTTTAACATCAGCATATTTATCGATTTTATTTAGTTTGCTTAGATGGTAATAAAATGTGCTTCTAGGTATTTGAGCCAATTTTAATAAAGCCTCTAATTTAAATTCACGCCTTAGTTCAGCAATGACAGCTACTTTTTGCCATTGTTTGGCTTTGTTTCTTTTTGAACTAAGGCTCTTAATTTTTTTAAGTAAGCATTTTCCATTCTAAGATATTCAACTTCTTCCATTAGTTCCTCTTTAGATTTATCTTCAAGTTTATGTTTTTTCTTTTTATACATACTCATATAATTCCCTTTCAAGAGAACATCTTTACTTTCGTGTCTATAAATTAAATCCCATTCTTTAACTGAGTAATCAGAAATCATAAATTTTATACTAGTTTTTTTGTGTGAAAAGTGATGTTCATGCATATATTCTACAACATCAACTTTAAATTGACCAGTATATTTAGTTTTTTTGTTAGAATTTTTTAACTTTTTATCACCACCATTTTGATATCTAGCAATCCAAATTCTAATAGTTTCTCTACTAACATTAAACTTTTTTTCTGCTTGGTAAAGCGAAGCATCATTTTCTAAAATATAATTAATTACTTCTTTTTTCTGTTTAACAGAATACATAAAAACCCCTCCAATTGTTATATTTTTACTGTCCAACTTTTGGGGTTCACTTCATATAGGTCGAAAATTGTCGATGAAAAGTTTGACGAATTGCCTCAGAAATATTGACGTCTAATAAACGAGAGTATATAATATTGATACTAAAAGAGAGGTGAAATAAAATGATAAAAACATTATCTTTAAAAAGATTATTTGAATTACCTAAATTAAAGATGAGAAAAAGTGAAAGAGTATATGACAAAGAATGGCATATGTTTTTTCCATGTGAAGAAGCTAGATTAGAATTTAGAGAAAGAATAGCACGAGCAGAAAAAAACATAGCTGAAGGAAGATATCATACTCAGGAAGAAGTAGATGAATATTTTTTAAAGAAATACGGAATTTAACAAAATAGGAAGGTGAACTAAATCTGAATACACAATTTAAAATAAAATATGATGATGATGCTATGTTTGAACTAGATGATATATATTTTTATATAAGAGAAAATTTAAAAGAACAAAGAATAGCAAAAACAATAGTAAAGAAAATCAAAGAAAAAATACGAATATTAAATGATTTCCCATTTGCTTACAAGTTAATTAAAAAAACAAAAAATTTTGAATATCGAAAATTTATAATCAAAAACTATATTATAATCTATAAAATCAATTTAAAAGAAAAAGAAATTAATATTTTACATATTTACAATCAAAAACAAAAAATCAAAAATAAAAAAGAATATATAAAAATCTAAGAACAAAAAAATCTTGTTCTAAATTTGTGATGTCTTGAATAAAATAATATGAATACAAATGTGAATTTTGTGTGAAAAGAAAGCAAAGGTATTGACAAAGGAGAGAAATGGTTATATATTATTAGCAGTCGGATTAAAGGAGTGCTAATAATATATAAGCTTTTATTTGACGTGAGAAAGGAAAGTGATAAATATGATAAAACCATTATCAGACAGAGTTTTGATAAAAATGAAAGAAAGTGAAGAAACAACAAAAAGTGGGATAATTCTTGCGAATACAGCAAAAGAAAAGCCACAAATAGCAGAAGTAATAGAAGTTGGACCAGGAAAATTAGTAGATGGCAAAAAAGAAGAAATGACAGTAAAAAGAGGAGACAATGTAGTTGTAAGCAAATATGCTGGAACAGAAGTAAAATATGAAGGTGAAGAATATATTATTCTAAGAGAAGAAGATATATTAGCCATAGTAGAATAGAAAGGAGAATTTTAGAAAATGGCAAAACAAATTAAATTTGGAGAAGATGCGAGAAAATCATTATTAGAAGGTGTTAACAAATTAGCAGACACAGTAAAAGTAACATTAGGACCAAAAGGTAGAAATGTAGTATTAGACAAAAGTTTTGGGGCACCATTAATTACAAATGACGGAGTAACAATAGCAAAAGAAATTGAATTAGAAGATAAATTTGAAAATATGGGAGCACGTTTAGTAAAAGAAGTATCAACAAAAACAAATGATGTTGCAGGAGATGGGACAACTACAGCAACAGTACTAGCACAAGCAATGATAAAAGAAGGAGTAAAAAATGTTGCAGCAGGAGCAGACCCAATGGCAATAAAAAGAGGTATTGAAAAAGCCGTTGCTGGTGCAGTGGAAGGATTAAAAGAAATTACATCACCTGTTAATGGAAAAGAAGACATTGCAAGAGTTGCAAGTATTTCAGCGAATAATGCAGAAGTAGGAAATTTAATTGCAGATGCAATGGAAAAAGTATCAAAAGATGGAGTTATAACAATTGAAGAATCAAAAACATCAAATACAGAATTAAATGTAGTAGAAGGAATGCAATTTGATAAAGGTTTCATATCTCCATATATGGTAACAGATACAGAAAAAATGGAAGCAATTGTAGATAATCCATACATATTAATAACAGACAAAAAAATAAGCAATATTCAAGAAATCTTACCATTATTAGAAACATTAATGCAAGCATCTGGAAAACTAGTGATTATTTGTGATGACATAGAAAGTGAAGCATTATCAACATTAATATTAAACAAATTAAGAGGGGTATTAAATGTTGTGGCAGTAAAAGCACCAGGATTTGGTGATAAAAGAAAAGCAATGTTAGAAGATATGGCGATTTTGACTGGTGGAGAAGTAATTTCACAAGATTTAGGAATGGAATTAAAAGATACACAAATTGAACAGCTAGGTAGAGCAAAACAAGTAAAAGTTCAAAAAGAAAACACTATAATTGTTGACGGTGCAGGAGATAAAGATGCAATTTCAACAAGAGTAAAACAAATAAAAATTCAAATAGAAGAAACAAAAAGTGAATTTGATAAAGAAAACTTACAAGAAAGATTAGCTAAAATTGCAGGTGGAGTTGCAGTAATTGGAGTTGGAGCAGCAACTGAAATTGAAATGAAAGAAAAGAAATTAAGAATAGAAGACGCCCTTTCAGCAACAAAAGCAGCAGTTGAAGAAGGAATTGTAGCTGGTGGAGGAACAGCATATGTAAATATAATTCCAGCAGTAGAAAAAATTGCAAAAAATCTAAATGATGGAGAAAAATTAGGAGCAGAAATTGTTCTTAAAGCATTAGAAGAGCCAGTAAAACAAATTGCAAGAAATGCAGGATTAGAATCAGCAGTTATATTAGAAAATTTAAAAAAAGCGGCAACAGGATTTGGATTTGATGCAGATAAAGAACAATATGTTGATATGAAAAAAGCAGGAATAGTAGACCCAACAAAAGTTACAAGAAGTGCACTTCAAAATGCAGCATCAATTGCTGCAATGGTATTAACAACAGAAAGTTTAGTAACTGATAGCCCTGAGCAAAAAACATGTGGATGCGGAAATTCTCATGGAATGGATGCTGAAATTGGTGGAATGTATTAAAAATAAAAATCTCGATATAGAATATATCGAGATTTTTTGGTGAAATTAATATAAATAAATGTAAATTGCTATAATGAAAATATTAAAAACATATAAGCAGAAAGGAAAAAATCTAATGATAAAAATAAAAAGAGAAATAGGACCGACTAAAATTTTATTAATTTATTTAATGCTAGTCTTGTTAATAGGCTCGCTTTTACTAAAACTTCCTATATGCAATAAACAACCAATAAAAAATATAGATTCATTTTTTGTAGCGACTTCAGCAACATGTGTAACTGGGTTAACAACAATAGTGCCAGCAGAACAATTTACAGTTATAGGACAAATTGTATTATTAACATTAATTCAAATAGGTGGAATAGGCTTTATGACACTGATTTCAATAGTTCTTATAATTATAGGTAAAAAATTGAATTTATCTGATAAATTAATAATAAAAGAATCATTAAATCAAGACTCTTTTAAAGGATTAGCAACATTAATAAAAAAGATTTGTATATATACGTTTATATTAGAAATTGTAGGAGCATGTTTATTATCAATAAGATTTATACCAAATTTTGGATTAGGAAAAGGAATTTGGTTTTCAATATTTCATTCAATATCGGCATTTTGTAATGCAGGATTCGATTTATTTGGAAGTACAAGTATAAGTCAATATTCAGAAGATTGGATAGTATGTTTAACAATAATGTCATTAATAATAATAGGAGGATTAGGATTTACTGTTTGGGATGATGTTATAGAAAATATAAAAAATAAAAAAAGAATCCACCAATTAACATTGCATACAAAACTTGTATTATTTATAACATCTATATTATTAATAAGTGGAACAATATTTATTTTTATTCTAGAGTGTAACAATGTACAAACATTAAGAAATGATTCTATACGGAGCTAAAATATTAAAGTCTGCATTTCAATCAACAACTCTTAGAACAGCTGGATTTTACACTGTACAACAAAATGAATTAACATCAGTATCGAAATTAATAGCTATTTGCTTAATGTTTATAGGTGGTTCTCCTGCAAGTACAGCAGGAGGTATAAAAACAGCTACATTAGGGGTAATAATATTATTAGTAATTAATTATATTAAAGGAAAACAAGAAATAAATATATTTAATAGAAGAATTTCAACAAATGCTGTTAATAGAGCTATAGTAGTAATTAGTATAAGTATATTTATTATAATTATGGCTATAAGTACATTATTAATAACAGAGAATTTAAAAAGAGAAAACAATATGAATTTGACAACTGTAGATATAATATTTGAAGTTGTTTCGGCATTTGCAACAGTCGGGCTAACATTAGGTATAACTTCAAAATTAACATTTGCGGGTAAATTAGTAATCATTTTATTAATGATTATAGGAAGATTAGGTCCAATAACAATTTCAATAGCACTATTTAAAAAACATAAAGAAATGAAACAACAAAAAGCACAATACCCTCAAGGAAGTATAATAATAGGATGAGAGAAAGAAGGGATAATATGAATAAAAAACATATTGTAGTATTAGGTTTAGATAATTTTGGAATGAGCACAATTAAACAATTATCTAAATATAATTGTGAAACTTTAGCAATAGATAAAAATTTAGATAGAGTTGAAATAGCAAATGAATTTGCAACTTATGCAATGCAATTAAATATGCAGGATGTGGATGATTTTGAAGAGCTATCATTAAATTCATATGATATAGCAATTATAACTTTTAAAGATATACAAACTAGTATATTAACTGCATTAGTTTGTAAAGAAAATAAGATTCCGATGGTAATAGCAAAAGCGAATGATAAAACACACAAAAAAATTCTACAGAAAATGGATGTTGATAAAATAATTTCACCTGAGGAAGAAATGGGAATAAAGTTGGCTAAAGGTATAATGAATAGAAGTTTGATAGAAATGATTGACTTGTCTGAAGATTATAGTGTTGTGGAATTAAATGTACAAGAAAAGTGGAATAACAAAAGTTTATCTGAATTGCGATTAAGAAGTTTATATGGCTTAAATGTGTTATGTGTAAAATGTAAAAACAAAAATATAGTTATTTCACCATTGCAAGATTATGTAGTAAAAAGTGGAGATATATTAGTAGGAATTGCATTAAATGAAAGATTTTACAAAAAACATGCAGAAGATGAATAAAATACTTGAAAATTTAGCTATTTTAGAGTATAATCATAGTCATGAGAAGAGAGAGGAATGATATAAGAATGAAAGCAATTGAAATAAGAAATAAATATTTAAAATTTTTCCAAAAACATGGACATGTTGTAATTCCATCAGCACCATTAATACCAGAAAATGATCCATCAGTATTATTTACAACAGCTGGAATGCAACCATTGGTTCCATATTTATTAGGAGAAACACATCCATCAGGAATAAGACTTACAGATTATCAAAAATGTGTAAGAACAAATGATATAGAAGAAGTTGGAGATAATCGTCATTTAACATATTTTGAAATGTTAGGAAACTGGTCATTAGGAGATTATTTTAAAGAAGAATCAGTTCAAATGAGTTTTGATTTCTTAACACAAGAATTAAATATACCAGTAGAAAAACTATCTGTAACATGTTTTGCAGGAGATGAGGATTGTGAAAGAGATAATGTTACTGCCGAATGTTGGAAAAAAGCAGGAATACCAGAAGAAAGAATATACTTCTTTGGAAAAGATGATAACTGGTGGATAGCAGGAGAAGAAGGACCATGTGGACCAGATACAGAAATGTTTTATGATACAGGAAAACCAAAATGTTCTGAAGAATGTAATCCATCTTGTGGATGTGGAAAATATGTAGAAATCTGGAACAATGTATTTATGGAATTCTTTAAAGATAAAGAAGGAAAATATACAAAATTAAAGCAACACAATGTAGATACAGGACTTGGATTAGAAAGAATGGCAATGTTATTACAAGGCAAAGAAACACCATTTGAAACAGAACTATTTGCTCCAATAATGGATAAATTAGCTGAATTACAAAAAGTAGATAACATAGCAAGTAGAAGAATAGTAACTGAACATTTACGTTCAAGTATGATGATAACTTGTGACGGTGGAAGACCAAGTAATGTTGACAGAGGATATATTTTAAGAAGATTAATTCGTAGAATGATAAGACATATGAACAAATTACAAATATCATTAGATGAATTATCAACATTAATAGATATAAATGTGGAAAACTTAAAAGAAATGTATCCAGCACTTGAAACAAATAAAGAAACAATAAAAACAGTAATATTAGAAGAAAAAGACAAATTTGTAAAAACATTAACAAAAGGTGAAAAAGAATTTGTTAAAGAAATGGAAACTGTAAAATCTGAAGGAAAAGATACAATACCAGGAACAATGGTATTTAGATTATATGATACATATGGATTCCCACCAGAAGTAACAGAAGAGTTAGCAACTGAAAATGGAATGAAAATAGATAAAGAAGAATTCGAAAAATTATTTAAAGAACATCAATAGAAATCAAGAGCAGGGGCAGAACAAAAATTTAAAGGTGGACTTGCTGGTTCTGGTGAAATGGAAACAAAATATCATACAGCAACACACTTATTAAATGCAGCATTAAGAGTGGTTTTAGGTTCACATGTACATCAAAGAGGAAGTAATATAACTGCAGATAGAATGAGATTTGATTTTTCACATCCGGCAAAAATGACAGATGAAGAAAAACAAAAAACAGAAAATTTAGTAAATGAATGGATAAAAGCAGCTATTCCGGTAGAACAGGTAGAAATGAAAAAAGAAGATGCAATTGCACAAGGTGCAGAAGCTATGTTTATTGAAAAATATGGAGATATTGTGTCTGTATATAGAATTGGAGATAAATCATTAGAGTTATGTGGGGGACCTCACGTATCAAATACATCTGAATTAGGACATTTCAAAATAAAAAAAGAAGAATCAAGCTCATCTGGAATTAGAAGAATCAAAGCAATCTTAGAATAAATAAAAAGGGGATTGATGACACATGAAAGAAAGTAAAAGAGAACAACTAATAGATGCAGAATTTGGCCTTATAGAGACAACAGGAAAAATATCAGAAAATGTAAAAAATATATTATATTTAGAAGATTTAAATGAAAGAAAATCTAATATTGAAAAAGTAAAAGAGAATCTAAGGTATTTATATGCAGAAATGTCAAAAATGAGTGATGCATTAAGAATCGACTTAAATGAAATAATAAAATAGGATAGTTGAAATTGGGGGAAGTAGAAATGACTTTTCATGAATTTGAAGATGAAGTAAGAGACACATTGGCAAAATATGTAAGAGATAAATCACAAAGAGATAGAGAGATAGAATTGATATTGGGTTTATATGAAGAGGGGGCAGAAGTAACAAGTATTATCAGAAGGTCAATACGTGGAAATTTTCATGAAACAAAAATTGATTTTGCGCATTTATCAGAAGAAATTGGTGATGTAATTTGGTATATTGCACATATAGGTATGCAATTAGATTTGGATCTTGACCAAATAGCACTTGCCAATTTACAAAAGGTAAATAGGAAGAAATTTCTAAATTATGATGCAGATAAACTTACTATTAAAGATTACCAACAAAATGCTATAACTGCTTATAGACATAAAACACTACCTAGTACACAAGAGGAAAAAGCACGTTATTTAGCAATGGGAATGATAAAAGAAATTGGTGAAGTTTCAGAATTGTTTGGAGAAAATATATTAGAATATGCGCCTCTATACAGTGATAAGGTTAAAGGAAAATTAGGAGATACATTATGGTATTTAGCAGAAATAAGCGAAACTTACGATTTAAATTTAGAAACAATAGCAAGTAAAACCATACAAAAAACAAAGGCTAGATATAATAAAGAAGGTATAGCTCAAATTCCGAGTGAAGGAGATGGTAGATAAATGGATGAAAATTGTATATTTTGTAAAATAATTAAAGGTGAAATTCCATCAAGTAAAGTATATGAAGATGAAGAAATATTAGCTTTTAATGACATAAATCCTGCAGCCCCAATACATGTGCTAGTAATTCCTAAAAAACATATAAAATCACTTGCAGAGATGCAAGATGGAGATGAAAAAATAGTAGCAAAAATTTATAAAGTTATAAATGAAATTGCTGAAAAACAAGGTTTTAAAGAAAAGGGATTTAGAGTAATAGTAAATTGTGGTAAAGATGGAGGACAAGAAGTGGGACACTTGCATTTCCACTTATTGGCAGGGACGCAATTAGGTGAAAAAATTGTATAAAAAACTACCAATTTTTATAAAAATATGATATAATTATAATATATGGAAATTGGAGGGATAACAAATGAATAAAAAGTATAGTAATTTTTTAACAATAATTTTAATATTGATTATAATAGCAATTATTGCAATAATTGGTTTTTTAGGATTTAAATATTATCAAACATATACTACCAAAAGTGAAGCAGAAGATTTTGTTAATACTTGGGTAGAAGATGCACAAAACAATCAAGATCCAACAGGAGATAGTGTTATACCACCAACAACAGACGATGAAATATTTGACGGAGTTAATGATGGAACTAATACAAGTAATTCATCATCAGGAGATAGCAATGTACAAAAATTCAATGGATTTGTAGTAGCAGGAACTATAGAAATACCTGCGACAAATTTAAAATGTCCTATAATTTCAAGATCAGATTATTCTCCAAAAGCACTAGAAACATCTGTGGTAGAAATATATGGACCAGGTTTAAATCAAGTTGGAAATACAACAATATCAGGACATAATTATAGAAATGGTACATTTTTTTCAAATAATAAAAAGTTAAATGTGGGAGATAAAATATATATAACAGACTTAGAGGGAAAAAGATTAACATATACAATATATGAAAAATTTGAAGCTGAAGATAATTACGCAGATTATATGACAAGAGATACACAAGGTGCAATTGAAATATCATTATCAACATGTACAGATGATAGTAAAGCAAGAATAATAATATTAGCAAAAGCAGATGTTTAAAAATCAAGGGCATGTTCAAAAAAAGCATGCCCTTAATTTATGCCAGGAGGAATGAAAAAGAATGGATAAAAAACAAGCTGAAAAAAGAATAAAAGAACTTAGAAAAGTAGTAGAATATCATGCAAAAAAATATTATGACGAAGATAAACCAGAGATATCAGATTTTGAATATGACATGATGATGCTAGAACTTAGAGCATTAGAAAGTCAATTTCCGGAATTAATAGAAAAAACATCTTTAACTCAAAAAGTAGGAGGAAATGTAAAAAAAGGATTTCCAGAAGTAGAACATGAAGTTCCTTTACAAAGTTTACAAGATGTTTTTGATTTTGAAGAAATTGAAAGTTTTGATGAAAGAGTAAGAAAACAAGCAACAGAAAATGGAATTAAAAATCCAAAATTTGTAGTAGAAACTAAAATAGATGGGTTATCAGCAGCATTAGAATATAGAAATGGGAAATTAGTTAGAGGTGCAACAAGAGGAACTGGGCTTGTTGGAGAAGATGTAACAGAAAACTTGAAAACAATAAAAACAATTCCACAAGAATTACCTGAAAAAATTAATATAACAGTCAGAGGAGAAGTTTTCATTTCAAAAAAAGATTTTGAAATAATGAATCAAGAAAGAGAAGAAAATGAAGAAGAATTATTTGCAAATGCACGTAATGCAGCATCTGGTTCATTAAGGCAATTAGATAGTAATATAACTAAAAATAGACCATTAGATATATATATATTTAATGTTCAAAAAATTGAAGGAAAAGAATTTAATTCTCATTTTGAAGAATTAGAATATCTAGATAAATTAGGATTTAATGTTAATCCTGTAAGAATACCATGTGACAGTAAAGAAGAAGTTATTCAAGCAATTAAGAAAATAGGTGAAGATAGAGAAGAATTAACTTTTGGAATTGATGGAGCTGTAGTAAAAGTAGATGATTTGAATTTAAGAAAAATCATGGGAACAACAAGTAAAGTTCCTAAATGGGCAATTGCATATAAATATCCACCAGAGAAAAAAGAAACAATATTAAAAGAAATTATATGCCAAGTTGGTAGAACAGGAGTAATTACCCCAATGGCAATATTAGAACCAGTAAAAGTTGCAGGTTCTACAATATCAAAAACAACACTCCATAATGAAGATTTTATAAAAGAAAAAGGATTAAAAATTGGTGATAGAGTAATAATCCAAAAAGCTGGAGATGTAATCCCTGAAATAGTAGAAGCTGTAGTAAGCAAAAGAACAGGTGAAGAAAAAGATTTTGAAATGCCACGTGTATGTCCTGTATGTGGAGCGGAAGCTGTTAGAGAAGAAGGGGAAGCTGCAGTAAGATGTACAGGTATAGAATGTCCAGCGAAATTGCATAGAAATTTAGTACATTTTGTATCAAGAGAAGCTATGAATATAGACGGACTTGGTGAAAATATTATAGCAGAACTACTTGATAGAAAAATGATTGCAAATATTGCAGACATATATGATTTAAAATTTGAAGAAATTTCATCTTTAAAGAAAAATGGAAAGAAATTTGCGCAAAATTTAGTGGATAGTATAAAAGCAAGTAAAGAAAATGATTTATATAGATTAATAACAGCATTAGGAATAAGACATGTTGGAGTAAAAGCTGCAAAAATATTAGCTAAACAATATAATACAATAGATAATTTAGCAGACGCATCTATAGAAAGTTTAAGTTTAGTAGAGGAAATTGGTCCAATTGTGGCGAATAGTATAAGAGAATTCTTTGAACAACAACAAACTAAAGACTTGATTTCAAGATTAAAACAAGCAGGTGTAAATACTGAAAGATTAAAAGATGAAAATGAAGATGATAGATTTGCAGGAAAAACCTTTGTACTTACAGGAAGCCTTGAAAAATATTCAAGAGAAGATGCTTCAAATATAATTGAAAAATTTGGAGGAAAAACATCAAGCTCAGTTTCAAAAAAGACGAGCTATGTATTAGCAGGGGAAGACGCGGGAAGCAAACTAACAAAAGCACAAAATCTTGGAGTTACAATTATTACTGAGGAGCAATTTGAAGAGATGTGCAAATAAAAATGCGACAAAATAGATTTGGTACTAAATGCTGAAAGGAATTAATTATGGAGAAATATACTTTTGAGGATATTTGGTTAGATTTAAAAAATGGATATCAAATATATTACACATATGTACGTAACAGATATGTATTATTTAAAACAGCTAACAATTGCTATACACAAAAATTATTATCTGATGATCCTAAAAATCCACAACCTAGAATGACAATGATAACATTAAAAAGAGTTCAAGAAATATTTCCTTATATGGAGGATATAGAATATAAGATAATAGAGGGTGAATAAAATGGCTGTAATAATAGATGGAAAAAAATTAGCACAACAAATTAGAGAAGATTTAAAAATAAAATGTGAAGAATTAAAACAAAAAGGAATCAAACCAAGATTGGCAGTAATAATGGTTGGAGATGACAAAGCATCACAAGTATATGTGCGTAATAAAAGTAAAGCATGTGATGAAATAGGAATAGAATTTGAAGAACATTTATTAGATGGAGATATACAACAAAAAACTTTAATAGAATTGATAGAAAAACTAAATCAAGATGATAGTATACATGGAATATTATTACAAAGTCCAATACCAAGACATTTAGACATCAATGAAGCTTTTAGAACAATTGCACCTGAGAAAGATGTTGATGGTTTTAATCCTGTAAATGTTGGAAAACTATCTTTAAACCAAGATACATTTGTATCATGTACTCCATATGGTGTTATGAAAATGTTTGAAGCTTATAACATTAGTTTAGCAGGGAAAAATGTAACAGTTATAGGGAGAAGCAACATTGTTGGAAAACCATTGATACAGTGCTGTTTAAATAAAGATGCAACAGTAACAGTATGTCATTCTAAAACTAAAGATTTAAAACAACATACTCAAAATGCTGATATTGTTATAGCTGCAATTGGAAAATCAAAATTCATAACAGCTGACATGATTAAGCTGGGTGCAGTGGTTATTGATGTTGGTATTAATAGAGGCGAAGATGGCAAATTGACAGGTGATGTTGATTTTGATAATGTTTATGAAAAAGCAAGTTATATTACTCCGGTTCCAGGTGGGGTAGGACCAATGACTATAGCTATGCTTATGAATAATGTAATTAAAGCATGTGAAAATTAAAATAAAATGGGGGAATACAAAGGTATTACCCTCATTTTTTTACGGAAAGGAAGTTGAATTATGAAGGTCGAAGAGATTTGCATAGATAGTGAAGAATATCCAAAACAATTAAGAAATATATATGATGCTCCATTGAAACTATATGTTTTAGGAGATAAGAAAATATTGAAACAAAAAGGAGTTGCAATTGTTGGGGCTAGAAAAGCAACCGGGTATGGTAGAAAGGTTGCTGAGCAAATTGCAACAGAGCTAAGTCAGCTTGGGATTAATATAATAAGTGGAATGGCTTTAGGAGTAGATAGTGCTGCACATTTGGGAACTTTACATGAAAAATGTATAGGAAAGACAATTGCAGTATTGGGGAGTGGTCTAGATAAAATATATCCCAAAGAAAATATACAACTTGCAAGACGTATCATAAAATCTGGAGGATGTATTTTATCTGAATATCCAATAGGAACATCAGCTAATAAATTGAATTTTCCACAAAGGAATAGAATTATAAGTGGATTATCTAAAGGTGTTCTGGTTGTAGAAGCAAGTGAAAAAAGTGGCTCTCTTATAACTGCGGATTTTGCGCTAGAACAGGGAAGGGAAGTTTTTGCTGTTCCTGGAGATATAAACAAAGAAACTTCAACAGGAACAAATAATTTGATAAAACAAGGGGCTAAAATTGTAACTAGTTATATTGATGTAATCCATGAAATATAGAAAGCAGTTCTAATACAATCCTCACGCGAATAGAATTAAACAAAAGTATTCGCATGGGGGTTTTCTTAAATGAATGAAAGAGTAAAACATAATATACCTGCAAATGCAGCAGGGCAAAAGATAATAGAAGAACGTGTTATAAATTTAGCACAATATATAATAGATTCTAAAGATACTGTAAGGGGGGCGGCTAAAAAGTTTTGTATAAGTAAAAGCACAGTACACACGGATGTAACACTCCAGAACGGTAAAAATAAAGGACAACTTATTCCTAAAAGCATTGAAATTAAGGGAGTTTTCTTAAGTACAAAAAATCCTGTTGTTAGATTAGGATTGGTAATTAAATAAATAAGAAATTTTGTGTCTACTCTTTTGGGTAGGCATAATTTATTACCTTGCAGTTTTATTTGGCTGAAAATAAAACGTGAGGGCAAACAAAATTAAATATTAGTAAGATAAGCACATTTGCAATTTAAAGTTGCAAGTGTGTTTTTTCTTATGCAAGAGATAATGCCTCAAACTCTTAAAAAGTGATAGGTGTAATGAGCCGATGCTATAAAGTTCATTCGTATAAATGCTAACAGTCTATTAGTATGAAGTGCGTGAGTGAGATTTTTGAACACAGACTCACAATAAAAAAAAGAGTATTCGGTGGCAAAACTTGGCTGAGGATTTATAATTGCAAAAAGTTTGGACAAGTATGAACAAAGGTGCTTATAAGCATCAGCAATTATAGTAGCAATGCTACTTACTAGACTACCTATGAAATGAGGCGAACGACCGACGGTTTCTGCTTAAATAGGTGTAATAATTCCTTTTTTTAAAATAAGGGATTATTACGCCTAATTCACTTTAGCTCTCTCCCTCTGGTTTCTACTTTGGAATAGCTAAAGTGAGTGAGTCAAAAAATTTATTTTTTGGCTCAATTAAATAAAAATTGCGACAAGCATTTTTTATTTAATAACCTAAAAATGCAGTAGCTTTTTTAGGTTTGGGGTGTGGGGTATCCCTGCCACACAGATAAGTTTTGAAAAAACTTGTCTAGTGTGTTAGACAAATAAATTTATTATATTAGAAAGGACGGTGAAGACTATGAGTTATGCCATAGTAAGAAATGAGAAATTAACAAGAGTGCAAGCACAAGGAATATGTGTTCATAATAATAGAAAATCAAAAAATCATTCAAACAAAGAAATAGATGTAGAAAGAACACATTTGAATTATTACTTAAAGAAAAATAAGCTAAGTTATATAAAAGAATTTGACAGAATAAAAAAAGAGAATAATTTACAAGGGCAAATCAGAAGCAACAGTATTATAATGTGTGAAATGATATTTACATCAGATAAAGAGTTTTTTAATAAAATTGGTATAGAAGAAACAAAAAGATATTTTGAGGAAAGTTATAAATTTATAAGTAAATACAAAAATCTTGGAGAAGAAAATATAATATCAGCAGTTGTTCATTTAGATGAAGGTACACCACATATGCATTTAATATATATTCCTACAATTCATACACAAGATAAAGATGGAAATGATATTGATAAAATATGTTGCAGAGATTTTTGGGAAGGAAGAGATAGTTATAGGAAATTGCAAAATGCTTATTATGAGTATGTAACACAAAAAGGATTTGAACTTGAGAGAGGATTACCAAAAGAAGAAACAAACAGGGAGCATTATACAATTCAAGAGTTTAAAAATATAACTAATTTTGAGAAAACAAAAGAAACACTAAAAAATATAAAATTAGAATTACCAGAAGTTCCTGAATTAAAAGATATAAAGAAAGTTATGATTGGTAGAGATGAAAAAATTTTAAATGAAATTATAAAGCCAAAAGATAAACTTATTGAAACTTTATATTATGATAATAAACAATTACACGAAAAATTGGAAAAGCAAGTAAATATAATAGACTCTGCAGAAAAATTTGAAAAAGAAAGAGAAAATATACTATTAGAACAATATAAATTGAAAAGTAAATGTGCTGAAATGGAAGAAGAACTTGAGAGAAAATCTAAAAAGCTTGAAAAGGAATATAATGCAGAATTGCAAAAAATGCAAGATAATTTTAGTAATAAAGAATATGAACTAAAAAGGGAATTTAACAGAAAATATGATGACTTATTAGGTGAAAATAGGTATTTAAGAAAGATTATAAATACTTTTGAAAAAACAGTTAAGAAGTTTATAAAATGGATTGTTAGAAAATTTGATATTGCTGAAGAAGATAATTTAATTAGAGATTTTCAAGAAGAAACAAATACTTTTATAGATCCAGAAAGACAGATAAAACATGAGGAAAGAGAAAAAGAATGGGATTTAGAAAGGTAATAAAAATAAAAGGAAATAAACTTTTAAAATTTATTTCCTTTTATACATATCTACTCTAACAGGTAGTTTTTGAGCAAGTTTAGCAGTTTTTTCGTTGAATAATAATTCTGGTTTTATATTAAATGATTTTGCTATAAAATCTATATTTTTACAAGTTAGATTAGCATTTCCAGTTTCAATAACACTAATATAAGCCATCTTAAATTTTGTTTTATTTGCATATTGTTCTTGAGTTAAATTATTTTGATACCTATACCATTTAGTATTAAGTCCGACTAATTCCATAGAAGTCATAAATTCCTCCTTCTTTTATATTAAATTAATAATATAAAAATTGTTTATATATAGATTATAAAGATAAAACACAGATAATTTAACACCGCTAAAACTTATTAAGTTATAAATTAACAAAAAAGCTGTTAATTTGTTGACAAAAAAAAGAATATATAATAATATGTATATATATATTTATTATGGGGTGGTAGAGATGAAAAAAACGTTAGTTTTATTTTTTATGTTGTTAGTATTGTGTTTTACATGTGCATGTAATTATAGTTATGCTAATACAGAAGAAAATAGTTACAATCTATTTTTTCCTGATATGTCAGAAAGAACAAATCCAAATGATTTGTTAGTAATGGTCTTTTTATATGATGATTATATTGACCATAATGAAAAAACAGATTATGTTTTTAATATGACAGATCAAGAAATTGAAACAAAATATCATAACGAAATATTTGGTAGTGGAAATATTGATGAACAAACTTGGAGTGTTAATGATTTTTATAAAGAAAATTCGAATGGTAAATTTTATTTTAATCCAATACTAATTGGTGATAATACAACAGGAATTTATCCTATAAGATTTAATAAAACTTACAATATGGAGAACTTTTCATCTGATATTAAAGAAGGATTTAAAACCTTAACGGATAAAGGTTTTGTTCCAAGTGGATTTGATGTGATTTGGCATAAAGACGAATCTGGTGCAGGATATTGGGTAGCAAATCCAGAAAAACACGTTTTATGTATATTCCCTAATATAGCGGTTGAACATTGGGCAGAATATGATTTATGTGATAACCTTTCTGCTTCTGTTACTGTTATTAAGTATAGTTCTGTAATATCAACAGTTACTCATGAATTAGGACACGCAATAGAAATGCCTGATTTATATGGACAGAAAGGGCAAGCCACTCTTATGGGAGAAACTACCCTTCAATCAACTATTCCGGATTTAAGATATCCAGGTGCTTCTAATAACTATACTCTTCCTGCTCATGTTGATCCACTTCACAAAATTACTTTTGGGTGGCATGATTATGAAATTGTTGATAAAAATTCAACTGTTAAACTTTATCCTACTACTAGCCCTTTGTATAATATAGTTATAGTTCCTACAGAAGATAATAATCAATATTATATTATTGAAAATAGGAAAGCAGATAGCTTTGAATCACAAATTACTATGTATAGTCGTTGGGCTGACATTGATGATCTGGAAGATGCGTGCTATTCTAATTATGAAGGTATAAATATATGGAGAGTTGATAAACTTGGTTATGATGAACTTGGAGCTTATCAAGCATGTGATAGAAAAGGTGATTTTGTTATTAGTGTATTACAAAATCCAAAGGATGCCTTTTTTCCAAGAAGGTATTCTAATATAAGTGATTCTTCTTCTAATTTAAAGGAAAGTACAAACATAAAGATTGCATATTTACAAAAGAATGAAGATAATTCAATTGACATAGATATCAGTTTTGATGATAAATATACTAATTCATATGTTGTAAGATATAATGCAAATGATGGAACGAATAACTATGTAGATAAGAGCTATTTTTATGGACAAACTGTTGATTTTTCTAAAGATATATTTTCAGAAAATGAAAAAGAAATTATAGGATGGAATACAAAACCTGATGGAAGTGGTACAGCTTATAATGTTTATGATAATGTATATGGATTATCTGATGAAAATGAAACTGTTGTTAATTTATATGCTCAATGGAAGAAAGATACATATACCGTTAAATTTCATATAAATGGAGTAGAAGGTTTAATGCCAGATGTAACAGATGTTGCTGGTATGTATGTTTTACCAAACTGTGATGCACAATATTATGATAAAAATTTTGAATTTAAAGGTTGGATGTATTTAGGAGAGTTGTATTTACCAGGAAGTCAAATATTTGTAGATAGTGATATTGATTTATTTGCTAATTTTGAACTCAAATCATCATTCAAAGTGAATTTTAACGTAGATGATGGGAGCATGGTAGAAACTCAAACAGTAGCTAGAGGAGGTACTATAAAAGAACCGGAAAGTCCTACAAAAGAAGGATATACTTTTATGGGTTGGTATGAGGATGCAACATGTCAATTTAAATTTTATTTTGGTAGAACAATTTATGCAGATATGACACTTTATGCAAAATGGGTTAAAAATGAAAATATTATAAAAAATATTAGCATTAATGTAGAAACACCTACAGTTGGAGATAAAGTTACAATAGAGAAATTTGATGAATATTTTTGGAATTGGGATACTCAAAAGCCACAAGTGGAAATAACAATTCCTAATGGATCTAATTATCATTTATTTGATTTTGATGGAGAATGTAACTATATGAATTGGATAACTAGTTTGGAGTATGAATTTGAACCTGAACCATTTATTGGTACTTTTGAATACAATACAGACTATTATGCAAGGATATTTATTGAAACTGATAGTGAATATTTTCTATCTGACGATGTTGAAGTTATAGTGAATGGAAAAAATGTTGATAAAATACTTTATATTTATGACAATTATATTGAATTAGGTGTTAAATTAACTACTCCTTCAGAAAAAATAATATATAAAATTATAGAAGGAGAAAATCAAACATATATTGTTGAAGAAGAAAAGGATTTTATAGTAAAAGCAAATGGAGAAATATCTAAATTCGATGGGCTAAAAGTTGATGATAAAATATTAGAACCATCAAATTATATAGTGGTTTCAGGAAGTACAGTAGTAACACTAAAAAAAGAATATTTAAATACACTTGCAGAAGGAAAACATACATTAACATTTTTATATTCAGATGGGGAAGTATCAACAGATTTTACTATAGTTAAAGAAGAGATTAAAGATGATACTAATATATTACCAGATAATGATAAAAACGATACAGATACAGACACAAGTGTAGATACAGAAATAAAAGAAGAAACAACAGATAGAACAGATAAGAATACTACAAGTTCTTCTCCAAAAACTGGAGACAATATAATACTATGGGTTGTATTAATTTTAGTTTCTACTTTAGGAATTTTAGGAACATGTAAATATATAAAGAAAAGAGACTAATATAATCTAATGATATATTTGAAAGCGATAGTAGTATAAACTATTATCGCTTTTTAAATATTAATAAGAAAGGAGTGCATTATGAACGATAACACAGAAATAAAAAATAATAGAAAAAAGAGAAATAAACTATTATTAGTTATTGCAGTTATTTTATCTGTTTTGGTTGTTGTATTTATAGTAAAGTTTAAAGGAAATATTAATAAAAAAAATATTGAAAGTGAAAATATCCAACAGGAAAAGACATTGATTGGGGTATGGACTACAGATGGAGTAACAGTTTATGAGTTTAAAGAAAATGGAAATGGAACCTTAAAACTTCCTTTAAGTGAATATAAGTTTACATATAAAATAGAAGGAAATAATTTGTTTATAAATTTTGAAAGTAAAGAAACGAGAGATTCAAGTTATGAGTATTTTTTTGAAAAAGAAAACCTAATCTTGAAAGGAATTAAAGGCACTACAGGGAATTATACTTTTTATAAACAATGATTAGATATATAAAGGAGTTTATTTTGAGCAGTAACAAAAAAGAAGTCAAAAGTAAAAAGATAGTAAAATTAATATTATTTAGTGTACTTTTTTTCTTTATTATATTATTTGTTGTCTCTGCAATTAATATATTAAATTATATAAAAGATAGTAAAGAAAATGAAAAAGTATTTGATGAGATTGCAGAAGACATTGAAATTCAAGAAATACCTAATGATAGTATGGAAGATAATAATTATATTATTGATTTTAAAAGCCTAAGTCAAAAGAATAGTGATGTAGTAGGATTTTTAAAGGTAAATGGTACAGACATAGAACAAGTGGTAGTAAAATCCAAAGATAATAATTATTATTTATCACATAATTTCGAAAAGAAACAAAATAGTGCAGGTTGGATTTTTGTAGATTATAGGAATAATCTTGATGGTGCTGATAAAAATATTATAATTTACGGTCATAATATGAAGAATGGTACAATGTTTTCAAGCTTAAAAAACGTATTAGATAGTGAGTGGAAAGAAAACGAAGAAAATAGATATATTACTTTTATTACAGAAAGTGAAAATGCTATTTATGAAGTGTTTTCAGTTTATCAAATAGAGAATGAAGACTATTATATAAAAACAAATTTTAAAGGAAAAGAATTTAATACATTTATAAATACTATGAAAAATAGAAGTAAATATAATTTTAATGTTGATGTTAGTGATAATGATGAAATTTTAACACTTTCAACATGTGGTAATAACAATAATTATAGAATAATTCTACATGCAAAAAAGTTAATTAAATAAAAAAGGTAATAATTAGGTTTAAACTAAAGAAAGTTAATAATAAATAAAAAACCATATAAATTGATAAGTTTATATGGTTTTTTATGTTATTTATTTTTTTCTCTACTTTTATAAACATTAGCTTGATTTCTACATTGAGGACTACAATATTCAGCTTTTGGATTTTTAGCATAAAATACTTTACCACAATGTTTACAAATTTTTAAAGGATTTTTTTCACTACAAAGCATAAAACCAAAAGATAAGTCTATGGCTTGTTTTAATGAATTAGGTTGCCAAGATATTTCAGGAGTTTTTCCATACATATTAATTTTATATGGTACACCAGAAAAATAATATTTAACTACATCTTCTTTTATGTTAAATTCTTGAGCATTATTGTTTTGTTTGTCAAAAACTTTTTTAAAAATACTATACATTTTCTTTGCATATTCAACTATCCATTCAACTTTTTCACAATAGAAATTAGAATATATTAATTGGTTACTTAATGACGATTGCTTTAACATTTCTTGTAGATAAAATGTTGATTCAATAACAACTTTTCCATTTGTTACGGTATAACTCATCTCATCATTAGTAGCAAAAGGAAAGAATAATTCAAAATAATCTTTAGTTTTCATTATACAATTTTTGCTTATAAAATTATCTTCTTTTAATGTTACTTCATCCATTAGCATAAAGTCTGTATTGATTGGTATATCAACCATAAATCCTAATAAACCATATTGTTTAACAAAAAAGTAAGCAGAAGCAAATTTTGTACGTTCATCATCATCTTCTATACACATTCTTCCCATGTTTAATAAATCAACAAGAATTAAGTCCATTTTACTAAACATATCATATAAATCTCTAATATTTATAATACCTTCTACATTTGGTACAAGATATTGTTCTTTTCCTTTATATTTAGCTTCATAGTTACCATATCTCAAATATGAATATGGACTGTTACTTTTAAAATTGAATTCCATATTGAACCCCCAAAAAAATTCAAAAAAATTATCTGTAATAACTTGACATATTACAAGTATTACTTTATAATGTAATTGCAATTAATAAATTTAATACAATAACATATTACACTAATTACTTAAAAATGTCAAGTAGTATAACTACATTTAAAATTTGTAGACGAAAATTTTACCAAATAAGGATGTGGTTTTTATGGAAGTAAAAGAAATTATTATTGAAAAATTTTATGAAGAACATCTAAAACCAAGTGTTATTGCCAAAGAATTAGGAGTAAATCCATCATATGTAACAAAAATAATTAAAAAGGATTCAAGATATATTGAAGAAAAGGAATATAGAGCTCATATCGGCAAAGAAAATCACAAAATAGCCAAACGTGAATGGATTAGAAACAAAAGACAGAATGATTATAATAAGCAATTGGATGAGTATGTAAAAATGCAGCATAATCAAGCAAGTAAGGAATTATCTTATTCAAATGAAATATCAGACTTATCTTTTGTAAAATGGAATAGAGATATGTTTAGATACGATAAAAATAGTAGTGATTTAGTCTTGAAAAGAGGATTTAAATTTGCTTTTGATGTACCAAAAAGAGTAAGTAATATTGTAAATGCAAGTAGTGTAAAAAGTAAAAGAATATATGTGTCAAATGTACTTTGATTTGTTCAGAGTATATTTTTTTATTTTAGTAATATTTTTAAACTTTAAATAATAGTATTGAAGTGAAAGAAGGTGAGAGTTTTGAAAAAGGGTTTGAAGATAACGTTTATAAATCCTAATACTGAAGAACAAATAGTACAAGCTATGGCTGGTGTTCTTGCTTATAATTTAGCTGAGAATGATGACAAAGTAATATTTGATTATAAAAATTCAAATTCTTATCAAAATTCTCACGAAGAAATGGAAGATGAACTAGAGTTATAAAAATTAAATAATTAATACCTAGAAAGCATACTAATAAGTATGTTTTTTTCTTTTGGTAAAAAATATAAAAATTTTAAAATGGATATTGACAAAAAGAAAAAGCAATATTATAATCAAACAAAGGTTTGAAACAAAAAATCAAAAAGAATGGAGTGAATTAAATGAAAACAAATTTATCAAGTTTAATGAATGTAGTTGCAGAAGAAGAAAGAAAATTCGCAGAATATGGGTGTAATGTAAATGAATACGCATATAACACATCAATTCAAGAATTAGATGGAAAAATTAATGTAATAGAGGATTATACCGAAGATTTTAAGAAGATATTTGAAGAGTATAAGCAAACACAAATAAAGATAACAAAAATTAAATCAATTATATACGAAAAAAATAACACATTTAAGTTACCAGATGGAAGAACTATTCAAGAAGCTATAGTTGATAATACAAACTTAAGAAAAATGAAGTCTTTATATAGTTCATTACTAAATAAGAGAAATTCTAAAAGAAGAGTTACAGAAGTAAATAATTCATATTTCGAATGCAAAACATTGAATTATGATATAGAGAAAATCAAGAATGAGAATGAATTAATAGAAAAGAAGATTCAAGAAACTGATTTTGAAATATCAAAATTGAACTCAATAGAATTTGAAGTTAATATTTAAAATATTGGGTGCTTGTAAAGTCATTCAACAAGTTAAATGAAAAAAGATTTTAACAGCCCTATTGCTACCCTTTGTGCGGAATTTGCAGAACTGCAAATGAGCCTATAATTATAAATGATGATTGAAAATAAAATGAGAAAGAATTTAAATGCCAGTTAAAGGTATTATCTAATTACAATTTATATGTTTTTTATATTTTATAGTTTAAGTTTTACATTTATTATTAGGTTATCAAATTAAAATAAAAGATTAAAATAATTATAGTAAAGGGTAGCAATTTTTTTATAAAATTAAATATATTAGGAAAAATAAAAAATAGAAAGTTTTTTGAGGTAAAATTTATAATGAGTATAGAATAAATAATACAAATATGATAGAATGATAAAAAATATTTAAGAGGAGTTATCTAATATGGATAAAGAAAGAGTTTTAGAATTGATTCAAGAATTAAATGAAAAGCAAACAGAAACTATTTGTATTGAAGCTAAAACAGCCAATAAAGGCAAACCAGAAAAATATTATGATACTGTATCAAGCTTTTCTAATACTATGGGTGGTACAATACTATTTGGAGTTGAAGAAACGAAAATTAAAAATAAAACAGTATTTATTCCAGTAGGAGTTCATGATGTAAGTGATTTGCAAAGGCATATAACTAACTTATGTAGTACAGAATTTGAACCAATTGTAAGACCTGAAATAAGTGTAGTAGATATAGATAATAATAAAATAGTTGTAGTAGAAATTAATGCATTAAATCCAAGAAATAAACCTTGCTATTACAAGCCAAAAGGATTGCACAATGGTTCATATATAAGAGTTGGAGATAGAGATGATCATATGACTGAATATGAAATATATAAGTGTATTTCATATAGAGAAAATGCAAAAGATGATTTAAAAGCCGTTACTAGAGCAACTATAAAAGATTTAGACGCAAATCTTTTAAATAAATTTATAGTTAATGCTAAAATAGATAAGCCTAAATTTGCGGAATTTAGTGATGAAGAAATATTGTTGCAATATGGAGTTTTAACACAAGTGGAAGATAAAATATTCCCTACTGTTGCAGGTCTAATGGTTTTTGGTATATATCCACAAAGGTTCTTCCCACAATGGTTTGTTGCAGCAATAGTAATTCCTGGATTTGAGGTTTCTAACTTAGGAGAAATTGGGCAAAGATTTGATGATAATAAAAGAATTGAAGGCAATATAGCTGAAATGTATCAAGAAACAATAAGTTTTATAAGTAGGAATATGAAGGTCAAGGTTATTATCAGTGATAAAACAGGATTTAGAACAGATATAACACAATATCCGATAGATGCATTGAGAGAAGCTATAGCTAATATGATTATTCATAGAGATTATAGCGATTTAAAAACAGGTGTATATAGTATGGTTACTATATATAAGGATAGAATTGAATTTAGAAATGTCGGAAATTTATATGGATCAAATACTTTAGAATTATTAAAAACGAGAAAAGCAATGGAGGTAAGAAACGAAACTATTGTAAAATTATTAGAAATATTGGGTGGCATAATTGAAAATAGACATACGGGAATTTCGACTATGGAAGATAAAATGAAAGAAGCCAAATTGCCAGAACCCATATTTATTAATGAAAGAGAAGATTTTGTTGTTACATTCTATAATGGAGAGTATCCTGAACTATATCCAGAAGAATTAAAAAATCATGAAAATATAAAAATGAGCGATAAAACAAGCGATAAAACAAGCGATAAAACAAGCGATAAGATTTTAGAGTATTTAAAACAAAATGAATATATTACAACAAATATTGCAAGTGAATTATTAGGGTTATCACAACAGAGAGCAAGAGCAATATTATCTAAAATGGCAAAGGATAATTTTATTATTGCTAAGGGAGCAAATAGAAATAGAAAATATATAATAAATAAATTTTAATTGTCAGGTTTAAAACTATTCCTAAAAATAGGAGTAGTTTTTTTGTGCTTTTATATTGAAAAATTGAAACTGATATGCTAAAATGTAACAGAACGAAAGCTATGAAACTGAAATTGTAAAGGAGAGATTGTTTTATGAAAATTGCAGCATATTGTAGGGTATCAACTGAAAAAGAAGCACAAATAGATTCATTAGAAAAGCAAATAGAGTTTTTCAATGAATTTACAAAAAAGAATGGATATGAATTGTACAAGCTATATGCAGATGAAGGAATATCAGGAAAGCAAATAAAACATAGAAAACAATTTCAGCAAATGATGCAAGATGCTAAACTTAAAAAATTTGATAAAGTAGTTGTAAAAGACGTAAGTCGTTTTGCAAGAAATACAGTAGATTTATTGCAGAGTGTAAGAGAGCTAAAATCTTATGGTGTGCAAGTAGATTTCTTAAACAATGGAGAAGTAATGGAAGGTGGCTCTGAATTTATATTAACAATTTTAGGAGCAATGGCACAACAAGA
Organism: Clostridia bacterium; assembly: GCA_017409455.1. GTDB lineage: Bacteria > Bacillota > Clostridia > TANB77 > CAG-508 > CAG-269. The sequence continues at coordinate 104,665 of JAFQSS010000028.1, read as the reverse complement.
AAGTGCAAACATGTCTAAAAGGGTTAAATTCGGTAAAGATATTACTGCACAAAAAGGAAGAGTGCCTAACCTAGTATTTGGGTATGATAAAATTCCAGATGAAAGATATACTTTAAAAATAAATGAAGAAGAAGCTAAAATTGTAAAAGAAATATTTGAAAGCTATGTATATAAAGGAGTAGGAACAACAAAAATTGCTTGGAACTTAAACGATAGAGGAATAAGAACAAAGAAAACAAAATCAAAATGGGTGCAAACATCTATTGTAAGAATGCTTAAAAATCAAATATATACAGGTAGAGTAACAAACAAAAAATCAGAGGTAACAGATTTTATAACAGGAACAAGAAAAGACTTACCAGAAGAAGAATGGGTAGTTGTTCAAAGACCAGAGATGAGAATAATATCAGATGAACTATTCAATAGAGCACAAGCACTTTTGGAACAAAGATCAAACGAATTTAAACTAAACAACAAAAGAGAAAAAACAGAATATGTTTTTAGTACACTTATATATTGTAAACATTGTGGTTATTCATTTAGAAGAATGAAAAGAAAATACACTGCAGAGGGAAAAGAATATATAAGATGGGTATGTAGTGGCAGAAATTCAATGGGTGTAAATCATTGCCCAAATGCAACAACAATAGATGAAGAAGAATTATTAAATGCAATAAAAATATATCTAAAAAGTATAATATCAAATAAAAAGAACTTTATGAAATTTGTAGAAAAAGAATTCGAAAAAATAACAAAATTAAGAGAAACAAACGAAAGAAGTGAACAAAGCTTATTACAAGAAATTGAAAAAGTAACAGTAAAAAAACAAAAATATATGGAAATGTTTCAAAATGAAGTAATCAATATACAAGAATTAAAGAAATATACGAATCCATTAAATGAAGATATTGCAAGATTAGAAAGAGAACTAAAATTAATCACATCAGAAATCAAAGAAAAAGATGTACTACAAAAAGAACTTAGCAAAACAATAAATACTGTAGATGATATTCTAAACAATCAAACAATCACAAATGCAATGCTAAAAACAATAATAGATGTAATTGAAGTAGACGATGACGCAAACATAGAAGTAAGGTTAAAACTACTAAATGAAATAGGAACAAATCAACCTGTAATAACAAAATTTGAAGATATTTTAACCGTTACAGAAAGTAACATCAGTACATAAAGACATTACAGAAAGGTTAGTAAAAATTAGCCCAGCGCTGGCTAGAGAAGTACGAGAAATATTAGATGAAAACAAAGCTGAAAGACACATAAGAGGAGGAATGGCTACCAAGTTAAAATATATGAAAAACTAGTCAAAGTATTGCAATTTTTTTCAAAAGATAATAAAATATAGATACGGAGGATAAAAGATGAACGTAATTAAGGAACAGGAAAACAAAAATAAAACATTATTAAAAATATTTTATATATCAATAATAGCAATATGTATAATTTCAATAATAGCAGCTCTTATGATACAAATAGCAAACAATAATGAGCCGGCTACAGGAGAGACTACTAAGCTACCAGAATTAACAAATGATAAAATAAGTCAATATAAAGAAGAGTTTAATAATATATTTGAAAATAAAGTCAATTATTTAGAAAATAATAGATATAAAATATCTAAAATAAAAGAAGATGAAGAAATTGTATATATAGGATATAAAAATCATGATACAAAATCAAATGACTATGAAGTAGATGTAAATATACCATATATAAACATACAAAATGAAACAATAAAAGAATTTAATGAACAAATAAAAGAAATATTTGAAACTAAAGCAAAAAGCGTTTTAAATAGCCAAAATAATAATATAATTTACACTGTAGATTATAGTGCATACATTTCAAATAACATATTATCACTAGTTGTAAGATCAACATTAAAAGAAGGTGCAAATGCACAAAGAGATATAGTGCAAACATATAATTATGATTTGGCAAACAAAAAGAAATGCACAATAGACCAAATGCTAGAGTTAAAAGGTATTACTAAAAAAGAAGCGGGTCAAAAAATAAGAGATGAAATAAAGACAGTTCAAGAAAGAGTAGAAGAACTTAGGAATTTAGGATATAATATTTATGCTAGAGATTATACAAGTGATATTTATAGTGTTAATAATATTACTGATTATTTTATGGGAAAAGATAATGCATTATATATAATTTATGCATATGGTAATGAAAATCATACAAGTGAAATGGATATAGTAGTAATGTAAAGGTAAAAAGGGACTTGATCCCTTTTTATCCTTTTAGCAAAAAAAGACCCGGTCCTTTTGGTCCGGGTTTTTGAAAATAAAAGGGGATGTTTGTTTTAATCAGTTTCTACTGACTATAGTTATAGTATAACAATGAAATTTGTTCATTGTGTGAACTTAAAGTGAAATCTTGGAAACTTAAGGAGTTTCTTCAAGTGTTATTATAATTTCTTTTTCTGTCCCATTTCTATTGATTATTAAAGTCATTGTTTCTCCTATTTGATGGGAATTTTTGATTTGATTTAATTCTTCCATATTTTTTATATCTTTTCCATCAGCCTTAATGATAATATCTCCAGCTTGTAATCCGGCTTTTTCAGCAGGGGAGAAGTCTTGGACATTTTTGATATAAACACCCAATGAAGCTAACTTATAATATTTAACTGTTTGTTCATCTAAGTCGATACCGCCAATTCCTATATATGGTCTTAAAACTTTATTATATTCAATTAAATCATCAATTACATCAATAGTAGAGTTTATTGGAATTGCAAATCCTATACCTTCAACACCTGAACCTGACAATTTTAAAGTATTTATACCAATTACTTTACCTTCACTATTAACAAGTGCACCACCACTGTTTCCAGAGTTGATTGCTGCATCTGTTTGAATACATACATATGTAGTTCCATCTGCTTCAACTTCTCTATTAACTGCACTAATAATTCCTGTTGTAACAGTTGTATCTAATCCTAAAGGACTACCAACAGCCATTGCAAATTCTCCAACAGTAGCTTCATCTGAATTTGTGAATTCTGCAGCGGTTAATCCAGTTTTATCAATTTTTAAAACAGCTAAATCTGTTTGAGAATCTTTTCCAACTATTTTAGCATCATAAAGTTCATCTGAGCCATATAATTTAATTTTTACTGATGTGGCATCAGAAATACTATAATATGAATATGAAGAATTTGATGAGCTTGTGTCTATAACATGGTTATTTGTTACAATATATCCATCCTCACTAATTATTATTCCTGAACCAGTTGCTGTTGCCTCCGATGTTATAGGCATACCAAATCCAAACATTGAATTTGATGTTGCTGTATAAGTTACTTGTATTCCTACAATTGATGGCAATATTTTATTTGCAGCAAATACAGCAGTGTTAGAAAAATTTGAAAGTGAAACTAAATTTGCTGTTGTTCCACTTGGAATAGAAGTTTGAATAGTTGTATTAACTGTAGTTTCTCCAATTATTTTTTCCTTTATTGAAGGTACTCCGAAACATGTTCCTATAACTAATGCACACCCTGCTATACCACTTAAAAATGGTAATAAAATTGTTTTTCCAAATCCAGTTGATTGTTTATAATTTGTATTATAATTTCTACCTGAAATTACTTCAAATCTATTTTCGTTTTCTTCCATTATAAAATCCTCCTTAATACATTTATATAATACACTATATTTGTGAAAATTTTGTGAAAAGCAAGTAAAAATATTTTTTAAAATTCGATGTGGAATGCCGGAGTTGCCCCTCAGCCCCTGTGGGTAATAAAATGCATTACGAATTTTGGATAAGCCAAATTTGTCATTGCAATTCTAATCCAATCCAATGAGCCTCTTTCACTCAGGCACACGTAATTATTTGTGTATTTTGAATAAATAACGAATGCGACCGCAATAGTGTTACAAATTCTTAAACAAAAATCATAAAGGGTCCTGTTTTCGGGTATAGTTGTGATTTTTGTTTTAGAATTTGTTAATGTTATGAAGGGGAACCGAGGGATTTATGAAAAATACACAAATAATTACGTGTCCGTGAACATCCCTCATTGGATTGAATAAGAATATCTAATGCCAAATTTAGATACACAAAATCCTTCATTTATTTTATTACCCACAGGGGCTGAGGGGCAACTCCGGCATTCCACATCGAATTTTAAAATTTTTATTTAATTGCTTGAAAATAAAGTGCACAATATATATAATATACCTATGGAGGATATTATATGGGAAATGAAAGTGGAAAGTCAACAGTTATATTATTAATTATGACAATTTTAATAATAATTGGAGCAGTAACTATAATAAATTATGCAAAAGAAATGATGATGGAAACAAATGTGCAAGATTTAAGAACAGATATGCTTTTAATACAAGCAGAAGCAAAGAAAGGTCTTGAACAAGTGTGTTTTGAAACGGTGAATTTAGATGCAAGTAAAGAGGATGATTTAACAAAAATAAATGAAGCAAAACAACAAAATTTAGATGGAACCATATTAAGTAATTCTCCTGAAAAGGTTCAAAATTCAGTTAAAGATATACCAGATGTTGTTTTTGATGAAAGTTGCTATTATTTAGATGAAGCAACACTAACAGAAATGGGAATAAAAAATATTGATGAGGAAGAAAATGGATATATTATTGTAAAATATAACTTTTCTAATGCAGATGTAGAAGTTATAAATACAAAAGGATATAACGGAAAATATACATTAACACAAATTATAAGTACAAATACTGAAGGTCAATCATAAGGAAGGATGTAGCAAAATGAAAGAAAAAGAAGAAGCAAGATTATTAGAACTAAAGGAAAAAGAGAATGAATTAAGAAAAAAAGGATTTAAATATATATGTGGAATAGATGAAGCGGGAAGAGGACCTCTAGCAGGTCCTGTTGTTATTGCAAGTGTAATAATGCCAGTAGATTCAATGATTGAAGGTGTAAATGATTCTAAAAAGATTTCAGAGAAAAAAAGAGAAAAAATATATGAACAAATATTAGAAGAGGCTATAAGTTATGGAGTTGCTATAATTGGTCAAGATGAAATTGATGAAATAAATATATTGAATGCAACTAAAAAAGGAGTAACTGTTTCTTTACAAGAACTTTCTCAAAGACCTGATTTAATTTTAGTTGATGCATTAAATGGAATTGATACATTAGGAATTCCTTATGACTCTATAATTAAAGGTGATGCTAAATGTTATTCAATTGCAGCAGCTTCTATAATTGCTAAAGTTACAAGAGATAGAATTATGCGTGAATGGGATAGAGTTTATCCTGAATATGGTTTTGAAAAACATAAAGGATATGGTACTTCTGCACACATTTCAGCAATTAAAGAACATGGACTTTGTCCAATACATAGAAGGAGTTTTACCAAAAACTTCGTTTAAAACAGGAGGTTACAAATGAATATTTTAGACATTATTGCTAACAAAAGAGATGCAAAAGAATTAAGCAAAGAAGAGATAGAATATTTTGTAAAAGGATATACAGAAGATAAAATAAAAGACTATCAAGCAGCGGCATTAATAATGGCAATATATATAAATGGAATGAATGATAGGGAAATAACAGATTTAACATTAGCAATGGCGCATTCTGGAGATGTACTAGATTTGTCACGTTTTGGAACAGATGTTGTTGATAAACATAGTACTGGTGGAGTAGGTGATAAAGTTTCAATTATTTTACTGCCAACAATAGCATCAATGGGAGTACCAGTTGCTAAGATGTCAGGAAGAGGACTTGGTTTTACTGGTGGTACTGCTGATAAGATGGAATCAATACCAGGATATAGAACAAATGCAGAAATAGAACAATTTATTTCAAATGTTGAAAAAGTTGGAATAAGTATGATAACACAAACAATGAATTTAGCTCCGGCTGATAAAAAAATATATGCTTTAAGAGATACAATATCATGTGTAGAAAATATTCCTCTTATAGCATCAAGTATAATGAGTAAAAAAATAGCAAGTGGAGCAAATAAAATAGTTTTAGATGTAACTGTTGGAAAAGGTGCATTTATGAAAACAAGAGAAGATGCGCAAAAACTAGCTGAACAAATGGTAAGGATAGGAAATTTAGCAGGAAAAGAAGTTAGATGTGTGTTAACACCTATGGATCAACCATTAGGGTATGCTGTAGGAAATTCTTTAGAAGTAATAGAGGCAATAAATTTCTTAAAAGGAGATATGCCAAAAGATTTAAAAGAAGTAGTACTAGAACTTGGGGCTAATATGCTTCAACTTGCAGGAAAAGGGAATAATATAGAAGAAAATAAATTAAAGATGCTAGAAAATATAGAAAATGGAGCTGCATATAACAAATTCAAAGAAATGGTTCAAAATCAAGGCGGAGATATTAGTTATTTAGAAGATACAACTAAATTTGAAAAATCTAAATATATTTCAGCTGTTGTAGCAGAAAAAACAGGAAAAGTTAAAGAAATAAACGCTGAAGAAATCGGAAAATTAGCATGTTATTTAGGCGCTGGTAGAGTTAATAAAGAAGATACAATTGAATCAAATGTTGGAATCATTTTAAATAAAAAAGTTGGAGATGAAGTTGTAGAAAATGATTTCTTAGCATATGTATGTGCTAATGATGAAATAAAATTAAAAGAAGCTGAGAGAAGAATATTGGAAATTTACAAAATATATTGAAAAAAGCAAAAATTATGTTATAATATATTTTGTAGTCATAAATAGAGAGAGGATGATGAAAAATGAAAAATAAACAAGAAAAAATAAAAAATAAATCAGATAAAAGAAAAATATTTGGAAAATTAATGGCAATAATTTTATTATCAGCAATGATATTAGCATCTTGTTCAACATGTATATATTATGTTATGGCAGCAGTAAAATAATAAAAGGAGAATTTAAATGAATAATATAGGAGATATCTTAAATAGCTTTTATGATCAAAACATATTATCACATATAAGACTATGGCAAGAATATCCAATTAAATTAGTTACATTAATATTAGATTTGGTAATAGTAATATTTTTGGGATATAAACTATTGCAAATAGTAAAAGATTCACGTGCATGGCAATTAGTAAAAGGAATAGCTTTTTTGATAATTGCTACATCTGTAAGTTCATTTTTTAATTTAAATGTATTAAATTACATATTATCAACAGTAATGGATTGGGGAGTTATTCTTATAATAATAATATTTCAACCAGAAATAAGACGAGCACTAGAGCAATTAGGGGGAACTAATAGATTCGCAAGATTTTTTGGACTTGACAAAGATATAATAACTAAAACAAAAGAAGATATTTATAAAGTAGTTATAGCAGTATATGAATTAGCCAAAAAAAGAACAGGTGCATTAATTGTAATGGAAAGAGATATACAAATTAAAGATATAATAGCAACAGGAATTCCTATGGATTCAGAAGTATCTCCTCAATTATTAGTAAATATATTTGTTCCAAATACACCATTACATGATGGTGCAGTTGTAATAAGTAATAACAAAATAGCAGCAGCAGCATGTATGTTACCACTAGCAAGTGATAATGATATAGCAAAAGAGCTAGGAACTCGCCACAGAGCAGGAATTGGTGTTTCAAAAGAATCTGATAGTATAGCAATAATAGTATCAGAAGAAACTGGAAAAGTTTCAGTTGCAAAAGATGGTACATTAATAGCAGATGTTAGAGAAGATGTTTTGAAAAAAATATTAATAAATAATATAGTTACCAAAAGATTGAATGAAGCAAAAGAAAAAAAGCAAAGAAAACCTTTAAAAGAAACAATCAAAAATTTATTTAAGAAAGACTAAAGAGTTGCATTTTGCAACTCTTATTAAATAGAGGGAGTAATTATGAGAAATATCAAACTAACAATAGAATATGATGGAAAAGATTTTAATGGGTGGCAAAGACAACCTGACAAATTAAATATACAAGGAACAATAGAACAAGCAATAAAAAGTATAACAGGAGAAGATGTAGAATTAAATGCATCAGGAAGAACAGATGCAGGAGTTCATGCTCTTGGGCAAGTAGCGAATTTCAAAACTAATTCACAAATACCAATAGAAAAGTTTGCAATTGCAATAAATTCAAGATTAAAGAAATCAATTGTTATTAAAAAAGCTGAAGAAGTAGATGAAAGATTTCATAGTAGACTAAGTTGTAAAAAGAAAACATATAGATATATAATAAACAATTCTGAAGAAGGAACAGCGATTTATAGAAATTTTGAAACACATATTCCACAAAAATTAGATGTAGAAAAAATGAAACAAGCTGTAAAATATTTTGAAGGAGAACATGATTTTAAAGCATTTAAAGCAAGTGGAACAAGTAGCAAAAGTAGTGTAAGAACAATATATAAAGCTGATGTATATCAACAGGGAGATAAAATTTTTATAGAACTAACAGGAAATGGATTTTTATACAACATGGTAAGAATTATAGCTGGAACACTTGTAGATGTAGGAAATGGAAAAATTGAACCAGAAAAGATTACTGAAATTATAGAGAGTCAAAAAAGAGAAAATGCAGGAAAAACTCTTCCTCCTAATGGGTTGTATTTGCTAAATGTAATATATGGGTAAAAAGGGACCAGGTCCCTTTTTTCCTTTGTAACCAAATAATAAATAAATTCATAATATATATCAAAACATAGAAAAAGGAGATATAATTATGACTTTACTTATAATTTTTGCAGTAATTTTTGCAACAATAATATTTACCATAGTTTTAGAAAGAATAATACATTGTCCAATTTTAGTAGGATTTGCATTTTTCGCAGCATTTTTGATAGTAGCGGCAATTTTTGATAGTGTAGCATTAGTAATAGTCGCAATTGCATTAGGAATATTAGCATTTATAGTAGCATTTTTAGATTGTGTTTTCAGGCGTTCTAGATTTTTTAGAAACAATAAATGCCTAACCTGTGATTGTGATGAGGACGACGATGAAGACGATGAAGAAGATGATGTAACTTTTGGCAGCAGACGTCGTAGAAGAAGACGAAGAAATAATTGCAACTGTAATTGTAACTGCAACTGTAATTGTAACTGCAACTGTAATTGTGGAAACAATTCTAATGAAACACTTACTATTTTAAACAGTAATGGGCGTGTTGTAGCAAGAATTAGTGGTAATAATGTTACATGTCTTGATAATAATGACAATAATGGATGCGGATGTGGATGCAATAATCCAGGCGTGAGTCTAGTTTCTGATAATGGAAATATAGCGCTTACAGATGGGAACATATTGACAACAAGTGATAATTCTTCAAATTGTGGATGTGGAAGAAATAATAGGTATAGAAGATTTTAGAGAGCTTTAGCTCTCTATTTTTTCTGAATATAAAAAAGAGAAAATCTCAATTGAAATTTTCTCTCCCATTATAGCGGTTTTGCTAAAATGTACTTCAAAAGTAACTTTTTTTGATGAAAGTACGGATTCGCACTACATTTGCAATTTAATGCACAAAAGAAAGCCACAGTAAAAGGTGAATAAATTATAACAAAAAATATTATAAAAATCAACTTTGTAAAAATTTTGTGAAATGCTTGAAAGTTATGTAAATATATGGTAATATAAAAATATAATTTGAAAGGAGTGAAAAAATATGTCAGAAGCACAAATTCAAGCTATTAAAGATGTTATGAAAATGACACCTAAATTAAATGTTGAATGTTTATATTCAGTTAGGACTTTAATGGAAAAAGCAATTGAATCTCAACTTTTAAAATTAGAGCCAACAATTATTCTAGAAAACATGGATATTACAGAAAAAGTAATGTATTTGGAGTATTTGACAGAAAGTAAAGATACTAGAAAAGAAGAAATAAAAAATGCTGTATCTTTTGAAGAAATACTTAAAAGAGAGGGGTTGACACTTGATGATTTACAAGATTAAGATTAGACCCAAAGCTCTTAAATTTATTGAAAAACAAGATAAAATACAGAGGCTTAGAAATTATATATGAGTTAAATCAAAATGAATTCATAATTTTAGTCACAAAAATTAATAATAGAGGACAAATTTATAAATAATTAAAATTCAAAAAGTTTTATTCTAAATTAAAATCGATAATAAAAAATATTTTCTTCATATAAGTAATGAAGAAAAAATCCTTAGGTTTCGTTGCTTAAGGATTTTTTGTTTATTACTACTTGAAAAACACTACTGAAATTGCTATAATTTGAAATATAAAAAAGAGAGAAGAGAGGACAAAAGTGGAACAAATAGAAGGCGTATTAACAGAAATAATATATCAAAATGAAGTAAATAGTTATGTGGTTGGAATCTTTGAAACAGAAGAAGAACAAATAACAGTAGTTGGATATTTGCCATTTATAAGCAAAGGAGATTCTTTAAAAATAACAGGGAGATTTGTAGAACATAAAGACTATGGAGAACAATTCAAAATAGAAACATTTGAAAAGCTAATGCCACAAACCTTAGCAGCATTAGAAACATATTTGGCAAGTGGAAATGTAAAAGGAGTAGGACCTGCAACTGCAACAAAAATAATAGATACATTTGGTGAAGATACAATACATGTATTAAAATATGAACCACACAAATTAGCTAGAATAAAAGGAATAAGTAAAAATAAAGCTATTGAAATGTCAGAAAGTTTCGTAGAAAATTGGGAAGTATGGCAAATAGTTGGATTTCTTGAAAGATTCGGAATTGGTGCGGAAAGTGCCAAAAAAGTATATGATTTATTAGGAATAAATGCAATTGCTGAAATAGAGGCAAACCCATATATATTAATAGATATATCAAGAGGTGTAGATTTTCAGCAGATTGATAAAATGGCATTAGAGCTTGGTGTTGAAAGAGAAAATCAAAAAAGAGTCAAAAGTGGAATCAAATATGCATTAATTAAAATAACTTATAATGGACATTGCTGTACATTAAAAGCTAATCTAATTGAATATGTAAAACAGTTATTAAATGTTAGTGAAGCAATTATTGAAGATGGATTAATCAATTTAAAGGTAAATGATGAAATTGTAATTGAAGATAGAGATGAAGAAGAATGGGTATATTTATATAGTTTCTATAAAGCGGAAACTCAAATAGCAGAAAGAATAACGAAATTAGATAAAGCTAAAAACATGAAAAAAGTATCAAATATAGAAAAAGAATTAAAATTAGTTGAAGAAAAAACAGAGATATTATTATCTGAAAAGCAAAAGGAAGCGATAAAAGCAATTAATGATAATAATGTAACAATAATAACTGGTGGACCAGGTACAGGTAAGACAACAATAATAAAAAGTATAATAGAAATATACAAACAAAAGAAATACAAAATTGTGCTTTGTGCGCCGACAGGCCGTGCAGCGAAAAGAATGACTGAAACAACAGGAGAAGAAGCAAGTACATTACATAGATTATTAGAAATAGGAAAAGTAGATGAAGAATCACTATTCAAAAAAGATAATGAATATCAAGGAGCGCCAATAGATGGAGATATTATCATAGTTGATGAAGTTTCAATGGTTGATATGTTTATAATGAGTTATTTATTAGATTGTATATATTTAGGAACAAAATTAATATTAGTAGGGGACAGTGACCAGCTTCCATCAGTTGGACCAGGAAGTGTATTACATGATTTAATAGCATCAGAGAGAATACAAACAGTCCATCTTGACAAAATTTTTAGACAAGCTGCAAAAAGTAAAATAGTAGTAAATGCCCATAGAGTAAATAGTGGTAAAAACTTTATAGCAAAAGAAGATAGCGAATTTGAAGAAGATTCAAAACAAGACTTTTTCTTTATAAGAGAAAACAATCAAGAAAAAGTATTAGAACAAGTTTTATCACTATGTAATGGACGTTTAAAGAAATTTGGAGATTATGACTTTTTTGAAAGTATACAAGTTCTAACTCCAACCAAAAAAGGTTTATTAGGAACTAAAGAAATGAACAAAGCATTACAACAAGAGTTAAACCCCTCTAGAGAAGGCGAAGAAGAAAAATCTAGCATGGGGGCGATTTTTAGAATTGGTGATAGAGTAATGCAAATCAAAAATAATTATGATATGTATTGGGAAAAAAGAATTGATGATAGTATTGAAACTGGAAATGGAGTATTTAACGGAGAAACAGGAACTATCACAAATATAAATGAAAAAGAAAAAAATGTTAGAGTTAAATTTGATGATGAAAAAGTTTGTTGGTATCAATTTAATGAATTAGAACAAATTGAGCATAGTTATTGTATAACAATTCACAAAGCACAAGGAAGTGAATTTGATGTTGTTATTATGATTGTACCACAAGCAGCACCAATGTTACTTACTCGAAATCTATTATATACAGGAATAACTCGTGCAAAAAAATTATTAATAGTTATAGGAAATGATAGAGTTGTAGATTATATGATTAAAAATGTAGACAGTAAAAAGAGAAACACGGGGTTAGAGTTTAAATTGAAAAAAGGGACCGGGTCTTAAATTGTGCAATTTGGGCCGGGTCCCTTTTTCTCTTGTATAAAAAATCCACAAAATGCAAATAATATCAGAAAAAAGCAAGGAGTGGATTTTCTTGAAAAAATATCAAAAATTAGATATAGAAGGAGCAATATTAGATGAAGAACAATTAAAAAAGCATTTAGAGAAAATGGCAATGCAACATACATTAAGAGTAAAATCAAGTAAAAGCACATATCCAGTGCCATTATTATTAGAAAACTATATCAAAATAAAAAGTGTATATAATTTATTAAATGAACATATAAAACTTGGAATAAGTATACATCCAGCAGGAGAATGGATATTAGATAATTTCTATATAATAGAAGAATCAGTAAGACAAATTGAAAAAGAGATAACAATAAAAAAATATACAAACTTTGTTGGAATTCAAAATGGAAAATATATAGGATTTGCGAGAATATATGTGTTAGCAACTGAAATAGTAGCATATACAGACAATAAAATAAATGCAGAAAACTTAGAAAAATATCTACAAGCATATCAAACTAAAAAAACATTAAATATGGAGGAAATATGGAATATTGGAATATTTCTTCAAATTGCGATAATAAACAACATTGCAGAAATTTGTGACAAAATCTTTAGTACTCAAATTCAAAAATATAGAGTAAAAAGTATTATAGAAAGGCTTGTAGAAAAGAAGGAAAAAAATGAATTAAAATATAATCAAATAACAGGAACAAAACTAAGAAATAATCAATTTAAAAGTATGAGATATCCTTTTATAGAATATATGTCATATTCATTAAAAAAATATGGTAAAAAAGCATATGGATATCTTAATATTTTAGAAGAAGAAGTAGAAAAAATAGGAACAACTGTGCCTGAAGCAATACAAAGAGAACACTTTGATACAGCTATTAGAAAAATGACAATGGCAAATTGTATAACAAGTATCAAAAAAATTCAAAGAATAAATTTTTTAGATATATTTGAAAAAATAAATGGAGTAGAAGGAATATTAAATAGAGAACCAGCAGGAATATATGAAAATATGGATCATAAGACAAAAGAATATTATAGAAATACAATAAAAGAAATTGCAAGAAAAACAAATATGTCTGAAATATATATAGCTAAAAAAACAATAGAACTTTGTAATAGGGCAGAGTCTCGGAACAAAACAAAGTCACATAGGATATTACTTAATTGATGAAGGAAGAGAGACATTATTCAAAAAGCTAGAATTTAAGGAAAACAAAATGAAAAATCAGACAAAAGTAAAGATTTATATTGCTACAATTTGTTTGTTAACAATACTGGCATCTTTAATTTTAGCAAAAGCAGTAACAAATGACTTAACCAAATATATTTTAACAACAATGATTTTAATTATACCAATATCAGAATTTGTAACTCAAGTAATTCAATATATATTAGGAAAAATAGTCAAACCAAAACTAATACCAAAAATGGATTTTGTAAATGGAATAGATGAAGAAAATTCTACATTTGTAGTTATACCCACAATTATAAAAACAAAAGAAAAAGTTGAAGAACTGTTCAAAAAAATGGAAGTATTTTATTTGGCAAATAAAAGTGAAAACCTGTATTTTGCTGTTTTAGGAGATTGTTCTGAAAGCAACATAAAAGATGAAAAATTTGACCAAGATGTAATTGATGAAGGTCTAAAACAAGTTAAAGAACTAAATGAAAAGTATAATAATCAAGAATTTCCAATATTTCATTTTATTTATAGAGAGAGAAAATACAATAAAAGTGAAGAGAAATATTTGGGATGGGAAAGAAAAAGAGGATTACTTACACAATTTAATGAATATATTTTAAAACACGAAAAAAATAAATTCAAAATTAATACTATAAATCAAGAAAATTTACCACAAATTAGATATGTAATAACATTAGATTCAGATACAGATTTAGTTTTAAATACTGCATTTGAACTTGTTGGAGCAATGGCACATATATTAAATAAACCAGAAGTCAAAAATGGAATAGTACAAAAAGGTCATGCATTAATGCAACCAAGAGTAGGAGTGAATTTAGATGTAAGTCATAAAAATCTTTTTACAAAAATATTTGCCGGAGCAGGAGGAATTGACAATTACACAAATGCTATATCAGATGTATATCAAGATAATTTTGGAGAAGGAATTTTTACAGGTAAAGGAATTTATGATGTACAAGCATTTTCAGATGTTTTGAAAAATGAAATTCCAGAAAATAAAGTATTAAGCCATGATTTGTTAGAAGGTAGTTATTTAAGATGTGGGCTTGTTACAGATATAATGTTAATGGATGGCTATCCTACTAAATATGCAAGTTTTATGAATAGATTAGCAAGATGGACAAGAGGGGATTGGCAAATAACAGAATGGCTGAAAGGAAAATTAAATCTGCTTTCAAAGTTTAAGATTTTTGACAATTTAAGAAGAAGTTTATTTGAAATTTTTGTAATTATTTTGCTAGGGTGGTCAATTTTTCTAAATGCAAACTGGCTAACGTATTTATCCATTGGAATTATTATATTTCCGTTTATATTAGAAATGTTTAGTCTTGCTTTTTCAAGAAAAGAAGGAGAGAAAAAACAGAAAACATTTGTCCCACATATAACAGGATTTAAAGGTTCAATATATAGAGCTGTATTAACTTTAGGATGTGTACCTTATAAAGCTTATATAGAATTAACTGCAATATGTAAAACAATTTATAGATTAATGATTTCACATAAACATTTATTAGAATGGATGACATCAGAAGAAGCGGAAAAACAATCAAAAACAAGTATAACAAATTATTATAAAATGATGATAGCAAATGTAGTGATAGGAGCAGTATTAATAGTAGTTTCATCACTAAAATATAACTGGTTATTAACAATTATTGGTATTTTGTGGATAATTACACCTTATATAATGTACAAAATAAGCATTACACCTAAAAAAACTGAAAAAATATTGCCGGAAAATGAAAAAATCTATTTAAAAGAAATTGCACAAAAAACATGGCAATTTTTTAAAGATTATTTAACTTCAGAAAATAATTATTTAATAACAGATAATTATCAAGAAGATAGAAAAGAACTTGTAGTGCCACGAACTTCTTCAACCAATATAGGGCTTTCTATGCTTGCTGTAATTTCTGCTTATGATATGGGATTTGAAGAACTTCCACAAACGATAGAATTATTAACTAAAATTATAAACACAATATATGAACTTCCAAAATGGAATGGGCATTTATACAATTGGTATAATATAAAAACTAAACAACCATTAATACCAAGATATGTATCAACAGTTGACAGTGGAAATTTAGTGGGATATATGTATACAACAAGAACTTTTCTAAGAAATACAAATGTATCAGAAGATACTATAAATAAACTAACACAAATGATAGAGGAAACAAATTTTAGAGTATTATATAGTGAAGAACAACGCTTATTTTCAATAGGGTTTAATATAGAAGAAAACAAATTAACTGATTCATATTATGATTTATTAGCATCAGAAGCGAGACAAGCAAGTTTAGTAGCAATAGCCAAAAAAGATGTGCAACCAAAACATTGGAATAATTTAAGTAGAACAATGACAGTATTGAAGAAATATAAAGGCTTGATATCTTGGTCAGGTACTGCATTTGAATATTTAATGCCAAATATAAATATTCCAAGATATGAAGGAAGTTTATTAGATGAATCATGTAAATTTGCCATCATGAATCAATTTGAATATAGTAAAAAATTAGGAATACCTTGGGGAATATCTGAAGCAGCATTTAATTTAAAGGATTTACATTCAAATTATCAATATAAAGCATTTGGAGTTCCGTGGCTTGGATTAAAAAGAGGACTGGCTGATGATATGGTAGCATCAACATATGGAAGTGTTTTAGCAGTAACAGATAAGCCAAGTGAAGTAGTAGAAAATTTGAAAATCTTAGAAAAGGAAGGTATGTACAATAAATATGGATTTTACGAATCTATAGATTATACACCTGAGAGAGTTTCAAAAGGAAAGCAATCAGAGCCTGTAAGGACATATATGGCACATCATCAAGCACTAATATTGCTTTCAATAAATAATTTATTTAATGATAATGTATTTCAAAAAAGATTTATGGAAAATCCAGAAATTGAAGCTGTAAGTATTTTACTACAGGAAAGAATGCCTGAAACATTTATTGCAACTAAAGAAAACAAAGAAAAACCAGAAAAAATTAAGTATCAAGATTATGAAAATTATACTGTAAGAGAATATAACAAAATTGATGAAAGAATTCAAAGAGGAAATGTAATTGGAAATGAAAAATATGTTGTTGCAATAAATCAAAATGGAAATGGTGTAAGCAAATTTGATGAAAATTATATAAATAGATTCAAAACAACAGATGATTATAATCAAGGGATATTTTTCTATATTAAAGATATACAAACAAATGAAATTTGGTCTGCGACAGGAGAAGACAATTGTGATTCATTTGTAACACAATTTATGCCAGACAAAGATAAATTTGAAAAAATAAATGGAGATATAAAAACAAAATTAAAAATTACAGTAGATAGCAATGAGCCTGTTGAAATTCGTAGATTAGAAATTCGAAATAATAGTGAAGAAGAAAAGATATTTGAAGTAACATCATATTTTGAACCAATATTATCTAAAAGAGAACAAGATTATGCACATCAAGCATTTAATAATTTATTTTTAGTATATAAATATGATGAGAATGAAGATGCAATTGTAGTTAAGAGAAGGAATAGAGAAAGATATGGTCAAAGAATATATTTAGCTGCAAAAATGCAAACAAATTCTGAAAAAATAGGTGAAACAGAATTTGAAATAGATAAAACAAAATTTATAGGAAGAAACAATTTAGGAATACCAGATGCAATAAAATTTTCGACACCATTGTCTAGGAAAACAGGATTAACGACAGAAGGTGTTGTAGCATTAAAAAATACAATCAAAGTAAAACCAGATGAAAAAGTATATGTAGATTTACTTGTTTCTATTGAATATGATAGAGATTTAGCAATTCAAAATATGGAAAAATATAAAGTGATGGAAAATGTAACAAGAGAATTTGAAATAGTAAAAGCAAAAACAGAAGCTGAAGCAAGATATCTTGAAATCAAAGGAAAAGATATGGATATATATCAAACAATTTTATCATATATATTGTTTGATAATCCTGTAAGAAAAATTTCAAATTTAGCATACAAAGTTTATGAACAACCGGATTTATGGAAATATGGTATTTCAGGAGATTTACCAATTATAACAGTTACAATAAAATATATAAATGATATGTATGTAATTAAACAAATATTGAAAGCTTATGAATTTTTTAGAACAAAAAATATAAAAGTAGAACTTGTAATTATTAATGAAGAAAACTATAGCTATGAAAATTATATAAGAGATGAAATCGAAAGTGCAATATTAAATAGTCATCAAGCATTTTTGAAAAATATTAAAGGTGGAATTTTTGTACTTTCAAAAAGTGAAATGGATATACAAGATGTTAATTTAATAAAATTTGTTTCAACTTTAGTAATTGACAGCCATTTGGGTAATTTAGAAAATATAATTAAAGATATGGAGGAAGAAATTCTTGAAAATTATAGAACAATTGAAAAAATAGAAAATGTAACAATAGAAGAAGATAATACAAAAGACTTTGATATGCTAAATGTTCTTGAAAATCCTAAATACTACAATGAATATGGAGCTTTTTCAGAAGATGGAAAAGAGTATATAATTAGAACAAACAAAGAAAATAAATTACCAACAACTTGGAGTCATATTATAGCGAATGATCAATTTGGTTCAGTTCTTACTGAAAGTGGTGGAGGATATACTTGGTATAAAAATAGCAGATTAAATAGAGTAACAACTTGGCATAATAGTAGCTCAACAAATATACCTTCTGAAATCATATATCTTAAAGATGAAGAAAATGGCAGAATTTGGACACCTACAGCAATGCCTATGCCAGATGATAAAAATTATAATGCAATATATGGATTTGGTTATGCAAAATATATTCACACAAGTGATGAAATAGTGCAAGAAGTAGAAGTTTTCGTTCCAGAAGAAGATAGTGTAAAAATTAATATATTAACATTAAAAAATAGTGCGCCTAAAAAGAAAAAAATAAAAATTGTTTATTATGCCAAACCAGTAATCGGTGAAGATGAAATAAAATCTGATTCATATATAAAGCTTCAATATGAAGAAAATTCTAATATTTTGATTGCTAAAAATTTATATAATGTTGATGAATTTAAAGACACAATTTATATTTCAAGTAGTGAAAAAATAAAATCATTTACAGGAAATAAAAAGAACTTTTTAGGAAAAGGTGGAGTTTTAAACCCAGATGCAATGCATCATATGAGACTTGATAATGACACTGGAATTGGAAAAAAATCTTGTATGGCAATTGAACTTGAAGTAGAAATTGAAAGCTTCTCGGAGAAAAAGATTTCGATAATTCTAGGTGCAAATGAAAATATGATGGTTGCAAAAGATACAGCATATAAATATTCTAAAGTTCAGAACTGTAAAACTGAATTAGATAAAGTTAAAAATAAATGGAATGATATGCTTACTAAAGTTCAAGTATATACACCATATGAATCTATAAATATAATGTTAAATGGATGGATAATGTATCAAACAATTACTAGTAGATTACTTGGTAGAAGCGGATTTTATCAATCAGGTGGAGCTTTTGGATTTAGAGATCAATTACAAGATGCATTTGGAACTAAATTTTTAGATACAAACATTTTATATGATCAAATAATTAGACACAGTAAACATCAATTCTTAGAAGGAGATGTTGAGCATTGGTGGCACGAAGAAAATAATAGAGGAATAAGAACAAAATTCTCAGATGATTTATTATGGCTTCCATATATGGTAATTCAATATATCTCACATACTGGTGATTACAGTATTTTAGATGTAAAAACACCATATTTACAAGGTTTGGAATTGTTTGATGCCGAGAAAGAACGATATGATTTATATCTACCAAGTGATATTGAAGAAAGTATATATGAACATTGTAAAAGGGCAATAAGCAGAGCATGTAATTTTGGAGGCTTGCCTGGAACAGAAGTGCCAGAAGAATGTAATATTATATGTGATTTTGGGGCAAATGGATTACCTAAAATAGGTATAGGTGACTGGAATGATGGATTTAGTACAATAGGACCAGAAGGAAAAGGTGAAAGTGTATGGTTAGGATTTTTCTTGTATCAAATTTTACAAGAATTTGCAGAGTTAGCTAATTACAAGAATGATGATGCACTTGCTGAAAGATATAGAAGTATTGCTACTCAACTAGAAGAAAGTTTAAATACAAATGCTTGGGATGGAAGATGGTTTAAAAGAGCTTTTGCAGATAATGGAGATGCTTATGGAAGTATGGAAAATGAAGAATGTAGAATAGACAGTATTGCACAAAGTTGGTCAGTAATTTCAGGAGCAGGAGAAGAATCAAAAAAAATACAAGCTATGGAAAGTTTAGAAAATCATCTAGTAGACAAAGAAAATGGAATAATAAAATTATTAGATCCACCATTTGTTAAAGGAAAACTAGAGCCAGGATATATTAAAGCATATTTACCAGGAGTCAGAGAAAATGGAGGACAATACACACATTCAGCCATTTGGGCAGTTATTGCAGAAGCAATGTTAGGAAAAGGAGATAAAGCTGTTGAACTATATAGAATGATAACGCCTATTGAACATTCTCGTACAAAAGAAGCTGCTAATAAATATAAAGTTGAACCATATGTTATTGCTGCAGATGTTTATGGTGCTCAAAACTTAGCTGGTTCAGGAGGCTGGACTTGGTATACTGGTTCAAGTAGCTGGTATTATCTAGCTGGAATTCAATATATCCTTGGATTAAATATTTATCATAATTTTATGAGCTTTAATCCTTGTATCCCAAAAGATTGGGAAGAATTTGTTATAAGATATAAATTTGGTGAAAGTATTTATAATATTAAAGTTAAAAATATTAGTAGAAAAAATAGGGGAGTTAGTAAAGTTATATTAGATGGTATAGAGATTGAAAATAAGATTCAACTTGATGGCTCAGGAAAAGTTTTTAATATAGAAGTGCAAATGTAAATTTGGGGACGGTCCTTTTTTTCGCGAAATTGGGGACAGTCCTTTTTTTACATTTTTATTAAAAAGATTGAAATTATGAAATAAATATGTTAACATAGTTGCTACAAGATAAAAAAATAGGGATTTTATCTTGAATTTTAACTTGATGGGGAAAGAAAGGAGGTAAAATGCCAAGAACATCAAGATTCTATAGTAATTCTAAAGTCTATCATATTATTTTAAAAGGGATAGATGATCAAACAATTTTTTATGATGATAAAGATAGAAAATTTTTTCTAAAACAAATTTCAGTAACCAAAAATGAATTTAATTACATAGTATATGCGTATTGCTTAATGGTAAATCATATTCATTTAGTGATAAAATGTGAAGATGTTTTCCTAGCTACAGCGATGAAAAGTTTATTGGTAAGATATGTTCATTACTTTAATAAAAAGTATAAAAGAAAAGGCCCATTAATGCAAAATAGATATAAAAGTAAATGCGTAGAAAATGAAACATATTTTATTGATTTGTGTAGATATGTACACAGAAATCCTGAAAAAGCTGGAATAGCATTAACTCAAAATTATGAATGGAGTAGTTATAAGGAATACATGGGAAAAGCAAATATAATAAATAAAAAGGTATTATTGTATTATTTAGAAAACAGGCAAGAAAATTTTATTGATTATACTCTAAAAAAGAATGAAAATGAAGAATTAAATTCTTACATAGAATATGAAATGATAGAAAAGCTAGTGGATGAACAATTAATAAAATACATAATGAGAAAATTTAATATTAATAATATAGAAGATGTGCCTAATTTTTTTAAGAGTCAAAACAAAAAAGATCTTGAAATAAATTTAAAAGAATTATCAAAAATAAAAGGAATAAATGTTACACAAGTTGCTAGAATAACTAGATTAGGGAGAAGAGTTATAGAAAAATCATGGCAACAAACATAATTTATTTAAAGGACTGTCCCAAAATTCGCGAAAAAAAGGACCGTCCCCCATTTCGCGAAAAAGAGGACCGTCCCCAAATTAAAAATCACAATTATTAGGTGTTCTTGGGAAAGGAATAACATCTCTTATATTTTCAATACCAGTAATATACATAAGTAATCTTTCAAAACCAAGACCAAAACCTGAATGGATATCAGTACCATATTTACGAAGATCTAAGTACCAATATAATGGGTCTGTTTCAATTCCCATTTCTTTCATACGAGAAACTAATTTATCATAATCTTCTTCTCTTTGAGAGCCACCCATAATTTCACCAGCACCCGGAACTTCAAGGTCAACTGCAGCAACAGTTTTACCATCAGGATTTACTTTCATATAATAAGATTTAATATCTTTTGGCCAGTTTTTAACGAAAACAGGACCATTAAAATATTCAGTAATATATTTTTCATGTTCTTTAGCTAAATCTTCACCATAATCAGGTTGAAATTCCCATTGTCTATCAGCTTTTTTCAAGATATCTATAACATCTTTGTGATCAATTCTAACAAAATCTGAATTAATTAATTTAGTTAACTTTTCAATTAATCCATTTTCAATAAATTTATCACAAAATTCCATTTCTTCAGGGCATCTTTCTAAAACTGCTTTAACTATATATTTTAAACAATCTTCTTCAACATCCATAAGACCATTTAAATCACAGAAAGATATTTCTGGTTCTATCATCCAGAACTCATTTGCATGTGTTTTTGTGTTTGAATTCTCACTTCTTAATGTTGGGCCAAATGTATAAATTTTTCCAAAAGCTTGTGCATATGTTTCTCCATGTAATTGTCCAGAGCCTGTAATAAAAGCTTTTTTACCAAATAAATCTTCAGAATAATTTGTTGTACCATCTTCATTTGTTGGAAGTGGGGTATCTGTGTTTAAAGTTGTTAATTTAAACATTTCAGCAGAGCCTTCACAATCTGCACAAGTGATAATTGGAGTATTTACATATACATATCCATTTGATTGGAAATATTCGTGTATTGCAAATGCTGCAACACTTCTGATTCTAAATACAGCATTAAAAGTATTTGTTCTAGGTCTTAAATGTGCAATAGTACGTAAATATTCAAAAGAATGTCTTTTCTTTTGAAGTGGATAATCAGCTGGACTTAAACTTTCGATAATAACTTCATCTGCTTGTATTTCAAAAGGTTGTTTAGCATTTTCTGTAATAATTAAAGTTCCAGTAACTTTGATTGTAGAACATATAGTAAGTTTTACAAGTTCATCAAAATTTGCTAATTTATCTGTAAAAACAATTTGAACATTTTTGAAAAATGAACCATCATTTAATTCAATAAATCCAAATGTTTTTGAATCTCTTACTGTTTTAACCCATCCTTCAAGTGTAACAGTTTTATTTGCATATTCAGATGTGTTTCTAAATAAATCTTTTATAGTCAAATGTTTCATAAAATTCCTTCTTTCTAATGTAGTGGGATTAGGCTAAAACACTAGCTTAATCCAATTTTAACCATTATAAATATTATGTTAAGATTATACAATAATATTCAATAAAAAACAAGGAAAATGCAAAAAAATATTGAAAAAATAGCTTGAAAATAGTAAAATAAAAATAACAAAATCGAAAGAGGTAGAAAAATGTCGAAAAAAATAAGTGTTATTTTAATCTTTATAGTTATTTTAATAAGTTTATTTTTATCAATATATTTTCCTAATAAGGGAAAGATAGAAAGTGAAGATATATCAATAAATTATTCAACTATAGAAAAAAATGGGAAATTTGGTATAATAGATCAAGATGAAAATATTATAATAGAGCCACAATATGAGAAAATAATTATTGTGAATCCGCATAAAGCAGTATTTGTTTGCCAATTAAAAGATGAACAAAAAATTGTAAATAATAAAAATCAAGAAATTTTTCAAAAATACGATAATGTACAACCAATTGAAATTTCTAATGGAATATATGAAAAAGATATATTGATATATGAAAAAGAAGGAGAATACGGACTTTTAAGTATTAATGGAGAAACAATAACAAATGCAAAATATGAGGAAATTTCAAGTTTAGGTTATCAACAAGGACCACTATTATCAAAAAAAGATGGAAAATATGGAATTCTACATGGTAATGGAAATACAATAATAAAAAATAAATATGATGAAATCCAATTAGATGAATATTATACAGAGGAAAATCAATACCAAAAAGCAGGTTATATTGTTAAAGTTACTACAGAACAAGGATATAGATATGGATATTATGATTATGAAGGAATCCAAGTTTTAGAGGAAGAATATAATCAGATAACAAGATTATCAGAAATCAAAAGTGATAATATTTATTTGATTGCTGCTAAAAATGGTCAATATGGTGTATTTGTAAATAACAGTAAAATAATTAATACTGAATATCAAACAATAAATTATAATACAGATATGGAAATGTTTATAGTTGAAAAAACAGATAAATATGGTGCTATTAATTTAAAAGGAGTGCAAATATTACAAACAGAATATTCTGAGTTAACTATAAATGGAATTTATTTATATAGCGTGAAAAATGGGGAACAAAAAGTTTTTAACCAGCAAGGAAATGAAATAAATATTCCTTTTAATACAATTATAAACAAAACTTCTAATTCAAAATATTTTATTAGAAATGATGTTGGTAATTATTCAATAGTAAATACTGAACTAAAGAAGCTTACAAAGCAGAACTATAAATTCATAGAACATGCTTATGAAACATATTTTATTGTTACAAATGAACAAGATAAGGTTGGAATGATTGATTTAGAGGAAAATGTGATAGTTGAATATAATTATGATTTAATCCAAATTATAAAAGGGAAAAATATAGTTCAAGCTATTGACTTTTCTACAAATAAAACTGATATTTATGATGATAAATTTGATTTATCACTTGAAATAACTAATGCAAATATTGAACTTTTAGCTGATGGAATAAGAGTTTATAATAATGAACAAGAAAGCTTTCTTGATGATAATGGAAAAATTATCACAAAATAGGGTTTAAAAACATAAAAAAGAGTAAATAATTTATTAAGATTATTTACTCTTTTTATTATTGGAGGTATTTATGGGAATAGGTATTGCTTTGACTGGTGGAGGAATTAGAGGAATTGCACATGCGGGTGTTTTAAAAGCTTTAGAAGAAAATGATATAAAAATTGAAGCTATAAGTGGAACTAGTGCAGGAAGCATTGTGGCAGCATTATATGCAATGGGATATAAGCCATATTATATATATATATTATTTAAAAAGTATGCACAAGAAATAATAAATATAGGGAATGCACCAATAGTTAATGGAATAGGGAATTTTGTGAGAAACAGAAAAATTGGATTTGCAGGTATAAATGATGGAACAGCATTTGAAAAAATGTATAATGAGGTAGCCTTAAAAAAAGGTATAAAAGTAATTGGTGATATAAAAATGCCATTAGCCATTCCTGCAGTTGATATATTAGATTCAAAAGAATATATATTTACAAATTGTGCACCTAGAAATAATCCTTATGATAATTATATAACCGAAATTGGAATAGGAAAAGCGGTAAGAGCAAGTAGTAGTTTTCCAGCAATGTTTTGCCCATGTGAATTTAAAAATCATATGTTTATGGATGGTGGAACATTAGACAACATTCCAGTAATTCCTCTGAAGAGAATGTGTCAAAACAAAATAATGGCTGTTAATTTTGCGGCTGATCCAGTACAAGAAGATAGTGATGTCATGGATATTATCATGAAAACGCTAGATATTATGGGAAATAAAATTTCAGAAGAAGCTCTACAACAATGCGATTTTTTACTAACTGTTCCAACAGATAGAGCAGGATTATTTGATATAGACAAATTAGATAAATGTTATAAGTTTGGATATGATTCAGTTATACAGAATTTAGAGAAAATAAAACAAATGTGAAAAAAGGGAGGGGTTTACCAAGGGGACGGAGATAATGGTAAATTTCTGAATATTTTTACCATTATATCCGTCCCCTTGGTAAACCCCTCCTTTTTTCATGCATATAATATTAGAAGAGAGTAAGGTGAAAAAAATGAATACAATATATTTTGACAATAGTGCAACTACAAAAATAAAAACAGAAGTATTAAATGAGATGATGCCATTTTTGACAACCGAATTTGGAAATGCGTCATCTTTATATTCAATTGGGAGAAAATCTAAAAGGGCTATAGAAAGAGCAAGAAAACAAGTTGCACAACTAATAAATTGCAATCAAAATGAAATCTTTTTTACTGCAGGTGGTTCAGAAAGTGACAATATCTCATTAAAAGGATTTTCATATGCCAACAAAGAAAAAGGAAATCATATAATAACATCAAAAATAGAGCATCCTGCGATATTAGAAACATGCAAATTTTTGGAGAAACAAGGTTTTCAAGTGTCATATATAAATGTAGATGAAAATGGATTTATTAAAATTGATGAATTGAAGAGTGAAATAAGACCATCAACAATATTAATAAGTGTAATGGCAGCAAATAATGAAATTGGTACGATTCAGCCGATAGAACAAATTGCTGAAATAGCTCATAATCATAATATTGTATTTCACACAGATGCAGTTCAAGCAGTTGGGAATATGCATATAGATGTGTCAAAAATGGGAATTGACATGTTATCTTTATCTGGGCATAAAATACATGCTCCAAAAGGGATAGGCGCATTATATATAAAAAATGGAATACAAGTGGAGAAAATCGTAAATGGAGGACATCAAGAAAAAGATAAAAGAGCTGGAACTGAGAATGTGGCAGGTATAGTTGGCTTAGGTAAAGCTTGTGAAATTGCCCATAAAAATATAGAAACACATATAAAGTATGTGACTAAATTAAGAGATTATTATATAGGCAGATTACAAAAAGAAATGCCTAAAAAAATTAGAATAAATGGTTCTGTTGAAAATAGATTACCAGGGAATGCAAACATTTCTTTTGAAGGAGTAAATAGTTCTGAATTAATTTTTAAATTAGATGAAAAAGGAATTTGTGTTTCTAGTGGTTCAGCATGTTCTTCGGGAAAAACCAGTCCATCACATGTTTTACAGGCCATTAATGTTCCTGAAAAATATTTAGACTCTGCAATTAGGACTACATTCTGTGATAACAATACTTTCGAGGAGATAGATTATTTAGTAAAAATTTTAAAAAATTTATAAAAAAGGCTTGCAAAATAATACGAAATATATTATTATGGTATCAAAGTGGAGAAAAGTGGTGCGAAGTGGTAGAAAAAGAAAAGAGGTGAAGTTCAATTGTTAATTGGTGAATACGAGCATTCTCTAGACGTTAAAGGCAGATTAATAATGCCAGCAAAATTAAGACAAGATATTGGAGAAAAGTTCATCATAACAAAAGGGTTAGATGGATGTTTATTCGTATTTTCAGAAAATGAATGGTTGAATTTCGAAGCAAGACTAAAAGCACTTCCACTATCAGACAAAAATGCAAGAAATTTTGTTAGATTTTTCTTATCAGGTGCAACTGAATGTGAAATAGACAAACAAGGGAGATTTTTAATTCCAGCAAACCTAAGAGAAGCAGCAAATCTTGAAAAAGATGCTGTAATAGTAGGTGTAGGAACTAGATTAGAAATCTGGGATAAAGAAACTTGGCAAAAATGTGATGAAAATATTTCTGCTGATGAAATTGCAGAAAATATGACAATGTTAGGTATATAACTTGCAAAAGTTTATATAAAGATACCAAAGATGAAAGTACAAAAGAAAATCACACAAAAGACAAAAATACAAAAGAAAAAATTTTAAAGTAAACTAAAGATAAAATTGCTAAAGATAAATTCCAAGGAACAAAAGATTGCAAAAAAACATAAGACAAGCAGCTGGAGTAGATATCTTACAACTCCAGCTGCAAGTGATAAAAAAATGAGGTGGAAATTTGGAATTTAAGCATAAACCTGTATTATTAGAAGAAACAATAAATGGATTAAATATCAAAAAAAATGGAATATATGTAGATGGAACTTTAGGTGGAGCTGGACATAGTAAAGAAATCTTAAAACAGCTATCATCTGAAGGTTTACTCATTGGAATTGATAGAGACCAAGAAGCTCTAAAAGCAGCAGGAGAAAATTTGCAAGAATTTTCGAATGTAAAATATGTACATGGAAATCATGATGAAATAGAAGAAATTTTTCAACAATTAGGAATCGAAGAAGTAGATGGAATATTGTTAGATTTAGGAGTTTCTTCATATCAATTAGATGAGAGAGAAAGAGGTTTTAGCTATTTAGGAAACAATGAATTAGACATGAGAATGGATAAATCTCAAAGTCTAACAGCTAAAGAAATTGTAAATACATATAGTGAAGAAAATTTAGCCAATATTATATATGAATATGGTGAAGAGAGATTTTCTAGGCAAATTGCGAAAAATGTCTGTGAATATAGAAAAAACAAGAAAATTGAAACAACAGCGAAATTAGTACAAATTATAGAAAAATCGATACCAGCATTTGCAAAAAAAGAAGGACATCCTGCCAAGAGAACTTTTCAAGCAATAAGAATAGAAGTAAATGATGAAATAAGACCACTATATAATACGGTAAAAAGTTGTATAAAACATTTAAAAAGTGGAGGAAGATTATGTATAATAACATTCCATTCACTAGAAGATAGAACAGTAAAAAATGCTTATGCAGAAGCACAAGGAAAATGTATATGTCCAAAAGATTTACCATATTGTGTATGTGGTGCAAAATCAGAAGGAAAAATAATAAATAAAAAACCAATAATTGCAACAGAAGAAGAACAAAACGAAAATTCAAGATCAAAAAGTGCAAAATTAAGAATTTTCGAAAAATCATAAAAACAAAAGTATAAATGTGATTAAGGGCAAATCAGTCATTCACACGGGTAAGGGACATATCTTATCCGAGTGGATAGACAGAAGGTAAAGATGTGTCCCTTGTCCAATAGAGGAGGTGAGAACATGCCAAGAGCATCATATCAATACGGAACAAGCCCAAGAAAATATGAGCCAGAATATACACCAAGAACAAAAACTAAAAAAACTACAAAGACTACAACAAAAACTAAAACTGAGCCAAAAAAATCAGATGCAAAAAAACGTATTGAAAAACAAAGAGCTAAAAAGGTAGAAGAAAGAAAAAATAAAACAGCACAAGTAGTGGTTGTGTTGACTATTTTTGGTATGTTACTCGCATTAAGTTATAGAGAAATTACAATAATGGAGATGTTTAATCAAAAGAAAAATTTAGAAAATCAATTGGCAACAATACAAAAAGAAAATGGACAGGTAGAAAAAAATATAAGAGAAGTTGAAAGCACATTAAATTGGAATGATATTTATCAGACAGCTACAGATAGCTTGGGAATGCAAGTTAAAAAAGCAATACCAGTGGACTTAGAAAAATCTGATAATGTAGAAACAAATAATAAATTTATAAAAGAAGAAAACACAAATATTATAGAAAAAATTGTTGCTTATTTTATAAATAAATAAAAATAAGAACCGGTAGGCAAACCGGTTCATTTTTTTATACAGAAAGTTTTTTTATAATTTTAATTTCTTGATATAAATTATCAAGTTCAGATTTTCTTAAATTATAAGCATCTACAGCTTCTTTATAAAGTTGTTCAAATTCATCAATAGATTCATTAGAGTGCAAATACATCTTTATATATTCATCATAATATAATTTTTTTTCATCACTACTAGATTCTTCTTTTTTTTGTAAGTAAATAGAGATTTTTTTATATCTATCGATTTGTTTTTTTAAATAATTTACATAGTCAAAAGATGAAGAAATTTCGCATTCAATATCATCAATAACAACCTTTAATAGCTTTTTAACAATTTTTTTATTATTTTTACCTTCATTAGAGTAACCAGTGTTTTGAGGGGCGTTTGGAGATGGTTTAGTATGTTCAATAATAATTTTTAGTGCATCAGAAATACCGATATGAGATTTATATTGCCTTTTATTAACAATAGCTTCATATTCATCTGCTACTTTAATAATTTGTGCTTCAAAAGGAATGTCATTTTTAAATAATCCTTGAGGATATCCTGTACCATCAAGGCATTCGTGATGATAATATGCTCCTGCATAATATGGTCTTAATTTTGGATCTTTCATACATAATTCATAACCTAATGTTGTATGCTTTTTCATGATTTCGTATTCCTCTTCAGTTAATTGAGAGGGTTTTTGAAGAATTTCTGATGGGACAAATAATTTTCCAATATCATGTAAAAAAGCGCAAATAATACAATATTCTGTAAAACCTCTAGAAAGATGTAGTTTTCTACATAAATTACATACAATAGTTGCAACATTTTCACAATGTTTTCTGGTATAAACATCTAGTGAATCTAGTAAATTTAGTTGATATCTTATTGCTTTATCAAGATTATAAGATTTTATATATGTTTGATTAAAAAAATCAAAATTCTCTTTATTTTGGTTCATTTATATTTATCTCCTTTAAATAATCTAATTAAATAATAACACTAAAATGATAAATTCTCAAGTACTTTGTCACATTATGTCGAACGATTTTTCTTGACAAATCATGTAAACCATGTTAACATATTTTCGAATTAAAATTCAAAATACTTATATCAAAAAATTTTTTCGAAAAAATCCAAAATTATTAATTTAATAAAAAAGAGGTGATAGTAAATGTATGTTTAAATTTACTAAAACTGGTGTATTTGTGTTATCTGTGATAATCATATTTTGTTTTATTCAAATATTTATTTATAAATATCCAATAGAAACAGAAATAAATGAAGAAATAATGAAAACAATTGGACAACCTGATATACCAGTAATAGAAACTACAGAAAAATGTGAAATATGGCAAATAGAAATTCCTGAAATCTCTTTGATTGCTGATATTTCAGAAGGAACAACAAAAGAAGTTTTAAACAAACATGTTGGACATTTTGAAAAAACTGCCAAAGAAGAAGGAAATGTGGGGCTAGCAGCACATAATAGAGGTTATGAAGTAAATTATTTTAAAGATTTAAAATTATTAAAAAAAGGAGATGAAATAATATATAAACACAATAAGTTTGAAAAAATATATCAAGTTGACAAATGCCGAATTATCAAAGATACAGAATGGGAATATTTAGAACAAACAGAAGAAAATATATTAACATTAATAACATGTGTAGAAAATCAGCCAGAATACAGAAGATGTATACAAGCAGTAGAAAAAGAGGAGGAAATATATTGAAAAAAGCAATAAAAATTATAACTGTAGTTTTATTAATAATGATTTTAAATTTTATATTATTAATAAATACAGTACAAGCAGTAGAACAAGGACAAATTAATATATATACAAAAGGAGAATTTAAGAGAATAATTAGATATAATGGAATTGTTGTAAAAACAGCACATGCAGTATATCAAGATAATGGGATAGAATATCCTGCATATTGTTTAAATAAAGATTTGCATGGTGTTGGCGAACATATTGCAACATATGATGTAACATATCAAGGCAAAATCACAGATGTTAATCTATGGAAAGTAATTATAAATGGATATCCATATAAAAGTATTGAACAATTAGGAGTATTAGATGAAGGCGAAGCATATACTGCTACAAAACAGGCTGTATATTGTTATATATATAACAGAGGAACTGAAGGATATTCTGCAATAGGAGAAGCTGGAAATAGAGTTATAAATGCAATAAATATAATTTTACAAAATGCAAGAAACTCAACAGAAAGTTTTGATAATCATATTTTAGTCAAACATAGCGAGGAATGGCAAAAGGAAAATGACTATATATCAAAAGAATGTGAAATTCAAAGTAATATAAATATTTCAAAATTCATTGTCAACCTAGAGAATCAACCATATGGATGTAAAACAACTAATTTAGAAAATCAAGAAAAAAACGAGTTTAGTTCAAATGAAAAATTTAAAATTCTAATACCTATTAATAGTTTAGAAAAATCAGGACAATTCAAAATCAAAATCAAAACCCAAATGGAAACAAAACCAATATTCTTCGGTAAAGCTCCAAGTGCAGACTTACAAGATTATGCATTAACTGCATTT
This sequence comes from Clostridia bacterium, assembly GCA_017409455.1. Classification (GTDB taxonomy): domain Bacteria; phylum Bacillota; class Clostridia; order TANB77; family CAG-508; genus CAG-269. The sequence continues at coordinate 72,941 of JAFQSS010000028.1, read as the reverse complement.
TCTTTTGAAGATATAGATACAGAAATAACACAAGATTATGAAGAAAATAAAACAAAAATTATAATTGAAAAGCAAGATACTGAAACACAAGAAACATTAAAAGGTGCAAAATTTGAAATCCTAGATGAACAAAAAGAAATATTTGCAGTAGAGGAAACAGATGAAGGAGGACAAATTATTTTAGAACATATAATGCCTGGAATTTATTATATTAGAGAAATTCAATCTCCTGAAGGATATGAAATAGATTCTGAAGTGATACAAATAGATATTAAAATGAATGAAGAAAAAATAGTACAAATAAAAAATAATAAAATTCAAATACCAGAAGAGCCGCCAGTAGAGCAACCAATAGAGGAGACAACTCCTGTTATAGAAGAACCGCCTATAATAGAAATCCCTAAATTGCCAGTAACAGGCATGTAAAGTGATAATAGCCTTAAAAAAGGATATTATAAAATTCATATTTTTCTATAAAAACAAAAAATAAAAAAATAAGGAGGAACATAATTTGAAAAATAAAACAAGAAAAATAATAGGAATAACTTGTGCAATACTATTAATAGTATTAGTTCAAGCAATAGGAGTTACATATGCAAAATATCTAACAGAAGAGAAAGGAACAGGGAGTGCAGAAGTTGCAAAATGGTCATTCCAAATAGATAAAAATGGTGCACAGACCAAAACGGTTAAATTAGTAGATCCAGTAAACAAAGATTATTTAATAAATGGTAAAATTGCACCTGGTACAGATGGTACAATAGTTATAACACTTGATGGTACTGGTTCAGAAGTTGATATTGACTATTCTGTGAAGTTCGCGAATGAAAAGAATAAGCCAACTAATTTAACTTTTACTTGTAATGGTACATCATATAAATCACTTTCAGAAATAAACAATTTGATAGGAACTATTAAGTATGATGCAGAAACACCAAAAAAAGACATCATAATATTTTGGAGATGGAATTACGAGACAGGAAACACACCTGATGAAATAGCTACAAATGATGCAATAGATACTCTAGATGTAAACAATATTACACAATATACATTTGATATAATTGCCACAGGAACACAAAGTAGATAGAAAATTATATAGAAAAATATGAAAAAATACAGAAAAAGGAGGAATTACAATATAAGAAATAAGAAAAAAACAATTATTGAAATAACTATATTAACAATTGCAATAATTTTATTATCTACGCATATAGTTTACGCCAAATACATAACTGTAGACAAGTTGACTTCGACATTTAATGTTGCAAAACCGATTTTTATAGTAGAAGGTAAAGAAACAACCCAAATAAGTGAAATAAATAATATAGGATATTATGAATTTTCAATCAAAAATTTTAATGAATCTAGTATAAGTGAGATAGGTTTTTTATATACAATAGAAGTTATTTCAAATACAGACAAATCAATACAATTTGAATTATATAATGAAGAAGAGCAACAAATCCTTCTAGAAAACTTAAAAACAGATGAGTTATCAATAATAGGAAATGAAAAGGTTGAACAAAAATACAAGCTAAAAGTTATATATGATAGTACACAAGGGAACAAAGGAAAAAACATTCTTGAAGAAGTACAAGTAAAAGTACATTCAGAGCAGGAGAAAATATGAAAAACATAATGAAATATATTTTAATTCTGATTATTTTAGTTATAATATTTATAATCTTAAATTTTTACAAATCAAATAAAATTATTTTTGAAGATATCATGATTTTAGGACTTTGGAATGACATAGGTGCAAAAAATGAATATGAAATTAGTTCGCAAAAAACAGTCAAAATTGATATATTTACCACAATTAATAATAAAATGTATAAAAAAATAGCTCCAGGATGTAAAGGATGTTTTGTAATTAAATTTAAAAGACCGTCGAATACAAATTATAGTATTAAAATAAAAGAAAAAACATCAAAACCACAAAATTTAGTATTTATTTTAGAAAATAAAAAGTACAACTCTATTAAAGAAATGGAGAATATAATAAATGAAAAATTTGTGAATACTGATGAAATAACTATAAATTGGGAATGGGAATACTATGTTAATGATATCCAAGACATTCAAGATACTATAGAGGGAGAAAATGCTCAAAGTTACCTCTTTGAAATAAAAGCTATTATTGAAGATGCAGAAAGGATAGGAAAATGAAATTTAAAAAGATAATTATATCAATATTATTAATGATGGCTATGATAAGTATTAATTCTCGTTGTTTTGCCAAATATGTATTTGAATATAATATAATAGCAGCTGAAATAACAATAAACATTTAAATTATTGAATAAATTCCTTTGGATTGGAAAAAATTAGAATATAAGATTTTCAAAGGAGTGATATAATGGAATCAAGCGACATGAAAAACATGGTAGTATTAAAAAATCTCCCATCTAACATGGTAGAAGAGGCAATAATAATTTTTAAAGAAGCCCAAAAAGTAAAACAGAAAGAATTAATAGATAAAGGTAAAAAACTAAATTCATCTGAAGTTCAGTCTAAGTCAAGAGATTATATTTTAAAAGAAGCGGAAATGCTTGTTACAGATTATATCAAAAAAATTGAAAATAAGAAGTCAGAAAATAGTAGAGATATAATGTGTAAATATAAAAAATTAAAAAAATATAGTTTAGTTTCAACAATTGTTTTAGCTATCAGTTTAATAATAAATTTCATATAATAACATAAAACACTTTATAAATGCATAGACATTAGTAATATGCATTATATAGAGTGTTTTTCGTTTTAGAAAGGATGATAAACTATGGAGAAAGTTATGTCTGTTGAAGATAAAATAAAAAGAGCAGAAGAAATATATTATAGAAGAAAAAATCAAGAAATGCCAGATAGAGAAGTTCTAAAAAAGCCGACTTCAAGAAAGAATATAAAATTATTCAAAAAAATGATAAAACAAATAATAATATGCTTATTAGTATATAGTATTTGTTATATTGTTATAAATAATAATTACATATTTTCCGAAGATTTTACTCAAAAAGCTAGAGAAATTTTGTCTCAAGACATAAATTTGCCAGAAACATATAATATGATTTTAGAAAAATTAAATACAATAAAACAAGAAGTACCAGAAACGACAGAAAATGAAGTTGTAGAGGAAAAATCAAAAGAAGAAATTCAAAATAATGACGAAAACATTGGTGGAGCTGAAGAATTATCACCAACACAAGAACAAAATGTGGAAAACATAGAAACAACAGGAACTACATCAGAGACAAATCAACAACCTACAGAGTTATCTCAAATGGAGGAAGATGTTAATTATATAAAAAGTACAATAAGTCTTATAAAACCAGTTCAAGGAACAATTAGTTCAATGTTTGGGTTAAGAAATCCAACAACAGCATCTGTACCTAAAAATCATACAGGAACAGATATTGCAGCCAAAAAAGGAACGAAAATAGTTTCAGCCACAGATGGAAAAGTGATATATAAATCTTCTAAAGGAGATTTCGGAAAACACATAAAAATACAAATAAATGATGTGATTATTTTATATGCACATTGTAACAAAATCTATGTAAATGAAGGAGACACTATAAAGCAGGGACAAGAAATAGCAGAGGTGGGTTCTACTGGAAACACAACAGGACCACATCTACATTTTGAAATAAGATATCAAGAGAGGTGTGTAGACCCACAATTAATATTAGAACTATAAGAAAGGAAGGCAAATTTGAAAATTAGAATAGATTTAAAAATTTTATTTTGTATGATTATATTTTACTTTACTAAACAAATAAAAATTTATTTAATAGTAATGTTTTTTTCTTTTTTACACGAATTAGGACATATAATTGTTGGAATAATATTAAAAAAGAAAATAGAAAAAATAGAAATTATGCCATTTGGACTATCAGCAGTTTTTTATACTGATTTTGATGACAAGCATTATAATATTAAAGAAATTTTAGTTGCATTAGCTGGGCCAATTTCAAGTTTATTTCTTGCTATTTGGTTTAATTACATAGAATTGCCATATATTACAAAACAAGAAGCGGTTTATTCTAATTTATTAATACTATTTTTCAATTTAATTCCTTTATATCCATTAGATGGAGGACGAATTATAAAAGGTATTATATATACAAAAGTGGGAATAATCCAAACTGAAAATATAATTAATAAAATTTCAAATATAACTATGATAGTATTAACTATTATAAGTAGTATAACTGTATACTTCTATAAAAATATTGCTATATTTCTAGTTTGTATCTTTTTATGGTCTATTGTTTTGCAAGAAAAAAATGACAAAACTCTTGCTATTTTGCAAGGAAAATAGTAAAATAAATATGAAAAACAGACCCGGTCCCTTTTTGCGCAAAAAGGGACCAGGTCCCAATTTAAGAAAGGCAGGTAGAAAATGTCAAAACCAACAGTAGCAATAATAGGAAAACCGAATGTAGGAAAATCAACATTTTTTAATTATATAGTAGGAAGTAGAATATCAATAGTAGAAGACACGCCAGGAGTAACTAGAGATAGAGTGTATGCGGAAACAAACTGGAGAGGAAGAAACTTCACAATTGTAGACACAGCAGGTATAGAACCAGAATCAGATGATATTATTATTTCTCAAATGAGAGAACAAGCAAAAATTGCAATAGATATTGCGGATGTTATAATATTTTTAACAGATATTAAACAAGGTGTAACAGCTGCAGATGAAGAAATAGCAATGATGTTAAAAAAATCTCATAAACCAGTTGTATTAGTATGTAACAAAGCTGATGATATGAGTAGAGACAAAAATGAGATATATGAATTTTATAATTTGGGAATAGGTGAACCTCATCCTGTATCAGCAGCAAACGCTTTAGGTATAGGTGATGTTTTAGATGCAATATATGAAAACTTCCCTGAAAAACAAGAAGGTGAAGATGAAGATGACAGAATAAGAGTTGCCGTAATAGGAAAGCCAAATGTAGGAAAATCATCATTAATAAATAAAATATTGGGACAAAATAGAACAATAGTAAGTTCAATTGCTGGAACAACAAGGGATGCAATAGATACTGAATATGAAAATGAACATGGAAAATATGTATTAATAGATACAGCTGGAATTAGGAGAAAAAGTAAAGTAACAGAATCAATAGAAAAATTCAGTATAATGAGAACTCTTTTAGCAATTGAAAGAGCTGATGTATGTTTGATGATGATAGATGCAAACGAAGGTGTAACTGATCAAGATGCTAAAATCGCGGGAGAAGCACATGAAGCTGGAAAAGGAATAATTATAGTAGTAAATAAATGGGATGAATATGAAAAAGAAACAGGAACATTAGAAAGATATAAAAAAGAAATATATGAGAAATTATCATATTTATCTTATGCACCAGTAATATTCATATCAGCAAAAACAGGACAGAGAGTGGACAAGTTATTTGATATGATAAATCATGTGGCAGAACAAAATGCAATGAGAATTTCAACATCAGTATTAAATCAAGTAATAAATGAAGCTATTGCAATAGTTCAACCACCAACAGATAAAGGAAAAAGATTAAAAATATTATATGGAACACAAGCAAGCACAAAACCACCAACATTTGTAATATTCGTAAATAATAAAGAACTATTCCATTTTTCATATGAAAGATATTTAGTAAATCAAATAAGAAAAGAATTTGGATTAGAAGGAACACCAGTTAGGGTGATAGTAAGAGAAAAATTAGAGAAAGAAATGTAAAAAAAAGGACCGTCCCCAAATTCGCGAAAAAAAGGACCGTCCCCAAATTAGAGGAGGAAATTATAATGGCAGCATATATAATAGTAGGGTTAGTAGCATATTTATTAGGAAGTATAAGTTTTTCAGTAATAATAAGTAAAAAAATGGCAGGATTTGATGTAAGAGAAAAAGGAAGCGGAAATGCAGGAGCAACAAACATGTTGCGTTCAGTAGGGAAAAAAGCAGCAGCATTAACATTATTAGGAGATGCATTAAAAGGAGTAGCAGCAATACTATTTGCAGTAATAGTTGGAGTAATCGCAAAAAATTCAGACAAAGCATTATTAGTACAAGTAGCAGGAATACTTGTTGTAGTTGGACATACATTTCCAATATTCTTTGGATTTAAAGGAGGAAAAGGTGTTGCAACATCATTAGGTGTATTATTAATGACAAACTGGAAAATAGGATTAATATGTTTAGTATTTGCATTAGTATTAATGGCATTAACAAAAATGGTATCAATGGGCTCAGTAGGAGCAGCGATATTGTTTCCTATATTAGTATTATTTAATAATACTAACTTCATAGTATCAGAAGGAAGTGGATATTTTATATATAGTGTAATTTTAGCTGTAATAGTAGCATTTAATCATAGAAGTAATATACAAAGAATATTAAATGGAACAGAAAATAAATTAAGTTTCAAGAAAAAAGATTAGGGGGAACAATAGATGAAAAACATAGCAATAATAGGAAGTGGAAGTTGGGGAGTTGCACTTGCAATTCACTTAGCAAAACAAGGACATAATGTAAATTTATGGTCATTTTCTAAAGAAGAATGTGACATGATTAATAATGAAAAGAAATGCAAATTCTTACCAAATGCACAAATACCAGAGGGAATAAAATGTACAACATCACATAAAGATGCAATAGAAGGAACAGATTTTATAATACATGTAACACCATCAAAATTCACAAGAGATGTAGTAAAACAGTACAAACAATATGTTACAAATCAACCAATTGTAATATGTTCAAAAGGATTCGAAAAAGATAGTTTATTAACATTAGATGAAGTAATTCAAGAAGAAATTCCAAATGCTAAAATTGCAGTATTATCAGGACCAAGCCATGCAGAAGAAGTATCAGTAGCATTGGAAACAGTATTAGTTGTAGCATCAAAACATAATGCAGTATTAAAATTAGTTCAAGATGCATTTATGTCTAACAAAATGAGAATATATACATCAAGAGATGTTAAAGGTGTTGAACTTGGAGGAGCATTAAAAAATATTATAGCTTTTTGTGCAGGAGTTGCAGCAGGAATTGGCTTAGGAGACAATACTTTTGCAGCATTAATAACAAGAGGATTAGCTGAACTAACAAGACTTGGAGTTGCTCTTGGAGGGCAAAGAGATACTTTATATGGTCTAAGTGGTCTTGGAGACTTAATTGTTACATGTTTAAGTGAACATAGTAGAAATAGAAGAGCTGGAAAATTAATTGGACAAGGTAAAACTCTTGATGAAGCAAAACAAGAAGTTGGAATGGTAATTGAAAGTATAGATAATATAGAAGTTGCACATGAATTAGGAAAATTGCATAATATAGAAATGCCTATAGTTGAAGCTGTTTATGGAATTTTATATGAAGGCTTAAAACCAGAAGATGCTGTAAACATCTTAATGAACAGAGCTAAAAAAAGCGAAGATTAAGAATATATATATAAAATTTGTAAATAATATAGAAAAATAGGAGGAACAAGATATGGGATTTTTTGATAATTTAAGCAAAAAAGCAAGCGCTGCTTATGATGCAACAGCTGAAAAAACAGGAAAACTTGCTAAAGAAGCAAAACTTCGAATGAAAATCAATGAAAATAAATCTGATATTAATGACTTATATAAAGAAATTGGAAGAAAAGTTTATGAAAAACATGTTAGAGAAGAAAACATTGATATAAAATCTGAGCTAGAAGAAGAATGCACAAAAATAGATGTATTATCAGCAGAAATAGAAACTTGTTTAAAATCTATATTAGAATTAAAAGATAAAAGACAATGTGAAAAATGTCATGCAGAAATCGAAACCAAGAATGCCTTTTGTCCTAAATGCGGAGCTAAACAACCAGGGGCAGAAGTTCTAAATGCAGAAGTTGTAAAACACGATTTAGCAAATTCAGAAATTGAACCAGACAATCAAGAAGAAGCAAGAATTGTTGAAGAAGAAGTTTCTGGAGAATCAGTAGTAGAAGAAACTCCTACTAAAGAAACTGTAACAGAAAATGATTTAGAAAGAGTTACAGAAGTAATGGCAGTTGAAACACAAGAAGAATCAAAAAAAGAAAATGAATAAAAACAAATGCCCCATACATAACGGGGCGTTTTTGATAAATAGGAGAATGAAGAAATGAAAGTAGTTATACAAAGAGTAAAAAATGCAAGTGTAGAAGTGGATAATAAAATAGTTGGAGAAATAGAAAAAGGATTTTTAGTACTAGTTGGAATAAAAGTTGGAGATACTAAAGAACAAGCTGATTATCTAGTAAAAAAAGTTTGTAATTTAAGAGTTTTTACAGATGAAAATGATAAAATGAATCTAGGTTTAAAAGATGTAAATGGAAAATTACTTATAGTGTCACAATTTACTTTATATGGTAATTGTGCTGATGGAAATAGACCAAGCTTTATTGAAGCTGCTAGACCAGATGAAGCAATTCCTTTATATGAATATTTTTGTGACGAATGTGCTAAAAATGGAATTGAGGTTCAAAAAGGAATCTTTGGCGCTGATATGAAGGTTGAGCTATTAAATGATGGACCTGTAACGATTATAGTTGAAAAATAAGGAAATACGTGATATAATAATTAGCATACTAGCAAATGCTATGTAGAAAACTGTTGATAATGACAAAAGGAGGAAAACAATGGAACGGTTAAGAAAGGTTGTGTTAGAAGCACCTCAGGATATGCACTATGAGGCAGCTATAGGAGAAAATGGAGAACTGATACTACGGTTGGTTCCCGATTCTTCTGAAAAGTCCGGGGACAAAGCTAAATTTTTCACCCAAATTACTGCAGAAGACAGAGAAAAGGTGAAAATCTGGCTGGTGAAACAAAAAAGCGAAAATGAAAGAGAAAAAAGTTTTCTGAAAAGAGTCAGAAATGCACTTAAAGCAGTTGATTACGACTACTGGATTGCAAATCTGGAACCTTCTGTCACAGAGGGGAAAATTTATTATGCTGAAGGTAATGCTGTAGGCGTAGGATTTTCCTGCAACGAGTGGATTAAGATGGCAAAAGAGTATGCGCCTGAAAGAGGCTCTCGCTTGAGCAACGAGTATGAGCTCTTCATCTGGTATGCTTTGCGTATTGTGAACCGCCTGTGGACACTCGATTATGTTGCAAATGATTCTTCGATCGTAGGGAACTACAGGAATTCACCTGGAGCTACTCATTCTCTAGAAAAAACTGGGGCAAGAAAGTGTGGCGGATTCTGTGATGGACAGGGTAATAGCTACAAAATTGTAACCCGCGAAGGCGGTTATGCGCTGGTGGGCGGGTATTACAATAATAATGGTCACAATTATCCTGTGGCGGATGTCAATTACAACAGTCATCCATACGATATTCAGTCCTACAGCTCTGGAGTTTTGGTGCTTTTGAAGTAGCACTGACCACTGAACACAATCTAACAAAAGAGAGAAATTTGAAAATTCAGGTTTCTCTCTTTTTATTTTTTATGGGGGGAAATAAAATGAATGATAATAAATTAGTTATAATAGTAAAAATTGAAAAATACATAGAATACATGTTAACAATATTATTGAAATTACCAAGAACAGAAAAATTTAGTATAGGAACAGAAATAAAAACAAGTATGTATGAAATGCTAAAACACATTCTTCTTGCGAGCAAGGTTGATAAAAATAAAAGATTACAAATATATAATATTGTTGATAGTAATATATATTATCAAAGAATTTGTATAAGAATAATGTATAATCAAAAATGGATTGATGAAAAGAAATATAAGTATAGTAATGAATTGTTAAATGAAATAGGAAAAATGTTAGGAGGATTAATCAAGGCGTTGGAGGCAAAAAATGCCTAAAACAATAAGAAATAAATATGAAGAATGTGTTTCATTCGAAAAATTATTATTAGCACATAAAAAAGCAAGAAGAGGAAAAAGAGAAAAAAGAGATGTAATAATTTTTGAATTAAAATTAGAACAAGAATTACTAGAACTCGAGAAGCATCTAAAAGAATGTACATATAAACCAGGGAAATATAGAAAATTTAAAGTATATGAACCAAAAGAAAGGATTATTAGGGCTGCTAGTTATAAAGATAGAATTGTACATCAGTGGTGTGTAGAAAATTTTATAAAGCCATATTTTGTAACGCAATTTATCAATACCACATATGCAGGAATAGAAGGAAGAGGGATGCACAAAGCTTCAAAAGATGTGCAAAAAGGAATGAGAAGTGCAAAGTTCAAATGGTATAACTACTATATATTAAAGATGGATATTTCTAAATATTTTCAAAATATAGATAAAAGAATTCTTTGGGAAATCTTAAAAAGAAAAATAAGAGACAAGAAATTATTATGGCTGATAAGGGAAATTTTGCTATCCACTGAAGGAATGAAAGGATTGCCATTAGGAAACTATACTTCGCAAATGTTTGCAAATATATATTTAAACGAATTAGACCAATATTCTAAACATACTTTAAAATGCAAATATTATTATAGATATATGGATGATATAGTCATATTGTGTGAGAATAAAGAAAGAGCAAAGGAATGGCTACAATCTATAAATATATTTTTAGAAGAAAAATTAAGGTTACAGCTAAATTCAAAAACAAGAATTTTTAAAGATATACAAGGGGTTAATTTTTGTGGATACAAAATCAATGAAAAAAGAATGAAAATAAGGCATACAAGTAAATGTAGAATGAAAAGAAAACTAAAGAGATATACAAAGCTATTAAAACAAGGAAAAATAACATTACCTGAAATACAACGAAGTATAGCAGGTTGGCTAGGCTATGTTAAACATGCAGATTCTTTTAATTTAAGAAAAAGTATGTTTTATATAGAGGGATAGACTTAAATTGGGTTTTTATTATGCGCTGGTGGGCGGTAATTACAATAATAATGGAAACAATTATCCTGTGGCAGATGTCAATTACAACAATAATCCAAACAATATTCAAAACAACAGCTCTGGAGTTTTGGTGCTCTAATATTAAGCGAGATTATATATTTTAAGGAATATATACAGTACATTTATTAGATATTAAAGGAAGTCTATTCCTTCTTAAAAGAAATTTTAAGTAAATATGAATTATAAAAGCAGATATGTTAGTAAATTTAAGAAATTGAATATATATATGCTTTTTTATATTGCGATAGAGATGTAGTACTTGAAGAATTTGCAAAAGCATACATAATATGTTATAATAACAAAGTATGACAAAGTGTCATGTAGAAAAACTGACGATTATAACAAAAGGAGGAAAACAATGGAACAGTTTGAAGTTGTGTTAAAAACACCAGAAGGAATGCATTATACTTTAAGCTCAGTAGAAAATGGAGAACAGATCTTACGGTTGATTCCTAATTCTTCTGAAAAGTCGAAGGATAAGGCTACTTTTTCACAGAATGAAACTGTAGAGGAAACTGGAGACAAGGCTAAATTCTTCACTAAAATCACTGTAGAAGATAGAGAAAAAGTGAAGAACTGGCTCGCAAAACAAAAAGGAAAAAATGACGGAGAAAAAAGTTTTCTGACAAGAGTCAGAGAAGCAATTAAAGCAGTCAATTATGACTACTGGATTGCCCATATGGAACCATCCGTTCATAAAGAAAAGGTTTACTATGAGGCTAATCAAGATGTAGGCGTAAGATTTTCTTGCAACCAGTGGATGCAGATAGCAAAAGAGTATGCGCCCGAAAGGGACTCTCGTTTGAGCAATCTGCATGAACTGTTTATCTGGTATGCTTTGCGCATCGTAAATGGTCTGTGGACACTCGACTATGTTGCAAATGATTCTTCGAGTGCAGGTAACTACAGGAATGCACCTGGAGCTACTCATTCTATTGAAAAAACGGGAGCAAGAAAGTGTGGTGGATTCTGTGATGGACAGGGGAACAGCTACAAAATTGTAACCCGTGAAGGCGGTTATGCGCTGGTGGGCGGTAATTTCAATGATAATGGGAGCAATTATCCTGTGGCTTGTGTCAGTTACAACTATGATCCGTACCATATTCAATTCGACAGCTCTGGAGTTTTGGTGCTTTTAAAGTAGCACTGCTCACTGAAAAAACACAACCTAAAAGAAAGCATAAATTTGAAATTTCAAGTTTGTGCTTTCTTTTTTTGCTTTGTCGAAAACTTCTATGAATTCGACAAAACTTCTATTATTTTACTCTTGGAAAAATATGGTAAATACTATACAATATAACCATATTTAAACGAAAGGATGGTTATATGGAAAGTTTCTATAAAAAAGACGACAAGCAATTAATCTTCAAAATGGATGAAGAAATAGATGAATGTACAGCACAAAAGATAAGGAGGAAATTAGATAATGAAATTGAAAGATACATGCCAAAAGAAATTATATTTGATTTTAACAATGTTTCTTTTATGGATAGTGCAGGAATAGGGCTAATCATAGGAAGGTATAAGTTAGCTAATATGCTAGGTGGAAAAGTTCAAGTCGCAAACATGACAACACCAGTAAGAAAAATATTTGAAATGAGTGGGATACAAAGAATTATTCCTGAAAGGAAGGACTGTCCCAAAATTCGTGAAAAAAAGGACCGTCCCCAAATTATCAAGGAGGTGCAATATGAATAATACATATGACAATGAAATGAAAATAGAATTTTTAAGCAAATCAAACAATGAAGCATTTGCAAGAATAGCAGTAGCAGCATTTGTGGCACAGCTAGATCCAACACTTGAAGAAATTGCAGACATAAAAACAGCAGTATCAGAAGCTGTTACAAATTCAATAATTCATGGATATGAAGAAAGACAAGGAATTGTAAAACTAATCTGTAAAATAAGAGAAAAAGAAGTATTTATAGAAATATCTGATTCAGGAAAAGGGATTGAAAATGTAGAAATGGCAAAACAACCACTATATACAACAAAAGCTAATTTAGAAAGGTCTGGAATGGGATTCACAATAATGGAAAGTTTTATGGATGATGTGGAAGTAGAATCAGTATTAGGCTTAGGAACTAAAGTTACAATGAGAAGAAAAATAAAAAGCAATTCTCAAAAAGAAGAATTTGCAGTAGCTACAATAAGGGGAGAGGAATAGTGTATGAAAATGATATGAAAATCATCGAACAAGCCCAAGAAGGTAGCAAAGAAGCAATGACAAAATTAATAGAAGACAATAATGGCCTTATTTGGAGCATAGTTCGAAGATTTAGTGGAAGAGGATATGAAATTGAAGATTTATATCAAATTGGAAGTATTGGCTTTATAAAAGCAATACAAAGATTTGACACAAGTTTTGAAGTTCGACTTTCAACATATGCAGTACCATACATTTTAGGAGAAATAAAAAGACACATAAGAGATGATGGACCAATAAAAGTAAGTAGAAGTATTAAAGAATTAAATGTAAAAATATTAGAATTACAAAAACAGTATTTTAACAAATATGGAAAAGAAATAACATTGGAGGAGATTTCAAAAGAATTAAAAATTTCAAAAGAAGACATTACAATGGCACTAGACTCTACAAGACCAGTAGATTCTATTGAAAGTGCTAAATATACAGATAATAAAACAGATAAAACTATTAGTATATTAGAACAAATTTCAACAGGTAAAGATGAGCAAACAGAAATTACAAATAGATTAACAATCAAAAATTTAATTGGTGAATTAAATGATAGAGAAAAAGAAATCATAATGCTTAGATATTATAAACAAAAAACACAAATGCAAGTTTCTAAAATCTTAGGAATAACTCAAGTTCAGGTGTCTAGAATTGAACGAAAAGTACTTGATAATATGAGGAGGAAACTTAGTGTATGAAAAAAATATTAATATATTTTGGTGGATTTTTGATGTTATTTTTTATAATACCAGCAATTTGTACAATTACACCTAGTAAAGAACCTACACAAGAAACTCTATCTACTGAAGTTTCAGATGAAGATACTGAACCAGAAACATCCAACCAATATGATTATGAAAAATATAAAACAATAAAATTATTGCATCCAGAAACTGCACAAATAGAAGAATTAAATATTGATGAATATCTATATGGAGTAGTGGCAAGCGAAATGCCTGCAAGTTTTGAATTAGAAGCGTTAAAAGCGCAAGCAGTAGTTGCAAGAACATATACAATTTATCAAACAATTCATAATAGTGTAAAACATGAAAATGCAGATATGTGTGATGATTTTAATTGTTGCCAAGCATGGATAAGTAAAGATGAGAGATTAGCCAAATGGGAGCAGACAGAAGCTGAAAGCAACTGGAACAAAATTGTTCAAGCAGTTGATTCAACAAAAGGAAAAATAGTAACTTATGAAGGACAACCTATAAATGCATTTTTTCACGCAAACAGTGGAGGTATTACAGAAAGCTCATTAAACATATGGGGAGGAATAGATTATCCATATTTAAAATCTGTTGAAACTACAGGAGAAGAAGGTTATACACAATACAGTTCACAAGTAATATTAACTCATCAAGAATTAATTGATAAAATCAGAACAAAATATGAAGATTGTGAAATAGACTTTGCTCAAGAAAACTGTATTCAAATTTTAGAATATACGACAAGTGGAAGAATCAAGACAATCAAATTTGGAAATAAAGAAATTGCAGGAACAGAAGCAAGAACATTACTAGGATTAAAATCTACTAATTTTACATTTGCAATTGATGGGAAAAACATTACATTTGTTGTAACAGGGTATGGACATGGAGTGGGAATGAGTCAAACTGGAGCAGACGCACTGGCAAAATTGGGTTCCAATTATGAAACAATAGTAAAACATTTTTATACAAATGTGGAAATAACTGAAGTAAATTCTCTTTAAATGAATAATCTTTGAAAAAAAGTAAATACTTGTATTAATAAAATATCAAGGAGGAAAGTTATGAAAAGAGGAAAAAGATTTATAGAAAATGATAATATGTTCATATATGTTGGAACAGTAATTTTTATTTTACTAGCAATATCAATAGGAATCATTATGTATATGTCAACTAAAACAGGAGTTAGAATAGAAAATGCTGATCAATTTAGCAAAGAGACTCAAAACAAGACAGAAACTGTTAATACAGAAATGGGAAAAACAGTAGAAGAACAACAAAGCTCAACACAAACTGAAATACCAAGTGAAGAAGTGCCATCAAATGAAACTAAAGAAACAAATACTGAAGTTGTTCAAGATGCCCAACAACCAGAAACAACTGTCACACCAGATGAACCAGATACAGTAACAGACACTAATGCACCAACAGAAAACGAAGTTACAGAAAATAAAAAAGAAATAACTTTTGCAAAACCTACAGAAGGAGAGATAATCTGTGAATATGCAAAAGATAACTTAATTTATTCTGAAACTTTAAAAGAATGGATTACACATACTGCTATAGATATAAAAGCAGACAAAACAAGTGTAATAAAATCAGCTGCCGATGGAGTTGTTAAATCAATTGTAAATGACCCAAGATATGGGTTAACAGTTGTAATTACACATGAGCAAGGATATGAAACAGTATATTCAAATCTATTAACAGCAGAATTTGTTGTTGAAGGAGAAGAAGTTACACAAGGACAAACTATAGGAACAGTAGGAAATACAGCTTCATTTGAAAGTAATATGGAATGCCATCTTCATTTTGAATTATTAAAAGATGGTGAATATTTAGACCCTACAATTCATTTAAAATAGATAAAAAGGGACCAGGTCCCTTTTTGCGTTTTTTTAATAAATCGAAAAAAGTATTTGAAAATTGAAAAGAGTTATGATATATTTGAACAAATAGAACAAGAAAGGATTGTAGAAAAAATGGTAGTAAATGAAGAAAAAAGAAACAAATTTATGGAGTTTGCAGGGAAAAGAGTAAATAATGTAATGCATGATATTCAAATATTAGAGCCAATGGCAAGAAGTAGTGCATATGATTTTACAAAAGAAGATGTAGAAGAAATGTTTAATGCTATGCAAGAAACTTTAAATGATGCAAAAGCAGAATTTAATAAAAGATTTGAAGAAAAAGCAAAATCAGAGAAAAAAGTATTTTCTTTTGGAACAAGCAAACCAGTTTCAGATGTAAGTGAAGAAAATATAGAAGTATAATAAATAAAAATATCATTATTCGTATGAATAGTGATATTTTTATATCTAATCTTGTTGAAACATGAATAGTATGTTAAAATGTGAAAAAAAGGACTGTCCCAAAATTCGCGAAAAAAAGGACCGTCCCCAAATTATCAAGTATTGAAAAAACAAAAAATGTTATTACAATAGAAGATGGAACTAAAATAAATGGGCTTGGAACCGCTGTAAAAGAATTGATTATCGATAATAAATTACTAGATATAAAAATACAAACTTATGCATATCCAGATAAATTTATAGAACATGGAACTGTTGAAGAATTAGAAAAACGCATTTTTGACAATTAACATAAAATATGGTAAAATATATATGTTATGTACAAAAAGTACATTAAATGTCAATATCGAACACTAAAAAAGGAGAATTAGCTATGGTTTATGAAAGATTTGGCAAAATTGTTTTCATTGCTCGGGATAATTTTTCCGAGGGGTTCTTAATCCGTGAAACTGGAGAAGGACTCGTGCTGGAGAATTACCTGGATTCTAAACACATCAACATTGATGTTGTTGCAGAATTTGAAAAGGCCAACTTCGGAGTAGGTGCAGATTTTGAAAATCTCTTTACTCAGGCTCGCAAGTATGTACCGGACTTGAAGGTTCCGATTCATGTGGACCTTAACAAAGCAACAGTATGTACCTAAGGAAAATCCAGTAATATGAAAGAGAAGGTTTTAATCGACCTTCTCTTTTTAAATATTTGACTTTTATTCCAAAATATGTTATAATCTAAAACAGATTGCCAAGAGGGCAAAAAAAGAGATTTTATTTTAATGTATTAAAGAGATAAAAAAAGCGAATAATTAAAAGAACGGGAAAAACAGAATATATAAAAAGTTTATAATCATGAAAGAGCGGTAGTTCATGAAAAATAAACTTTCTTTGTTCTATTTTTTAAATGTACGTAAAATGAAATTTAAAAGAGAAAAGAGAGGAGAAAATTTAAATTATGACAGAGGAAAACAAAGTTCCAGAAGAGATAAATGGAACAAATACAGAGAGAAAACAAAATACAGGTAAAAAAAGAAAGGCAAATCAAGAAACTAAAAAACAAGGAACAAGAGGAAAAAGAACAAGAAGTTCACAAAGCCAAGACATATTCAAAAAATCAAATATCAAAATAATTCCACTAGGAGGATTACATGAAGTTGGTAAAAACATAACAGTATTTGAATATGAAGATGAGATTATAATAGTAGACTGTGGAATATCATTTCCAGAAGATGATATGTTAGGAATAGACTTAGTAATACCAGATGTAACATATCTAGTTAAAAATCAAGAAAAAATCAAAGGAATGATAATAACACATGGTCATGAAGACCATATAGGAGGAATTCCATATTTCTTAAAACAAATAAATGTGCCAATATATGCAACAAGATTAGCAACAGGATTAATAAGCAATAAATTAGAAGAACACAAATTATTAAGAAGTACAGAAATGCATATTGTAAATCAAGGAGACACAATAAAATTAGGAAATAACTTCAAAATTGAATTTATAAGAAGTTCTCACAGTATACCAGATTCTGTAATGTTAGGAATTACAACACCAGCTGGAACAATATTACACACAGGAGACTTCAAAGTTGATTATACACCAATAGATGGACAACTTATGGATTTAGGAAGAATAGCAGAAATTGGGCAAAAAGGAATATTAGCATTAATGTCAGATAGTACAAATGCTGAAAGAAAAGGATTTACAATGTCTGAAAGATCAGTTGGAGAGGTATTTGATAAATTATTCTTAAACTGTACAAAAAGGATTGTTGTAGCAACATTTGCATCAAATGTACACAGAATACAACAAATTGTGAATTCAGCAGTTAAATATGGTAGAAAAATAGCTGTATGTGGAAGAAGTATGATAAATATCATATCAACATCAATAGAATTAGGATATATTAATTGTCCAGAAAATTTATTTATTGATATAGATATGATAGGAAGTTACACAGATGACCAACTTGTTATAATAACAACAGGAAGTCAAGGCGAACCAATGTCAGCATTAACAAGAATGGCTGCAGGTGACCACAGAAAAGTTAAAATAACACCAAATGATTTAATAATAATATCAGCAACACCAATTCCAGGAAATGAAAAATATGTTTCAAAAGTAATTGATGACTTAATGCAATTAGGTGCAGAAGTTGTATATAGTGCATTAGCAGATATACACGTATCAGGACATGCTTGTCAAGAAGAACAAAAATTGATAATGGCATTAGCAAAACCAAAATACTTTATACCAGTTCATGGTGAATACAGACAATTAAGAGCACACAGTGAAACAGCACAACTTATGGGAATTGACAAAGATGACATATTCATGTTGACAAATGGTAGAGTACTAGAAATAAATGAAAATGAAGCAAAATTCAATGGTTCAGTACCAAGTGGAAGAATATTAGTAGACGGGTTAGGCGTTGGAGATGTTGGAAATATTGTTTTAAGAGATAGACAACATTTAGCACAAGATGGATTAATAGTAATAGTATTAACAATGGATTCATCAACAGGCGAAGTAGTTGCAGGACCTGATGTAATATCAAGAGGATTTGTTTATGTAAGAGAATCAGAAAATTTAATGGATGATGTAAAAAGTGTTGTAAGACATGAAATTTCAAAATGTGAAGAAAGAGGAATTCGTGATTGGTCAACAATAAAATCAACAGTAAAAGAAAACTTACGTGATTATATATTTATTAAAACAAAGAGAAACCCAATGATAATTCCAATAATAATGGAAGTGTAATTTGTTACCACGGGGACGGAGATAATGGTAAAAAAGGAGAAGAAAAATGGATTATAAAGATTTAGCAAATTTAATCTTTCCAGATGTGAAAGAAATATCATATTATGAAGAAAAATACCCTGAGAGAAATTTACCAGAAGGAGCAATTGTAACAAGATTTGCTCCTAGCCCAACAGGGTTTGTACATATAGGTGGTCTATATCAAGCATTAGTAGCAAGAACAGTAGCTCAAAAAACAGGAGGAGTATTCTTCCTAAGAGTTGAAGATACAGACCAAAAAAGAGAAGTTGAAAATGGAGTGACAGGAATTGTAAATTCATTAAAGGATTTTGATATGGCTCCTGATGAAGGAATGATTTCAGACACAGAAGAAATCGGAAATTATGGACCATTCAAACAAAGTTTAAGAAAAGAAATATATCAAGCATATGCAAAATATATGATAGAACAAGGAAAAGCATATCCATGTTTCTGTACACCAGAAGATGGAGAAGAAATACGTCAAAAACAAGAATCAGCAAAAATAAGACCAGGATATTATGGAGTATGGGCAAAGTGTAGAAATCTTACAGTTGAAGAAATGGTAGAAAAAATCCAAAATGGTGAAAATTATATAATAAGATTTAAATCACCTGGAAGAGAAGACAGAAAAATCAAACATAAAGATGTAATAAAAGGAAATGTAGACTTCCCAGAAAATGATTTAGATATAGTAATAATAAAAGCAGATGGATTACCAACATATCATTTCGCACATGCAGTTGATGATCATTTAATGAGAACAACACATGTAATAAGAAGTGATGAATGGTTATCATCAGTACCATTACATTTACAATTATTCCATGAATTAGGATTTAAAGCTCCTAAATATGCACATATTTCACCAATCATGAAAAATGACAATGGTGGAAAACGTAAATTAAGTAAAAGAAAAGACCCAGAAGCAGCTGTAGAATATTATAAACAAGAAGGTGTTCCTTCAGATGCAGTAAAAGAATATTTATTAAACATAGCGAATTCTACATTTGAAAATTGGAGAAGAGCAAATCCAGATGCTAAAATGGAAGAATTTGATTTTCAATTAAATAAAATGAGTGTAAGTGGTGCATTATTTGATATGGTAAAATTACTAGACATTGGAAAAACAGTAATATCAAAAATGACTGCTGAAGCTGTTTATGAAGAATCTTTAGAATGGGCAAAAGAATTTGATACAGAATTAGCTGAAATGTTAGTTGATAAAGAATATGCTTTAAAAGTATTTGGAATTGAAAGAGGAAATAAAAAGCCTAGAAAAGATATCGCAAAATGGTCAGATGTTAAAGAAAATATCGAATATATGTATGATGATAAATTCTATGGTAAAGCTCAAGAATATCCATATCAAGTAATATCAGATAAAGAAGACTTAGAAAAAATCTTTAAATTGTATATTGAAAAATATTATGATGAAAATGATGATAAACAAACTTGGTTTGACAAAATTAAAGCATTAGCAGTTGAAATGGGATATGCAGGAGAAGTTAAAGAATTTAAAGCAAATCCAGGAATGTATAAAGCTCATGTTGGCGATGTAAGTACAGCAATTAGAGTTGGTTTAACTTCTAGAACTAATACACCTGATATGTATGAAATTATGCAAGTTTTAGGTAAAGATAGAATTGTTGAAAGATTAGAAAAAGCAATTGGGTAAAAAGGACCAGGTCCCTTTTTCTCCTAAGACGAAGGGAGGCAATATGGAATACAACATAGGAGATATTGTAAAAACTAAAAAGACACATCCTTGTGGAAGCAAGTTGTGGGAAATCACACGTGTTGGTGTTGACTTTAAATTAAAGTGCCAAGGTTGTGGACATATTGTTGTTCTTGAACGACCTAAAGCACTTAAAATGATAACTAAAAAAATGTAAAAAGTGAAAAGAGAAGAAGGGACAGATGCTATTTGTTTCCAAATTCCAAAGGAATTGGATGCAAATGTGTCTGTCCCTGATAATTTTTAAATGTATTGTTTAATTATTTCCCAAACAGCGTCACTATAGACTTTCCTTTCAGAAGAAAATGGAAGAGTAGGGATGTCGCCAATAGGATTTAACTGTTTTTGAATATTTTTAGTTGCGTCATCAACTTTTGTTTTTGCAATTTTGTCAGCTTTATTGGTTAAAATAATACAAGGCAAACCACTTCTAATAACATAATCATACATTAAGAAATCGTTTGAAGTAGGGTCATGTCTAATATCAACTAAAAAGATAATAAGACAAATTTCCTTTCTATGAGCTAAATAATGTTCAATAAACTCTCCAACTTTAACTTGTTCTTGTTTAGACATCTTGCTATATCCATAGCCAGGCAAATCAACAAAATAAAACAAATTATCCATATTATAAAAATTAAGCTGACGAGTTTTTCCAGGCTCACTACTAGTACGAGCCAATTTTTTTCTATTAATCATTGTATTAACAAAACTTGATTTTCCAACATTAGATTTTCCAACTAAAACAACTTCTGGTAAACCATTTTTTGGATATTGATTTTCTCTAACAGCTGAAACTTCAAATTGTGGATTTTTAATTATCATAATATTAATTCCTTTCATAAAAAAGGGACCAGGTCCCTTTTTCTATTTTAATGGAAGTAGTTTTTCTTTTCCACCCATATAAGGTTGTAAAACTTTTGGAATATTTACACTTCCATCTTCATTGTAATTACATTCTAATAAAGCTATTAAAGCTCTTGGTGTTGCTAAAACTGTATTATTTAAAGTATGTACAAATTTATTTCCTTCTTTAGTTTTATATCTGATGCCTAAACGTCTAGCTTGAGCATCTCCTAATGTAGAACATGAACAAACTTCAAAATATTTTTGTTGACGAGGGCTCCAAGCTTCAATATCACAAGATTTAACTTTTAAATCTGCCATATCACCACTACAACAATCAAGTTGTCTAACTGGAATATCTAAGTTTTGGAATAATTTTATAGACATATTTTTCATTTTATTATACCAATCCATAGAATCTTCAGGTTTACAAAGGACAATCATTTCTTGTTTTTCAAATTGATGTACTCTATATAATCCTCTTTCTTCAAGTCCATGTGAACCAATTTCTTTTCTAAAACATGGAGAATATGAAGTTAATGTAATAGGTAATTTAGCTTCATCAACCATTTGACCTTGGAATCTACCAATCATACTATGTTCAGAAGTTCCAATTAAATATAAATCTTCACCTTCGATTTTGTACATCATAGCTTCCATTTCATCAAAAGACATAACTCCTGTTACAACATCACTTCTTATCATAAAAGGTGGGATACAATAAGTAAATCCGTTGTCAATCATGAAATCACGAGCATATGCAAGCATTGCTTCATGTAATCTTGCAATATCACCAACTAAATAATAGAATCCAACACCACTTGTTCTACCAGCACTTTCTTTGTCTAATCCATCAAATTTTGCAATTATATCTGCATGGTGAGGGATTTCATAAGCTGGAACAACAGGTTCACCAAATTTTGCAACTTCAACATTTTCGCTATCATCTTTTCCGATAGGAACAGAGTCGTCAATTATATTTGGAATTTTCATCATTCTAGTTTTGATTTCTTCAGAATATTTTTCTTCTAAAGCTTCATTTTCAAGTAGGGCATCATTAACCTTTTGTACTTCATTTTTGATTTTTTCGGCTTCATCTTTTTGACCAGTTCTCATAAGATTTCCGATTTGCTCACTTAATTTTTTTCTTTCTGATCTTAAGTTATCTCCATTTAATTTTGCTTCTCTATTTTTTTTGTCTAATTCTAAAACTTCATCAACTAATACTAGTTTATGGTCTTGAAACTTTTTCTTCATATTTTCTTTAACTAATTCTGAATTTTCTCTGATTAATTTAATATCTATCATTTATATCGCTCCTTTTATTTACAATTCAATGAACACATTATATAATAAAAATGTGGAAATATCAATAAAAATTACATAATTTGTTAATAATTGCATATAATAGTACTAAATCAGGAGAGGAGTACTGTTATGCAAGAAGAATATTTGTTAGAGAAAATGATAAAAGGGAAGACTGATAAAGAAAAAGAAAGAGAATTTATGCAAACAATTATTGAGACTAAAGAAATGCTAAAAGTGGCAATATGTAATTTTGATTATGCAGAAGATGATTTAATTGATTATTATACTTATCAAATAAAAGCACACCAAGCTAAATTAGATTATTTGATAAAAATTGCAAAACGAAAAGGATTTGTACTTAGTAGAGTAAATGAATTAAAAACAAGAATGGATAGAGAAAATAATTTGGCTGGGTAAAACAAGGAATATTTGTCCAATTATTAACATAGAAATAGTAGTAATAATATGTTTCTAGAGGTGATAAAGTGGATATTAATACTCTGATAATTATTTCTTGTATATGTATATTATTTGTTGTTGGTAGAATTTTTATAGTTCCAATTAAGTGGATTTTAAAATTAGTATTTAATTCAATATTAGGAGGTATCCTTATTGGGATTATTAACGTGATTGGGGGAGTATGGGGATTTCATATAGGACTTAATATATATACTTCTGTGTTGGTTCGGTTTATTAGGGATACCAGGAGCTATTTTTTTGATTTTACTAAAATTAATTGTTGGATAAAATAAAAGACTCCCGCCACTAATAAATAGGGCGGGAGCAGGATGGTTTAGAAGAGATCACAATTTGCCATCCAGATAGAGTGAACTTCGTTGTATGCTTTTCCGGAGAAGAGAACATCGAGTTCGGGCTCTGTATTGAATTGGCGCTCTGCGACAAGTTCGAGGGTTTCATCGATTGGGGAAAGAATCTCACAAATGATGGTATCCTCATATTTGAAGTTTTCAGAAACGAGCTGACCACGTTCAACAGGGTAGCCGGTATTGGTTGCGACAAAAGTTACATAGAACCGATTCTTGTCATGGTCGTAATCAACGACAACATCAGGGTTGATTTCCTCCAAACTAATGAGCGGATTGTTTAAAACGAGATTGTGAGCCATAGTGTATGCCATCCTTTCAAAATATTATGATAAATACATTATACTACAAAATATGACAAAATGCAAATTTTTTAGATTTCTTTTTTAAAATTGCCATTAGTATAATCTTTGCCTTCAAGTTTTTGCCCTGTTTTTACAATACTGATAATCTGATTAATTTCATCAATAGTTTCATCTAAAATATCAAGTCTTACAGAATTTGTATTTATATCAGTATGTTCAATAGAAGTAATTTTACTATTATAAATAGTTGTAACTGTATCTAAGTTATCAGGAATAATTCTAAATAAAAATCCAAGCCTATCTTTTAAATAATATTTATTCTTAGAAGTATTACACAAATGTTGACAAGATGAGTAACACTTATTTGTTTTGCCTAATAAACAATAGTTAGAATTCATTAAAGGTGTTCTGCCATAAACAATTAATTCAGATTTACTTAATTCTAAATTTTGCAAATCCTGATTATTAAGTTCAGGAGATAATGTAATAATATCATAAGGTAATTCATTGATACTTAAATTATTGAAAATATTAAAAGTATAATTACAAATAAATTCATAATTATTTTCATAAGATTTTAATAATTCTAAATTCCCTATGTTTGAAATTACAAAGCCTTTAATTTTATATATATTTAATATGTTATCTAAGTTTTGAGATATTAATTTTTTATAATTATTTCTCATAATTGTTGGCATATAAATATATGTATCAAAGTTTTGTGAAATTATTTGTATAGTATTAGAAAAATCTTTTAAAACAAAATATTTAAAAGGAATATATATATTATTAATGTTTTTTAGCTTCGTATAATCAAAATCATTATTAATTATATTTAATAAAACACTAATTTTTTTATCAGCGTTCAATTTTTGATTATCCACTAAATTTATATATTCAATATCTGGTGATAACCTTTTAAAAGATTGAATTAGTTTTTCTTCATATTGTGATAATGCTTGACGTCTAAGCTCATTTATACTACTAATACCTTGAATAAATAATCCATCATCTAAATCGATTTCAATGTTTTTAAATTGAAATGGTGTATTATTTGTTTTTGAAATTTGAGCAATTAATCTATCTTTGGTAATTGGAGAATTAACTGCAAGAACAGGAATTATATCAGAAGTAATTGATATATGAACTCCACTAGTATCAGATATTTCAAGCGAAACAGGTAAATCTTTTTTTACAAGCATTTTACAATTTATTTCAACTTTTCGAAGTTCTTTATCAAGAGTGGCAAGGGCAGAAGATGATAATGCTTTGTCAGAAATTTTATAAATTTTATCTCCAACAGAAATATCTCCTTTCATTCTACCGATTTTAATCTTGTTTCCTGAAAAAGCTTGTGGTACGTTTTTATCATTAATCATTAATTCGGAAATTGTATAAATTGCGGTTTCTTTTTTCTTATTTTCAATACTGATTTTATCACCAATGCCAACAGTATCAGCTGTTAAGAAAGAAATATGTCCTTTATTATTATTAAAGTTAGAAATTGTTCCAAGAAAAATTCCCATATTATTAGATTTATTTTTATAAATTAAATCTGTATTAGATTCTTTAGTTAAATGACCAGTTGAAAATCCACCACGATTAAAAACTTGTAATAAATCTTTTTTATCTTTTTCATCAATATTAAAATTTTGGCCTGCTATTGCCAAATCCAAATATTTACGATAGATTCTTGTAACTGTTGCAACATATTCAGGGGTTTTCATTCTCCCTTCAATTTTTAAACAAGAAACACCTGCATTAACCAGATTTGGTAGATATTCTAATCCACATAAATCACGAGGACTTAAAAGATATCCTTTATCAATAATGTTATCATTTTCTAATAATTCATATGGAAGCCTGCATGGCTGTGCACATTTACCACGATTTCCAGAACGTCCACCTACCATACTTGAAAATAGGCATTGACCTGAATATGAAATACATAAAGCACCATGAACAAAGACTTCGATTTCAATATTAGAGTTTTGACAAATATATTCAATTTCTTGTAAAGAAAGTTCGCGAGAAAGTACTACACGTGAAAATCCCATTTTCTGTAAAGAAAGTACACCTTCTAAGCTATGGACAGACATCTGAGTACTTGCGTGAACAGATAATCCTGGAAAATTTTTAATTAAATAGCGAGCAAGACCTAAGTCTTGAACAATAATAGCATCAATACCAAATTCATAAGCTTTTTTTGCTAATTCTATCGCACTTCGCATTTCAGAATTTTTTATTAATGTATTTAAAGTTAAATTGGTTTTTACACCTCTAAGCTTTGCATAAGTGATAGCTTTTTCTAAAGCTTCATCATCAAAATTAGTTGCAAAAGCTCTTGCACTAAAAGAACCTGCACCAAAATATACAGCATCTGCACCATTTTGTACAGCGGCTTTTAAACATTCGAAATCACCAACAGGTGATAATAATTCTATCATAATTAACTCCTTTTAGACATTATAGCACAAAAATGTTGAAAAATATAGAATATAATAAAATAATTGACAAATAAAAACAAAAATGTTATCATATTTAAGATTAAAATATAGAAAGGTTACGGTATTTGCCAAAGCAACAAGTAAAAGCAATATATAAGGAGGAAACTATATGGCAGATATTTGCACAAAACACAAGAATTGGCTGGAGTTTCAAAATGAAACAGGCCTATATGAAGTGGAACCTTTGGGTAGAGTCATTGCATCTTGGATAAAACTATCAGATGTATCTGACAGCCAAAAAGCGAGAACTTTGGACTTTAGCGAATTGAAAGGGAAAAAATTATATGCCAGATTTGTTAGAGTAAATAACAAAAGCTACTGGAAAATGTACATTGTTGATTATACCAATGTTAGCATTGTCTATGTAGAAACATCTGCTTTGGACCCTATACGGCTGCATAAACCGTAACCAAAAGAAAAAACTAATTTTGTTTTTTCTGCCCCAGCTATTTGAAGCTGGGGTGTTATTTTTTTGTAATATAAATGTAATATAAAAATTACTGTCTAAGGTTGACTAAAAACATAGAAAAATGATATACTAAAGTCGAACATTATGAGAAAAAATGGAAAAAACTAAAGAGGTGAAAAAAGTGAATAAAAATGTTAAAAAATTATTAGCAATATTCATACTAATAATTTCATATATAATTATAAATCTAATATGTGGAAATACTGCTTTTGCAGTAACTCAAACAACAAGTACAGACATAAATTCAATAGATTTAAATCAATATCCACAAATAAAAGAAATGATACAATCTTTACAAACGCAACATCCAAATTGGAAATTTAAAATACTATACACAGATATCACATGGTCTGATGCTATTGCAAATGAATATGTAGGACATGGTGCATCACCAAGAAATTTAGTTCCTGCAAATAATGCTAGTTATGGTGGACAATGGATATGTTCTGTATGTGGTGCAGGAAAAACATATGATAGTGGAAATTGGCATTGTGCATCAGAAGCAGCAATTGCTTATATGATAGATGCTAGAAATTCATTAAATAATAGTGACATATTTCAATTTATGGAATTATCATATAGCGAATGTAATGTAGATTCATTAAAAGCAATGGTTGCGAATTCGTTTTTAAGTAGTGATTCTTGTGTAAATGCAATACTACAAGCTGCCCAAACACATAATGTTAATCCATATTACATAGTTGCAAGAATATTTCAAGAACAAGGAAGAGATGGATCAACATTATCAAAAGGTCAAGGATATAATGGACAATATATAGGGGTTTACAATGTATTTAATATTGGAGCTAATGGAAATGGAAAAGAAACAGTAATATTAAATGGATTGAAAAAAGCTCAAGATAATGGTTGGACAACTTTAGAAAGTTCTATAATAGGTGGAACTCAAATAATAGCCAAAAGCTATATATCAAGAGGACAAAATACCTTATATCTACAAAAATTTGATGTAGATAATTCAGATGGGAATTTATATTGGCATCAATATATGCAAAATATATTAGCAGCTCAAAAAGAAGGAGAAACTTTAAGAAAAACTTTTGCAGACATGGGGAGTCTAGAAGGCGAATATACTTTTATTATACCTGTATTCAAAAACATGCCAAGTACAGCATCAGCCAGACCATCAACAACAAGTGCAAATAATCCTACAAGTACAGAGCTTGTAAGAATTAATGTAACAAATTCTTTATATTTAAGAGATCAACCAGGTAAAAATGCAACTAAAATATCAAGTATATACAAAGATGAAATTGTTACTAGACTAGAAAAAGCTACAACTAAAGTTGATGGTACTTATTGGGATTATATAATGAAAGCAGATGGAACAAGAGGATATTCAGCTCGTGAAACTTATGAAAATGAAAGTACATATAAATTGTATTTAGTACCTGTTAACAATGAAGAAGCAGAGGATTCAAAAGATAGTGCTAGTACGACTATTATAAAAAATGATAAAGTTAAAATTGATATGGAAACTAATAATACAACAACTATACCTAATGTAACAGTTAAAGATTTAACTGATTTGATGACTACTGATATTATAGTTAAAAATGCAAATGGCGAAGTTTTATCAGCAGATAGCAAATTAGGAACAGGTTGTGTGATTAATGATAGTTATACTGTTGTGGTTCTTGGAGATGTTAATGGGGATGGAGAAATAGATTCAGGAGATCTATTTTATACACAAAAATATTTATTAAAAAAGGCAACATTCGAAGAATTTACATTGAAAGCATGTGACGTAAACAATGACAATGAAATAAATTCAGGGGATTTATTCTTTATACAAAAATATTTACTAAGGAAGACAGATTTTTCTTTATAAAAGAGGAGGAGAAGAACTAAATGAAACTAAAAACAAAAATTAAATTAATATTACTTGTATTTACGATAGTATACATGATATTAGGAAGCAATATTGTAAATGCTGCTGGATATGATATTTCTGCTACATCATATGATGTTAAAGTTGGAGAAAATGTTACAATTGATGTTAGTTTTACTGGAGCTACTTGGAATATAGAAGTAAGTGGAAATGGAATTACAGAAGCGGTTTATGTAGGATATACAGAAGACTTAAGTGAAAAGACAACTTCAAAAAGCATAAACTTAGATACATCAAAAGAAGGTACTTATACAATAACAATGACAGGAACTGTAACAGATGAAAATGGAACAACAACAAAAGTTGATAAAACAATAACAGTAAAAGTATCTAAAATTGAAACACCGACACAACCAGAAACACCAACAACTCCAACTACACCACCAGCAACAGTAACAAAATCATCAGAAGCAAGATTAAGTAATTTAGGAATAAAACCAAATGATTTTAAAGGATTTAAAAAAGATACATATAAATATACTACAGAAGTTCCAAATGATGTAAGTGAAGTTGAAATATATGCAGATGTAATTAAAGGTTCAAATGCAAAAGTAGAAGGTGTTGGAAAAGTACAATTAAAAGAAGGAAACAATGAATTTTCAATAAAAGTAACAGCAGAAGATGGAACTACTACAAAAACATATAAATTAACAATAAAAAGAAGAACTGCAGCAGAAGAGGAAGCTGCAAACGGAGAAGCAAGATTAAGTAGTTTAGGTATAAAACCAGAAAAATATGATTTTGAAGGATTTAATAAAGATACAACAGAATATAGTGTACAAATACCAGAAAATATAAATGAAATAGAAGTATATGCAACTGCGGTAGACTCAAAAGCACAAATAACGGGAACAGGAATAATTACATTAGAAGAAGGAGAAAGTACTTTAGAAATAGTAGTAATAGCAGTAAATGGGACAAAGAAAACATATTCAATAAATGTAATTAGAACAGAGGCAGAAGCAACTGAAGAGCCAGAACAACCTGTAATTGAAGAAAAGTTTGGTTTATCAACATTAACAGTAACAGGATTAACTCTAAATCCAAAATTTGATGTAGAAACATATGAATATACATTAGATTTAAAACAAGATTTAACTTCATTACAAATAGTTGCAAAAGCAAATGATGAAAACGCAACAGTTGAAATTGTAGGAAATGAAAATTTACAAGAAGGCGAAAATGTAATAACAATATTAGTAAAAAATGAAGGAACAGAAGAAGTTGCTACATATCAAATAATAGTAAATAAAACAGTTGTACCAGAAGAAATACAAATGAGTTGGTTAAAACCATCAACATGGGGAAAAGAAGAAATAATAAAAATAATATTAATAGTTGTATTAATTATTCTTATAATAAGTGCAATAATATTAAAAATAAATATTTCTAAAGAAAGTAAAAAAACAAAAAAAGTAGATTTACCAGGGGCAGACGAACTAGATAAAGCAATTGCAGAACATCAAGAACTTGCAGAAGAAGAGGCAAATAGTGAAGAAGCTGTAGAAAAAGATGAAGCAAAAGCAAATTATTTAGAAGAAATTGCAAAAAGTAGACTAAATGAAGAAAATGATTCTAATTTTGAAGTAGAAGAATATGATATAAAACCAAGAAAAAAAGGTAAACATTTTTAAGAATAACAAAACAAAATTGGTGCATCCATAATGGTTGCACCAATTTGTGATTACTCAAGGATATTTAATTTAAAAACCTTCACATTTGAGATAATCCAAAAACATTTGAATATTCTCATCAGATCCTTCTAATTTTAAGGTGTACTTATCCCAAAGAAACCCTCTATTCTCGCTCATTATGGTAGATTCAACACCAAAATTATTTGCCTTCGAAACATAATTATAACTAGGATAGGTAGTGGAGAATTCAAATGCTGAAACGCGAACTAACCGTTTCATAAAATCATTCCTTCAAAAGATTTGCAATATAGTATAGCATAAAAAGTTGTAAAAGTAAAGCATTTATGTTAGAGTTGTTTTTTATTTATGTGATACTTTAATTTAATTATAGTAAGAGGAGGAATTTTAATGGGCGCAGGCATATTATCCATAATAATCGGAATTTTCTTTTTGATTATACGTTATAAAAGAGTTCCAAATATGAAAAAATGTAAAGGAATAATTGTATCAACAGAAGCAGTTGATATTCCAGGTGAACGAGATAAACGTTATGGACATGCTCAATATTTTATAGATGGAAATGAATATTATATAAAAACAACATATGCATCTAACGATATATATAAAGGTAAAAGTGTAGTTATTAAATATAATTCGAGGAAACCAGAAGAAGCAATAGTTGCCTATGATAAATGCAGTTATATAGGACCCCTAGTCTTTATAATTTTTGGCGTTTATGCAATATTATCAACATTAGGAATTATTCCAGCAATTTTAGGTTAAAAACGTTATAACAAATATATTTCTTGAAAAATAACTAGATTACTTGTTTTTTATAATTTTATAAATATTAGCTAACATCTTACACAAGTATTCAGCTAGTTTAACAGGAGGATTACGGAAAATAAAATATTAACTTAATAAACAAAAAAATCGTCACACAATAAGGTGTGACGATTTTACTTTTTGGAGCGGTTAAGCTACAGCTTACGAACTACAACGCTCTCTTTCTAAAATGATTATATATGAATTTTCATTAAATTTCAATAAAAGTATATAACTTTTTTTGATTTTATAGTATAATTTTATTATAAAATTACTGTGAGAATTTTATCAATGAATAAACAGTTCAACTATTAAAACTAATAGGAGAGGAGGAAAACATATGACACAATTTAAAATATCAAAAGTAATATCAATTATATGTAGTATAATAGGTTTAATTTTATCATCATATGGTTTGATAATTGGTTTACTAAGTATTGGAGCATCTGGATGGGGAGGGCTAGGTGTAATATTTATAATGCCTTCTGTTATTGCGTTACTTGTAATTTTATTTGATTTTTTGATAACATTAGGCAAAATTAAAAGAGGATTAATATATTCTTGTATTAATAGCATAATTAAAATTGGTATTATAGCATGTTTCATTCCAACTGCATTCAGTGATTATAAATATGAAATGAAATTCGGAGTATCAAATTTAGATTTTGATATAATTGTAATTGTTATATTAACAATGGTTACAGTACCATCTATTCTAAATATAATTAAATTAATTAAGTCAAAAAAGAACTCGTTACAATAATGGTATATATAGAAGTTTGTGGATTGCAAGTGAATTGATAAAGGAATGAAATTTATTATGAAAAAAATTATTTTAATAATTGTTGCTTTTATTATTGGAATTGTAATATTAGTAAACATGCTTAATACTTCTAATGGAGTATCAAAGGTAGAACTTGAACAAAAAGGATATAGTCTTTTAGGATATGATTACTGTACAACAGATCATTCTATGGAAGTTGGAGGAGATGCATTTACTGAATGGAAATGCGAATTGTGTGGAATAGTTGCAAACAACCCTGATACAAATACTCCTGAATTATGTGGAAATTGTGCTAGGATAACGGGAAGATGTCATCATTGTGGAAAATTAGAAAAATAAACTTAGTTTTGTGAAAATATAATTTCTACTACAATTTTTTTATTATCTATACTAAAATACCATATTAGTAAAGTTCTAATATGGTATTTTGGTGTATTTAGACTCTAATAATTTTTTCTATAATTTCCATATCTTCAATTTTATTAATTCCAAAACACTTTTTACCTAAGTCTTTAATAGAGGCTCCTAAATGATACATTTCTTTATTATCTATTACTATAAATCTGTCATGGAATTTATTTGTTTTAGCAAGTTTTAACATAGGGTATTCTTTATTGAATTTTTGAATATCTAAATTTTGAATGTTACTTTTATCCGATGTTAAAATAACAACTTCTACATTATTTTTCTTTTTAGTTAGCATTTTCAAAACACTATCATCAATATAATTGTCTATAATTAAGATTTTCGTATTTGCTTTTTTTATAATATCAATAATGATACTATATGCATCATATATTTGACCTTCAAAAAATACTCTTTGTTTGATATTTTCTTCCAATTGTAATTGGTCAAATATTAAATCAAATTTTTTATCTTGTTCAATAAATTTCTTATCCATCTTATTTTCGATAGTAATTACTTTCTCAAATAGGTTCTTATTTAGATTGATAAATTTTCGCATTTCTACAAATGCGTCCATTATTTTAATACTAACTTGTACAGCAACCTCACTTTTTAATATCCCTGAAAGCATCGCTATTCCTTGTTCTGTAAATACATATGGCAAATATTTTTTGCTTCTATATTTATTATTTTCTAATTTTGAGGTGGTCACAATTTGTGACCACATAATTTCTAATTCTTCTTCTGTTAACTGAAAGCAAAATCTTTCTGGAAATCTATCTATATTTCTTTTTACTGCTTGATTAACTTTTTTAGTTTCATAATTATATAACATTGCTACATCACTATCAAGCATTACTTGTTTACCTCTTATGGTATATATTAAATTTTTAATTTCTTCACTTGATATTTCATTTTGAATTGGTAATTTATTTTCTTCCATAATTTCACATCCTTTTTTCAATCACATACATTTTAAAACACTTGTTTGCTGTTGTCAAGTATTTCATTAAAATTTAAATTTATTTTATAAACTATTAAACAAATAAAAAAACAACTTACGAAACTATATTTGTTCGCAAGCTGTTATAAAGTGGAGCCACTAAGCAGAATCGAACTGCTGACCTACGGGTTACGAATCCGTTGCTCTACCAACTGAGCTATAGTGGCATCTAATATATGATACAAGATTTTAAAGAAAAATTCAAGTAGAACACTAAAGTTTTCTTATTTTTCGACCATAAATTCTATTGACATTAAACAAAAATAATAATATACTGAAATCAAAATTGGAATAAAAAACCAAAAAAGAAAAAGGAGGCTAAATTCAATGAATAATTTAATTGAAATTAGGTGGCACGGAAGAGGAGGCCAAGGTGCAAAAACTGCTTCATTATTGTTAGCAGATGCAGCATTTAACACCGGAAAATACATACAAGGATTCCCAGAATATGGACCAGAAAGAATGGGGGCGCCAATAACAGCATATAACAGAATAAGTGATAAACCAATAACAATACATAGCAACATATATGAGCCAGATTATGTAGTAGTAGTAGATGACACACTATTAGCATCAGTACCTGTAACAGCAGGATTAAAGAAAGAAGGCGCAATAGTAATAAATACTACAAAATCAGCAGAAGAATTAAAAGAATTATTAAAAGGATATGAAGGCGCAGTATATGCTATAGATGCAAGAAAAGTATCTGAAGAAGCATTAGGAAAATATTTTCCTAATACACCAATGCTTGCTGCAATAGTAAAAGTATCTGGAATAATGTCGGATGAAGCATTACTTGAAGATATGAAAAACTCATTTAAACACAAATTTGCTAAAAAACCTGAAGTAATTGAAGGAAATATGAAAGCATTAGAATTAGCTTTAAAGGAGGTTAGAAAAATATGACAGAAATAAATGCAAGTACACCTATGGAAAAACTAACAATAGGTGGAAATATATATGAAGCAGGAAATGCTAGAGAATTTAAGACAGGAGACTGGAGAAGTATGAGGCCAGAATGGATACAAGAAAAATGTAAACAATGTGGTCTATGTTTCCCAGTATGTCCAGACAATTCTATTCCAGTTACAGAAGAGAAAAAAAGAACAGACTTTAATTTTGACTATTGCAAAGGATGTGGAGTTTGTGCAAAAGTATGCCCATTCGGAGCAATCGAAATGAGAGAGGAAGGTGTTCAATAATGAGTATAAGAGAAAGATTAAGTGGAAATGAAGCAACAGCAATTGCAATGAAACAAATAAATCCAGATGTTGTAGCAGCATTCCCAATAACACCATCAACAGAAATACCACAATATTTTTCAACATTTGTTGCAAATGGAGATGTTGATACAGAATTTGTTGCAGTAGAAAGTGAACATAGTGCTATGTCAGCAACAATAGGAGCATCAGCTGCTGGAGGAAGAGCTATGACAGCAACATCTGCAAACGGATTATCATTAATGTGGGAAATGATATATATAGCATCAAGTTTACGTTTACCAATAGTAATGGCATTAGTAAATAGAGCAGTATCTGGACCATTAAATATCCATAATGACCATTCAGATGCAATGGGAGTTAGAGATGCAGGATGGATAATGTTATTTTCAGAAAATAACCAAGAAGCATATGACAATATGTTAATGGCACATAGAATAGCAGAACATAAAGATGTATTATTACCAGTAATGGTATGTCAAGATGGATTTATAACATCACATTCAATTGAAAACATTGAATTAGAAAATGATGAAGATGTTAAAAAATTCGTTGGGGAATATAAGCCACAACATTACTTATTAAATGCAGATGAACCAATAGCAGTTGGTCCATTAGATTTACAAGGATATTTATTTGAACATAAAGCTCAACAAGCAGATGCAATGAGAGCAGCTAAAAATGTAATAAAAGAAGTATCAGCTGATTTTGAAAAATGGACAGGAAGAAAATATGATTTCTTCGAAGAATATAAATTATCTGACGCAGAAGTTGCAATAGTTTGTATGAATTCAACAGCTGGAACAACAAAAGCAGTTGTAGATGATTTAAGAGAAAAAGGTGTAAAAGCAGGATTACTAAAAGTAAGAATGTATAGACCATTCCCTGCAGAAGAAATTGCAGAAGCTTTATCACATTTAAAAGCAGTAGCTGTATTAGATAAATCTGATTCATTAAATGCAGCAGGTGGAGCATTATTTGAAGATGTTACATCAGCAATGTATGTAAATGAAAGATATGTACCAATGGTAAATTACGTATATGGAATTGGTGGAAGAGATACAACAGAAAAACAATTAGAATCAGTATTTTTAGACTTAGTTGAAATAGCTCAAGTTCAAAATGTTGATAATCCATATAGATACTTAGGACTAAGAAAGGGGGAAAACTAAAATGGCATATGATTTAAAAGATGTAGTGGCAAATAAGCCATCAAGATTCACAGAAGGGCACAGAATGTGTGCAGGATGTGGAGCCCC
Source organism: Clostridia bacterium (assembly GCA_017409455.1). GTDB lineage: Bacteria > Bacillota > Clostridia > TANB77 > CAG-508 > CAG-269. Next base: position 37,004 of record JAFQSS010000028.1, on the reverse strand, counting down.
AGTAGTCGGAAGAATGATAATGAGAGCATTAAAACCAGAAGATCATGCAGTTGTAACAAATGCAACAGGATGTATGGAAGTATCTACATTTATATACCCATATACGGCATGGACAGACTCATTTATACACACAGCATTTGAATGTGCTGGAGCAACAGCTTCGGGAACAGAAGCAGCATATAAAGCAATGAAAAGACAAGGGAAATTACCAGCAGACAAAGATACAAAATTTATAGCATTTGGTGGAGATGGAGGAACTTATGACATAGGTTTACAAAGTTTATCTGGAGCTATGGAAAGAGGTCATGACATGGTATATGTATGTTATGACAATGGGGCATATATGAACACAGGAATTCAACGTTCATCAGCAACACCACAATTTGCAGACACAACAACATCACCAGCTGGAAAAGTTATACCAGGAAAAATGCAACCAAGAAAAGATTTAGCAAAAATAATGGTAGGACACCATATACCATATGTGGCTCAAACACTTGCGATGACAAACTTCAAAGATTTATATGAAAAATCAGAAAAAGCATTTTACACAGAAGGCGCAGCATTCTTAAATGTATTAGCTCCATGTCCAAGAGGTTGGGGATATCCAACAGAAGACTTAATGAAAATCAACAAATTAGCAGCAGATACTTGCTACTGGCCATTATATGAAGTAGTAGATGGAAAATATAAAATAACATATAAACCAGCTAAAAAACTTCCTATTGAAGAATTCTTACGTCCACAAAAACGCTTTAGACACATGTTTAAAGAAGGTAATGAATGGATGATTGAAGAATTCCAAAAAGAAGTAGATGCTAGATGGCAAGAACTTTTAGATTTAGAAGAAATAACAAATAGATAAATTGGGGACGGTCCTCTTTTTCGCGAAATTGGGGACGGTCCTTTTTTTCGCGAATTTTGGGACAGTCCTTAAAATGTGATTGATTTTTGTAAAAGAAAGTGTTATACTAATTTGCGAATTAAGGAGGATAAAATGAAACTAAACATAGTAATGGTTGAACCAGAAATACCACAAAATACAGGAAATATAGCAAGAACATGTGCAATAATAGGTGCGAAATTACATTTAATACATCCATTAGGATTCAAAATAGATGAAAAATCAATAAAAAGAGCAGGTTTGGATTATTGGGACAAAGTTGAAATTGAAGAACATAACAGTCTTGAAAAATTTCTAGAACAATACAAACCGGAAGAAAATAATATGTTTTTTGCTACAACAAAAGCACAACACTGTTATACAGATGTTGATTATAGTAAATTTAAAGATGAAGATGTATTTGTTTTGTTTGGTAAAGAAACAAAAGGATTGCCAGAAGATTTATTACAAAAACATATAGATAAAACAATAAGGATTCCTATGAGACCAGTATTAAGGTCATTAAACTTATCAAATTCAGTATGTGTAATAGCTTATGAAATATTAAGACAAATTAATTTTGAAGGCCTTGAAGGAGAAAGCCAATATTTCGAGAATTAACAACAAACTAAATAAAAAAGTTTATACAAAATATTGACAAACATTGATAAATATGGTAAAATTGATAACTGTAATCCGCTTAGTCAAGGTAACTAAAAGTTATGAAATATTTAACTACCTTAATTTAAGGATTAGCGAGTATACAAATAAGGGAGGTGCATTTTAAATGTACGCAGTAATTGAAAGTTGTGGAAAACAATACAAAGTAGCACAAGGAGATGTAGTATTTTTTGAAAAATTAGATGCTGAAGAAGGAAAAAAAGTTTCTTTTGATAAAGTTATTTTAGTATCTGATGATGGAAAAGTACAAGTTGGAAATCCTTATGTTAAAGGTGTAAAAGTTGAAGGTAAAGTTGTTTCTCACGGAAAAGGTAAAAAAATCATAGTTTTCAAAATGAAAGCTAAGAAAAATGAGAGAACAAAACAAGGACACAGACAACCATACACTAAAGTAGAAATCACAGGAATAAAAACAGCAGCTAAAAAAGCAGCAGCTGAAAAAACTGAAGCAGCTGAAAAAGTTGAAGCTTAATTCAGCAAATTAATTAGATTTTAATTGAGAAAATATAACACAGTCGGTGAATAACACAGACTAGATTAGAACCGAAAGGAGTGAGAAGCATGGCACATAAGAAGGGGCAAGGTAGTATTAAGAACGGTAGAGACAGTGAATCTAAACGTCTTGGTGTCAAAAGAGCTGATGGTCAATTTGTACTAGCTGGAAATATATTAGTTAGACAAAGAGGAACTAACGTACATCCAGGAACTAATGTTGGAAAAGGTAAAGATGATACATTATTTGCATTAGTTGATGGAACAGTTAAATTTGAAAGAAAAGGTAGAGACAAAAAACAAGTAAGTGTTTACCCAGTTGAAGAAAATGTATAAATTATAAAGAAAATCACGTTTTTAAACGTGATTTTTTTTGTGATAAAAGCAAAAAAATAAACAAAACACTTGAAAAAATAAAAAAACGTGGTATAATAATAGACATAAATATAAAAACAATAACAAGGACACGGCAAATAATAAAATATCTTAAGAGAGAATCAAACATATGGTGTGAGTTTGAAAGTAAAAATTATTTGTTATCACCTAAGTTAAGTTGCGAGGCTGAACATATCAAAAAGTAAGTTTTGTCGTAAATCTGCGTTAAAGATAAAGAAGAGAGTATTTATAAAGTACTAAAATAGGTGGTACCGCGGAATAGAGTCATTTCGTCCTAATATGTAATTAAGCATAGTTGGATGAGATGGCTTTTTTGTTTTAGTAAAAGGAGGTCTGAAAAATGCAAGAATTAAAAATTAACGGAATTTATAGACATTTTAAAGGAGATTATTACTTAGTAGAAGATATTGCAAAAGATTCGGAAACACAAAAAGAAGTGGTTATATACAGAAAATTATATGATGATTGCTCATTATGGGTAAGACCAAAAGAAATGTTTTTATCAGAAGTAGACCACAAAAAATATCCAAATGTAACACAAAAATACAGATTTGAGTTACAAGAAATAAAAAGCGTAAAATAAAAATTTACCAGAGGGACGGTCTTAATGGTAAAAAATAACTAAAAATTTACCATTAACTCCGTCCCCGTGGTAAAAAAGGAGGAATAAATATGTACAAAAAAGTTGAATTGAAAAATGGATTTGTAGGAATGGAAAGAGAAGTTGCAGAAATGTGGAAGAAAAAAGACATCGTAAAAAAGAACTTTGACATGAACAAAGGTCAGAGATATTTCACATTTTATGATGGACCACCAACTGCAAATGGAAAGCCACATGTCGGCCACATTGAAACAAGGGTAATGAAAGACATTATCCCAAGATACAAGGTAATGAAAGGATACCATGTAGACAGAAAAGCAGGATGGGATACACATGGTTTACCTGTTGAACTAGAAATAGAGAAAAAATTAGGAATATCAGGAAAAGAACAAATCGAAGCATATGGTGTAGAAAAGTTCGTAAAAGAATGTAAAGAAAGTGTATTCACATATGTAAAAATGTGGGAAGAAATGACAAACAAAGTTGGATATTGGGTTGATATGGAAAATCCATATGTAACATATCATAATGATTATATAGAATCAGTATGGTGGGCTTTAAAAGAAATGTGGAAAAAAGGTTTATTATATGAAGGCCATAAAGTAATGCCATATTGTCCAAGATGTGGAACAGCATTATCTTCACATGAAGTTGCACAAGGTTATAAAGATGTAAAAGATATGACTTGTGTTGCAAAATTTACAGTGTTAGATAGAGAGAATACATTTATCTTAGCTTGGACAACAACACCATGGACATTACCATCAAACTTAGCATTATGTGTAAACAAAGCATATACATATGTTGAAGTAAAGGCAAATATTGGAACAGATGATGAGCCAAAATATGAAAACTATATTTTAGCTAAAGATTTATTAACAAATGTGTTAAAAGAAACACCTTATGAAATTGTAAAAGAATTTAAAGGGGCAGAACTTTTAGGAACAAAATATGAACAATTAATGCCATTTGCAAAAGTAGATGGAAAAGCATTTGAAGTAATTCATGGAGACTATGTAACATTAGAAGATGGTACAGGAATTGTACACATTGCACCAGCATATGGTGAAGATGACAGTTTAGTTTCAAAACAAAATGGAATTGCATTTGTAAACTTAGTAGACAAAGCAGGAAAATTTGTTGAAGAAGTAGAACCATGGGCAGGAAGATTTGTAAGAGATTGTAATGAAGATATTTGTAAATGGATGGCGGAACAAAATAAATTATTCTCTAAAGAAAAACATTTACACTCATATCCACATTGTTGGAGATGTGACACACCACTTCTATATTATCCAAAAGAGAGTTGGTTTGTTGCAATGACAAAACTAAGAGATAGATTAGTTGAAAACAACAATACAATAAAATGGTATCCCGATACAATTAGAACAGGAAGATTTGGTAAATTCCTTGAAGGAGTAATAGATTGGGGAATTTCAAGAGACAGATATTGGGGAACACCATTACCAGTATGGAAATGTGAATGTGGACACGAAGAGTGTATAGGCTCAATAGCAGAATTAAAAGAGAAAGCAGTAGATTGTCCAGAAGAAATTGAATTACACAAACCATATATAGACAATGTTCATTTAAAATGTTCTGAATGTGGAAAAGAAATGGAAAGATTCAAAGAAGTAATAGACTGCTGGTTTGACTCAGGTTCAATGCCATTTGCACAATTACACTATCCATTTGAAAATAAAGAATTATTTGAAAAGAACTTCCCAGCACAATTCATTTCAGAAGCAATTGACCAAACAAGAGGATGGTTTTACACATTACTTGCAATATCAACATGTTTATTTGATAAATCATCATATGAAAACTGTATAGTTTTAGGACACGTTTTAGATGAAAAAGGACAAAAAATGTCTAAATCAAAAGGAAACGGTGTAGACCCAATGACATTATTAGATGAAGTAGGAGCAGATGCTACAAGATGGCATTTCTATACATGCAGTAGCCCATGGTTACCAACAAGACTAGGACTAAACAATGTTCTAGAAACACAAAGAGGATTTTTAAGTACATTGTGGAATGTATATTCATTCTATGTTTTATATGCAGAAATTGATCAATTCAATCCAAATAAATATGCAGACTTCAAGTCAGACAACATAATGGATAAATGGATTTTATCAAAACTAAATACATTAACTAAAGAAGTAGATGAAAAATTAGAAAAATATGATATCACAGGAGCAGCAATTCAAATAGGAGAATTCACAGATGAACTTTCAAATTGGTATGTACGTACAAATAGAGAAAGATTCTGGGGAGAAGAATTAACTGATGACAAAATCGGTGCATATACAACATTATATAGAGTATTAACAAACTTAGTAAAAATTGCAGCACCATTTGTACCATTTATGGCTGATGAAATCTATCAAAACTTGGTAGTTAGCTTAGATGAAAAAGCCCCTGAAAGTGTACACTTATGTTTATGGCCAGAAGTAAATGAAAGTGAAATAGACACAAAATTAGAAAATGAAATGGGATTAGCATATTCAATAGTAAAACTTGGAAGAAGTGCAAGAAATGCCTCAAATATGAAAAACAGACAACCACTTTCAAAAATGTTAATATCAGCAGATACATTACCTGAATACTATGGAAACATTGTAAAAGAAGAATTAAATGTTAAAGAAGTAGAATTAGGTGCAAATATGTCTGAATATGTTCACTTTGAAATAAAACCAAACTTACCAGTTCTTGGAAAAGAATATGGTAAACTAATTCCACAAATAAGAGCAGTAATAGCTAACTTAAATCAAATGGATTTAGCAAATAAGGTTAAAAATGGTGGAACAGAATATATAGAAATAGAAGATACACAAATAGCTTTAACATCAGAAAACTTACTTGTAACAATGCAAGGAAAAGAAGGATTTGCATTTGCTGGTGAAGGTGAAATTGGTGTAGTTCTAGATACTACAATAACACCAGAACTTAAAGAAGAAGGATATGTAAGAGAAATTCTATCTAAAGTTCAAAATATGAGAAAAGATAAAGGTTTTGAAGTATTAGATAAAATCAACTTATATGTTGCAGAAAATGCAATGCTAGAAGCAATTGTTAAAAAATATGAAAATGAAATAATGAAAGAAACTTTAACAGAAAAAGTGTTATATAATGAAAAAAGAGATGCTTATACAGAAGTTACTATAAATGGAGAAAAATTAATGCTTGATGTTGAAGTAATCTAAATTTGTCGAACGATTTATCTTGACATAAGCAAAATGTAATAATATAATAGAAACATAATTTTAATGTTGTGTTTCTATTTTTTTCTTTTAGCACAACATTCTTGGTATACTATATTCATTTATAATTTAAATCAAAAAAATTTAATTCATAAAGCAGTAGAAATCAATATTTAATTTATCAAAGGAGGAACTTTTATGAGTAGTAATGATATGTTAGTACAAATATTAAAAATAGTCAATGACTTAAAAGATGAGGTGAAAGAAAACAGAAGAGAAATACAAAAAAGCAGAGAGATAGAAGAATCGCATTGGCAAGAAAACTTAAGAAGATGGAAAGAAAATGATAAACGTTGGGAAGAAAATGATAAACGCTGGGAAGAAAACGAGAAGCGTTGGGAAAAATATGAGTCTAATAGAAAAGCAGATAGAAAATTTTTATTAGACACATTAATAGACTATGACTTGGCAATTTCAAAACAACTTAAAGATAAAAATGCAGAAAAAATGAAAAAAATAGTTTAAAGAAAAAATTATAAAGTATACCAATCAAAATTAGAAATAATATTTAATTCAATGAATTAGGTATTATTTTTTTTGCAAATCTTGCAATTTTATGTAAAAAATAGTACAATAGATACGTAGAAAAGAGGGAGAAAATTGAAAGTATCAGAATTTAATTATGAGCTACCAGAAAGGCTAATAGCACAAGTACCAATAGAAAAAAGAGATGAATCAAGATTAATGATATTAGACAGAGAACAACAAACGATACAACACAAAACTTTCAAAGATATAATAGATTATTTACAACCAGGAGACTGTTTAGTAAGAAACAACACCAAAGTATTACCAGCAAGGTTATATGGAGAAAAAGAAACAGGGGCACATGTAGAATTTTTATTACTAAACAGAATTGAAGGAGACGTCTGGGAAAGTATAGTAAGACCAGGAAACAAACTTCATGTAGGAACAAAAGTAATATTTGGAAATGGCTTATTAGAAGCGGAAATAATAGATACAATGCCAGGAGGAACAAGAAAAGTAAAATTTAAATATCAAGGAATATTTAATGAGATATTAGATCAAATAGGTTTAATGCCATTACCACCATATATACATGAAGAACTAAAACAAAATGATAGATATCAAACAGTATATGCGAAACACGAAGGGTCTGCGGCTGCACCAACAGCAGGATTACACTTTACAGATGAATTACTACAAAAATTGGAAGTAAAAGGTGTAAAAATAGCAAATGTAACTTTACATGTAGGAATAGGAACATTTAGACCAGTAAAAGTTGAAAATATAGAAGAACATGATATGCACTCAGAACATTACTATATAAAACAAGAAGATGTAGACAAAATAAATGAAGCAAAAAATAACGGAAAAAGAGTAATTGCAGTAGGGACTACCTCATGTAGAGTATTAGAATCTATTGCATCACAAGAAAACGGACAAGTAGAGGCTACTGAAGGAGATACAAGCATTTTTATTTATCCTGGTTATAAATTTAAATGTATAGATGGACTTATAACAAATTTCCATTTACCAGAATCAACATTATTAATGTTAGTATCTGCATTAGCAGGGAAAGAATATGTAATGAATGCATATAAAGAAGCAGTACAAAGAGAATATAGATTTTTTAGTTTTGGAGATGCGATGTTTATTCAATAAAGGAGAATACAAATGAGCAAAGAAAATTTACCAATTCAATTAAAAAACAAACAATTGGCAGTTAATAAAAGAAACAATAAAAGAACAATAGAAAGAATTAAAAGGGTAGGAAAAATAATATTAAGTGCAGGGGTGGGACTTACAGGAGTTGCTGTTTCTGCAATAGCTGGGCCTCTTGTAGCGACAGTTGGAATGGGTGTTGGTGTTGCAGGATTATCAAATGCGGCAATTGATGCAATGTATAAAAAAAATACTCAAAATTCAATGTTTGTTCAAAGAAGAAATGCAAAAGGTGAAATATATATTTCTCAATCTGTAAAAGATATAAAATCATTTCAAAAAATGAAAGGGTTTAATGCTTATGAAAAAGGCGCAATGATGGGACTGGAATTAATAACAGAATTACAATCTATTAAACAACGATTTGAAGATAAAGGAGTAATGACAGAACCATCACGAGATGGACAAAATAATGTATATCCACAAATTTATAGTACAACAACACATGGAGTAAATATAGATACAATGCAAGCTTTAGAAACATTGGGATATTTGCAAATAGAAAGAAAAGAACCTAAAAATAAAAGTAATTTATTTTTTGAAAAGCTTGGATTTGGACAGTACCAAGAAGCGAAAGAAGCATTATTTTCAAAAGATGAAAGTAAAAAAGTACAAATGTATGATTTAGCATTAAGGGTAACTGACAAGCCAATAGATTTTGAACAAATATATAAATCATATTTAGACTTAAAAGGAACAAGAGAAAAAAGTGAAACAATATCTTCAATAAAAAGATTAGGTATTATAATGGAAGCATTAAGAAAAAGAAATATAGATATAGTAAAAAATGATATTGGAGAAACTGTAATTGATTATAAGGCAGAAGAATCTTTTGCAACAAGAGTAAAAAGGGAACAAGCAAACTCGAATGCTGAGTACCGTAAATCATTTTATATAGGAGACACAATAGAACAGGGAACAGTGAAACAACAGGAAGTAGAACCGACAAAAAGCAAAACAGAGCCGGCACTAAATGCTGAAGAAAGATAGTAAAAGGAGTAAATATGAAACCAGCAGTAACATATGAATTATTACATGAATGTAAACAAACAGGAGCAAGAAGAGGCATTGTACATACACCACATGGAGACATACAAACACCAATATTTATGCCAGTAGGAACACAGGCAACTGTAAAATCATTAACACCAGAAGATTTAAAAGATGAAGTAAAAGCGCAAATAATATTATCAAATACATATCATTTATATTTAAGACCAGGTCAAGACATTGTAAAAGAAGCAGGTGGACTACACAAATTTATGAAATGGAATAGACCAATATTAACAGATAGTGGCGGATTCCAAGTATTCAGTTTGGGAGATTTAAGAAAAATAACAGAAGAGGGAGTAGAATTTAAATCTCATTTAGATGGAAGTAAACACATATTTACACCAGAAAGTGTAATGAAAACAGAGGAAGACCTTGGAGCAGATATAATAATGGCATTTGATGAATGTTGTCCATATCCATCAACATATGAATACACAAAAAAATCGATGGAAAGAACTACAAGATGGGCAAAAAGGTGTAAAGATGCGCATATAACAGAAAATCAAGCATTATTTGGAATAATTCAAGGAGGATTTTATAAAGATCTAAGAGAAAAATCAGCAAAAGACTTGATAGAACTAGACTTTCCAGGATATGCAATTGGAGGAATAAGCGTAGGGGAGCCAAAAGAGGAATTTATAGATATATTAAAACACACAACACCACTTATGCCAAAAGATAAACCAAGATACTTAATGGGAGTTGGTTCACCAGATTATTTGATAGAAGCGGCAATTGCAGGAATAGATATGTGTGACTGTGTATTACCAACAAGAATAGCAAGAAATGGAACAGCAATGACATGGAATGGTAAAGTTGTTGTAAGAAATGCAACATATGAAAGAGATTGGAGACCATTAGATGAAGAATGTGATTGCTATACATGTAAAAATTATACTAGAGCTTATATAAGACATCTAGTAAAAGCAAATGAAATATTAGGAGTAAGATTACTTTCAATTCATAATTTAAGATTCTTGACTAAATTGATGGAAAGAGTTAGAATAGAAATTGAAAATGATAATTTAGGTACATTTAAAGAAGAATTTTATAAAAAATACGGTTACGAAAAATAGGAGGAAAATCCATGGAGTTGTATGATGAAAACATAAATGAGAAAAAATCAAAAATACCTATGATTATAGGGATTTGTATAGCAATATTAATAGTGCTAACAATACTAATTATTTTTGGAATAATCTATTTAAAAAATTCAATAACAACAATAGAAATAGATGGAATAAGCAACAATAAAATCGAAGAAATACTTTATATAGAATCAACAGAACAAGGTTCACAACTATACATACCAATATTAAAGATTGCACCAATTTTGGGGTATGAAGGATTTAATGGAGATTATTTAAATAAATCTGAAGATAAAACAAAATGTCATATTATAAGTGAAAATGAAATAGCGATGTTCACTAAAGATTCAGATAAATTAATAAAAGTAGCTCAAAATTCGGAAATTGAATATGTAACATTAGATAAAGCAGTATTTGAAAAAAATGGTGAACTATATACAACAATAGATGGTATTGAAAATGCATTTAATGTTATGTTTTCTGTAGATGAAGGATTCAAAAATATTAGTATATTTTCAATGGATTACTTAATAAATTATTGGACAACACATTTAAAAATAGAAGAATATTCTGAAGAATTTACAGATAAAAAGGCAATATTTGAAAATATGATTATAATAAAAAATGATAATAAATATGGAGTTATAGATATAGAAAAAGGAAATGCGATATTAGAATCAAAATATGAACAAATTAGATATTTACCAGTAACAACTGATTTTGTTGTAAAAAGTAATGGAAAATATGGTATTGTAACAAAAGATGCAACGGTAAAAGTAAAAACTCTATATGATAATATACAAACTATGGATAACCAAAATGGATTATATTTAGTAGAACAGAATGGCTCATTTGGTGTAATAAATATTAATGGAGATACTATAATAGAACCAGAGTATAAACAAATTGGGATAGATATAGATAGATATACTCAAAATGGAGTTGAAAATTCATTTGTTTTACTAAATGAAATAATACCAATAAAAAATAATGAAGGTCTATGGGGATTTTTTAATATAAAAGGTGAAAAAATAACAGATTTTAAATATACTGGAGTAGGATGTAGCACATTGCCTGTAAGTAATTCATATGCAGCATTGGTTGTACCAAGCCACAGAATTATAGTAGTTGAAAAAGATAAATACTATACTTTAATTACATCTAGCGGAGAACAATTAGTTCCAGATAATACACTAAATTCAGTATATATAAAATCTAACTTAACAACAGAGAAAAATGAATTTTTCATGACATACCATAATAATGAAAAAGTAATAAATATAGAAGAATGGTTAGAAAGTACAGAAAGATAAAATATAAGAGAAGATGGAGGAATAAAAATGGCTACAATAGAAAAAAATTGGATGGTAATATTATTTATATTTGCAGGGTTAGTTATAGGAGGACTATTAGGAGAAGTTGCATCTCAAGTTGAATGGCTGGGATGGTTATCGTATGGACAAACATTCGGAATTGAAAATCCTTTTGTATTAGATTTTAATGTTTTAAGTCTAACATTTGCATTTGCATTACATATAAATATTGCTAGCATAATAGGAATGGCAATAGCAATATTTTTATATAGAAAAGCATATTAATTGTTAATTAAAGGGGGATATTGGTTATGGAAATGAATGGAGAACAAATTGTAAAAAGAGGTAAAAAAACAGCTAAATGGATAATTTTGGGATATGTAATTTGCATTTTAGCGATAGTTGGAGCAGTATTTTGGATAAACTATAGAATTGAAAATGAAACTCCAGAACCAATAGATTTTACAACAGATGGAGCTGTTGGAATGGCGACAGAACAATATGCATATTTTAATGTACAAGGATTATCAGATGAAGTTGCAATATATGGAGATGTAGAAAATGAATATAGTTCTGAAAATGACAGATATTATATCGCGTTTAATGAAGGATATATGTATATTGTTGATTTAGATTTTGATACAATAGATTTATTAAAACCATGGCAAGATTATACATTTTCTACTGAAGAAAACCCTGTTGAACCAGAACCGGTAACAATTTATGGAATGACAGAATCAATACCAAGTGAATTAAAAACAATGGTTTTAGATTATTATAATGAAGGAATAAGTGAAGAATATCAAATAAGTGAAGATGAATTTGAACTTTATTTCGGAAGTGTATTATTAAATGTAAGAAGAGAAGCAGTTGATACAAGTTGGCAAGTATTAATAATGTTTGCTGCAGTATGTGCAATATTTATAATTGCTATAGTGCACATAGCTATGTCAATAGAAAAAAGTAGAGTAAAAAAATACTTAAAGAAAAATGAATATGAAGAAGACTTAGCGCGTCAATTAGACGATTTTGTAGAAGAAAAACATTATAAAGATAAAGTAATATTAACAAAAGACTTTTTTGTGGATATAAAATATGGAGCACTTGTTGCATTTAAATATTCAGATGTAAAATGGATACATATTCATAATGTAAAGACATATGGAATAACGGCATCTTCTAATTTAATAGTATATTTAAAAGATGGAAAAACAAAAGTAGGGTGTGTAGAAATAAAAGGGGCACCAACAGAAGAGTTTATAGGAATTTTAAATAAAATCTGTGAAAAGGTACCAACAGATTGCTTAAAAGGATATAGTCCTGAAAATAGAAAAGCATTTAAACAATATAAAAAAGAATTGAAAAATAATATGTAATAAAAATAGTGAGAGAGCTCAGTTATTTATAAAAAATAATAGAGCTCTTTTAGATGCATAAATATACAAAATTAGTTTGGAGGAAAAAAAGTGACAATAGGATTATCAGAACATTTCACATATAAAAAATTAATTAGATTTACAATACCAACAATTATAATGATGATATTTACATCAATTTATGGAATAGTTGATGGAATATTTGTATCAAACTTTGTGGGTTCAGATGCGTTTGCAGCAGTAAACTTAATAATGCCTGCATTAATGATATTAGGAACAATAGGATTTATGATAGGAACAGGAGGTAGTGCAATTGTTTCAAAAACAATTGGTGAAGGAAATAAAGAAAAAGCAAAAGAATATTTCTCTATGCTAATATATTTGTTAATTATCATAAGTTTTATATTTACAATAATAGGAATACCTTTAGTTGAACCAATTGCAAAGATGCTGGGAGCAAATGAAAGTATGTTAGAATATTGTACAACTTATGGAAAAACTCTACTAATATTTTTAGTTCCGTTTGTATTACAAAACTGTTTTCAAAGTTTTATAATAGTAGCAGAAAAACCAACATTTGGACTAATAATTTCTATTTGTGCAGGAATAACAAATATGGTTTTAGACTTTTTGTTTATGTATGTGTTTAAATTAGGTATATTTGGTGCAGCATTAGCAACAGGAATAAGTCAATTAGTTGGTGGTATGATTCCACTTATTTATTTTGTTTGCAAAAATAATAGCCCTCTAAGATTTAAGAAAGCCAAATTTAACTGGAAAGCAATTGGACAAACCTGTGTAAATGGTTCATCTGAAATGTTAACAAATTTATCAATGTCATTGGTAAATGTATTGTTTAATATGCAACTAATGAAATATGCAGGTGCAGATGGAGTTGTTGCCTATGGAGTTATAATGTATATAGGATTTATATTTGTAGGAACATATTTAGGATATTCTATAGGAACTGCACCAATTATAGGTTATCATTATGGTGCTGAAAATACAGATGAATTAAAAAATTTGTTAAAGAAAAGCTTGAAATTAATATGTATTACATCTATTGTTATGACTTTACTTGCAGAATTATTATCAAAACTATTAGCATCGGTATTTGTAAGTTATGATATAGAGTTACTTGAATTAACAACAAGAGCAATAAGACTATTTTCATTATCTTATTTAATTAGTGGATTAAATATTTTTGCATCATCATTTTTTACAGCTTTAAACAATGGGGTGGTATCTGCTGCAATATCTTGTTTAAGAACATTACTATTCCAAATAGTCATGATATTTGTACTACCATTACTTTTAGGACTTGATGGTTTATGGCTGTCTGTTGTAGTGGCTGAAATTTTAGCTGTAATTGTGAGTGGAATTTTCTTGATTAGTAATAGGAAAAAATATAATTATGCATAGTTATTTGATCGTAATAAGCTATTAGAGAAAAATAAAAAATTACTTGAAATATAAATTAAGGTATAATATAATTCAATTGTAGAAAAAATCTATAAAGTAAATTTTTGAAAGGGGGGATATTATAATGAATGAAAATGAAGTGAAAAAGGGAAATAAAAGTGGACTTATTATAGGAATATGTATAGTAATTATTGTGATACTATTAGCCATGGTTTTTGAGAAAAATGAGCAAGAAAATATAAATCAAGGTGAATTACAAAATAATCAAGAACAACTAAATCAAGGTACAACTAACAAAACAGAAGAAAAAAAGAAAGATTACATAGTAGCTAATTTAAATGAATTAGTGGTAGTTCCAGATATGGCAGAAATAACTTTTACAAGTGTATCTGTGATGGATGAAATAAAACCACCAGATATTGATGGTGTTTACTCATATTATCAAGATAAAGATGGCGAAAAATACATTGTTTTAAAAGGAACTTTCAAAAATTTATTAACAACAACATTTGATGATTTTAGTAATTTCGAAGGAAAATTGAAATTAAATGATAAGTATGAATATCCTAATGTAAATATTTCTTTCGCATCAGAAACAGATGATGATTTCTATTCATCTCCTAAATCATTACAAACAATCACATGTTATGTTTGGGTTTCAGTACCAGATGATATAGTTACTGATTCAAATAACACATTTGATTATTATTTAGACTTTAAAGAAAATTATAATGATGAAACACCACAAACAGTTAAATTTACTTTTAAATTCTAAAAATTTAAATAAGAGAAAAAGCACTATATTGAAATAGTGCTTTTCTTTTGTCGAAATTTGTGGTATATTGTAAGTGATAGTTTTTTAATTTGGAGGTAAATATGAGCAAACCTAAAAAAAGCGGTCCAGCAATATTTATGTATTGTGTAATTGGTATCACACTAATAGCGTCAATAATTTGTTTTTATTTATATTATGGGAATATATGTAGAACTGAAATGATTTTATGGATAGGAATAATAGCATTTACAATAATGTATCATTTTTGGGTAAGAATTATCATGGGAAATCTTTCTAAATTATTTAAGAAACATATAAATTATCAGCAATGGTGGTTTAAAGAAAAAAATTTTGAAAAAGGATTGTATAAATTATTGCATGTAAAAGAGTGGAAGGGAAAAGCTTTAACATATAACCCAGAATCATTTTCTTTAAAAGAACACACATTAGAAGAAATTGCAAATACTATGGTGAAATCTGAACTAGATCATTGGATAAATGAAGCGATTTCATTATCAACTTTATTGTTCATAATTCCATGGGGAAGAACATGGGCATTTGTGATATCAGCGATTGCTGCTATGATTTTTGATAGTCAATTTATTATTATTCAAAGATATAATAGACCAAGGGTATTAAAGATTTTAGAAAAAGAGGATATGCATAAAATAAAAAGCACTATTTGAAAATAGTGCTTTTTTAATATAATTCCAAATTCTATCTTTTTGAGAATTGTGGTGCTTTTCTAGCTTTTTTCATACCGTATTTTTTTCTTTCTTTCATACGAGGATCTCTTGTTAAGAATCCATTTGATTTTAAAGCAGGTCTGTATTCTGAGTTAGCTTCATTTAAAGCTCTAGCAATACCATGTCTGATAGCTCCAGCTTGACCAGAAATTCCACCACCATAAACTGAACAAATTACATCATATTTTGTTAATGTATTTGTAAATGTTAATGGTTGTCTAACAATAACTTTTAAAGTTTCTAAATCGAAAACTTCTTCAATATCTTTTCCGTTGATTGTTATTTTTCCTGTTCCTTCAACTAATCTTACTCTAGCTACTGAACTTTTTCTTCTACCTGTACCTAAATATACGATTTTATTTGACTTAGCCATTATAATAGTTCCTCCTTATTAATAATTCCAGATTTCTGGTTTTTGTGCTTGAAGATTATGTTCGCTTCCAGCGAATACTCTTAATTTTGTTGCCATTTTTCTTCCTAAAGAAGTATGAGGTAACATTCCTTTTATAGCTAATGTCATAGCTTTTTCTGGATTTTTTTCAAGCATTACAGCTGCTGGAGTTTCTTTCATTCCTCCAATGTAACCTGAATGATGTCTGTACATTTTTGAATTAATTTTATTTCCTGTTAATACAACATCTTTACAATTGATAATTATAACATTATCTCCTGTATCAATATTTGGTGTGAAAGTTGGTTTGTGTTTTCCTCTTAATAATCTAGCAGCTTCTGTAGCAACTCTACCTAATGGTTTGTTAGCTGCATCAATTATTAACCATTTTCTTTCAACAGTTTCTTTTTTTGCACTATATGTAACGTTATTCATGGTAATATATACCCTCCTATTTTTTTATTTTTTCTAAATTCTAATAAATTGGTGTCTAAGGTTCAATTTATATAGAAATTTATTTGATATATATGAAATTTAAATCTAAAACTACCGGGGAGAAGTTTCATATTTAAATCATATTTCATAATAATACCCCATAATTTTAATACAAAAATACAGATTTGTCAATAAATTTGGCAAAACTTCTTGATAAATTTTCTGTTTATGGATATAATTGACTCAAATCTTTATAATAAAAAACTATATTTATCATAGAATTAAACATAGGAGGAATTATGGCAGCTAAAAAAGAAACATTCATGCAAGGTGTAGTAACAGTAATGTTTTCACAAGTATTAATAAAAATATTAGGATTAATATATACATTATATTTAACAAATAGACAAGGTTTTGGGGATGCTGGAAACGCTATTTATGCTAGTGGATATCAAATATATGCATTATTGTTAACAATATCTTCAATAGGGGTACCAAATGCTATCTCTAAGTTGGTATCAGAAAGATTAGCATTAGGTGACAATAGAGGAGCAAACAAAATTTTTAAAGTAGCGTTAGCTACATTTGGATGTATAGGTGCCGTTGGAACAATGTTACTATTCTTTGGAGCACATACAATAGCATATAATTGGATTCAAATTCCAGAAGCAGAATTAACACTTGTGGCATTATCGCCAGCAATTTTCTTTGTGTCAATATCATCAGTGTTTAGAGGATATTTTAATGGAAGACGAAGTTTAAAAACAACAGCAAGGGCACAAACTTTAGAGCAAATATTTAAAACAATATTAACAATTGTAATAGTCGAAATAGTAGCCATTGTAACTTCAACATCAACAGAAATGATGGCTGCAGGAGCAAATATAGCAACAACACTTGCAACATTTTCAAGTTTTATATATTTATTTATATATTATAGAATAAGAAGAAAAGAAATAGGAAATGAAATAGAAAATTCTACAAATTATAAATATGAAAATGTGAAAACAATTATTAAGAAAATATTAATGGTATCTATTCCATTAACATTAAGTTCAATAATGACATCATTTAATAAAAATATAGATTCATTTACAGTTAAAAGAATTTTAAGTACATATTTATCTGCAGATGTGGCTACAAAATTATATGGACAATTAGCAGGAAAAATAGATACATTAACAAATTTACCATTAGCTATAAATATTGCGTTTGCAACTGCATTAGTACCAGCAATAGCTGCAGCAAAAGCGACAAATGATAAAGAAACTGCGACAAAAAGAACTTCATTTTCATTACTTACATCAATGTTGATTGGATTACCTTGTGTAGTGGGAATGATAATATTTGCGCAACCAATATTAAATTTACTATATCCAAATGCATCCCAAGGAGCATTACTATTACAGCTGATTGCTGCTTCAGTGATATTCTCAATTCTTAACCAAACAATAAATGGAGCATTACAAGGATTTGGAAAAGTTATAGTGCCAGCAGTTGCATTAGGAATAGGGTGTTTAGTTAAATTAGTTTTGAATTTGATATTATTACCAATACCAGAATTAAATGTATATGGGGCTGCAATAGGATCAATAGGGTGTCACTTAATTGCATTTATAATTGTATTTAATGTCTTGAAAAAATATGTAAAATTAGATTTGCCATTTAATAAGTTTGTATTAAAGCCTATATTAGCAACTGGGATAATGGGAATATGTTCTTATACAATATATACTTTATTAAATGGAATAAATTTTGGAAATAAGGCAACAATAATTTCAATTATCTTAGCCGTAATAATATATTTAGCATCTGTAGTAGCATTAAAAATTTATAATAAAGAAGATATATATATGTTACCAAAAGGTGAAAAAATATATAAAATTCTAGAAAAATTAAAAATATATTAAAATTTTCAAAAAAAAGAGGGGATTTTAATTTATTTTGGAGAATAAGATAAAATAGAGGTACAGATATTGTCACAACTGCAATATAAGTACATATACAAAATTTATAGGAGGTAATGTATAATGAACAAAGCTGAATTAGTAGCAGCTATCGCTGCAAAAACAGGAGAATCAAAAAAAGCATCAGAAGCATTAGTTAATGCATTTACAGAAGTTGTATCAGATGCATTAAAAGGAGGAGACAAAGTTCAATTAGTTGGATTTGGTTCTTTCGAAGTTAGAAAAAGAGCTGCTAGAAAAGGTAGAAACCCTCAAACAAAAGAAGAAATAAAAATACCTGCATCTAAAGCTCCAGTATTCAAAGCTGGTAAAGCATTAAAAGATTTAGTAAACGGATAATTATTAAAAATATATAAATATATGATAGAGCTAGAGAAATCTGGCTCTTTTTTATTCACATAATCAATCTCCAAGAATATAATATAATAAAAATATTGGAGGAAATCATAATGAAAATCTTAAAAAAGACATTTGGAGTATGTTTAGTAGGATTTGGATTAGGAATATTACTAGTATTATTCCTACCAGCGATTTGGTGGTTAATTTTAATAGGTATAATAGTAATATCAGTGGGTATGTTATGGTTGCTCTGCTAAAAGGAGGTCTACATATGACTATTGTTGTAAAAAAAGTTCCTAAATGCTTAAGGGGAATAGTAAAATTATTATTTGGAATAAAAGATTAAATGAATAAAAACTAAAAAAAAGCACATACCTTATAAGAAAGGTAGGTGCTTTTTATGGATAAAGAACAAAAGCAAACACATCCAGAAGTAGGAGAAGACGCAACACAATATGGAGAATTTGTATCAACATATTTTGCTTGGATACCACTTCCAAAGCAAAAAGACAATGCTGAAAAAATGGCCCAAATGACTAAAAAAGAAGGACCATCCCCAAATTTAAAGGAGGAAAAGTAATGATATACAAATTCACCAATAAAGCTAAAAAAGTTATAGAAATTGCAAATGATATATCAATAGAATTAGGTCATAATTATATAGGCACAGAACACATATTGTATGGCTTAGTAAAAGAAGGAGAAGGAATTGCTGCAAAAGTTTTAACAAATAAAGGAATAACTGAAGAAAAAGTAAAAAGTAAAATAGAAGAATTATTAGGAAAAGGAGATAAAATAAAAGAATCTTTGGGTTTTACTCCAAGAACAAAGAAAATACTAGAAAATGCTTTTTTAGAAGCTAAAAGAATAGGATATAATTTTATAGGAACAGAACATTTATTATTAGCTATTATGAAAGAAGGGGATTGTGTTGCTACACGAGTAATAATAGAATTGAATGTAGAAATTCCTAAAATATATAATGAAATTGCAAAAGTGATAAATGAAGAAGAATCTGATAAGGAAATTGGAAAGGATATTCCTAAGGTAAGGGGCAGTTCAACCAATACATCAACTTTAAATCAGTTTGGAGAAGATTTGACTATACAAGCAGAAGAAGGAAAATTTGACAATATTGTAGGAAGAGAAAAAGAAATAGAAAGAATAATCCAAATTCTTTCGAGAAGGACAAAAAATAATCCCTGTTTGATTGGTGAACCTGGTGTAGGTAAAACAGCTATTATTGAAGGTTTAGCAGAGAAGATCGTGTATGGAGAAGTTCCACAAAGTTTAAAAGAAAAAAGAATTGTTAGTATGGACATATCAGGAATGGTAGCAGGTGCTAAATATAGAGGAGATTTTGAAGAACGTATAAAAAAAGCATTAAATGAAGTTAAAAAAGCTGGAGATATAATATTATTTATAGATGAAATACATACAATAGTTGGAGCTGGAGCAGCTGAAGGAGCAATAGATGCAGCAAATATTTTAAAACCTTTATTAGCAAGAGGAGAAATACAATTAATAGGGGCAACTACAATAGAAGAATATAGAAAATATATAGAAAAAGATTCTGCGTTAGAAAGGAGATTTAGTCCAGTTGATGTGGATGAACCAACACAAAATCAAACAATTGAAATAATTAAAGGAATAAGAGATAAATACGAAGCTCATCATGATGTTAAAATAACAGATGAGGCTATAAATGCCGCTGTAGATTTATCTATAAGATATATTACAGATAGATTTTTACCAGATAAAGCAATTGATTTAATAGATGAAGCTGCTTCGCAAGTTAGAATTAAAATGTTTACAGAACCTAATGAGATAAAACTACTTGAAGGGAGATTGGATATTGCAATAAAAGAGAAAGAAGAGGCGATATATAATCAAGAATTTGAAAAGGCAGCACAGTTTAGGGATAAAGAAATAGAAATAAAAGAAAGATTGGAAAAAGAAAATGATAAATGGAAAAAAACAAAAAATAGAAATGTAGCAGAAATAAATGAAGAAAATATAGCAGAGATTATATCTAAATGGACAGGGATTCCTGTTCAAAAATTGACTGAAGATGAAAATGTGAAATTAAAAAATTTAGAAGAAAAACTTCATGAAAGAGTAATAGGACAAAATGAAGCTGTAGAAGCTGTTGCAAAAGCTATTAGAAGGGGACGAGTAGGATTGAAAGATCCTAAAAGACCAATAGGTTCATTTTTGTTTTTGGGACCAACAGGTGTTGGAAAAACAGAACTATCAAAAGCTTTAGCTGAAATATTATTTGATAATGAAAATGCAATGATAAGATTGGATATGTCAGAATACATGGAAGCCCATTCTGTATCAAAGTTAATAGGTTCTCCACCAGGGTATGTAGGATTTGATGGAGGAGGACAATTAACTGAAAAAATCAGAAGAAAACCATATTCAGTTGTTTTATTTGACGAAATTGAAAAAGCACATCCAGATGTAACAAATTTATTATTACAAATTTTAGAAGATGGGCATTTGACTGATTCGCAGGGAAGAGAAGTGAATTTTAAAAATACAGTTATTATAATGACATCAAATTTGGGGGCAAGACATATTACTGAAAGAAAATCATTGGGCTTTGGAATTGGTACTGGAGTTGGAGAAGATGAGGTTAGTAAGGTGCAAAACAAGGAATACGAAGAAACCAAAAAAGAGGTAATAAAAGAGCTAAAACGTGAATTAAGACCAGAGTTTGTAAATAGAATAGATGAAATAATAGTATTCCATAAATTGAATGATGAGAATATTAAACAAATAGCTCAGATTATGATAAGACAAGTTCAAAAGAGATTAGAAGAGCAAAAATATATTGTAGAAATAGATGATAGTGTTTTAAACGAAGTTTTAGAGCAAGGAATAGATAAAAACTTTGGAGCTAGACCGTTAAGAAGAGCAATTCAAACTTTAGTAGAAGATAGGATTTCAGAAGAAATATTAGAAGGAAACTTAAGGAAAAATGAAAAATGGAGATTAGGGTAAAATCCTTAATCTCCAAAATATGGTTCAACATGAACAATTGCTTTATAAATTTTATCTAATTTTATTATAGTTTGTTCTAAATCATCTGCTAATTTATGACTATCAAAGGTTGTCATATTTCCATCAACTGCGATTGTTAAAAATATAATATATTGATATCCAACAGGGGTAGATGATAATTCATTTATTCCTTTTATTTCTTTATAAGCATGCACCAAATCTAAAATTATATCTTTTGTTTTTTCGTCAATAGAAACATCCATTAAGATGTTATAACTTTCTATAAAAATTTCTATACCAGTTTTAAATATCCATGCTGATATTCCAATACCAACTATGCTATCAAACCAAGTTATACCTTTTAAAGATAGTAATACTGATATCAAAGTAAATGTAGTTATAATACAATCATTTCTATGGTCAGCCATACTTGCTTCTAATAAAATATTATTATATTTTTTATACATGTTTTTTGTATAAAAGAAAAGAATGGCTTTTATTATTATTGTGATTATACAAACAATAACTAACCACCAAGAAAATATTATTTGATTTCCAGTAAATAGTGTGGCTACTGCATCAAGTAATGTTTTTATTGATACAAACATCATTGAAATTGCTATAAATAATGAAAAAATATATTCAGCTTTTCCGTGTCCAAAGTTATGAGTGTCGTCTCCTGGAACACTTGCAATTTTATTTCCTATAAAAGTCATTATAGATGCAAAGATATCTCCGGCGCTATTTATACTGTCAGCTATCATTGCTTGACTTTTACTTACAAAACCTACGAAGGCTTTAAGAATTAATAAGAATATATTTCCAAGGATTCCATAAATTCCAGCTTTTTTTGTCATTTTAAATCTTTCTTCCATAATTTCTTCCTTTCGTAAAAAATGATAGATGGATGTATTAACTAGACATCCACCTTTCAACTTTTATTTCTTTATACTTTTTCAAAACCTCATCATATTTTTTAAATTCATCTTCCCAAACAATATTCGGAATTTTATCAAATGCTGTAAAAACTTTTTCTGCTTCCATTAAATATACAACTTTTTGTTGGGGAGTAAGTGTTTCGTATTTTTTTGAAAATGCATATAATTTATCTAAAATTTGGTTTGCTTCTATAAAGCTCCAAAAATCTTTTACTTCAATTCCAGCTAATTTGATTTGCATTACTGCATATGCTATTAATGCAAATATCACAAAAATTAAAACATATATTATTGCTAATAATGTCATTTATTTCACCTCTTTTTTATAACTGTACTTTATAATTATAACACATATTAGAAATAAATGCAAATTTTGGAAGTGAAATTTGTGTAAAAAAAGACCCGGTCCCTTTTTACGTAATTTAAGACCTGGTCCCTTTTTATTATTTTTTATCTGTAAAAATTTCTTTTGCTGCACCTAAACTGCTTAATGCACTTGTTGCTTCAAAAGGAATAAAGATTTTATTTGCTTCACCTTTTGCAACTTCTTCAAGAGCTTCAAGAGATTTTAGTTGAACAAGTTTGTCATCTGGGTTAGCAGATTTTATTGCATCATAAACCATAGCGATTTCTTTTGCTTTAGCTTCTGCAACAGATTTTATAGCTTGTGCTTCACCGGCAGCTCTACGAATTCTAGCTTCTCTATCAGCTTCAGCTTCAAGAATAGCAGCAGCTTTTTTACCTTCTGCAATAGTAACAGCAGATTGTTTTTGAGCCTCAGCTTCAAGAATTAAAGCTCTTTTATTTCTTTCTGCATTCATTTGTTTTTCCATTGCATCTCTGATATCAGCTGGTGGTGTAATATCTTTAATTTCAACTCTATCAATTTTACATCCCCATCTATCTGTAGCATCATCTAGAATAACTCTTAATTTTGAGTTAATTCCATCTCTAGAACTAAATGTTTCGTCTAAATCCATTTTACCAACAATATCACGAATTGTTGTGATAGCTAAATATTCAATACCTTTTTTCAAACTTTGAATTTCATAAACTGCTTTTGCAGGATCTGTGATTTGATAGAATACAACTGTATCTATTGTAATTGTAACATTATCTTTAGTAATAACTCCTTGAGGTGGGATATCCATAGTTTGTTGTTTTAAACTTACAACACTTCTTACATGGTCGAAGAATGGAATTATTATAGTAAGACCTGCGTCTGCTATTTTATGGAATTTTCCTAATCTTTCTATAATGTACACCTCAGATTGTCTAACAACTTTGATTGATTTTATTGCTATAATTACTATTATAACAAGTAATGCAATTAAAAATGTCATTTTTTCCTCCTTTTGGTAAGTTGGCTTACCTAAATAATTTATATTTTAAATATTAAAAACTAATTATGAATGTGTTCTTTAAGTGGTTTTACGAAAGCTTTTACACCTTCGATTTTTTCGATTTCAACTTCAGTTCCTTTTTCAATGTTTACTTGTTCTGCTGTTCTTGCAGACCAAACTTGACCTTCAAATTTTATTTGACCACTTCCAGTGGCCCAGTCAATATCTTCAGTAACAATTGCTTTTTTTCCTACAAGTGAATATACATTAGTTTTTGTAGTATCTTTTTGAGTAAATTTTTTCACAAGAGGTTTTGTCGCAAATATAAGTAATCCAGATGAAACTACAAATATTGTTGTTTGAATAATTATATTATCTGTAATAAAACTTACTAGCATTGCGAGTAGAGAACCTATACTTAACCAAAATACTAAAAAGCCCATTGTGAAAATTTCTAAAATTAAAAACACACCAGCTGCTATTGCCCAAATTTGCCACATATAAATTCCTCCTTTTTTGCTTGTGTAAAGCACTACAAATATATTATACTATAAGTTTTGCAAATTTTAAAGAGATTTAATAAAAATTCTTGTAAAATTAGGAAAAAAATGATAATATGTACCTGATATAATGGCAAAAATAAAATCTATCGTCATATTATGAATAGATAGGAGTGAAAAAATGAATATAGAAGAAATTGAACAATTTATTCCAAAAGATAGAATATATATAAATGAACCAATGAATAAACATACTTCATTCAAAATTGGTGGCCCAGCAGAATATTTAATAAAAATTCAAACTGCAGAGGAAATAAAATCAATTTTGAAATTATCAAAAGAACAGGAAATGCCATTAACAATAATAGGGAATGGAAGTAATATTCTTGTTTCAGATGAAGGAATAAAGGGAATTGTACTAAAAATAGAAATTCCAACTTTTGAATTAGATAATCAGACTGCCAAAATAAAAGTAGGAAGTGGAGTAAAGCTTGCGTTTATAGCACAAAAATGCTTAAAACAAGAAATTGCAGGATTTGAATTTGCATCAGGCATACCTGGAACAATAGGTGGAGCAATTAGAATGAATGCAGGTGCACATGGAAAAGAAATGAAAGATGTTGTAACAAACATTACATATATGGATAGAAGTGGGAAAATTTATACAATTCAAAATGAAGATGCAAAATTTGAATATAGAAATAGCTTGTTTGTAAATCAAGACCACATTATATTAGAAGTAGAGATGCAATTAGAAAAAGGAAATGCAGAAGAAATTCAATCAAAAATGGCAGAATATGCAACGTACAGAAAACAAAAACAACCAATAGAATATCCAAGTGCAGGAAGTACTTTTAAAAGAGGAGTAGATTTTATAACTGCAAAATTAATTGATGATTGTGGATTAAAAGGATATCAAATTGGTGGAGCCCAAATATCAGAAAAACATGCAGGATTTATAATAAATAAGGAAAATGCAACAGCACAAGATGTTATAAAACTAATGAAATATACAAAAGAACAAGTATACAATAAATTTGGAAAAACAATTGAACCAGAAATCGAAATTATAAAATAGAGAGGAAGATAAAAGTGAAAGGAATATGGAGTTGGCTAAAATCTAGCTCAAAAATGAAAAGATGGATATTTGTAATACTAGTAGGAATAGTATTAACATGTTATGGAATAGCAGAGATACTTGTAGAAAAAGAAATGGAATTCGTTGATGCCGGAAAGATAATCGTAGTATTTGTTATAGGTTTTACAAGCATCGTATTAGGGCTAATATTTTTGAATAAAAGAAATATGGAACTATTTATAGAAGCAACAGATGATAGAATGAAACATAGAAGTAATGTAAATGTAAAATCATTAATATTTGACAAAAGAATATATGATAGAGGACCTAAAATTGTAGCAATAGGTGGAGGAGCAGGATTAAATACGGTTTTAACTGGAATGAGAAGATATACCAAAAATGTAACAGCAATTGTTGCAGTTTCAGAATATGGAAAAACACCAAACGCTTCAAGAAGAATGTTAGAAACAGCATTACCATTTGAAGAAGTAAAAGATAGTATAGTTGCGCTTGCATCTGATAGACATCCTGAAATAGGAGATTTGTTAAATCATGAAATGCAAAATACTAGATTAAAAGGTTTGAAATTCTCAGATATATACTTTACTGCGATGAAAGAATTGTATGGAAATGATATAACATCAATAGAGAAAAGTAACTCCGTTTTCAATATTACAGGAAATGTAATTCCAGTAACCGCACAAGAAATGACAATATGTGCAGAACTTGAAAATGGATATGTAGTTGAAGAAAAAGATAAAATTCCAGAAGTAGTAAATGACAAAATGACAAAAATAAATAGAGTATATTTAAAACCATCAAATTGTAAAGCTGCGCCAGGAGTAATTGAAGCAATAAAAGAAGCAGATAGTATAATAATAGGTCCAGGAAGTTTATATACGAACATAATTCCAAATTTATTAGTTAGTGGAGTTGCAAAAGCAATAAAAGAAAGTAAAGCAATAAAAATATATGTAAATAATATAATGACAGAAGCAGGTCAAACAGATGACTATACAGTAGCAGACCACTTAAAAGCAATCCAAGAACATTGTGGAGAAGGTTTAATAGATTATTGTATTTATGATACAGGAGAAGTAATACCAGAATATATTAAAAAATACAATAAAGAAGGTTCAGATTTAGTTGAACAAAAAATTAATGATCCAATGTTAAAAAGAATCAAATTTATTAAGAAAAATATATCAACAATAATAGATGATAGAATAAGACACGATCCGCACCTAGTAGCAGAATCTGCTATAACATTAATTTGTGATGATTTAAAATATCAAGATAAAGAAAGTGACCCAGAATATTTAATGTTAAATGCTAAATTACAATCTGATAAGAGAATAAATAAATTAAAAAGAGAAAAGAAAAAAGCAGATAAAATAGCAAGAAAAAAAGGGATTGACCCAAATGATAAAAAGAAAAAAGGAAAACAAAGTAAATTTAGTAGCAAATATAGTGACAGAATAAAATCAATAAAAGAATCATAAGATAAAAAAGGAGAAAGAATATGAAATTCGCAAAAGAGAAACTTAATTTAGAATTTGCATTAGATAAAGAATGGATAATTACAAATGGGATAGGAGGATTTGCATCATCAACAATAATTGGTGCAAATACAAGAAAATATCATGGATTACTTGTGGCTCCGATAATTCCACCAGCAAGAAGAACATTAATTTTATCAAAATTAGACGAAAGTCTTGAAATTGATGGTAGAAAATATGACTTGTTTACAAATATAGGGAAAAGCTATATATCACAAGGATTTAAATATCAACAAAGCTTTGAAAAAGAATATGTTCCAATATACACATATAAAGTTGAAGATGTAGAAATTACAAAAACAATTTGCATGGAACATTTTAAAAATACAGTAGGGGTATATTATAAAATAAAAAATGGAAAATCAAATGCCAAATTAACAATAGCTCCAATAATGAATTTTAGAGATGTTCATGGAATGAACCATAATCATTTCTATAATATTGAACAAAATATATATGATAAGAAAATAGAACTATCAATAGATGGTGGAAATCCTATATATATGAATATTTCTGACGGGAAATATATTCAACATCAAAATGATATATTTGGAGGAATGTTCTATATTGAAGAAGAAAAAAGAGGATTTGAACCAGAAGAAAATCATAGTGTACCAGGCAGATTCGAAATTGAAATAGAACCAGGTGAAGAAAAGCAAATTTCATTTATATGTTCATTAGAATCAGATATAGAAGATATTGATGCTAGAGCATTAATAACAAAAGAAAAGGCAAGAATGACTAAAATGATAAATGCATCAGGGCTTATAAAAGAAGAAAAAGATGAAAAGAAAAAAGAACTTATAAAAACACTTTTAGTTGCAAGTGATAATTTTATAATAAAAAGACCAGAATTTGACACATATTCAATGATTGCTGGATATCCATGGTTCTTAGATTGGATGAGAGATACACTAATTGCATTTGAAGGAATTTTCCTAGTTACAAAAAAATATGATATTGCTAAAAAAGTTTTAAGTTCTGCTGTAAGAGATATTAAATGTGGACTTGTACCAAATACATATAGTGAAGCTGACCATGAACCATTATATAATAGTGTAGATGCATCATTATTATTATTTGAACAAGTAAAAAAATATTTAGAATATACATCAGATTATGATTTTGTAATACATGAAATTTATCCAAAACTAGAAGATATAATAAAAAATTATTCTGAAGGAATTGATTTAGATAATAACAATATTTATCTTGATACAGATGGATTAATAGTAACTGGAACAGAATATACACAAAATACATGGATGGATGCAAAATATGCAGGAATAGCAGTAACACCACGTAATGGAAAACCTGTCGAAATAAATGCAATGTGGTATAATGCATTAAAGATAATGCAAGAATTAGCTAGTAAAAAACAAGAAAAGGATAAAGCTAAAAGATATCAAAAAATGGCAACAAAATGTAAAAGCGCATTTGAAAGTAAATTCTATAACAAAAAAAGAAAATGCTTATATGACGTATTAGGTGATGGAAAAATAAGACCAAATCAATTATTTGCACTTTCATTAATATATCCTGTATTAGATGTGAATTCAGTAGAAGCAAAAGAGATGTTTGAAACTGTAACGAAAAAGTTATTAAATAGTTATGGTTTAAAAACTCTTGCAAAAGGTGAACAAAACTATGTAGAAATATATGAGGGGGATGGAGCTAGAAGAGATTTTAGTTATCATCAAGGAATTACTTGGACATGGCTTTTGGGACCATATTATAACTCTTTAAAGAAATTGGTAGCAAACTCAAAAACAAATAAAGAAAAAGCAAAATATGAAATGCAATTAAGAAACTTTGTAGAAGATGTTACAAAAACATTCTCAAAAGAAGTTTTTGAAAGAGGTTGTATTGGAAGTGTTGCAGAAATATATGATTCTAAAAAACCATATTTGCCTAAAGGGGCTTTTTCTCAAGCTTGGAGTGTGGCTGAAGTGATGAGAATAATTTTAGAAAGATAATGCATTTAGTGCCGGTTCTATTTTGCATAAAAATGCAAACAGTGCCGGTTCTATTTTGCACAAGAAAGGACTAAAATGCTTAAAGTAGAAGAATTGGAAAAACAATTGAATCAAGGTGATGCCAAAGGGATTTTCTTATTATATGGTGAAGATACCTATCTGTTAGAACAACAATTAAAGAAAATAAAAAAGAACTTTGGTGAACTTGTTAAGGGAATTAATTATATACTTGTAGATGAAAATAATGTGCAAGAACTAATTGCAGATATTGAAACGCCGGCTTTCGGATATCCTAATAAACTTATTATTGCGAGAAATACAGGAATTTTCAAAAGAGAAGGAAAAGGGAGAAGCGGTGGAGCAAGTAAAGAATTAAAAGATAAGATAAATGATTACTTGAAAGAGAATATCGAAATAATAAATGATTCTGTTGTTCTTGTGTTTGTTGAAAATGAAGCAGAAAAAAATTCGATTTTTAATACAATAGAAAAAATAGGACAAGTTTGTAATTTTGAAGAACAAAAACCTTTTCAAATAACAAAAAGATTAAAAGGGATTTGCAATAGTTACAAAGTAAATGTCGATGAAAATGTTTTGCAATATTTAATTGAATGTTGTGGGACTAATATGCAAGATTTAATAAATGAAACTAGAAAACTTATTGAATATGCTGGAGAAAATGGCAAAATTCAAAAACAAGATATTGATAAATTGTGTATAAAGAAGATTGAAAGTGTTATTTTTGACTTAACAGATAATCTTGGGCAAAAGAAGGTTAAAGAAGCGATGGAGGTTTTATATAATTTAATAGCTTCAAAAGAGCCAATACAAAAGATTTTAATTACATTATATAATCATTTTAAAAAATTATATTTTGTGAAAATTGCAGTTGCAAATAATAAAGATGTTGCAATAAGTTTAAATTTAAAACCAACTCAAATGTTTTTGGTTAATAAATATAAACTACAAGCTAAAGGATTTAAGACCTCTGAACTTAGAAAAATTATTCAAGAACTTCAAGATTTAGACTATAAATATAAAATAGGATTAATAGATTTAAATGTTGGATTAGAGGCAATACTTTGTGCTTATTGTTCATAAAAAGTATTGACAAAAATAAAATTTTAGTAGATAATAATTATGATTACCAAAAAGAAGAAAAAAGTGCTTAACTGAAATGGTTTAAAAGCGCTAATTAAGAGAAACTTAGGAGGAAAAAATATGTATATTTTTAATAGGGTTACAGTAAATCCGCAATTACCAAAGAGAATAGGAAGAATAACAGAAATTGCAAACAATTTGTGGTGGTCTTGGAATACAGAATTCTTAAGGCTTTTTAAAATGATAGATATAGATTTATGGGAAAGATGCAACAAAAATCCTGTAAAATTCTTAAAAGCTGTAGATCAAGAGAAAATAGAAGAAGCCTCAAAAGATTTACAATTTGTAAAAGAATATGACAAAATAGTAGATGATTTTGATGGATATATGAACAGTAGGAACACATGGTTTTCACAAAAATATCCAGACAATAGAAATGATGTAATTGCGTATTTTTCAGCTGAATATGGATTAGACCAAACGATAGGAATCTATTCAGGAGGTTTAGGAATTTTATCAGGTGATCATTTAAAATCAGCAAGTGATTTGGGAATTCCATTAGTAGCTGTAGGGTTACTGTACAAAAATGGATATTTTAATCAAAAAATAAACAAATTTGGTATGCAGTATCCAGAATATAGAGATTTAGATATATATGATTTACCAATAAATCCTGTAAAAGATGCGGATGGAAATGACTTAATAATACATATTAAATTTCCAAAAAGAAAAATATATTTAAAAGTATGGGAAATAAATGTAGGAAGAGTAAAACTATATTTATTAGATTCAGATATAGATTTAAACCATGAAGAAGATAGAGGAACAACAGCTAAATTGTATGGTGGAGACCAAGAAATGAGAATAAGACAAGAAATAATACTTGGAATGGGTGGAGTTAATACTTTAAAAACATTAGGACTAAACCCAACAGTATACCATATGAATGAGGGACATTCATCATTCTTAAACTTAGAAATAATAAAAGATATAATAAAAGAAAAAGAAGTATCTTTTGAAGTTGCAAGAGATATAGCAACATCAAAAACAGTATTTACAACACATACACCAGTACCAGCTGGAAATGACATATTCCCAGTAAGCTTAGTAGAAAAATATTTTAAAGATTTCTGGCCATTGTTAGGACTTACAAGAGAACAATTCCTAAAATTAGGAATGAAACCTTGTGATACTCTAGAACCAGGATTTAACATGGGAATTCTAGCGCTAAAAATAGCAGGAAAGAAAAATGGTGTAAGTAAATTACATGGAGAAGTTTCAAGAGAACTATTTGCAGATGTTTGGCCACATATAGCTCCAAGTGAATCTCCAATAACATATGTAACAAATGGAATCCATACATGTACATGGTTAGCACCAAAATTAAAAGAATTATATAATAAATATTTAATACCATATTGGCAAGATAACATACATGAAGATTTTGTATGGGAAAAAATAAGAACAATTCCAGATGATAAACTATGGAAAGTTCATACAGATAGAAAAATAAAATTATTGCAATTAGTAAAAGAAAATGTAACAAGAAGATTAAGAAGAGAAGGAGTAAGTTATGAAGAGATAACTGATATCACATCAAAACTTAATCCAAATGCATTAACAATAGGATTTGCAAGAAGATTTGCAACATATAAAAGAGCAACATTAATATTTAAAGATTTAGAAAGAATAACACAAATTCTAAATGATGCTAATAGACCTGTTCAATTAATATTTGCAGGAAAAGCGCATCCAGCAGACAAAGAAGGTCAAGATTTGATAAAATACATCCATGAAATATCAATGAAGCCACAATTCAAAGGAAAAATATTTGTATTAGAAAATTACAATATAGAAATATCAAGATACCTAGTAAGTGGTGTTGATGTATGGCTAAATAATCCAAGAAGACCAATGGAAGCATCAGGAACAAGTGGTCAAAAAGCATCTGTAAACGGAGTTGTAAATTTCAGTGTATTAGACGGATGGTGGGCAGAAGGATATAATCAAAGAAATGGATGGACAATAGGAACACATGCAGAATATTCTTCATATGAAGAACAAGATAAAGCTGATAGTGATAGCATGTATTATACTTTAGAACACAAAATAATTCCAGCATATTATGACAAAGATAGAAGTGGAATATCAAAAACATGGATGGAATATATGAAAAATTCAATAGTATCAACAGGAGGAAAATATAGTACATCAAGAATGCTTGTAGATTATACAAATCAATTATATATGCCATTATGTAATTTAACTAAAAAATATTACAATGATTTAGAAAAAGTTACAGAATTCAACTCTTGGAAACAAAATATATATTCAAGTTGGAAAGACATACAAATTGAACAAGTTGAAAATAATGCAGATAATATTACTGTAGATGCAGGAGCACAAATTGAAGCAAGATGTGTAGTTACACTTCCAAACATAGCTCCAGAACATATTAGAGCTGAAGTATATTATGGAAAATTCTTGGCAGACGGAACTGTTCAAGATGTTAAAGTAATTCCTATGCAACTTGAAAGAAAAGATGAAGAAAATAAAAAATATTACTATGTAGCTAAAATAGATTTAAACTCAGGTGGAAATTATGGGTATAGCTTTAGAGTTATGCCACAACACGAAATGGTACTTGAAAGTGCAAATCTAGATTTGGTTAAATGGATAGAGAAATAATATAGAAAAAACACCTTAAATTAGGTGTTTTTTCTATATTAAAATTTCCTCTGAAATTTGTAATCTAAAACAAAGGTGTCTGTCCACCAAAAAATGTAAAGTCGACATAAAAAACGGAATTTTTTGGAAAAACTATTTACAAAATCGACATTTTATAATATAATGTAGCCGTAAAAAATATATTTAAATAAAAGGGAGGAATTTAAATGAACCGAATTAGCTTTAAGCTATTGAGTGTTCTAGCTATCTTTCTTTTCATAGCAATAGCACCAATAGCGATTTTTGCAGCAAACGAGGATGTCTCTATAGTGAGTACAATAAATGATGAAGCAAAACAAGAATATATAATTTATATAAAAGAGGCATCAAAGACAAATTTCAAATATGCATTTACAACAAATGCAAATCCAACAGAAATGGATTTATCTTATATTAATTCAATCTCAGATTTGGGAGAGAACCAAGTGGCATTTTTAGATGCAGACACTTATGAAAAATTATTACAAGAAAGCTCAACAATTTATATGTGGGCTAAAAACGAAGAAGAAAATTTAATTCTAAACGGTATTCAATTAGATTTAAGTAAAGCCATAACAGAAGATGAAATAAAAAATGTTGAATCATTAACAAGTAAAATATCAGTAAAAATAGCTGAAAATGAGGAAGACACAACTACAATAAAAAATGAAACAGTAGATGGTGTTGAAGAAACAACAAAAGTTGGATATGTGCAAATCTTAGATGAGAAAGAAGCTACATATTATTATGAAATAGCTAAACTTCCAGGAGAAGAATTACACAACCAATTAAAAATATTAGCTGAAAAAGTACAAAATGAATATGACAAAATGGATATGTATGAAAAAGTGCAATTTATAGCACAATTTAATGAAACATTTTCTAAAGTGACAGATACAGCAGAATGGTTAGAAGTAAAAGATATGATGATAACACAACCAGAAACATCTACAGCAGGAGATGAATATATAATATTATTGAAAAAAGTTTACGAACAAGGTGCAGAAACACTAGATGTTCAATTTTTGACAGCATTTGATGCTTATAGACCAAATGTAGTTACAGAACAAATTGTAACACAAGAAACAACAAAACTACCAATAACATATGATAGTATTGCATTATTTGTAATATTAGGAATCATAGTAATTCTAGTAATAGCAGTATTCTTAAGAATGAAGAAACTAAACAAACAAAATGAAGAAAAATAGTATAGAATTAAAAATCTATAAAGCAATTTTTTATATGTTATTAATAGCAGCTATAGTTATTATAGGCATGATAATTTATAAATATGGTAGTAATCTAAAAAATGAAAAAGAAAGCCAAGAAGCAGTTGCAGCTTTTAGTAACATAGATTTTTCAAAAAATGAAGAAGAATCGGAAAGTCAAATACAATTGGAATATAAAGGATATAAAGTCGTTGGAATAGTAAAAATTCCAAAAATAAATATAGAATATCCTATATTAGAAATTGGAGACATTGATCCGGAAAGTGCAAAAAAACCAATGAAATTATCTATAATCAAATATTGGGGAGAAAATGTTAATGATTATGGAAATTTATCAATAGCAGGTCATAACAACAAAGATGGAACAATGTTTGGAAAGACCAAGAAATTGCAAAAAGGAGATATTGTAGAGTTGACTGATTTAAAAGGTCAAACAATTCAATATTCAATTTATGATATTTTTGTAACAGACCCTAATGATGTAAGTATCTTATTGCCAAAAGATGAACTTATAAGAGAAGTTACATTAATTACATGTACAAATGGAAATAAGCAAAGATTAATATTAAAAGCAAAGGAAGTATAAAATAATTTAGGGGGAATAAGAATGAGCAAGAAAAAGATTATTGCGATTGTTACAGTAATAGTATTATTGCTTGCTGCTGGAATCTCAGTTGGAGTATTCTTACATAATAGAGGAGAATCAGAAGCTGCTGATGGAAGTCAAGTAGTTGATGGAAATTTACCTACAGATGGAACTCAAACTGGAGAAAATGATGAAAATCCAACAACAAATCCTGATGCAGGAAATGAAAATGATGGTGAAGCAGGAGATAATGAAACTGTAGATAATGATAATGAAAATGCAGGTAATGAAACTGCAAATAATAACAATGCAGGAAATGCAGGTATTACAACAGATACAAATGTAAATGATGTTGGGGAAACAACAATTACAAGAGTTGAAGAACAAGATAGACTTGTATCAGAACACTTTTTAGATTGGTGGAAACCAATGCTAGTTAAAGTTAATCAAAAAACAGCATTATGTGTAAATGAACCAGAATTAACAGTTGAAAAATTAGCAATAACAGGTGTTGGAGGAGACGAGTTTGTATATACTGGTCAAAACATTACATATGTTATCGAAGTAACAAACAATAGTAATAAAACAATTAATAATATTGAAATAAAAGATAAAATACCACAAGGAACAAGCTTTGTGTCTATTGAAGATGTAACAATTGAAGATAAATCTGTTGCAGAAGGAACAACAATAGGAGAAGCTAATTCTGAAATTGGTGTAAAATGGGTAGTAACAATACCATCTGGAAAAACAGCAAAAGCTAAATTTACAGTTAAAGTAACAGCAACAGAAGGAACAATTTCAAATGTTGCAATAGCAAATGGTAAAGAAAGTACAGATCCAACAAAAGATCCAACAGACCCAGATAATGAAACAAAAACATCAATAATCAAAGCAAACAAATCAAGTGTAATAACTAGAGATGGTAAAGAAGTAGAAATAGCTAAAATCGGTGATTTAATTACATATACAATAACAGTAGAAAATACTGGAGATGCAAAAGGAACAACATATATAACAGATAAAGTTCCAACAGGAACAGAATTTGTTTCAACACCAGAAAATGAAGGGGCGATAGTATCAGAAGCTAAAGATTCAATAGCATGGTCTATAACTTTAGGTGCTAATGAAACTGTAACAAAAACATTTGTAGTTAAAGTAAAAGAAGTAATTAATGGAACAATTGTAAATATTGCAAATGTAGGTGGAACAGAAACAGAACCAGATAATGTTAAAGTTGAAGCATATATAGTATTTGTTGAAAATGGCGGAACTGAAGTTGATGATATAACAGGAGTGGCTGGAGAAAAAATAGAAAACACAGCTATGCCAAAAACAACAAGACATGGATACGTTTTTGAGGGATGGTATGCAGAAGAGGAACTAACAACAAAAGTTGATAAATTACCTGAAACATACCCAGCAGGAACAACAACATATTATGCAAAATGGTCACCTGTAACAGGGTTAAAAGGAATAGTAAATTATTACTTAAAAGATACAACAACAAAATTAGCTGACTGTAAACCTCTAACAGGATTAACATTTGATACTGAAATAACAGAAACAGCAATAAATATTGATGGATACAATAAAGTAGATCCAACAAGTGTAACAATAAAAGTAGGACTAGAAGGAAATGAAATAAACTTCTACTATACACCAAGAACAGACTTGGAAGGAATAGTAAACTACTACTTAAAAGATACAACAACAAAACTAGCTGATAGTAAACCACTTACTGGATTAACATTTAATTCAGAAATAACAGAAACAGCAATAGAAATTGCTGGATACAACAAAGTAGACCCAACAAGTGTAAAAATAACTGTTGGATTAGAAGGAAATGAAATAAACTTCTACTATACACCAAGAACAGACTTAACAGGAATAGTAAACTACTACTTAAAAGATACAACAACAAAATTAGCTGATAGTAAACCACTAACTGGATTAGTATTTAATTCATCTG
Organism: Clostridia bacterium; assembly: GCA_017409455.1. Lineage (GTDB taxonomy): Bacteria > Bacillota > Clostridia > TANB77 > CAG-508 > CAG-269. The sequence goes on along the minus strand of JAFQSS010000028.1, from coordinate 94 downwards.
TATCTGAGAACGCAATAGAAATTGCAGGATATAACAAAGTAGAACCAACAAGTGTAACAATAAAAGTAGGACTAGAAGAAAATGAAATAAACTT
>JAFQSS010000027.1 GCA_017409455.1 Clostridia bacterium | reverse complement strand
AATTAACTGGATTAACATTTAATTCAGAAATAGAAGAAAAAGCAATTGATATTCCAGGATATAATAAAGTAGACCCAACAAGTGCAAAAATAACAGTAGCACTAGAAGGAAATGAAATAAACTTCTACTATACACCAAGAACAGACATAGAAGGAATAGTAAATTACTACTTAAAAGATACAACAACAAAACTAGCTGATAGTAAACCATTAACTGGATTAGTATATAATTCAGAAATAACAGAAACAGCAATAGAAATTGCTGGATACAACAAAGTAGACCCAACAAGTGTAAAAATAACTGTTGGATTAGAAGAAAATGAAATAAACTTCTACTATACACCAAGAACAGACTTAACAGGTGTTGTAAATTACTACTTAAAAGACACAACAACAAAATTAGCAGATAGTAAACCATTAACTGGATTAACATTTAATTCAGAAATAGAAGAAAAAGCAATTGATATTCCAGGATATAATAAAGTAGAACCAACAAGTGTAACAATAAAAGTAGGATTAGAAGGAAATGAAATAAACTTCTACTATACACCAAGAACAGATTTAACAGGTGTAGTAAACTACTACTTAAAAGACACAACAACAAAATTAGCTGATAGTAAAGAATTAAAAGGATTAGAATTTAATTCAGAAATAACAGAAAATGCAATAGAAATTGCAGGATATAATAAAGTAGACCCAACAAGTGTAACAATAAAAGTAGCACTAGAAGGAAATGAAATAAACTTCTACTATACACCAAGAACAGATTTGACAGGTGTAGTAAACTACTACTTAAAAGATACAACAACAAAATTAGCAGATAGTAAACCATTAACTGGATTAACATTTAATTCAGAAATAGAAGAAAAAGCAATTGATATTCCAGGATATAATAAAGTAGACCCAACAAGTGCAAAAATAACAGTAGCACTAGAAGGAAATGAAATAAACTTCTATTATACACCAAGAACAGACTTAACAGGAATAGTAAATTACTACTTAAAAGATACAACAACAAAATTAGCTGATAGTAAAGAATTAACTGGATTAACATTTAATTCAGAAATAACAGAAAAAGCAATTGATATTCCAGGATATGATAAAGTAGATCCAACAAGTGCAAAAATAACAGTAGCACTAGAAGGAAATGAAATAAACTTCTACTATACATTTGGAAAATCACAATACACAGTAGAATACTACTATGAAATAAATGGAAACTATCCTTCAAAAACAGAATTAAATGATGTAAGAGAAGGAACAACATTATCAACAGTAGCAGTAACAGCTGATGACAAAACACCAACATTAGATGGATATATCTTTGATGCTGAATATACTGGAAATGTTTTAGACGGAACAGTAACACCAGATGGAAGTTTAGTATTAAAAGTATACTTTAAACAACAACTAAAAGTAGTATATACAAAAGGTTCACAAGGAACATTTGAAAATCAAGAATATACTGTTAAATATGGTGATATACCAACAACATTTAATGGAACACCAACAGGAAATGCAGGATTCCATTTTGTAGGATGGGATAAAGATGTTACAAAACAAGTAACAGAAAACGTAACATTTATTGCAATATGGGAAGGACTACAAGTTAGAAAAACAAGATTAGAAATTATAGATAAAGACAATTTAGGAAATACAGACTATGTAGACCAAGATGGAGACATCATTAGATATGAAATAACAGTAAAAAACATAGGTGACATAAAAGCTGAAAATATAGTATTAAAAGATAGTTTAGCTATAAAAGTAGTTTCAGTAGAAATAGCTGGAACAGAAGTAGAAATTGCAAACAGAGGAAGTAATGAATTTGCAGCAAACGCAGACTTATTACAAGGATTAACAGCAGGAATTGAACCAAATGAAACTATAGTAGTAACAGTAGAACATACTGTAACAGATTCAGAAGTAAAAGCAGCTTTAGCAAATGACAGTAAAATTATAAATATTGCAACAGCAGAGCTAAATGATAATCCATATACAGGAACAGACAAAACAGTTGATCCTGAAGATGGAACTGAAGAAGAAGGAACAGAAGTAAAACAAAGATGTGAATATAGAGTTGAATACCATTACAATGGTCAACTTGGCACAGCGGATGATGACGTAATTGAATCAGCTGCAATAGTAGGTGCAACAATTTCATTTGAAAAACCAGTTGAAAGAAAAGGATTTACATATATGAATTATGTAGGTTCTACAACAGTTACAGAAGGAACAAACTTAATTATAGTAAATTATGGAAAACCTGTAGTAGCAATCAGTAAAGCAGCAAGTGCAACAGTTGATGCAGGAGCAAATATTGAATACACACTTACTGTAACAAATACAGGATTAGTAGGAACAACTGTAACAGTATCTGATGAATTAGTAGGAACAACTTATGTTCCAGGTTCTGCAAATATAGGAGAACCAACAATTATAAACAATGTATTAACATGGCAAGTAACAGTTGGAGCACAATCAACAAAAACAATAACATTTAAAGCTGCAACTCCAAAAACTGCATTTGGCCAAACAATTACAAATACAGCACATATCAAAAATGGAGAAACAATAATTGGATCATCTAATGAAGTCTCAACAACTGTAAATGAAATAACTGTTAAATACACAGAATGGAAAGAAGGGCAACAAGGAACAGATTTAAATATAATCTTCTTATTAGATAATTCAGCAAGTATGAATGAACCAATAGCTGGAGAGGAAAATGAATATAGCAATGATAATTCTTATTATGTAGCACCAACAGATGTGACAAAAACAAGATTGTACAATGCTAAAGAAGCAATAAAAGGATTTATTACTAACCAAAGTAGTAATCCAAACACATCAATGTCAGTTATTACATTTAACTCAGACTATGCAGATACAATAGACAGATATGTATTGGTAAAAAATGAAGATATAAAAACTAAGACTGAAAACGGAAAGACTATAAGATATACTACAATTAATGGTATAGATTATGAAGTTTCTGACGCAGATGACACAATTACTGCTACAGATGGAAATGATTACTGTTATGTAACAATAACAATTAATGAAGGTCCAGTATTAGTAGGAACAAACTCAACTTCAAATGCAGATTTAACAGCAGCAGTTAATAATATTACTATAGGTAGTAGACGTGAAGGTCTTGGAACTAGTATAGCTCCTGCAATAGATAAAATAACAGAAAATTCTAGCACATATTTAAACTCAGCAAAGAAAAATATTGTTATAGTATTAGCTGATGGAGACTTTGATAATCCTCAAAATGATAGTTGGCTTTATGGAAGAGGATATGTAAGTGCTAAAAATGACTTACTAGCCAAAGATTCTAACTTAGAAATATATTCAGTGGGATTTGGAAACTATGTAGAATCAACAATGAGAAAAGTTTCAACAAATGATACATGTTATCCTGCAACAAATTCAAGTACAATATTAAACAAGTTTAATGAAATATTAGATGAAGCAACAGGAAGTGAACAAACTGGAACAACATCAGACGGAAGAATAACATTTAATGAAGCAACACAAACAATAAAAGTTTCAGAGACATGTCCAATTGTAGCGACATATGAAACAGGAGCAGTAGACGGTGAAGGAAATCCAATTGTAGAAACATTATTTACATGTACATCAACAGCAGATTTAGCAACATATGGATTAACAATAACAGGAGAAAAAACAATTAGTTGGGATGTAAAAACATTTATAGCAAATAATCCAACAGCTATAGTACCAAATACAGTATCTATAAAATATTATATACCAATTACAACTAGTACTAATTAATTAAAAATAAAAAGAGCATTTTATAAAAATGCTCTTTTTGTTGTTTTATTAATCCGGTTTTTTCAAAGCAATTGAATAATTTACACAATTCGATAAATCTTTTTTTATAGCAGCATGTGTAGCTGCTTCGCCATTTGCTTCAATTTTATTAATTTTATAATCTAAAAATGTTATTTCATTATTATCTTTATCAAACAAGCTAATACGTAAATTAACATTTTCATAAGCTTGGTCTGAATTATTTTTTAATCTTGCAGCAACAGTTGAAAGCTTTGGGTCATCACTATTAATATGAACTCCAGTTATTTCTAAATATTCAGCACCTTTTACAGTTAAAACTGTTTCAATTTCAACCTTTTCAGTTGGTTCATAAATTTCTATATCATCATCTACAATACTTTGTGAATTAGATGATTTAAATATATCCAAATCTTTTAAATATAAATCATATGCAAAATAAGCTAAAATAATAATTATAAATAATATCACAATTTTAAAAAGTGTTTTTAAAATTGATTTTTTGCCTGTTGGCTCATCAAAATGTTTTACGTTTGCAGAGTGTTTACCTCTACTCATAAAGAATCCCTCCTAAAGTTAAATAATCAATTTATGTGTATAATCTAAATTAGCTTTAGACTCATATTCAAAACCTAAAGTATAAACATCAGTTGCCCAAATATCTTTTTCCATTAAAAGTTTTAAATTATCACTAGATTTTTTATCTATAAACTTTTTAACAGAAGTAATTATTTCTAATTTTTTATTTTTTTTAGAAATTTGACTTATAAGTTCTTGACCTTTATCATTAAAACCTAAAACTCTAACATAGGGAGTAGTTAATATTGACATTTTCATATCTTGTTTTGTAATGCCAAGAATGGCATACAAAAGAATGCGTTGTAATCGAGTTTTAGTATATCTTTTAGTATTAATAATAGATAATAATTCAACAACACTATTACATTGATTTGCGGCGCTTTTCAACGCAAATTCAAGCCCCTCAGAAACATCTGGAAGATTAGCAATTTCATCTGTTGACATTTTTCTTAATGTATATAAGATTTCTTTATCAAAACAAGAAAGGCTTTTTACACAATTTCCTTTTTTAATATTTTCTTCTAAAATATCAAAAGTTGATTCTGGTACAAATCTTTGAATAGGAGTTATATCATCTGTTGCCTGACACAAATTGCGAATAGCTGTTGCACTTGCATAGCGTGAACCACGAGGAATAGTGTCATCATTATATTTGGAACCCTCTCTTTTAATAGTAATAGGCTGAATTTTACTTTTTTGTCTTTTTAAAGATTTTAAATATTCAATTCCCAAGATATTGTTAGGAGCAGAAAGTACATTAGCAAATCTGCGAATATTGTTTAAATACATCATTAAAGCGTTTTCACGAGCTTTAGGAAAAGATTCGCCTCTAGCTAATTCATGAGATAATAATGTTTTATATTCAGATGGTTCAAAAGCAAGAACATTAGCAATATCATCTAAAATAGAAATATCATTACATTCACTTCCAAAAGAAACAAAATCAACAATTCCTAAAGAATTTAAGATTTTAATTGCTCCTGATGCAAAGTTTTCAGCACTTGAAATTGCATAAAGAGTAGGTAATTCTATAACTAAATCAATTCCATTTTCAATAGCCATTTGAGCTTTTGTCCATTTGTCAACAATAGAAACTTCGCCTCTTTGAGTAAAGTTTCCAGACATTATGGCGATGCAAGAATCAGAATTTGTAATCTTTTTAGATTCAATTAAATGATGCAAATGGCCATTATGAAATGGATTATATTCAGCAATAATTCCTAAAACATTACCCATGAAAACCTCCTTAAAAATATTGAAAAATAATAAATTTATTGGTATAATCTTATCACAAATAACATAAAAAACAAAGACTTACTAAGAAAAAAATAAAAAATTTTTTGTGGAGGAAAAATGAGCGAAAAAGTTATAATTTATACAGATGGCGCATGCTCTGGAAACCCTGGGCCAGGAGGCTGGGGAGCAATTCTTATGTACAAAGGAGCTAAAAAAGAAATATCAGGTGGAATGAAAGAAACTACAAATAACATAATGGAAATAACAGCTGTAATTGAGGCGTTAAAATGTTTAAAAGTTGAATGTGAAGTTCAAGTATATAGTGATAGTGCATATACAGTTAATGCATTTAACCAAGGTTGGATATATAATTGGATGAAAAACGGATGGAAAACTTCAGGAAAAGACCCAGTTAAAAATAAAGAACTTTGGCAGGAATTATATGATTTAACTAAAAAACATAAAGTTGAATTTATTAAAGTTAAAGGTCATGCTGATAATGAATTTAATAATAGATGTGATGAAATGGCAAGAGAAGCAATACAAAATGTATAATTATTCAAAATTTGTATAAAATAATATAAATTTTATGCAAAAGGGTGATTATATGAAAAAGAAAATATTAGGAATTATATTATTAATGTTATTGGTAATTACATTTGTAACTACTTTAATGATGCAATATAATGAAGTACAAGCTTTATCCAAATATGGCTCAAGAGGTTCAGAAGTAAGAACAATACAAGATAAACTAAAGAGATGGGGATATTATACAGGAAATGTTGACGGAATATATGGAAGTTTAACAGTAGCGGCAGTAAAAAGATTTCAACAAAAAAATGGACTAAAAGTAGATGGAATAGCTGGAACACAAACATTAAATGCAATGGGAATAATGCAAAGTTCATCTTCAGGTAGTTCTTCAAGTAATTCATCAAATATAAATTTGATGGCAAAAGCAATATATGGAGAAGCAAGAGGGGAGTCTTATACTGGACAAGTTGCAGTTGGAGCAGTAATAATGAACAGAGTGAGAAGTAGTAAGTTTCCAAACACAATAGCAGGTGTAATATATCAGAGTGGAGCATTTGATGCGGTTTCTGATGGACAAATAAACTTACAACCAGATGCTACTGCAAGAAAAGCTGCACAAGATGCTATAAATGGTTGGGATCCAACATATGGGGCAATATATTATTTTAATCCAAATACAGCAACAAATGATTGGATTTGGTCAAGACCGATGACAGTAACAATTGGAAAACACAGATTTTGTAAATAAAAAAAGTGCGAGTTACCAAGGGGGAAAGTTACCAAGGGGACGGAGATAATGGTAAAAAATATAAATTTACCATTATCTCCGTCCCCTTGGTAACTCGCGCTTTTTTCTATCCCTTTAATCTAATTAAAATAGCAATTCCTAATAAAATAAGTAAAACACCAACAACGATTAACACAATACACAAAATATTTGTTAATTCTAAATCAAATTCAGATGTAGAAACTGTTGAAGAATATGTAGTTGAAGATGTTCCTATAGTTGTAGTATTATTATCTAAATTCATATCAACTGCTGCAAAAGTATAAGAACAATTAAAAATTATGATTAATGCTAATACTAAAACAATAATAAATTTTAATAATTTTGACATTTGTAAAATACCTCCTATATTATGGTATAATGATACCAAAAACACTCAAAATTGTCAATAAAAATAGAATATCCTATTGCTAAAAAGCATATTATTATATATAATGGTCATAAATCCTGAGAATATAATTATATTTTCAGTTGCCTTTAATTGAAAAGAGGTAGTATTATGAAAAATTTTTTATCAAATTACAAGTCAACGATTATTCTTTTAGTTGCTATAATCGTTGGTGCAATCGTGGGAATTATATTCCAAGAACAAGCAACTATACTTAGTCCATTTGGAGACTTATTCTTAAATCTTTTATTAGTTATCATTGTACCACTCATTTTCCTAACAATTACAACATCAATTGCAAAAATGCAAACACCAAAAAGACTTGGCAAAATCATGGTGACAATAGTGTGTATATTTTTAATAACATCACTAGTAGCAGTACTAATAGGCTTTGCTAGTACATATTTTGTAAAATTAGTTGATCCAGAAGATGGAGAACAAATTCGAGCATCTTTAGAGGAAACAACAGGTGAAGAAGAAACAGAAGATGATGTTTCTATATTAGATAGAACTGTAAGTTTGCTGACAGTAAATGATTTCCAAAAGTTACTATCTAAAGAAAATATAGTAGCATTATTAGTAGCTTCAGTAATTTTTGGATTAGCAATAAATATGACAGGAGAAAAAGCAAAACCAGTAACTGATTTTATTGTTGCAGCAAATGAAGTTGTAGGAAATGTGGTTAAGATAATTATGTATTATGCTCCAATAGGGCTTGGATGCTATTTTGCAGCATTAGTTGGAAGTTTCGGAAGTACTATTGTTGTAGGGTATTTAAAAACTTTTGTGATTTACACAGTAGTTACAGTAGCATTTTATTTTATAATGTATACAATTTATGCTTTTATAGCTGGAGGAAAGAAAGGAATAAAAGCATTTTGGAAAAATGTTTTACCATCAACAGTTACATCATTAGCAACATGTTCAAGTGCAGCATCAATACCAGTAAATGTTGAATGTGCTAAAAAAATGGGAGTACCAGATGACATTGCAGAAACAACAATACCTTTAGGAACAAGCTTCCATAAAGATGGTTCTATAATAGGTTCAGTATTTAAAATAATGTTTTTAGTTTGTTTATTTGGAACAAGTTTAGCAACAACAGGAGATGTTTTAGGGGTATTAGGAGTTGCATTACTTGCAAATTTATTAGTAACAGCTGTACCAATAGGTGGAGGAACAATCTCAGAAATGTTAATTATAACAATGATGGGATATCCTGTTGCAGCATTACCAATTTTAACAATTATTGCAACAATAATAGACCCACCAGCAACAATGCTAAATGTAGTTGGAGATACAGTATCATCAATGATGGTTACTAGAGTAGTAGATGGAAAAGAATGGATAGATAATAAAGATTAAGATAAAAAACTGGAATTATTTCTTGATTCCAGTTTTTATTTTTTTATATAAATTACAAATGTTGCAATCATTACAAGATTCAATACGATTTTCAAAAATAAGTTGTAAAGTATTTATAAAATCTAAATTACTTAATGGAGAGATTTTATGCAAATAGATCTTTTGGGGTAGTAGATTAAGTAATGTGTTTAATACATAGTCATTATTAGAAAATGAGACATCAGACAAATATTTCGCGTTTAAGGCTTTTGTATCAATATCTATAAAATTCATATTTTCATCTAATAAAAAAGTATCAGTATCAAGAGAAACTAAATGAACAGTATGCTTTGATGAGTTTTGGGAATTTATATATATCCTTAGGAGAGAAACAAATTCAAGATATTCTCTTTCAATAATAAATTCATTAACAGATAAATCAACTAAGTCTTCAAGAAGTTTTTTGTATTTGTGTAATCTAAAGTTTATAAAACCAGAAAGTACAATTGAATGATGTGATTTTATATATTCATAAAATGCATCAAAAAGTAACATCTGTCTATTAGTAAAAGAAAATTCACTATCACAAAGATTTTCTGTGCATAAAGCTAGAATTTTAGTAAATTCCGAATAATCAAAATAAAAATAGTTAGATTGTAGTATATTTTTTGTGATGTCAGTTTCAAAATAATCAATTACTAGGTAGGAAAGGATTGTAGCGAGTTTTGTATAAAAAAGTTCATTATCTATGCCTGTATAATGTATGATTATGTTTTTATATGATTTGAATTCACGTCTGGAATAATAAACATTAAGCATATTAAATTCAGAAAACTCATTTTGTAAATATGTGAGAATATCATCATTGTTAGTCTTTATACATAATGAACTCATATTTGGCTCCTTCTAAAAATCTCGTTTTGTATAGTATTTGCTAAATTTTAAATTATATACAATAACTAAAATATAATATTCGAAAACAAAAAAATTGTAACTTGTTTTTTAACAAGTTACAATTTTGTATAAATATGATAATCAATATCAGGGAATACACAATCTTTTTCTTGAATATCTTTCAAGAAGGCTTCATCAATTTCATTCTTTTTAATTTGTGAATACAATTTAGTAAAACGACCTATATAAACTTTAATTCTAGTCTTAGCATAATCAACCATTGTACCATTTGTAATAATAAATAGCCAGCAACTAGTTTGTGCTAGAAGTAATTCACGAGCGGCTTGATTAAGAGCTTCTTTTACAATTCCTTCAGCATCTGGGAAAGAAGTTGCAAGTTCAACCATTCTATCACCAGCTTTATGTAGGTGCCTATGTGCATAATCATTTGTTGGATTTAACCATACACCACTATATCCATTTGCACCCCAACTTGAACGGCAAGGAGAAGAAACTTGGATATTTGGATATTTATCAATATATTCTGAAGGTGTAATAAATTCAAAATTACAATCATCATAATAAACTTTTTTAAATAAAATGTATAACCAATATGGACCTTCATACCACCAATGACCGTATAATTCGGCATCATAAGGACATAGAATAATAGGTGGATTTTCCATATATTTAGAAACATTTTCGATTTGTTCATTACGAGAATCCATAAAATGACCAGCTTGTCTTTCCGCAGAATCTTTAGCCCATTGGACATCATAATAATCTTTTTCACAATTTTTCCCTGTAATTCTATGATATTTAATTCCTGTATGAACACGTACACCATTATGTGCGATATATGGTTTTATATAATCATAATCAGCATCATAACCAATATCTCGATAAAATTCTCTGTAATTAACATCTCCTGGATATCCATCAATCGAACTCCAAACTTGTTGAGATGATTTCATATCACGACCAAAACAAACAAGTCCCTCTGGCGAAACAATTGGTGCACAAGTTCCATAAATAGGAGTAGGGTCAGCATATAAAATTCCGTGAGATTCTACAATTGCATATTCAATTCCAAACTCTTTTAAATATTTATCAGCTTCTGGAACATAGCCACATTCAGGTAGCCAAATTCCACGAGGTTTTCTACCGAAAAATCTTTCATATGTTTGAACACCAACAGCTATTTGAGCTCTAATAGTTTCTTCTGTAACATAAAGAATTGGAAAATATCCATGTGTTGCACCACAAGTGATTATTTCTAAAACGCCAATATCTTGAAAATGTTTAAATTGTTCAATTAAGTTACAATTCCAAACATCTCTAAAAAGATGTAAGTCATTTGAATATCTATCAAAATAATAGTGAGAAAGTCTGTTAACTCTTTCATCATATTTTGTACGTTCGATTTCTTTTTCAGATAATTCAATTAATTTTTCTAAATAGTTTATATATTTTTTTTGTAATAATTTGTTATCAAACATTGAAAGTAGAGTAGGGGTTATTGACATTGTTACTCTAAAATTTACTCCTTCATCAACTAATTTTTGATAACTTTGTAATAATGGTATATATGTTTCTGAAATTGCTTCATATAGCCATGATTCTTCAAGATAATCATCACTTTCAGGGTGATGAATAAATGGAAGATGTGCATGTAATACGAAACTTACATATCCTTTTTTTTGCATAATTGTTCTCCTTTGATAATTAGGGGACGGTCCTTTTTTTCACGAATTTTGGGACAGTCCTTTAAATTTACTAAATAAATGTCGTAGGCGAGTTTCCTACGACATTTGAAGTTTTTACATAAATCTTGATGACATACTTCCTGATGATGGATTTCCTCCAGAAGATGGGTTCGTAAGTCTTTCGAATAAATAAATATCTTCATTTTGATAAATTCCGGCATATAAATTTTTTAATAATTCTTCACTAATGTAAGGAATATTTTCAAACTTTTTCATTACAGGTAAGCGTTTTATTACATCATATAATGAAATTGATTTTTCTTCATTATTTTTTATGTTTCTAAATCTAATTGTATTATTTTCATTTGTATTAAATAACACTCTATCATTTGGTGATTCAATTTTATTAGAAGATGTTACATATATGTAATCTGTTTTTATATTTTCAGCGATTTCTTTTGCAGCTTCTTGACTATAATAATTAGGACGTCTACCAAGTTCAACTCTATAATGACATTTACTATCATTTATATTAAAATACCAACTATTTGCAAAATCGTTTATTGGAATTTCAAAACTGTAATTCATTGTATCATTGTGTATTATTAAAACAGGGCGTGTTATATTGAAAAAGTTTTCTCCATATTGTTTTATATAATTTTCTCTGTCTGAATCTGCAATGTCCCAATATACGAATAGGGTTTCTGGTGTTTGATATAATATTTTTACAACTGTTTCATTATATCTATATGGTAAGTCATAATATTCTACAACTTCTGCAACAGGCTTTGTTTTTGTAGTTGCCAACTTTTTAGCTGCTGCTTTTTTGGCTATAGTTGATTTCTTGGTTGTAGTAGTTGCTTTTTTGTCTGCAGACTTTTTAACAGCAGCTTTTTTTGTTGCTGTTGTAGTTGTTTTTGTTGTCGATTTCTTTGCAACTGCTTGTGTAGTCTTTTTTGTAGTAGCTTTTTTCTTTGTAGTTTTTTCATTATTTTCTTCATTTATTTCTTTTGTTCTTGTTGGCATTTTTATCCTCCTATGTATATAGACATACTTTTCTATATGTTATAATAAAATCAAAATAAATTCAATAGATATAACAAAAAAAATCAAAAAAATTTCAAGAAAAAACTACTTGAAAAAAATGTAAAATGATGGTAAAATAAGCTCATATTAAATTTTATCAATTTTTTGTTATAAATCAAAAATAATTTAAACTTCAATTAACTAATAATAAATCTATTACAAATTCAAGATTAAAAATAAATATAAAGGAGGAATTTTATGGAGAAAGGCTTAAGTGAATTTTTAAAGCTTGCATATGAAAAAGGAAAAATTAAAGATGTAAAAGATGCTTTTGATGAATATCCAGTAGAAAAAGAGTGGCATCAAGGGAAAATTGAAAATATTTTATGTGAGGATACTGTAGAATACTCACCATATGATATAGGAGATATTGTATTTGTAAAAGAGTATTACTATGAAAATGGAGAGAGAGGGAAAAATCATTTATTTGTTATCGTGGATCAAAATAATATGGCAGTTCCAATAGAAAATTTTGGAATGTTAATCTCATCACAATTAGAAAAAATTAAGTTTGAAGCAAATAAATTATTACCGAAAGATGCTAATAATAAGTTAAAAAGAGATAGTGTTGTAAAAACAGATGTAATTTATAGAATCACCAATAATCAAATTTTATTTAAGATAGGAAGTGTAGATAGGCAAAAAATTGAAGAGTATAAAGAAAGTTTTTTAAATAGCATTAATGAGCAAGGTTAAAGATATTATTTAAATACTTAAAATACTTGAAGTTTACAGAAAAATATAGTATAATACTGATATCAAATTTTATACTCCTGTTTTACAGGTTGATATATAGACAGCATTTAGTAAAAAAATTTTTTAGGAGGAATAAAAATGAAGTATCTTTGGTCTATGGTTGTACTAGAAAAGGGAGGACGTTTTAGCTTTACTGAATGTACACCTGAGCGTGAAATGAGTGGATGGTGGAGCGGAACTGGAGAAAAAAGTTATTCTCCAGACGATCCTATCATTAAGCCGATATTTGATGCGGCTATTGAATTATGTAAAATCTTGGGATTTGAATTGGATGACAGTGATTTATGCAAATATTTGCTCATAAGAAGAGAGGTAAAAAGCCTTTTGGTGATATATGGGGCAGGAGCTTTCGAGGTTGTAATGAAAAATGGAGAGGTAAAAGTTAGAACTGAAAACAGACACAGCTTCACTAAGCAACAATTTGATGCATTTTTTGAGTTTGTAGATTTACTCATAAAGCACAATTGGCTTAACTAAATAATTGCAAGATACTTAAGTGGCTCATGATAAGAGTCACTTTTTATATAAATAAAATTTTCAAAAACTATTGACAAAAATCTCCAACCGTTGTATAATAATATTCGTTACAAGAAGAAGTTATCCACTTCTCACCTTTACTATGTGGAAAAAGGTTAGAAAAAATTAGATTTATATTAATAAGTATATCTATTTTTGTGTGGAATTGGCTTGTAACAGAGTCAATTTTTTTTTATTAAATTTTTAGGAGGTGTTTTTTATAAAACAAGAATTACCTATAAATGGTCAAATTAGAGCCAAAGAAGTACAGTTAATCAGTGACACAGGAGAAAAATTAGGAATGGTTCCATTAGCAAGAGCTTTAGAATTAGCTGGAGAAAAGAAATTAGATTTAGTATTAGTATCACCAAATTCACAAGTACCAGTATGTAAAATAATGAATTATGGAAAATACAAATTCGAACAATCTAAAAAAGAAAAAGAAGCTAAGAAAAAACAAAAAGTTCAAGAAACAAAGGAATTAAGAATAACTCCAAACATTGAAGAACATGACTTTGGATTCAAAGCAAAAAATGCAAGAAAATTCTTAGAAGATGGCAACAAAGTAAAAATAACTGTAAGATTCAGAGGAAGAGAATTGAATAACACAAAAATGGGTGAAGAAGTGCTAAATAAATTTATTGAAAATTTAGCAGACATATCATCAGTTGAAAAAAGTCCAAAGCTAGAAGGTAAAAACATGTTTATTATACTAGCTAAAAAGGCTTAATAATATAAAACAATTGAAAGGAGCAAAAACAATGCCAAAACTAAAAACAAACAAAGCTGCAAAGAAAAGATATTCTTTAACAGCAACAGGAAAAGTAAAAAGAACAACAGCTAATAGAAGACACTTATTAGCAAACAAAACAAAAAGACAAAAATTATCAAGCAGACGCCCAGGAGCATATGCAGATAAATCATGTGAAAACACAATAAAAAAATTATTACCATATGGTAACTAAGAAGTAGATTAGGAGGGAAAATTAAATGGCAAGAGTAAAATCAGCAATGACAACAAGAGCAAGACATAAAAAAGTATTAAAACAAGCAAAAGGATATTATGGTGCAAAACACTATAGATTTAGAAATGCTAATCAAGCAGTATTAAAATCATTAGCATATGCATATGTAGGAAGAAAAGATAGAAAAAGTAATTTCAGAAAACTATGGATAGCAAGAATAAATGCTGCGGCAAGAATGAATGGTTTAACATATAGCAAATTAATCTCAGGATTAAAGAAAGCTAATGTAACAATCAATAGAAAAATGTTAGCAGAAATCGCTGTAAATGATGCAAAAGCATTTACAGAAATCGCTGAAATAGCAAAAAAAGCATAAATAAAAAAGTCTTTACTTTGAAATAATAATTTCAAGGTAAGGACTTTTTCGGTTTTTTACCATGGGGACGGAGTTAATGGTAAAAACAAAAGAAATTTACCACTATCTCCGTCCCTGTGGTAAAAAGGAGGATAAAAATGAACATAGGAATTGACATTGATGGAGTTTTAACAAATTTTGAAAGAGAATTGTTAGATTATGCAACCAAAATGTGTGTGGAAGAAAATTGGCCTATAAAGATAAAGTTAGATGAATATGATGAAGAAAAAGGTCTTGGATGGAATGAAGAACAAACTATGAAATTTTGGCACAAGTATTTAATAAAATATTTTTCAGAAACACCAGTAAGAACATTTGCACCTGAAGTTATAGAAAAATTAAGACAAGAGGGGCATAGAATATATATAATAACTGCAAGAAATAATTATGGAATTCCCAAAGAACATTATGGAAAAGAACAAGAAATAACAAGAAAATGGTTAGATTATAATAATATAAAATATACAAAATTAATATTTGCAAAAGATGAAGATAAAATAAAACAATGTATAGAAAACGAAGTAGATATAATGATAGAAGATAGTCCAAAAAATATAGAAAATATATCTAAACAAATCAAAGTTATCAAATTTGATTGCCAATATAATAAAGATGTTAACAATGAAAATGTTACTACTGCTTATAGTTGGTATCATATATATAGAATAATTAAACAAATGAAAGGAGACCAACTATGAAAAGTCAATAGAAAAATAAAAAATTTTTTTAAATTTTTTCATAGAAAAAAGGTCAACTTTAATAACCGTTTTTTAATGTTTTTTTAAAAACGGTTGAACACATTGAAAATTAAATATTTAGTT
>JAFQSS010000026.1 GCA_017409455.1 Clostridia bacterium | reverse complement strand
TTCTCCTTACTTTAACAAAAATCATTATTCCAACAAATGTTGAAAATTGATGATTGTTTTTCATTCTTAAAGATATTATACTATATTTAGATGAAAACAACAAGTGTTGTTTTAAAGAAAGGAGTGAATAATATGGGAAAATTAAAAGATGTAAACAAAAAAATAGAAGAAACAGTAGTAGGTGGATATAAGAAAGTTGAAGATACTGTAGTAGGTGGATACAAAAAAGTAGAAGATAAGTTTGTTGACAAATTTTTAAGAAAAGATGACGAAACTATTGAAAAAGCTAAAGAAAGAGTAAAAAAAGAACAAGAAGAATTAAAAAAGAAAAATGAAGAAATTATAAAAAATGGAGGAAAATAAGATGAAAAAAGAAACATTATTAGAAATAATATTAGGAACAATTGGTGGATTAGTATTTGCAATAGGTATGTGTATGTGTTTATTACAAGAATGGAATATGTTTACTGCTGGTGTAATAACAACAATAATAGGATTTGTAATACTGCTATGTATAATTCCAGTATACAGATCAGCACATCCCAAAAAAGAAAAAGAGCATAAACCAATAAATTGGGGAATTGTTTTAACTTGGACAGTTGGAGTTGTAGGTTCTTTAATTATGGGATTTGGAATGAGCAAAATTATGGTAGGAAATGCAAGTACATCTGATATGGTAGTTGGACTAATAACAGGTGTAGTTGGATTAGTAATATGTGTGCTTAATTATCCTGTTTATGCTTATATAAAAAGCAATAAAGAATAATGAAAGATATGATTCAAAAATTTAGAGCATTAGAAAAGAAAGACCAACTGATATTCTTTTTGATATGTTCAACGATTAGTAATTTTTTTATAGGAATAATAAAATTTATATTTTCGCTTACAATACCTTCATTGTGGTTTTTTATAAATGCAGGATTTAGTTTTGTATTAGCAATATGTAGATTATTAACTAAAGGAACTAATACTAATATGCACGAATATATAACTTATTTAGTAGCTTTAATAGCATTTACATCAATAGGAACAGCAATATATGGAATGATAAAATACAAACGAAATCAAGAGCCAATAATAAAAGGGATAAAAATAACTAATTTTGCAAATGCTTTAACTTCTATTGTATTAACACAAGTTGTATTATTAGATACTTATGCAGATGGGTATGATTCAACTTTAAATGGCTATACAGGAATGGGAGTTAGTTTAATAATTATAGGATTAGGTTTATATATGATTATTAGCATAAAAAAAGATAATAAAGTTTTATAAAGCAGGTAATATTACTTGCTTTTTCTATTATATTTATATAAAATATATGTGCGACAAATTACAGGTATACTTTTAGATGTAAATAATAGAGTTTACATCTAATTTTTTTGGTTGTAAAATTATTTACATAAGAATTTAAGTTAGAACATCAAATTACAGAGATCATAGAATCTACCAAATTGACAGTTCGACTTTTATTCCTATTATTAATTTAGTTTTAGATAGTGAGGGCATTGACTCTATATAACAAGCCTGATGAAATAATAGTAGAGGTAAAAGACTTAAGTTCAAAAAGAAAGTAGGTGAATAATTTTGAAAACAGTACTAAGTGTAGATGTTGCCAAAAATAAAAGTATGATAATGCTTATGAATAGTGATGGAGAAATACTTATTGATTCAAAGGAAATAAAACATAATTTAGAAGAGTTTGAAAAAGTAAAAGAAGAAATAAAAGAAATTAATCCAGAGAATTTAATGGTATTTATGGAATCAACAGGAATATATCATTTACCAGTTGAAAGATATTTTAAAGAAAATGGATTTAATACTTTAGTTATTAATAGTCTAACAACTAAAAATAATTATGATACTATTAGAAAAACAAAAACTGATAAGAAAGATTGTTATAGGTTAGCAAAGTTATTTTTTGTTAATGAAGTAGAATATCACCATTTATCAAAGGATGATTTGTATGCTAATTTAAAAGCAATGACAAGACAATATTTTTATTTAACTCAAGTAAATGTAAGTTGTAAAAACAGATATAAAAGATTGATAAATATATGTTTTCCAGAGTTAGAAGAGATATTTAAAAGTAGTAGAATTTATGAAGAAACTGCCTTGAATTTTATAAAAGCATTTCCTCATGCTTACATAGTTAAAGAAAAAAGAGTAGATGCTTTATATAATAATTTATATAAAACAAATTCAAGACATGATTACTATTATAAGAGATTGGCACATCAAATAAAAGATATTGCTATAAATTCTTATCCAGGAGTAAATAAAGAACATTCTGATGTAAAAAATTTATCGGATATGGCTAGTATATTGCAGGAAAACATCAAAACGTTAAACGAATTAAAAGAAAAGATGATAGAATTAGCAAAGCAATCTCCGTATTTTAAGATTTTTAATTCGTTTTATGGGATTGGAGAAGTCTTAGCATCAGAGTTATTAGGAGAACTAGGAGATATTACAAGGTTTGATAGCCATAAGCAATTAATAGCTTTTTGTGGTTTAGATCCAACAATTATTCAATCAGGAAAAAGTATTAATGTACATGGAGCAATATCGAAACGAGGAGACAAATATGCGAGATGGATATTATTTAATATAAGCCAAATGGTAGTAAAACTAGGGCATCAATGTCCAGAACATCCAGTGTATAATTATTATTTAATGAAAAAAGCAGAAGGCAAACATTATTATGAAAGCCTAACTGCTTGTTCAACAAAAATTCTAAGAATGTTATATTCTATGTGCAAAAATAATAAAACATTCTTAGAAAAATAACTATAATTAAATTTTAACACAAAGAAAGTGAAAAAGATATAATTTTTTAAAAAATATATCGTTTTCGCTTGTTTGCCTTGCAAAAAAATAATATAATAATTTTAAATTTAAGTATTGACAAAAATTAGATAGTCAATTTGCTGAGGTAACAAAAAATAGAAGTGGAGTGCCTGAAATGAAAGATACTATAATTTATTTAATAAGACATGCTGAAACTGTTGATGAGAATGGAATCAGAAATACAAATGAAGATTCTCAAATGATTAATGAAAAAGAAATATTATCTGTATATGGTGAAGAACAATCTAAAAGATTAAGTGAAAATATCGAATTGCATAATATTGATGTTATTTGGTCAAGTAGTTATACGAGAGCAAAAGCTACTGCAAAATATATTGCTAATACTAATAATTTACCGATTAATTTAGATAGTAACTTAAGCGAAAGAAAACTAGGGAATTTAAAAGAACTAGGAGAATTCATGAAGGATAAGAAAACAAGAGATCCTTCTCAAGAACAACTATTAGATAGAAAATTTAAAACTTCTGACGGAGAAAGTGCAGAAGATACAAAACAAAGAATGACTAAATTCTTTGACAGAATCCTGAAAGAATATGAAGGAAAGAAAATTGCAGTTGTAAGTCATCGGAGGTTCAATAAAATTTTTCTTATTAAATTGGTGTGAAGTAAATGAAGATGTTAAATTAGTATATAATAATACAGTCTTAAATATAACATCGCCTTGTTTATTAAAAATGACTTTTAGAAAAAATAAATTAGTAAATTTGGAACAAATAAAAGGACAATGAAACATATCAGCACATATATTAAACAAACAATAACAAATGATGAAATTCAAAATGCCGTAAAGATAAAAAGTTATTGCAAAACAAGAATATTGAGGGCAACAAATCAAATGGTAGTAATATTTGGGACATTTTTCTAAAAATACTTTTAAAATTACATAATTTATGATATACTATAATTGTAGTATTTCAATTCGTCCATTCGCGTGATACTACCTAAGAAACTATAATAAAGAATGTTGAGAATCTTTCTTTATGAATGGCAAAATTTAACCATAGCAAAATTATGGTTGTTTTTGCTTTGTTCGTAGAAGGGAGGTTCTTTTTGTATATACAACCAAATATATAAATAAAAGGAGAAAATAAAGATGCAAGAAAATGAATTAAAATACTATGAGAGAATTGGGAATTGGGACTTCAGTCAAATAAAATGTAAAACTGAAAATTTAACCATTTGGGATTTTTATGAACAAATAAAAGAAAATACAAATGAAAAATCATTATGTTTAGACTTAGGAACAGGTGGAGGAGAAAAAGTTTTAAGAAATTATCCAAATGTCGGTATGGTAATTGCTACAGATTTTTCTGAAGAAATGATAAAAACAGCAAAAGAAAATGAAAAGAGATATGCAAATAAAAAAGTAAAATTTACTAAAATGGATAACCTAGAAATGACTTTTCCAAAGGAAACTTTTGACTTGATTTCAGCAAGGCATACAATAATAGATGCAAAACAGATATATGATTGTTTGGTAACTGATGGAACTGTTGTTATAAGAGGAGTTGATAAAAAAGATTGCTGGGAAATAAAAGAGCTTTTTGGAAGAGGTCAGGCTTACAATGATGAAATTGCTATATCAGAAAAAGATTATTTAGATTTAAAAGAAGCGGGATTTAAAAATATTGTAAAGGTTAAAATACTACAAAATGAATATTATCAAACAGAGGATGATATAATGGCACTTCTTTTAAAAACACCAATATTAAATGATTTTTCAGAAATAAAGCATGGAGAATTTGAACACAGAACAATAGTTGAAAAAGATTTATTTGATGAATATGTAAAAAGGTATAAAACAGAAAAAGGAATATTATTAAAAAGAGTTTTATATGGAATTGTAGCTAAGAAATGTAATTAAAAAATATTTTTATCAAATAATATACCAATAATACTAGAGCAAAGAAGATTATTTCGATTAAAAACAAAAAATAAATTCTAAAAAATCTTTAAAAGGGCTACACAAGTAGTCAAAAATATGTTAAAATATTAGAGTATTAAAATTAAAGGAGAGTGAAAGTAATGTCAGGACATAGCAAATGGCATAACATACAAGCAAAGAAAGGAAAGGCAGATGCAGCAAGAGGAAAAATCTTCACTAAATTAGGAAGAGAATTATTAATAGCGGTAAAAGAAGGTGGACCAGAACCAGCAGGAAATTCAAAATTAAAAGCAGTCATAGCAAAATGTAAAGCTGCAAATATGCCAAATGATACTATAAACAATGCAATCAAAAAAGCATCATCAAGTAATGAAAATTATGAAGAAGTAGTATATGAAGGATATGGACCAAATGGAGTAGCAGTAATAGTAAACGCTAGTACAGACAACAGAAATAGAACAGCAGCAGATGTAAGACATGTATTTGATAAAGCAGGAGGAAATTTAGGAACATCAGGATGTGTATCATATATGTTTAACAAAAAAGGAGTTATAGTAATAGAAAGAGAAACAGCTAATATAGATGAAGAAGAATTAATGATGTTAGCATTAGATGCAGGAGCAGAAGACTTTGAAGCATCAGAAGAAATATATGAAATAACTACAGATCCATCAGACTTTACAGCAGTAAGAGAAAAATTAGAAGAAGCGGGATTAAGTTTCTTAGAAGCAGATGTTCAAATGGTACCAACAACAACAGTAGCATTAGATGAAGCTGGTCAAGAAAAAATGGAAAGACTAATTGATAGATTAGATGAATTAGATGATGTAATGAATGTATATCATAACTGGGAAGAATAAATTTTAAAATAAGTTCTAAAATAAAACACAAGAGCATATATTATAATATATGCTCTTTTTTGAGCGTGAATTTGGGGACGGTCCTTTTTTTCGCGAATTTTGGGACAGACCCTTAAAATGATAAGGAGGACTAATGACAGGTTTAGAAATTGTGTTAGGATATTTGCCTGCAATATTAAAAGATAAAATCGAACAGTTTAGTATTTCAAATGAAGATGAAGGTCTGTCCCAAAATTCGCGAAAAAAAGGACCGTCCCCAAATTTAATTGAAGAAATAAGACTAAGAAGTAACAAACCATTAATGATAAAAATGGGACAAGAAACAAAAATATTGGATCACATAGTAAAACAACAAGAAATACTACAAGCATTTGAAAGAATTTGTGAAAATTCAGTTTACTCATATAAAAGGCAAATATGTAATGGATATATAACAATAAAAGGTGGTAACAGAGTGGGAATAGTAGGTAGTGCAGTAGTAGATAATGGACAAGTAATAAATATAAATTATATATCAAGTTTGAATTTTAGGATTGCAAGACAAAAAATAGGATGTAGTAATTCAATTATACATGAAATAATAGATGAAAGTAGTAATAACATACATAATACACTTATAGTTTCACCTCCTGGGTGTGGAAAAACTACGCTTTTAAGAGATATCATAAGAAATATTAGTAATGGCATTAAAGAAATTGGTTTTATAGGGAAAACAGTAGGTGTTGTAGATGAAAGAGGAGAAATTGCTGCAATGTATAAAGGTGTTGCACAAAATGATATTGGAATAAGGTCTGATGTTGTAGATAATATGCCAAAACCAGAAGCAATGAGAATGTTAGTGCGTTCTATGTGTCCAGATGTAATTACTTGTGATGAAATTGGAAGTATTGATGATATAAATGCAATAGATTATGCAATGTGTTCAGGAGTAAAAGGTGTGTTTACAGCACATGGTAAAAACATAGATGAAATAAATCGAAATCCAGAGCTTTCAAAATTGCTAAATAAGCATATATTTGAAAGAATAATTCTATTAAATCCTGAAAAAAGAGGTGATGCTAAATGTATTTACCTATAATGCAAGGAATTAAATATATTCTATTAATAGCTATTTTCGGACTTTCTACTGCTATTGGATTGACAATTTCTAAAACTTATGAAAATAGAGTAGTTGAATTAAGAGAATTTAAAAACATATTAAACGCCATTAAAACAAAGATAAAATTTACATATGAGCCATTAGCTGAAATTTTTAAACAAATAGCTAATAAAAATGAAACAAATATTGAAAAAATATTTAGTCAAATGGCAATTCAAATGACATATTCACAAACTAGAGAGGCGTGGGAAAATTGCATACAAGAAGCAGATATTAGCATAAATCAAGAAGATAAAGATATTTTGAAAAAATTAGGAAAATTGCTAGGACAAACTGATGTTGAAGGACAAGTCAGTGAAATTGAAGTAATTGAAAATTTTTTGAATATGCAAATAGATAAAGCTGAAGAGGATAAAAAGAAAAATCAAAAGATGTATAAAACTTTAGGTGTTACTATTGGCTTGGTATTTGTTATTATTTTATTCTAAGGGGGATATACATGGATATTAATTTATTATTTAAAATAGCTGCAATTGGAATTTTAGTTGCAGTTTTACATCAAGTTTTAGTAAGAGCAGGAAGAGAAGATCAAGCAATGATGACAACACTTGCAGGACTTGTAATAGTATTATCTATGGTAATACAAGAAATAAGTTCATTATTCCAGACAGTTAGAACTTTATTTAACTTGTAAGAGGTGTATATGGAAGAAATTATAAAAATAATTGGAATTGGACTTGTTGCACTAGTAATCATAATTATTCTAAAACAGTATAGACCAGAATATGCAATATATGTTTCAATAATAGCAGGAATTTTGATATTATTCTTAGCAATGGAAAAATTATCAAGTGTAATAAATCTGTTGCAATCAATATCAGACAAAACATTTATTAATAAACAATTTTTAGGAATATTATTAAAAATTACAGGAATAGCGATTATCACAGAATTTGCAGTAAGTGTTTGTTCAGATGCAGGAGAAAAAGCAATTGCTAGTAAAATAGAAATAGGCAGTAAAGTTGTTATAATAACAATGTCAATTCCCATAATTTCAAGTTTATTAGAATTAATTATAGAAATATTACCATAAGAAAGGATTAATATGAAAAAAATAATTTTAGTATTTATCCTAGTACTATTATTACTGCCAAGTAAAGTTTATGCGGAAACTGAAGAAGAAATAATGTCATCTACACAAGAAAAATTCAATATAAGTGGATTTATAAAACAAGCAGAAGAATACATAGGAGAATCCTTTGGAGAATTTGATTTAGAAAACATGTTAAATCAAGCTGTTAAAGGAAAAATAGATAATAAATCATTATATAAAAAAGTTTTTAAAATATTAGGGCAAGAAATAAGTTCAAGTATAAAAATATTAATAAGCGTTTTAGTAATCATAGTAATACACGGAATATTAAAATCAATAACAGACAATTTAGAAAATAACAGCATATCTCAGATAATTTATTTTGTTCAATACATATTAATAGTCACATTAATAATGTCAAATTTCACAGAAATAATACAAATAGTAAAAGAAACAGCAAGTGATTTAGTGGGATTTATAAATGTTTTAATACCTTTGCTTTTGACACTAATGATATATACAGGAAATATTGCTACTAGTACATTAATACAGCCTATAATATTATTTATAAGCAATTTTATAGGAAATATAATTGCAGATGTTTTAATCCCAATAGTTCTTATAATAGTAGTATTTTCTATAATATCTAAAATATCAGAAAGAGTACAAGTAGATAAAATATCTAAATTCTTAAAATCCAGTGTAGTGTGGTTTTTAGGAATAGTCTTAACAATATTTGTAGGAGTAGTATCATTAGAAGGAACATTAAGTAGCAGTGTAGATGGAGTTACAGCAAAAACAGCAAAAGCAGCAGTATCGACAGTAATTCCTGTAGTAGGAAAAGTGTTAGGTGATGTTGTTGATAGTGTACTAGGGTGTGGTGTAATTTTAAAAAATGCAGTAGGTATTATTGGTGTAATAGTAATAGTAGGAATCTGTATTATGCCAATTATCAAAATAGGAACACTAAGTATAGTATATAGTCTCGCCTCTGCAGTAATTCAGCCAATTGCAGACGAAAAAGTAGTTAAACTTTTAGATGAAATGGGTGGAATATTTAAATTACTACTAGCTATTTTATGTTCTTTATCAGTACTGCTTATCATTGGAGCCACAATGGTAGTCAAAATATCAAATAGTGGGATGATGTACAGATGATTAATTTTATGAGTTCATGGGCAGAGCAAATAGTGCTTGCAGTAATTGTCGCAACTATTATAGAAATGATTCTGCCTAAAAACAAAAATAAAAAATATATACAAATGGTAATTGGTGTATATGTATTATTTAATATAATTTCGCCAATAATAAAAAACAAAGATGATTTTTCAATCGAAAAATATAATATTGAAAATTATGAAAATAATTTTCAATATGAAGTTGATCAAACTTCTATGAATAAAAAACTTGAAAAAATATATTTAGAAGAACTAGAACAAATTGTAATATCAAGGTTTGAAGAAAATAATTATGAAGTTGTCAAATGTAATATTGATGCAGAATTGGATTCTACAAAGAAGAATGCGGGCATTCATTCTATTACAGTTAAAATTCAGGGAGGGAACAGTAAAAAAGATGCAGACGAAATTAAAAGGGAAATTGCTGAAGAACTGGAGATAGAAGGAGAAAAGATAACAATAAAAACGTAAAAAGGGACCAGGTCCCTTTTTACACAAAAACAGACCCGGTCCCAAATTACGTAAAAACAGACCCGGTCCCTTTTTAAGGAGGAAATATGTTAAAAGAATTATTTAAGAAAAGCGTAGAGGGTAACAATAAAGACAAAAAGAAACAGATAGAAAATATTGTTGTATTTATAATAATATTGATAGTAACAGTATTAATTATAAATAATATGTGGTCTGGTGAGGAGAAACAAAATACAGAACCAATAAATGATACATCAAAAGTGCTTGCTCAAATTTCTACATCAAGTGAAAAAGATGATTTAGAAAAAAGACTTGAAAATATATTAGAAACAATTAATGGAGTTGGAAAGGTCAACGTTCTAATAAAATATTCAGAAAGTAGTACTGTTGTTGCCATGTATAATGAAACAACTTCTGAAAGTATAACTAAAGAAAGTGATGGCGACGGAGGAAGTAAAGATGTAAAAGAAACAGAAAATAAAAAAGAAATTGTTTATACAGATGAAGACGGAACAAACAAACCTATTACTGAAAAAGTTGTTATGCCTGTTATTGAAGGTGCAATAGTAACTGCTAGAGGTGCAGGAAATGCCAATGTTAAAGCTTCTATTGTTAGTGCTGTAGAAGCTGTTACAGGATTAGCAGTACATAAAATTCAAGTTTTTGAAATGGGTTCAAAATAAGGAGGTGAATTAATTGAAAATAAAAAAAGGTTCAGTTGCAATTTATGTTTTAGCGTTAATGTTAGTAACCGCAGGTTATTGGAATTACATATCAAATGAATCACAAACTATAGAAACAGTAAGTATAAGTCAAAATCAGAATGATACAGAAACACGAGATGAGCATCTTGGAGATGCAACTCTCGTAAGTAATAATGAACTAATAAATGAGGAAAATGCAAATCTTGAGAATGAAAATAAAGAAGAAACTACAGAAACTTCTATATCTGAAGATGAGTATTTTCAAGAATCAAAAATGTCAAGAGATACAATGTATTCTCAAACTTTAGAGACATATCAAAATATATTAAATAATTCAAATGTTTCAGAAGAACAAAAAGCAATAGTCACGCAAGAAATAACTGAATTAAATAGAGAAAAAAATGCAATAATGATATGTGAGAACTTAATATCAACAAAAGGATTCAGCAATTGTGTAATATTCGTAAATTTAGAAAGTATTAGTGTTATTGTAGAATCTGAAGAATTAAAAGCAGATGAAATCGCGCAAATACAAAATATTATTTCTAGAGAAATGGAAGCAAAAGTAGAAAATATTCATATCATGACAAAATAAATATTGATTTTTTTTGAAAAATATGGTATTCTACTTTCGAAAGAAATTTTAGGAGGTAATATTATGGAATTAAAAGGATCAAAAACAGAACAAAATTTGATGACAGCATTTGCTGGAGAATCACAAGCAAGAAATAAATACACATATTTTGCAAGTAAAGCAAAAAAAGAAGGATATGAGCAAATAGCAGCTATATTCCAAGAAACAGCTGATAATGAAAAAGAACATGCAAAAATGTGGTTCAAATTATTAAATGGTGGAGACATTGGAGATACAGCAGCAAACTTAAAAGCAGCAGCTGATGGAGAAAATTATGAATGGACAGATATGTATGCAGAATTTGCAAAAACAGCAAAAGAAGAAGGATTTACTCATATTGCATATTTATTTGAAGAAGTTGCAAAAATAGAAAAAGAACATGAAGAAAGATATTTAAAATTATTAGAAAATGTAAAAGACGGAAAAGTATTTGAAGCTGGAGAGGTGAAAATCTGGAAATGTAGAAACTGTGGACATATCGTAGTTGGAACAAAAGCTCCAGAAGTTTGCCCAGTATGTAATCATCCAAAAGCATATTTCGAAATCAAAGCTGAAAACTATTAAAATATAGTTAGAAAGGAGACTAAGATATGAAATATAAATGCATTGCATGTGGATATATTTATGATGATGAATTAGAAGAAATAAAATTTGAAGACTTACCAGAAGATTGGGTTTGCCCACTTTGTGGAGTCGGAAAAGATATGTTTGAAAAAATATGACAAATTGGGGACGGTCCTTT
Organism: Clostridia bacterium; assembly: GCA_017409455.1. Lineage (GTDB taxonomy): Bacteria > Bacillota > Clostridia > TANB77 > CAG-508 > CAG-269. The sequence continues at coordinate 42,859 of JAFQSS010000026.1, read as the reverse complement.
TTTTCGCGAAAAAAAGGACCGTCCCCAATTTTACACTTTCCATTTCATACTAATATTATCTTGAGCTTGTTTCTTTTTGGGAGAAAGAAAACTAGCACGATATTCTTGTTTCCATATAGGAGGAATAAAATAACCATTACCTTTAGTGTTGTATGATGGAGCTATTGGAGTGGTATAAGGTACTCCAAAAGATTTTAGCCCACAAAGCATACTTACATACATAAATAATCCGACTCCAATTCCTAAAAAGCCAGCAGTGAACCCTAAAGCTATGAACCAGAATCTAAAAACTCGTACATGGAAACCAAACGAGAAATCTGGAATAGCAAAAGATGCAATACCTGTAATTGCAACAATTATAATAAGAGTAGGGCTAACAATACCAGCATTAACTGCTGCATCTCCTAAAATTAAAGCGCCAACAATTCCGATAGAAGAGCCAATTAATGAAGGAACTCTTAGACTAGCTTCTCGTATCAATTCAAAAGAAATCTCCATAAGTAATAATTCTAAAATTATAGGGAAAGGTACATTTTCTCTTGCAGACAGTATAGAAAACAATAATTCAGTAGGTAATAATTCTTGATGAAAACTTGTAATTGCTATATAAATACCGGGAAGTAACAAAGTTATTAAAGTAGCTAAAATACGAATTCCACGCAAGAAATTTGCAAATAAAGGTCTTAAATTATTATCTTCAGGTGAAAATAGAAAATCTTCAATTGTTGCAGGCAGTATTATCGCATAAGGATTACCATTTACGAGTACTACAATTCTACCTTGTAACAAGTATTGTGCACATTTATCAGGACGCTCGGTTGAAAGAACTTGAGGAATTCCAAAACCTTCATCATCTTCTATAAGTTGTTCTAATTGACCTGTAGATAATAAAGAATCAATATCTAAATTTCCAAGTCTATATTTAACTTCTGAAACCAAATCACCATTAGCAATATTTTGCATATAACATACACCGCATCTAGTTTGGCTAATTTTACCAACAGCAATATTTTCAATAACAAGATTTTCGTTATTTATTATACGTCTAAGAAGGGATGTGTTAGTTCTAAGATTTTCAACATATCCTTGTTGAGGTCCTTTAATTACTGATTCATTTTCGGGAACGCTGATACTACGTTGTTGAAACTTTTTTACATCTATTCCAAAAGCAACATCAAGTGTATCGATAAAAAGTAAGCAATCTCCCATATTAATTCCAGAAAAAATCTCTGTGTATTCTTTAAGTTTTTTTACACTATTTTGAGGTAACAAACAATTATCAACATATTCTGATAAAGTGCCGCCAAAAGTTTTACTGTGTCTGTGTTTTTCAGACATTAAAGGTTCCAAAACGAAATTATTTATAGAAATTGAATCTACTAATCCATCAATATAAATAATAAAACAATTATATTTTTTATTTAAAGCAAACATATTAAATTCTCTTATTTTTACATCTGGACTAATTAGTGTATTATATTTACTTTTCAAAAAATCCAAATTTTCATTAAGATTAGTAAATACATTTGGCTCTTTTGCACTTGGAGCAGGAGGATTATCAAACTTATCATTTATAATTGTAAAATTATAATTCTTATTATATTTAGTTAAATTATTAAAAAAATTCTTTAAATTCATATTACTAATATTTACAAAAAATTAGAAATTATTCAATTTATACTTTTAAAACAATATTGCAAATAAAGCAATAATAATATATAATTAAAATAGTTGAAAACTAAGGAGGAAAAATGAAGGATAAAATAATAAGTTTTATATTAACACTCATAATAATAGGGATATTGGCAACCATAGGGATTTTAGGATATGCTATATATACTGAAATTACAAAAGATGGAACAATACAAATAAGTTTTGAAAGTGAAACTGGGTTTCCGACAATAGAATATATACCCTCTAGTAATGATTCGATAATTATAGATGAAGAAATGTTTGACGGAATAGAAGATTCAACATCAAACATTGAAGATAACACAAATGCAACACAATCTAGATATTTATATAATCAATTAACTGAAGCTGCAAAAACGATATATAGAGGATTATATCAAAACAAAGAAAATCTAAAAACAGGAACATATAAAGTAGATTTTGGTAATGCTTTTCAATCATTACTATCCGAAAAAGATGGGGATACGGAATTGAAAATTCAATATCAATCGGCAATTGAAGCTCTAATATATGAAAACCCTGACATTTTTTATTTAGATGTTACCAAAATGTACATAAATATAGAAAAAGTTACCAAAATAACAGGAACAAGATATAATGTATTTATAGACAACGGAAATGAGATTACATATTTAGCAGACGGATTTTATTCTAAAGAAGATGTGGAACAGTATGAAACACAAATTGAACAATTAAAACGTCAAATAATTTCCCAAATAGAAGGAAAAACTGATTATGAAAAAATAAAAATGATTCATAATTATTTAATAGACACAGTAGAATATGAAGAAACATTAACACAAGACCATATATATGACATTTATGGTGCATTAATAAATAAAATGTGTGTATGCGAAGGATATGCAAAAGCATTTCAATATTTAATGAATGAGATAGGAATAGAAAATACAATAGTTATAGGTACTGGAACAAACAGTAAAAATGAAACAGAAAACCATGCATGGAATTATGTAAAACTAAACCAAAAATGGTATGCGGTTGATGTAACTTGGGATGATCCTGTAATAACAGGTGGAGGAAAATTGACAAATAAAGCTAGATATGAATACTTTTTAAAAGGTTCAAAAACAATGGACAAAAATCATATACCATCAGGAAAATTTACGCAAGCAGGACAGGTATTTACATATCCAGAATTAAGTATTGAAGATTATGAATAAGGAGTGATAAAATGTTAGAACTAGAAGAAAACTCTAGAAAATTAGATTTATTAAAACAAAAAACGCAAAGTTTAGGTGAGTCTCTTTGACATCATAGCATTAGAGAAAAAATTAAAGGAGTTAGAAAACGAAACAATTAAAGAAGAATTTTGGCAAAAAACACCAAATGAGACCACAAAAATTTTAGCACAAATAAAACAATTAAAAGGAAAAGTACAACAATATACAAAAATAAAACAAGAAATTTCAAATTTAGAAGATTTAACAGAACTAGCAAATATGGAAAATGACGAAGATGTGGCAAAGGATATATTAAAATCTACTTTAAATTTAGAAAAAGAAATTGAAAAATTACAATTAGAAACATTATTATCAGGCAAATATGATAAAAATAATGCAATATTAACCTTACATCCAGGAGCTGGTGGAACAGAATCTCAAGATTGGGCAGAAATGTTATATAGAATGTATACAAGATGGGCTATAAAAAATGGTTATGAAGTAAAAGAATTAGACTATTTAGAAGGTGATGAAGCAGGAATAAAAAGTGTAACTTTTGAAATTGTAGGTCAAAATGCCTATGGATATATGAAATGTGAAATGGGAGTACATAGATTAGTAAGAATTTCGCCATTTGATGCGGGAGGAAGAAGACACACATCATTTGCTTCATTAGAAGTTTTACCAGAAATAACTGATGATATTCAAATAGAAATAAATCAAGATGATTTAAGAGTAGATACATATAGAGCGTCAGGAGCTGGAGGACAACATATAAATAAAACATCATCAGCAGTAAGGATAACTCATATTCCTACAAATATTGTTGTTGCCTGTCAATCTGAACGTTCTCAAATTCAAAATAGAGAAACAGCTATGAGGATGCTTAAATCAAAATTACTTAATTTAAAAGAACAAGAACAAAAAGATACAATAGATGAATTGAAAGGAGAGCAAAAAGATATTGCATGGGGAAGTCAAATTCGTTCTTATGTATTTTGTCCATATACTCTTGTTAAAGATCACAGAACTAATTATGAAGTTGGAAATGTTGAATCTGTAATGGATGGAAATATTGATGGATTTATAGAAAGTTATTTAAAACATGACAAAAAATAATATAAAAAACCAAGAGGAATTTTCCTCTTGGTTTTTAAGGTTTGTAATAAAGGCATACAGGAATATAGCCTTTATTCTGAAAATTAGGTCCCAAAGTTTCTTTTTGAACAGGACACATCTTACATCCTATACCAGGTGCAGTCATATCTTCTGATTCTAAGTCAAATACAGAATTTTCAGGATATACTGTAGAAAAGATTGGACAGTAAGATGCTTTTAATCCCTTATGTGTCATCCATACCTGAATGTCACTTGGATGCTTATCTTGACAATGTGTTGTGTAGTTTTCTTGGAAAAAACTATATTCAGCTTTATTCAACATATTCATGGGAATTTTTAAATCTAAACCATAAATTTGCTGAAGTCTTTTTGCTTCTTTATAAATTCCTCTAATATTATTAGCGGAAACATGAAGATTTTCTGCTCCTCTGTGAGTTTCAAGAGAACCGAAATGAAAAGTGAACCATTTAATTCCATATTTGAAGAAAAAATAGCTAACAATAGATTCTAATTCATCTTGATTTACAGACCACAGAGTAGGCTGAATTTTTACAGGGAAATTGTTTTCAATGCAATATGCAATTCCTTCTTCAACTCTACTTAAAGGTAGATTAACACCTTTTAAAAATCTTATAGTTTCGTCTTTAAGAGAATCCACAGAAAAACTCACATACTTTACCTTAGATGAAGGTAAACCATTTAAAAGCTTTTCCATAGTATGTTTTCCGCCAATACCTGAGGTTGAAAACATAACTTTACAACCAGCATCTATAAACTTTTTAGCAGCATGATTGCAAAAATCTGTATCAACACAAACATCTGGATTCCCCAAGATGTATGCATCTTCAAGCTGAGGTAATGATTTGATTATCCGTTCAATTTCTTCTAATGTGCCTTGATATGAAGGAACATCAAACAGAAACTTCTGAGTGCAAAATCTACATTTACAGGTACAGCCGTTATAACCATGTGTACCAGTGTAAAGTGTAAGACTTTTGATACTAGTTTTCATAAAACTTACCATCCTTTTTTATAATTTTATAAATCCTTGGATTTATTCATTATATTTATATGCAGGATTTTTAAATTTAGAATATACATAACAAAAATAAATAAAAATTAAAAAAATACTTGTAAAATATGAAAATATTGGTATAATAAGAGAGAAATTTACAATGGTATTTTAACCAAAGGAGGAATTCATATGATAAGAAAAGTTGCAATATTAGCAAACGGAGGAGATGTATCAGGATTTAATGCAGTAATAAGAGCAATAGTAAAAACTGCAGAACACAATGGAATAGAGTGTTATGGCTTTATTGATGGATACAATGGTTTGCTTAAAAATGAATATGTTAAGCTAAGTACAGGAAATGATGAAACAGCATCAGGAATATTACCAAAAGGTGGTTCAATTATTGGGTCATCAACAAATGCGAATGTGTTTCATTATAAAATTCAAGAAAATGGAGAAACAGTATATAAAGATTTATCAGACGTATGTGTTGAAAATATAAAAAAAGACGGATTTGACTGTTTATTTACACTAGGTGGAGATGGAACACAAAAATCTGCAAGAGATTTTTCAACAAAAGGTATAAATGTAATAGGAGTTCCAAAAACAATAGATAATGATGTCGCATGTACAGAAATAACATTTGGCTATAATACAGCTGTATCTGTTGCTGCAGAAGCATTAGATAGATTACACACAACAGGAGAAACACATCACAGAATAATGGTATTAGAAGTTATGGGAAGATATGCAGGATGGATAGCTCTAGAATCAGCAATAGCAGGAGGAGCTGATGTTGCATTAATCCCAGAAATTCCATATGATATAAATAAAGCTGTTGAAAAAGTAAATGAAAGAAAAGAAAAAGGAAAGAATTTCAGTGTTGTTGTTGTTGCTGAAGGTGCTGCACCAAAAGGCGGAGAAATTACAGTGGCAGGAACAAGAGATAATGGAGCTGGTGTAGATAATACAAAATTAGGTGGAGTAGGACAAGTAGTTGCAAAAGAACTTGAAAGATTAACAGGTCTAGAAGCAAGAAATACTACTCTCGGATATATGCAAAGAGGAGGAACACCAACTGCATTTGATAGAGTATTATCAACAAAATATGGTTCAAAAGCAATGGAACTTGCTCTAAATGGAACATTCGGAGTATTAACAGTAATAAAAGATGGAAGATTAGATTATGTTTCTTTAGAAGATGTTGTTGGAAAAAACACGAAAATCGGAGCTGTTTCAGGAAATACTTCAGAAAGTAATATTAGAAGAGTTACAATGGACCACGACTTAGTAAAAACAGCAAGAAATATAGGAATTTGTTTAGGAGATTAATTAATATAGTATATATAAAACTCATAGAGTGCTATGAAATTGATTTTTTGGTGGATTTATGATATAATTTAATTATAATCTAATTAAGGAGGTCCACAAAGATGGACGAATATTTTAACCATCGGCAATATTGCATAAAAGCAGAAAACATTTCTCAACACGAAAAAATTTATTGTTTTAAGTTCCCTAATGGCCAAACTGTTGAAATATCTCGTGATATGAAGTGTTTCAAGGAATGGTTTGGATACTGGAAAGTTTACATTATTAGTGATGAAGGAATTCGCGTATCCAGCTTTTATGGACATAGAAGCGCTAAGGGCATAGAAAGATTTTTGGGATGGGTCAAAAATATTAATGTTTGATGTGTTTTGTGCAATATGTCGGACCTACACGCCACGAGTTTTACTTGTGGCGTGTTTTTCTTTTGTAATTCACACAAAATTCACAATTACATATTAAAATAATATAGCAAAAAAAGAGGAGGCAAAAAAATGCTAAAAATATTAAAAAATTTAAAACAGTCATGGCTATCAGTTGTATTAATAGTGTTATTGCTGTGCCTGCAAGCAGCAGTAGATTTAGAATTACCAAATTATACATCAAAAATTGTAAATGAAGGAATTCAATCTGGTGGAATAGAAGATGCAGTACCAAACCAAATATTGAATGAAGATATGGAATCAATATTATTAGTTACAGATAATGATGAGAAGATTTTATCAAACTATTCAAGAGAAAATGAAAAATACGTATTAAAAGATATTGATGAAAATCAAAGGGAAGAACTTTCAAATCTTTTAATAGAACCTATTATTGTATCACAAACTAATCAACCAATTAATAATATGCAAGATACGATAAAAAAACAAGCAGCAGTTGCATGTGTTAAAGCAATATATCAAAAAGCTGGAGTAGATACAGATAAAATTCAGATGAACTATATCTTTATTGCCGGACTAAAAATGCTAGGATTAGCAGCAATAAGTATGACATCTGGAATTACAATAATGATGCTATCTTCAAAAGTTGGTGCTAAACTTGCCAAAACATTAAGAGAAAAGGTATTTAATAAAGTTATAAGATTTTCTAATAAAGAATTAAGAGAGTTTTCAACCGCTTCTTTAATAACACGTAGTACAAATGATGTTCAGCAAATACAACAATTGTTATCTATGTTATTTAGAACAGTGGTATATGCACCAATAATAGGTATTGGCGGAATAATAAAAGTAATGAATCAAAGTAATAGTTCAATGGCTTGGATAATAGGAGGATCAGTAATTGCAATATTAATAACTGTAATAGGATTATTTATAATTGCAATGCCAAGGTTCAAAAAACTACAAGATTTAATAGACAAACTAAATGGTGTGGCCAGAGAAATATTAACAGGAAAATCAGTAATAAGAGCTTTTAATACTGAAGAAAGAGAAGAAAAAAGATTTGATGATGCAAATACAGATTTAATGAAAGCAAACTTATTTGTAAATAAAACAATGGCAGTTATGATGCCGGTTTTAACTCTTATAATGAATGCAATGGGGGTATTAATTGTATGGGTTGGAGGCCATAACGTAGATCAAGGAGTTATGCAAGTAGGAGATATGTTAGCATTTATCCAATATTCAATACAAATTGTAACTAGCTTCTTGATGATTTCGATAATTTCAATAATGTTACCAAGAGCTTCTGTATCAGCAAATCGTATTTTAAAAGTACTTGAAACAGAGCCAAGCATAAAAGACAAACAAGAAACTAAAAAATTAAATCCGGATAAAAAAGGATTGGTAGAATTTAAAAATGTATCATTCAGGTATCCTGATGCAGATACAGAAATTCTTGAAGACATAAGCTTTACTGCAGATCCAGGGAAAACAACAGCAATAATAGGAAGTACAGGAAGTGGTAAATCAACCGTGGTAAATCTTATACCAAGATTTTATGATGTAACAGGGGGAGAGCTTTTAGTTGATGGAGTTAATGTAAAAGATTTATCACAAAAAGAATTAAGAGATGTCATAGGATTTGTGCCTCAAAAAGGAATATTATTTTCAGGAACAATTGAAAGTAATATAAAATATGCAAATTCAGAAATGTCTGATAAAAAAATGGTAGAAGCTGCTGAAATAGCACAAGCAGTAGAATTTATACAAGGAAAAGATGCCAAATACAAATCAGAAATAGCACAAGGAGGAAGCAATGTTTCTGGTGGTCAAAAGCAAAGATTATCAATAGCAAGAGCTATAGCAAAAGATCCAGAAATATTTATTTTTGATGACAGTTTTTCAGCATTAGATTTCAAAACAGATGCAACTTTAAGAGAAGCATTAGCAAAAAGAACTAAAAATAAAACTAATATAATAGTTGCACAAAGAATTAGTACAATTTTGAATGCAGACAAAATAATCGTATTAGATGATGGAAAAATAGTAGGTCAAGGAACACACGAAGAACTTATCCAAAATAATGAAACATATAGAGAAATTGCCTTGTCACAACTATCTGAAGATGAATTAAATAAAAAGGAAGGAGGAGAATAATATGCCACCACCAATGGGAGGACCTAGAAAAGGCGGAAAAGGAACAATAGAAAGAGCAAAAGACTTTAAAGGAACAACTAAAAAACTGTTAAAAGACTATTTATCAAAATATAAATTAGCATTAATAATAGTGATGATATTTGCAATTGGAAGCACAATATTTTATATTGTAGGTCCTAAAATCTTAGGAAATGCTACAACAGAAATATTTAATGGCTTAGTAAATAAACTTTCTGGCAAAGGTGGAATAGACTTTAACAAAGTAGGGCAAATCTTATTAATGCTTTTAGGATTTTATATAATAAGTTCAATATTCTCCTTTATTCAAAGTTTTGTGATGGCTAATATTTCACAAAAACTTACATATACAATGAGAAAAGAAATTGCCAGCAAAATAAACAAACTTCCTATGAATTATTTTGACAAAAAAACAAATGGAGAAGTATTGTCAATAATCACAAACGATATTGACACATTAGGAATGAACCTAAATCAAACAATAACACAAATAATAACATCAATATGTACATTAATAGGTATTGCCATTATGATGTTATCTATAAGTTGGCAAATGACATTAATATCTTTAATAGTTATGCCAATTGGTGGGTTATTAGTAAAAATAGTAGTTGGAAAGTCTCAAAAATACTTTAAAATGCAACAAGATTATCTAGGGCATGTAAACGGCCAAGTTGAAGAAGTTTTTTCAGGATTAACAATTGTAAAAGCATTTAATGGTGAAGAAAAAGCAAGTGAGGAATTTCAAAAAGCAAACACACAATTATATAAATCAGCATGGAAGTCACAATTTTTATCAGGACTTATGCATCCAATAATGAAATTTATTTCAAATCTTGGTTATGTGGGTGTTGCAATTGCTGGGGGATATCTTGCAATTGATGGAAGAATTACAATTGGTAATATACAAAGTTTTATACAATATAATAAACAATTTACACAACCTATAAATCAAATTGCTGAAATATCAGCAATGTTACAAGCAATGATAGCAGCTGCTGAAAGAATTTTTGAATTTCTTGAAGAAAAGGAAGAAGTTGAAACTAATGTAGATGGCAAAACAACAGAAGGTCTAAAAGGGAATATTGAATTCCAACATGTTAAATTTGGATATAGACCGGAACAGACAGTAATAAAGGATTTTAATGCGACAATTTACGAAGGGCAAAAAATAGCAATCGTCGGTCCAACAGGAGCAGGAAAAACAACAATTGTAAAACTTCTTATGAGATTTTATGATGTAACAGATGGCGCGATTTTATTAGATGGTCATAATATTAAAGATTTTACAAGAGGAGACCTTCGCCAATTGTTTGGAATGGTTCTACAAGATACATGGTTATTTAATGGAACTGTTAAAGACAATATTAAATACGGGAAAGAAGACGCAACAGATGCTGAAGTCATTGAAGCTGCAAAAGCTGCAAGAGTTCACCATTTTATAAAAACATTGCCAAATGCGTATAATTCAATTTTAAGTGATGATACAAGTGGTGTTTCAGCAGGGCAAAAACAATTACTTACAATTGCTAGAGTTATTTTAGCAGACCCTAAAATTTTAATTTTAGATGAAGCTACAAGTTCTATTGATACTAGAACTGAAATCGAAATTCAAAAGGCTATGGATAATTTAATGAAAGGTAGAACTTCATTTATAATTGCTCATAGATTGTCTACAATTAAAAATGCTGATTTAATTTTAGTTATAAATCACGGTGATATTGTTGAACAAGGAACACATGAAGAACTGCTTGCTAAAGGTGGATTTTATGAAAACTTGTATAACAGTCAGTTTGAAAGTGAAGAAGAATAAAAAATAGAGAGATTTGAAATTCAAATCTCTCTATTTTTGGCTTTCAATTTGCCATTTCCAACTTGGAAGTATAACTGTCGAAAACAGCCTTTATGCGAGTACCATCTGTTTCATTAGGACCAATCTGCTGAACATATTCACGGAATCCACGCAATTCTTCTTCTTGAATGATTTTGCATTCCAGAACTTCTTGTTTGCATCTGAGAAAATCAGCATCATTTCTATATTTTACTTCTGACACAATGCAGGCATATAAACGAACCAGTTTGGAACAGAAAACAAATTGCTCAGCTTCGTATTCCATTCTCTTAAATTCTACATAACGATCCCAAGAATCCATATGTTGAGTTCTCTTGACAAAACGCCACTTGACCCAAAGGGAAAGAATATTTCGTATGCCAGGTAATTGTAAAATTTTTGCCTTAAACAACTCTATGGTTGCTTTGCGATACATTTTGTTAGTGAAGAATGAAATTAGTCTATTTTTCTTCATACGAATTTCCTCATACATTAAGGTTTGACATTAACGTACAGTCTGACTGTTGATACATGGAAACCTTGTTTAGTTGCATCATTGTGCTTGTTAAGGTCATCAACGCAAGTGGGTCTTTTGATGATTTCAAAAGCATCAATAGAATAATGCTCGAAAACATCTTCGGGGATTTGTGCCAAAACTTCTGCAATTCTTGGCTTGAAAAAGCCAGGATAACCACAGCGATGAAAACACTCGAAATCATAATGAGTATGACTAGAGAGTTGTTCTCCAACAGGTTCTCTCTTGTCTGGAATAACGAACCATATGTACGATATATCCTTCAATTCCTTGAGGGAATAATTTCGTAACCAGTACTTTGTGCCGTCTACCTCTGCAACGGGTTTAATCTTTAAATACCGCCGCATCAATTCCTCATCACTGATAATGGGGATTGATATTTTTTTCATAAAGTAACCTCCTTGTTGTACATAATTTTTTGGTTGTTTGAAAAATTAACTTTCAAACATTACAACGATTGTAACAGATAGATTATATCATGTTTATGTTAATTTGTAAATATAACAAACAAAATAAATAAACATATAATATAAGAACAGTGCGCATAATAACATAGGAGGAATGTAAATGTTAAGCGAAATGAATACAATAGGAAACACACTAATGATAAAAATAAATTATGAGTATAAAGGAAGAAATAAATATATTTATACAAAATTAGAATATTACAATTTAACAGGAAGCATTAAAGATAGAGTAGCATATTACATTATAAATAATGCTAAAAAAAGAGGAGAACTTAAAGATGGAATGCCAATAATAGAAGCAACAAGTGGAAATACAGGCATTGCACTAGCAGCATTGGGAAGTTTTTATAATCATCCAGTTTATATTTTCATGCCAGATTGGGTAAGTAAAGAGAGGATAAATTTAATAAAAAATTACGGAGCGAATGTAATATTATATTCAAAAGAAGATGGTGGTTTTATAAGATGTGTGGAAGAAGCTAAAAAGATGGCAAAGGAACAAAACGCATTTTTAGCAAATCAATTTGCGAGTAAAGATAATTTTTTGGCACATTATGAAACAACAGCAGAAGAAATAATAAAACAACTTCCAGAAGAAATTTATGGTTTCATATCAGGAGTAGGCACAGGTGGAACATTGATGGGAACAGGAAAACGATTAAAAGAACAATTTAAAGACTTGAAAATTGTAGCAATTGAGCCAGACAAAATGCCTATAATTTCACAAGGAAAAGCCATTTCACAACATAAAATAGAAGGAATTGGAGATGATTTTGTTCCAGACCTTGTAGATAGAAAAGCAATAGATGATGTTGTTTTAGTAAATGATGATGATGCAATAAATATGTCAAGAAAGCTAGCAAAAGAACTTGGTTTAGGTGTGGGAATTTCTTCTGGTGCAAATTTGATAGGAAGTATTTTATTAAATGAAAAAATAGACCTTCCTGTAGCTACAGTTTTTGCAGATGATAATAAAAAGTATTTGTCTACAGATTTAGCAAATGATATTGATGAAAATGAAGGATTTCTTTCTAACCAAATTAAATTAATAGATTACGAAGTTATAAATAAATAATTTGTTGTATAGTATTGGATTTTTTTGAAAACAATATTTATATGAACAGATTATATTTAATGAAAAATCCTGATTTGTTTCAGGGAGAAAAAATTTTAACTACAAACAAAAATTATTTTGAAGGCTGGTATTTTAAGAATTCGAATAAAGAAAAAGGAATTTCTTTTATCCCTGGAATAAACATAGATGAAGAAAATAAAAAAGCTTTTATTCAAGTCATTACAGACGATTCATCATATTTTGTAAATTATCCAATAGAAGCTTTTAAATTTAATTCGGAGCCATTTAATATCAAAATAGGTAATAGTACTTTTTCAAAAGAAGGTATTCATGTAGATATTGAAGATGAAAAACAAGCTCTTAAAATTAGTGGAGATGTCAAATATTCTAATAACAAAAATATTAACACAAGTTTTATGAATCCTAATATAATGGGGCCTTTTTCATATATTCCTTTTATGGAATGTAATCATGCTATATTAAGTATGAAAAATAATACAAATGGTGCAATAAAAATCAATAATTCCATCATGAATTTTGAAGATGATATGGGATATATAGAGAAAGACTGGGGATGTTCTTTCCCGAAAACTTATATTTGGTGCCAAGGCAATAATTTTCAAAATTCAAATGCTAGTTTTATGCTCTCAATTGCAAATGTGCCCTTTAAAATGTTTAATTTTAGAGGGATGATATGTATTCTTATGTTAGATGATAAAGAATATAAGTTTACAACGTACAATAATTCTAAAATAGTGAATTATGAGGTTAATGACAACTTTTTAAATGTTACTTTGAAAAAAGGTGATTATATTTTAAATATAAAATCAGATTTTGATGTAAATACTGCAGGTCAGAAATTGTCTGCTCCTGTTAAAGGGAAGATGGAAAAAGATATTTTTGAAACTATTACTGCTGTAATTACTGTTACTATTAGCAGAGGAGATACTGTTATTTTTTCTGATACAAGTAAGAATTGTGGGTTGGAGATTGTGAAGGAGTAATTAAAGACTGAGAGCATAAAATTAATGCTTTTGGTCTTTTATTACATTTTCTTTACAATTATGTTACAAACAATAAAAAGAAAAGTGTTTATGGTATAATAATGGTGAAAAATAGTACCTCGTGATAAAAATAATGTTAGGAGAAATAAATGGCAAAAGAAGATATTGAAAAATATGATGAAGAAGCTCTGGATACTGAACTTACCAAAGAACAATTGGAATTGCTTGAAATTGGAAAAGAGCAAAGTGTTAAAACAAGGAATGGACAAGTAGAATTCAATTCTGTAAATCATAGTGAAAGAGCAGAAAAATTTGGCAGAGTATCAGATGGAGATACAACTAAATATGTAAATATTGCATTAGAATACTTTGGGCATAGATGTGCATTGTCTGGAGAAAGGTTTACAAAGTTTGATGGAAAAGTTCAAAAAACATCAGCTAAATCTAATTTATCAGCAGAACATGTTGTAGCATTATGCTTAGGTGGAGATGATATTGTACCTAATCTAGTGCCAACAGTATTACAATATAATTTAAGAAAAAATGGATATTATTTATTAGATTATTGGGATAAACAAAAAGACACACAAGGAAAAAGTTTATATAGCCCATATAGATTATTAAAATTAGTAAACTATATGATGAAAAGTATAGAAGCAAGAGATTTAAAATCAATAAAAGATTACCGTAAAGCCATAATGACACCAAATGAGATTGATGGTTTTTTAGCTGAAATAGAAAAACAAGATGAATTAGAAACAGATAATAGTAAAAAGAAAATACATTCAGACACAATAACTGCAACAACTGCAGATGAAGACAACAAGAAGATATTAACAGAAGTGCCGCAAGTAGAAGGAAATATACCAACACAAAGAGAACAACAAGAACGATTTAGACAAAATGAAATAGATATGATGGATATATTTTTATCAGATGCTGTAGGATTATTAAATAGAACTCAAGAATTACAACAAATACGACTAAAAGATAAAGACGGAAATGAAATACCTTTACAAGATAAATTAGACGATATATTGAAAACTTCAATAGGAGTAATACCTTTTGAAGTAGAAGTTAGAAATGCTATTTTAGAAAAATTAGAAACATTAGGAGTGCAAGATAATAAATATTCTGTTGCAAATGATTTATTAAATAATACACCGATACTAGAAATGGCAAAAGAAAATCGAGATGATGTAAAATCTATTGTTGAAGATTATATTGAAAGTCAATTATGCAGAATAAGAGATGCACAAATATTAACTGAAGAACAATTAAGAACAATTATTTCGAACATGCCAACTATACTTTATAATGAAAACGATATGAACAAAATACGATTGTGGAGTACATATAGACAGGATAGTTTTGAAGAATTGATTTCAAGGGATTATACGGCTACAGATACGATTGTGGATGTTTTAATTGTATTAAAAACAAACGGAATAGATTTGGCGAAAATTGTCCAAAGTGGTACAATAGAGGACTTAATAAAAGAAAAAGATGAAGAAGAGCAAAACAAAATTATAAAAGAGCTACAAGAAATATCAGAAGAAATAAAAAAAGATTGGCCTATTGGTACAAGATTAAATACTCAAAAGACACGTAACATGGACCAACTAAAAAAAGAAATAGATAAAACAGGAATGATATTAACATTAGAAGAACAACAAAAGATATTAGAAAAACAAGAACAGATGTCAAGAATAACAACAAAAGAATTTGTGAAAGTATTAGTAGTATTAAAAACAAATGGAATAGATTTATCGAAAGTTCTTCAAGGTGGTGAAAATCCAAGTACAATAGAGGATTTAATAAAAGAAAAAGATGAAGAAGAGCAAAATAAAATAATAAAAGAGCTACAAGAAATATCAGAAGAAATAACAATAGATTGGAATATTGGGGCAAGATTAAATACTCAAAAAACAAGAAACATAGACCAATTAAAAAAAGAAATAAATAAAGCAGGAATAATATTAACAGTAGAAGAAGAATGCAAGATATTAGAAAAACAAGAACAGATGTCAGGAATAACAACAAGAGAATTTGTGCAAGTATTAGTAGTATTAAAAGAATACAAAATAGATTTGTCAAAAATTGTGAAAAGTAGTAAAATAAAAGACTTAATAAAAGAAAAAGATGAAGAAGAGCAAAACAAAATAATAAAAGAACTACAAGAAATATCGGAAGAAATAAAAAAAGATTGGCCTATTGGTACAAGATTAGATACACAAAAGACACGTAATATTACCCAACTAAAAAAAGAAATAGATAAAGCAGGAATAATATTAGCATCAGAAGAACAAAAAAAGATATTAGAAAAAGAAGGCAATAAAGAGCGAAGTGAAAGAGCAATAAGAGAATTTGTGCAAGTATTAGTAGCATTAAAAACAAATGGAATAGATTTATCAAAAATTGTTCAAAATGCTACAATAGAGGATTTAATAAGAGAAAAAGATGAAGAAGAAAAAAACAAAATAGTAAATGAACTACAAGAAATATCAGAAGAAATAAAAAAAGATTGGCCTATTGGTACAAGATTAAATACTCAAAAGACACGTAACATGGATCAACTAAAAAAAGAAATGAAAAAAGCGAGAATAGAATTAACAGAAGAAGAACGAAAAAAGTTATTAGAAACAAGAGCCCAGAAAAAAGTCAAACAAACCGTAGTAGAACAAAAAAACAAAGGCGAACTTGGACAAAATCAACAAATTGAAGCACAAGTATTTGAAGAAACAATAAGACAAGCAGAACAAACTTTAGAAAGTGAGGTTTCAGCAAGATAAATGGAAAGAATAAGTTATTATAACAAAAACATAAAAGTAAGTAGAAAAGCACTAACAGAAGTATATGAAATATTGCAAGCATATGAAGATGATATAGACGAAATACCAGAAAAATATATGTATGTAATTGAAGACAATATGGACAAAGACTACATATTCTCAACTGAAGACTTAGAAAATATTGAATTATTAGAAGACACAAAAAAGATATTAACATATTTATATACTAATTTTCTTTCTACACCTGAAGAAAGAACTGTACTAAAGCAAATTGAAAAAATTCAATATGAAAAAGCTCAAAAAGAGAATAATATTAGTTATGATGTGTTTGAAAAAAGGCAAATAAACACAAACAATAATCAACAAGAAAATGTAGATTTGCATCCGACGGTAGTTGAGAAACAAAACATATTTACAAAAATAATAAAATTTATAAAAAATCTTTTTAAGAGGTAGATTATGAAAGAAAACAATAAAGATATATATGAAATTATAGAAAACAAATTAGGTTTAACAGAAAGCCAAATAGACACTGTATTTGAAAAAAATAAATTTTTAGAAATGATAATACCAGGAGATATTTTACAAGTAATAAGATTTTTTGAAGGATTTGGGATAACAAGAGAAGAACTATCCCAAATCGCCTTGAAAAATGAATGGATCTTAACAGAAAGTTTTGAACGTGTTAGATACATACAAAAATTCTTAGAAATGGTAGATATAACAGACATAAGATGGATGGCAGTAAATCATCCAATATCAATGTCAGTAAATCCTATAACAATAAAAGATTTCATAGAACAAAATAGAGCTGAAGGTAAATCTGATGAAGACATTAGAAATCTAATAATGAATGATTTTGAGACATATTTTAAAGCATAATATTTTGAAAGGGAAAACATATGGAAAAAGAGTATTATGAAGAAGCAGAAGAAATTGATGATGAATTAGAACAAGAACTAACCAAAGAACAGCTTGAATTGCGTGAAATTGAAAAAGAGCAAAGCACAAAATTAAAAAATGGACAAGTTGAGTTTAGAATTGTAAATCATAGTGAAAGAGCAGCAAAATTTGGAAGAGTTTCAGATGGAGATACAACTAAATATGTAAATGTTGCATTAGAATATTTTGGACATAGATGTGCATTGTCTGGAGAAAGATTTGAATCGTTTGATAAAAAAGTAGATGGAAAGAAATCTAATTTATCAGCAGAACATGTTGTAGCATTGTGCTTGGGTGGAGATGATATTGTTCCTAATATAGTGCCAACAGTATTGCAATACAATTTAAGAAAAAATGGATATTATTTGCTGGATTATTGGGATAAACAGAAAGATACAGAAGGAAAAAGTTTATATAGTCCATATAGATTATTAAAATTAGTAAACTATATGATGAAAAGCATAGAAGCAAGAGATTTAAAAACAGTTAAAGATTATCGCAAAGCCATAATGACACCTAATGCAATTGATGAATTTTTAGCTGAAATAGAAAAACAAGACGAATTAGAACCTGATAATAGTAAAAAGAAAATCCATTCAGATACAATAACTGCAACAACTGTAGATGAAGATAATAAAAAGATATTAACAGAAGTACCACAAGTAGAAGGTAATATACCAACACAAAGAGAACAACAAGAAAGATTTAGACAAAATGAAATAGATATGATGGATGTATTTCTATTTGATGCGATAGGATTATTAAATAGAACTCAAGAATTAAAACAAGTACGACTAACAGATAAAGATGGAAATGAAATATCACTGCAAGATAAATTAAATGATATGTTGAAATCAACAATAGGTGTGATACCTTTTGAAGTTGAAGTTAGAAATGCAATTTTAGAAAAATTAGAAACTTTAGGAATAAAAGATAATAAATATTCAGTTGCAAATGATTTGTTAAATAATGCACCAATACTAGAAATAGCAAAAGAAAATAAGTTAAATGAAAAAAAAGTAGAAGAAGTTGTAGAAGAATATTTAAATAGAGCTATCGACGGATTAAGAACAGTGCTAACAGAAGAACAAGTTCAAGTTGCTATTTCGCATAAACCTAACCTTATATATGAAGAAAATACTGTAAATAGAATAAAACTGTGGAAAGAATATAGAACTGATGATTTTGAAGAGTTAATTAAAAGAGGTGATAGTTCAACAGATAGATTTGTTGACGTATTAATTATATTAAAGAAATACGAAATAGATTTAACGAATATAAAAAGAAGATCCAAAATACAAGATTTAATAAAAGAAAAAAGCGAAACAATAAAAAAACAAATTTTAAAAGAGTTAAAAGATATAATTGGAGATGAAGACGAAAATTGGAAAATAGGAGAAAAATTAACAGATCAAAAAAAATATAAAAACTTAGAAGTTTTCAGAGAAACAATAAAAAAGGTTGGAATAAAATTAACAGAAGAAGAAAAAAATAAAATATTAGAAAGAGAAATAAGTTCAGATGCAACACAAGATTTAGTAAAAGTATTAATTGTATTAAAAAGATATGAGATAGACTTAACAAAAATAAAAAGGGACGTAAATATAGATGGATTACTGGAAGAAAAAAGTGAAGAAGAAAGAAATAAAATATTAAAAGAGTTAAAAGATATAATAGGAGATAAGAGTGAAAAGTGGCCAATTGGAGGTAAATTAAATACACAAAAATTAGATAGAAATATAGAAAACTTTAAACAGGCATTAGAAGAAAGTGGAATGGAACTAACAGAGGCAGAGAAAAAAAAGTTAATAGAAAGATTAGTGAGTGAAAATGCAACACAAGATTTAGTAAAAGTATTAATTGTATTAAAAAGATATGAGATAGATTTAACAAAAATTACTCAAAGTGGAAATATAGAAAATTTACTAGAAGAAAAAAATGAAGAAGAAAGAGAAAAAATCTTAAAAGATTTAAAAACTATAGTAGGAGACAATAGTGAAAAGTGGCCAATTGGAGATAGGTTAAGCAGGCAAAAATCAAATGAAAATATAGGTAAATTCAAGCAAACATTAGACGAATCTGGGATAGAATTAACAGAAGAAGAAAGAAAAAAAATATTAGAAAGAGAAAAAAGTTTAGATGCAACACAAGATTTAGTAGATGTGTTAACTATATTAAAAAGATATGAGATAGATTTAACAAAAATAAAAAGTGGCATAAATATAGAAAATTTGTTGGAAGAAAAAAGTGAAGAAGAAAAAAATAAAATTTTAGAAGAGTTAAAAGATATAATTGGAGATAATACTGAAAAGTGGCCAATTGGAGATAGATTATTTACTCAAAAATCGGATATAAACATAGGTAAATTCAAGAATGCATTAGACAAATCTGGGATAGAATTAACGGAAAAAGAACGAAAAAAATTAATAGAAAAAGGAGAAGGAAGTAAAAATGCAACACAAGATTTAGTAGATGTGTTAAATATATTGAAAAGATATAAAATAGATTTAACCCAAATTACTCAAGATGGAAATATTGAAAATTTGCTAGAAGAAAAAAATGAAGAAGAAAGAGAGAAAATCTTAAAAGATTTAAAAACTATAATAGGAGAGAAGTGTGAAAAGTGGCCAATTGGAGATAGATTAACCACGCAAAAATTAAATAAAAATATAGGCGAATTCAAACAGGTATTAGAGGAATCCGGGATAAAATTAACAAAAGGAGAAGTAAGAAAATTAACAGAAATTGAAAATGCAACACAAGATTTAGTAGATGTGTTAAATATATTGAAAAAATATAAAATAGATTTAACAAAGATTACTCAAAGGGGAAATATAGAAAGCTTATTAGAAGAAAAAAGTGAAGAAGAAAGAAACAGAATTTTAAAAGAGTTAAAAGATATAATTGGGGATAATGCTGAAAAATGGCCAATAGGAAATAGATTAAATACTCAAAAATCGGATAAAAACATAGGTGAATTCGAGAATGCATTAAAAGAATCAGGGATAGAATTAACGGAAAAAGAACGAAAAAAATTAATAGAAAAAGGAGAAGGAAGTAAAAATGCAACACAAGATTTAGTAGATGTGTTAAATATATTGAAAAGATATAAAATAGATTTAACCAAAATTACTCAAGATGGGAATATTGAAAATTTGCTAGAAGAAAAAAATGAAGAAGAAAGAGAGAAAATCTTAAAAGATTTAAAAACTATAGTAGGAGACAATAGTGAAAAGTGGCCAATTGGAAAAAGATTAAATACTCAAAAAACGGATAAAAATATAGGCGAATTCAAACAGGCATTAGAGGAATCCGGGATAAAATTAACAAAAGGAGAAATAAGAAAATTAACAGAAATTGAAAATGCAACACAAGACTTAGTAGATGTGTTAATTATATTAAAAAGATATGAGATAGATTTAACAAAGATTACTCAACAGGGAAATATAGGAAATTTATTAGAAGGAAAAAGTGAAAAAGAAAGAAACGAAATTTTGGAAGAATTAAAAGATATAATAGGAGATAAGCGTGAAAAGTGGCCAATTGGAAGTAAATTAAATGACCAAAAAAAAGATAAAAATATTGAAAGATTCAAAAAAACAATTAAAGAATCGGATTTAGAACTAACTGAAGCAGAAACAAGAAAATTAACAGAAAAGAAAGTAAAGAAAAAAGTCAAACAAACCGTAGTAGAACAAAAAAATAAAGGCGAGCTTGGACAAAATCAACAAATTGAAGCACAAGTATTTGAAGAAACAATAAGACAAGCAGAACAAACTCAAGTGACTGAAACTTCAGCAAGATAAAAAATAATAATTATAAAAAGGAGAATCCTTATGGGAGAAGATAAAGAATTAGAAAGACATGAACGAACATTAGAGCAAATAAGAAACGCAAATTCAAAAGAAGAAATGCCAAATAGTACATTATCAAGAGTAACAAAATTCATGGCAACAAATGTATACTTTGATAACAGAAAAATAAGTCAAACAGAATTCAAACCAGTATTAGATGCAATAATAGAAAACAATTCATTTGAAATACCTGAAGTAAAACAGGTATTTATAGAAATACTAAGAAAAAACTATCCGGGCAAAACAGAAGAAGAATATAATGCACAATACGAAAAATTAGCAAGAACATCTAATATAAGTAATTACATAGCAGAAGCAAATGCAAGAAATGCTAGATTAGAAGAATTAGAAAAACAAGCTAATTTAGTAAATCGCCAAGAAACATTAAAACAAATAAGAGAAGCTGATGAATTAAGAGATTTACCCAAAGTAGGTAAAGGAGTTTTAAATAAAAAAATTCAAAGAGCAACTCAAAATGACTTTACAGGACAACTTCCAATAGAAACAGTAAATGGAATATCAGATGATTTTCTACAAGGAAAAACAGAAGAAGAAATATTTGCCAAACTTTATGAACTTTGTGAACTAGCAGTAGGTGGAGATGAGGAGCAAGCAAAAGAAATGCTTGAACAAATCAAAAACGGATTTGCAATGGATGAAACAATTGCATACACTGCAGAAGAAGTAAGAGAAAAAGAAAAAAGAATTCTAGAAATTTATCAATTAGATCACGAAGAAACAATGCAAAAAATAAGAGAAGCAAAAAGAATCAGCCAATTACCAGCAAACTTAACATTCTCAACATTAGCAGGATATTTAAGTGGAAATACAATAATCTATCCAAAAGCAGAAAGAGTTTCAACAACAGACTTAAAAGACTTAACACAACTATTATTAGATGGTGGTAGCTTTGAAACAGAAACAGTAACAGCTGAATTAAGAGCAATTGCAGAAAAATATTATCCAGAAAATCCAGAAGAAGCATATGGATTACTAATGGACAAACTATTAGCATTACCAAGAACACAATACTTAGTAGAAGAAATAAACTATTCACAAGAAAGACAAACAGAATTTATAGGAAGAAACTGCAGTAATGTAAATGTTTACTTTGTGCCAAATCCAAAAACACCAATAGAAGGTGGTAGATTCTATAACTGTTACATAAACAGAGTAGAAAACTTAGATTTAGGTCAAATCTTACCATTAAACTTAGAAGAAATCATACCAGAAGGAATGGATGTAGATACAATAGAATGGTATGTACAAGAAAGATATGATCAAACATTCAAAAAAGCAGGAGGAATCATTCTAAACAAAGATGAAACAATAGGAAATGTAAATATATTCAAACCATCAGATGGAAGAATAGGAATAACACCAGAAGAACATAGTAAATATAAAGAATTAGAAGAATTGGGAACACAAGTAAAAGAATTGATTGCACAGAAAAAAGCAAACACAGAAAGATTTAGAGCAGCACAAGATGCATTCTTTAGATATGAAGAAGCATCAGATAAAAAATTAGCAGAACTCGAAGCTAAAATAGATGCAATGCTTGGCAAAGATTCTTCAGAACAAACTAATCCTAAAAACAATAATGGTGAACAAAGATAAAAACTATGGAAAGGAAATGAATTATGAAAAATCCAAAAATATTTACAGTATTTAATAACGGTGCTAAAATGGAATATGATGTTATTCTTACATTTAAAAGCGAAGTAACCGGAAAAGATTATGTTGTTTATACAGATAATTCTTATGATGAAAAAAATAAATTAAGAATTTATGCAGCTATTTATAATCCATTGACAAACGAATATATTGGTCCTGTTGAAGATAAAAAAGAATGGATTGAGATAGGAAAACTACTTGATAAAGTTATGTTGCAATAAAATAAATGAAACTCTGGAAATTTGAAAAATCCAGAGTTTTTAATATTTATTATAAAAAGACAAATAGACACTTGACATCAAAACATATGTTTGATACAATATCGGCAATAAAATTACTAATAGGAGATGATGTCAATGAGTAATTTACACGCTGAAGAATACAAAAGTTTTGAAGAAATTAAAAAAACTAAAGAAAACGGAATTGAATATTGGAGTGCAAGGGAGTTAAGTGAAGTGCTACAATATAAAAAATGGGAGAATTTTGCTAAAGTAATTGATAGGGCAAAACTCGCTTGCATAAATAGTGGTTTTGAAATTACGGACCATTTTCCTGAGGTCAGGAAAATGGTTGAAATAGGTAGTAACACTGTAAGAGATCTTCTTGATTATGAACTATCAAGATATGCTTGTTACTTAATTGTACAAAATGGAGACCCAAGAAAAGAAGTAATAGCATTAGGACAAACATATTTTGCAATTCAAACGAGAAGACAAGAGGTAGCAGATTATTTCAACCAACTAGACGAAGACAACAAAAGACTAGTAATTCGCGGAGACATAAAACAATGGAATCAAATGTTATTGGAAGTTGCACATAATTCTGGTGTAATAACTAATCAAGAATATGCAGAGTTTCAAAATGCAGGATATATGGGACTATATGGAGGTTTAACAGTCGAAGACATACATACCAAAAAGAACTTAAAGGAAAATGAAAAAATACTTGATTTTATGGGGAGTGAAGAACTAGCAGCTAACTTATTCCGTATCACGCAAACAGAAGCTAAACTAAAAAGAGAAAATGTAAAAACAAAACAAAAAGCAAATCAAACACATTATACTGTAGGAACAACTGTAAGAAAAGCAATTAAAGATATCGGTGGTACAATGCCAGAAGATTTGCCAAAACCTGAAAAAAGTATTAAGCAAATTGAAAAAGAACAACTAAAGAAACTAAAAGATAAAGCAACAAAATTAATGTTAGATGAATGAAATAATTATTTTTAGGGAGAGCTAATATGAGAAAATTAAATTTAATAGTTATATTTAATAAAAATTTAGAAAAAGCTCTTTTTTGTATAAGAGCAAAAGAGCCATATAAAGGAATGTATAATTTTGTGGGCGGAAAAGTAGAAGAAGGGGAATCTAATGAAGAAGCAGCTTATAGAGAATTATTTGAAGAAACAGGAATAAGTAGCAAAGATATAGAATTAGATTACTTTATGGATATAAACTATTTTAAATACGAAAACAATATACAAGTTTTTTATGGTATTTTAAAACACGAAGTGAGCTTAGTAGAAGAAAAGAATAAACTAGAATGGGTTGAAATAAATGATAAATTATTAAACAATGATAAGTTTGCAGGAAATTATAATATACCACACATAATAAGACAAATAAAAATCTATTTAAAAAACGGGACAAGAATAGATGGATATTAAAAAATAAGAAAGTTCTTAATTTGATTGACAAATGCAAACCAAATATGATAAAATATAAAACATAAATTAAGAGTTTACCTAAAGTAGTAATACTTGAGCGGTAAAGGGTAATTGTAAAAATTACTTACACTTATAAGTCGAGATTAAACAAGTCTTGCAAAGGAGTCTTAAAAGATTTCTTTGTGAGGCTTTTTTGATTTCAAGAGAAAGGGGAATAAGATATGAAGTATTTTAAAAAATTAGTAGGAGAAAGAATCTATTTATCTCCAAGAAATGTAGAGGATGTAGAAATATTTACAGAATGGATGAATGACTTTTATGTAACAGATTATACAGGAAGAAGTCATACAACAGTGACACTACAAGAAGAAAAGGAATATTTAGAAAACAAGAATAATGACAAAAATGTATTTGCAATAATAGATTTGTCAACAGATGAAATGATTGGAACAATAGGATTACATGAAATTGATAACATAAACAGAACAGCTACATTAGGAATATTTATAGGGAATAAAAACTATTGGAGTAAAGGCTATGGAGCAGAAGCAATACAATTAATACTAGACTTTGGTTTTAATTATTTAAACTTAAACAATATTGACTTAGCTTTAATGGAATTCAATCAAAGAGCATTAAAATGTTATAAAAAATGTGGATTTAAAGAAATTGGTAGAAGGAGAAAATGCAAGTTTATCAATGGTAAATATTATGATTCGATATTAATGGATATATTAGCAGAAGAGTTTACAGAGTCATATATCAAAAATAAAAACATCAAATAAAATGGGGGGAAATTTATGAAATTTATATTAATAACAGGCCCACAAGCTGTAGGAAAAATGACAGTTGGTCAAGAACTAACAAAGATTACAAATTTGAAATTATTACATAATCATATGACAATAGAAGTTGTGACTAAAATATTTGACTATAGCAAAGAAATTTATAGGAAGTTAAACGAATCTTTTAGAACACAAATATTCGAAGAATTTGCTGAAAGCGACCAAGAAGGAATAATATTTACAACAACTTGGAATTTTGATGACCAAGAAGAATGGGATAGAATATACGGCTATATAGATATTTTTAAAAAATATAATTCGGAAATTTATATTGTGGAATTAGAAGCGGACTTGGAAACAAGACTAAAGAGAAATAAAACAGAAAATAGATTGGCTAACAAGGCTTCAAAAAGAAATTTTGAATGGAGTGAAAAAGATTTGTTAAAATCTGCGAAAAAATATAGATTAAATTCTAGAGAGAATGAAATAAAAGGGTATAATTATTTAAGAATTAACAATACAAATATATCTGCTAAAGATACTGCACAAATGATAAAAGAAAAATTTAAATTTCATGATTAGAATGTATAAAGATAAGAGAGTGCTACATTTTAAATATGTTAGCACTCTCATTTTTACTCTTTAATCTCCTTAGCAAGCTTCCCAATAGCCTTAGTTTCAATTCGAGAAACATAAGAACGAGAAATTCCCATTTGTTCAGCAATTTCTATTTGAGTTTTAGGTTTATGTCCATCAAGACCAAAACGAAGTTCTAAAATAGTACGTTCTCTATCTTTTAAAACACTTTTCATTTTCTCATAAAGCAATTTAACTTTCATTTTTAAATCTACTGATTCTTCAACACTTCTTTCATCATTTTCCAAAACCTCTTGTAAAGTAACAACATTATCATCTTTATCTTTACCGAATAGGTTCGTTTAGATATACCTCGGCAGAGAGTTTTTTGGTTGCACGAAAATGCATAAGAATTTCGTTATCAATACAACGAGAAACATATGTAGATAAACGTGCACCTTTTTCAGGCTTAAAACTATTAATACCCTTAATAAGCCCAATAGTTCCAATAGAAATCAAATCATCTTGGTCAACATTTGAATTAGAATATTTTTTACAAACATGAGCAACTAGTCTCAGGTTTCGTTCAATAAGTATATTACGAGCATCTTCATCGCCTGTGCTTAATTTTTCGAGATACATAGTTTCTTCTTCAGAGCTTAAAGGTTCGGGAAAAAGCTGTGCACCTGAAATATATCCAACTGTAAAAACTGCAGTTTGCAAGAACTGTAGAAATCCACTTATACAAAGTGAGGAAAACATATAAGCACCTCCATCTTTGAATTATATGTTTGAAAAAAATAAAAGTGCCTGACCTTAAAATTAAAATTTTGTATAAGATATAAAAAAATGTAAAAACTATGAACAGGAGGTATATTATGGAAGATATTAATGTAAAAGTTTTAGATGAAGTTAACAAAGGAGCAACAATGGGAATGGACGCAATTCACTTTGTTTCAGAAAAAGTAGGGGATGAAAGATTTAAAAAGGTATTAGATGTTGAATATAATAAATATAAAGAAATTACTACTAGAGTAAATGATATATATTCACAATATAATACCGAAAAAGAACCACACGAAACAAATGCAATGAACAAGATGATGGCTTGGTATGGCATAAATATGAGAACTATGACTGACCAAAGTAATTCAAAAATATCAGAACTTCTTATGCAAGGTACAAATATGGGAATTATTGAAGGTAGAAGACTTCTTAATAATAATCCAAGTGTGGATACAGAGGTTAGACAGATTCTAGATGATTTTGTTGTTATGCAAGAAGACAGTGTTGAGACATTGAAAAAATATTTATAATTTAATAGAAGGTCGCGAAAAAAGCTTATATATACTTATTTCATAGCAAAAACATATCTGGGGTCTTCGCGTAGGTCTTTGCTTTATTCAATAAGTATATATAAGCTTTTTTCGCGACTCTATCTATTTAACAAATAGCATATAAAAAATTATAAATATTTTTCAAATTTCTCTTGAAAAGTATAGGATTTTGTTATAGAATGACTTTGGCTGTAAAAGGCAAATTATTGAAGGAGGAATTTTTATGTCAGTAAAAGTAGGAATTAATGGCTTTGGAAGAATCGGAAAATTAGCATTCCAAGCAGCATTAGCGAAAGGAGAAGTAGAAGTTGTAGCAGTAAACGACCCATTCGTAACAGCAGATTACATGGCTTATATGACAAAATTCGACACTGTACATGGAAGATTTAACGGGACTGTTGAAGAAGTAGAAGGAAATTTAGTAGTTAATGGAAAAACAATAAAAGTATATAATGAAATGGATCCAAAAAATATCCCATGGGGAGAACTTGGAGTTGAATATGTATTAGAATGTTCAGGTGTATTCACAACACTTGAAAAAGCACAAGCTCACTTAGATGCAGGAGCTAAAAAAGTAGTAATAAGTGCACCATCAAAAGATGCACCAATGTTTGTAATGGGAGTAAATAATGAAACATATACACCAGATATGAATATTGTATCAAATGCATCATGTACAACAAACTGTTTAGCACCACTTGCTAAAGTTATAAATGATAACTTCGGAATCAAAGAAGGACTTATGACAACAGTACACTCTACAACAGCAACACAAAAAACTGTTGATGGAGCATCTAAAAAAGACTGGAGAGGTGGACGTGCTGCAGCAGCCAACATTATTCCATCATCTACCGGGGCTGCAAAAGCTGTAGGAAAAGTAATTCCAACATTAAACGGAAAATTAACAGGTATGGCATTTAGAGTACCAACAGTTGATGTTTCAGTAGTTGACTTAACAGTTAACTTAGAAAGACCAACAACTTATGAAGAAATCTGTGCAGCTGTAAAAAGAGCATCAGAAAATGAATTAAATGGAATCTTAGCATATACAGATGAAGCAGTTGTTTCATCAGACTTTATACATGATTCACACACATCAATATTTGATGCTTCAGCAGGAATAATGTTAACAGATACATTTGTTAAATTAGTTTCTTGGTATGATAATGAATGGGGATATTCAAATAAATTAGTAGACTTAGCTTGTTACATGGCTTCAGTTGAAAACAAATAATTTAATCTAAGGTTAGAGGGCAACTAGCCTCTAACCTTTTTTATTTAGGGGGGAGAAAAATGAGTAAAAAAACAGTAAAAGACATTGAATTAGCAGGAAAAAAAGTTTTTGTAAGATGTGATTTCAATGTGCCAATGGATGAAAACAAAAATATAACAGATAATAGAAGAATAGTTGCAGCAGTACCAACTATAAAATATTTATTAGAACAAAATTGTAAAGTAATTCTAAGTTCTCACTTAGGAAGACCAAAAGGAGAATTTAAACCAGAGTACTCACTTACACCTGTTGCAGTTGAATTATCAAAACAATTAGGACAAGAAGTACTTATGGCGAAAGACGTTGTTGGAGAAAGTGCAAAAACATTAGCAGCAAATTTGCAAGAAGGGCAAGTAATGTTACTTGAAAATGTTAGATTTCATAAAGAAGAAACAGATAATGACCCAGAATTTGCTAAAGAATTAGCAAGTATGGCTGAAATATTTGTAAATGATGCATTTGGGTCTGCGCATAGAGCACATGCATCAACAGAAGGCGTTTCACACTATTTACCATCAGTATCAGGATTTTTAATTGAAAAAGAATTAAACTTCTTAGGAGATGCTTTGAATAATCCACAAAGACCATTTGTAGCAATACTTGGAGGCGCAAAAGTATCTGACAAAATAGGAGTTATAGACAGCTTGTTAGAAAAAGTAGATACATTAATGATTGGTGGAGGAATGGCATATACATTCTTTAAAGCACAAGGATATGAAGTTGGAAATTCACTTTGCGAGCCAGATAAATGTGAATTAGCTTTATCTTTAATGGAAAAAGCAAAAGCTAAAGGTGTAAAACTATTATTACCAGTTGACACAAAAGTAGGAAAAGAATTCAAACCAGATACAGAAAGCAAAACAGTTGCATGGACAGATATTCCTGTCGAATGGGAAGGATTTGATATTGGAGAAAAAACAATTGAAATGTTCAAAGAAGAATTAAAAACAGCTAAAACAGTTGTATGGAATGGTCCTTTAGGATTATTCGAATTTGAACAATTTGCAATTGGAACAAATTCAATAGCTTATGCTTTAGCAAAATTAGATGCAACAACAATTATTGGTGGTGGAGATTCTGCAGCAGCTGTTGAAAAAGCAGGATTAGCAAGCAAAATGACACATATTTCAACAGGTGGAGGCGCTTCATTAGAATTCTTAGAAGGAAAAAAATTACCAGGAATTGAATGTTTACAAGATAAATAGGATGTAGAAAAATGAAAAAAATTAAAGGATGTAAAAAATTAGATAATTATTATAAAGTATATGATAGATTAAAAAATCTAAAAAGAATTATAGCAACTAATCAAGAAAAACAACTTGATGAAGAAGAATGGTTAGAGGGAGTATCATGTTTTGTGATAAATGAAAAAGGAGAAGTTCTTATTGAAAAAAGAGTTAGCAAAGGACTTACTCCTGGAAAATTAGATTTATGTTCAGGACATATTGACAATGAAGAAACACATACACAAGCAATGATAAGAGAACTTAAAGAAGAACTCGGAATAGAAGCTGAAGAAGCGATGAATGTAATAAAATTAGACAAAAATGCGGCTCCCTTAGAATTTGTGAGTGCAAATAAAAAAAGAAACTTTTTTATTACATTTTATTGCTTAAAAAGAGTAACATCAGAGGTAAAGATACAAGAAGAGGAAATTGAAAAAATAGTATGGTTACCATTAGAAGAAACGTTTGTGTTAATAAATAGTGGTAGAACAAAATTTCCTACAAGTTATGATTATGAACCAATATTTCAAAAAGTAAGAGATATATGTAAAGATAGAAATATAAATGAAGCACAAGAAAGGTAAAAACATGATAGTAACATTATCAGGAATAACAGGAACAGGTAAATCTTTTTTCAAAGATGTAATTTCAAAAGAATTAAATTTTAAAAATTTAGCAATTGTAACAACAAGAGAAAAAAGAAAAAATGAAATTAATGGAATTGATAAAGAATTTGTAGATGATGAAAAATTTGACCAACTAAAAAAAGAAGAAAAAATAGTAGTGGATTTTGAATTTCTTGGAGCAAAATATGCGTATAAAAAGCAATATCTTGAATCCAAAGATAACTATGTAACAGAAGTGCATTATGATACTATATATGAATTTAAGAAAAATGCATCAAGAGTATTTTCTGTTTATATAATACCATACGATATAGAAAGGGCAAAGCTTGAATTAAGAAAAAGAGGCTTGCCTAAAGAATGTGAAGAAGATAGATTGAAAGAAATTCAAGAACATATAAAAGAATATTCTACAAATATAGACTTACAAAAACAATTTGATTATGTTTTTGTAAATGATTATACTGAAGAATCTAAAGAGAAATTGTTACAAATTATAAGAAAAATAAAATAAAAGAAAAGAGATGATTAAATGAGAAGAAAAGTTATTGCAGGAAACTGGAAAATGAATATGCTTCCAAATGAAGCAATTAATTTTATCGATGAATTAGCACCAATAGTAAAAGACACAAAACACGAAGTAATACTATGTGTGCCATATACAGATTTATTTTATGCATTATTAAATGTGCAAGAAACAAATATAAAAATAGGTGCACAAAATATGCATTGGGAAGAAAATGGCGCATATACAGGAGAAGTATCAGGAAAAATGTTAAAATCAATTGGAGTAGAATATGTAATAATAGGACATTCTGAAAGAAGACAATATTTTGCTGAAACAGATGAAACAGTTAACAAAAAAATAAAATCAGCGTTAGCTGTTGAACTAAAGCCAATAGTGTGTGTTGGAGAAACATTAGAGCAAAGAGAATCTGGAGTAACAGAACAAATTATAACTGAACAAATAGAAAAAGCATTTGAAGGTATTTCTGCTACAGAATTAGAGAAAATAATAATTGCATATGAGCCAATATGGGCAATAGGAACAGGAAAAACAGCAACAAAAGAAGATGCAAACACTACGATTATGCAAATTAGAAAAAAATTAGCAGAAATGTATGGACAAAATGAGGCAAATGGAGTTATAATACAGTACGGCGGAAGCGTAAAATCATCAAATGCCAAAGAACTATTTGAAATGTCAGACATTGATGGAGGACTTGTAGGAGGAGCAAGCTTAAAAGCCGAGGAATTTTCGAAAATAGTAAACTTTGACATCTAAGTGAAGGACTGTCCCAAAATTCGCGAAAAAAAGGACCGTCCCAAAATTAACAGGAGGAGAGAATAATGGAAAAGAAACCAGTAATGCTAATGATATTAGATGGGTTTGGAATAAATGAAAATGAAGATGCAAACGCAGTAAAACAAGCAAATACACCTAATATAGACAAACTAATGAAAAAATATCAAACAACAGAAATCTATACAAGTGGGTTAAAGGTTGGTTTACCAGAAGGACAAATGGGAAACTCAGAAGTAGGGCACACAAATATAGGAGCTGGAAGAATTGTATATCAAGAATTAACAAAAATAACAAAATCAATAGAAGATGGAGACTTTTTTGCAATTCCAGAATTTATTGAAGCTATTGAAAATTGTAAAAAATACAATTCTAAATTACACATATTAGGACTTTTATCAGATGGAGGAGTACACAGCCATAATCGCCATTTATATGGATTATTGGAAATGGCAAAAAGAAGAGATTTTGAAGATGTATATGTTCATTGTTTCTTGGATGGTAGAGATACACCACCAGCATCAGCTGAAGGATATTTAACAGAACTTGAAGAAAAAATGAAAGAAAAAGAAATTGGTAAAATCGCAAGTATATCAGGAAGATTTTATGCAATGGACAGAGATAAAAGATGGGAAAGAGTTCAAAAATGTTATGATGCATTAGTAAAAGGTGAAGGGAATAAAGCAGCATCAGCAATAACTGCAATAGAAGATTCTTATCAAAAAGAAGTATTTGATGAATTTGTAGAGCCAACAGTTATATGTAATGGTGAAACACCTTTAGCAACAATACAAGAACACGACTCTGTAATATTTTTCAACTTTAGACCAGATAGAGCAAGAGAAATAACAAGAGCAATTGTTGATCCTAATTTTGATGGATTTGAAACAGAAAAAATGAAAACATATTTTGTATGTTTCACAAATTATGATGAAACAATGCCAAATGTAAAAATAGCATTCAAAAAAGAAGCATTAACAAACACATTTGGAGAAGTTTTAAGTAAAAATGGCTTAACACAATTAAGAATTGCAGAAACAGAAAAATATGCACATGTTACATTCTTCTTCAATGGAGGAGAAGAAAAACAATATCCTGGAGAAGATAGAATATTAGTACCATCTCCAAAAGTTGCAACATATGATTTACAACCAGAAATGAGTGCATATGAAGTAACAGAAAAAGTTGTAGAAGCTATAAATAGCAACAAATATAATGCAATAATATTAAACTATGCAAATCCAGATATGGTAGGACACACAGGAAGTCTAGATGCAGCAATTAAAGCTGTAGAAACAGTAGATGAATGTGTTGGGAAAGTAGTTGAAGCTATGCTTGCACATGATGGAACTGTATTAATAACAGCAGACCATGGAAACTGTGAGCAAATGATAGATTATAAAACAGGAGAGCCTCATACTGCACATACAACAAGTCCAGTACCATTAATATTAGTATCAAAAGATGAAACTTTGAAAATTAAATCTGGTAAATTGGCAGATTTAGCACCAACTCTATTAGAAATATTAGAAATAGAGAAACCTGCAGAAATGACAGGTGAAAGCATTCTAGTAAAATAAGGTGAAAAATGTTAAATAATTCTAAAACAATCAAAGAAATATATGAACAAATACAAAGAAAAATATTTTTTACAGTACCAGGCAAATGGGATGAATTATATCTTTATGCATCTATAATAGATAGACTTGGAAATGTTCAAACAGGTGAAATGTATTTTTACTTTATGCCTAAAGGAATATTAAAAAGAAAATTCATAAATGTATATGAAGTCCCATCAAAATATGATATCGAAGAAGATGAATATATGCAGGCTGTAGAATCTCTATATGATGAAATTAAACTACTACGTGATGAATGTATTCGTAGTGGTAAAAAAGTATGGTCAAATATTACAATATCAATTAAAAATAGTAGGTTTAAAATAGAATATAATTATGACAATTTAATTGGTGGTAAGGATGCATATTATAACCATCACATATATTGGAGGTATAAGTATTTACATATAGAGCCACAAGGTAAAAAGGAAAAGCAAGCTATTCAGAATTATTTAGCAAATAGAAATCAAAGTAATTATAAAGATCATCAATATGATGAAGGAATTTATTCAAAAACAGGTATTAAGTGATAACTCACTTTATATAAAAGGGCAAAAGCCAGAAAAGAAAGGAAGTAATTTATTATGAAAAACTATTTAGACATTGAAAGTGTAAAAGCATTAGAGGTAATTGACTCTAGAGGAAATCCAACAGTACAAGTTGAAGTAACAACATTTGACGGAAGCTGTGGAGTAGCTATGGTTCCATCAGGAGCATCAACAGGAAGTTTCGAAGCTGTTGAATTAAGAGATGGAGATAAATCAAGATACATGGGAAAAGGAGTTTTAAAAGCTGTTGAAAATGTAAACACAATAGTAGCTCCAGCATTAGTAGGAATGAATGTTTATGACCAAGCTATGATAGATAAAACACTTATCGAACTAGATGGAACAGAAAATAAAGGAAAATTAGGAGCAAATGCTACATTAGGTGTATCACTTGCAGTAGCAAAAGCAGCAGCTGCTTCTTTAGGAATGCAATTATATCAATATATTGGTGGAGTAAATGCTAAAGTATTACCAACACCTATGATGAACATAATGAATGGTGGAAAACATGCTGATTCTACATTAAGTGTACAAGAATTCATGATTATGCCAGTTGGAGCAAAAACATTCTCAGAATGTTTAAGAATGTGTTGTGAAATATATCATAACTTGAAAAAAGTTTTAAATGCAAAAGGATTAGCTACAGGTGTTGGAGATGAAGGTGGATTTGCACCAAATGTTAAAGATGAAGATGAAGCATTAGCTTTAATAATGGAAGCTATTGAAAAAGCTGGATACAAACCAGGAGAAGAAGTATGTTTAGCATTAGACGTAGCTGCTACAGAAATGTATGATGAAGCTAAAAAAATCGGAGAAGAAGGAAAATATCACTTCTGGAAAATAGGTGTTACAAAAACATGTGAAGAAATGATAGCATTCTATGAAGATTTAGTAAGCAGATACCCAATAATCTCAATTGAAGACGGTTTAGCTGAAGAAGATTGGGATGGATGGAAAATCTTAACAGATAGATTAGGTAACAAAATCCAATTAGTTGGTGATGACCTATTTGTTACAAATCCAAAAAGATTACAAAAAGGAATTGATTTAAAAACAGCAAATTCTATATTAATAAAATTAAACCAAATCGGAACATTAACAGAAACATTAGATGCTATTGAATTAGCTAAGAAAAATGGATATACAGCTGTTGTATCACATAGAAGTGGTGAAACAGAAGATACAACTCTTGCAGATGTTGCAGTTGCTACAAATGCAGGACAAATCAAAACAGGTGCACCATGTAGAACAGATAGAGTTGCTAAATATAACAGATTATTAAATATTGAAAACGATTTAGGAGCTATTGCAGTTTATCCAGGAAGAAAAGGATTAAATAGATAAATATTTTATAAAAAGTACAAGAAAAACCTTGTACTTTTTAATTTTTAGTGATATTATTTATGCTGAAATGAAATGTTTCAAAAAGGAAGGAGAAAGATATGAAAATATTAATAACAGGTGCAAACGGAATGTTAGCAAAAGAAGTAAAAGAAAAATTTGAAAAAGGAAATGAGATAATACTAACAGATGTTGCTGAATTAGACATAACAAACGAACAAAGAGTAATGGATTATATAGTAAATGCAAAGCCAGATTATGTGATAAACTGTGCAGCATATACAGCAGTAGACAAGGCAGAAGAAAACTATGAATTAGCAGATAGAATAAATGGAGATGGACCAACAAATTTAGCAAAAGCATCAAAAGCTGCTGGAGCAAGACTAGTACATATATCAACAGACTATGTATTTGGCGGAGATTTAGATGTATCAAAAGATTATAGTGAAGATGATCCTAAATCACCTGTAACTGCATATGGTAAAACAAAATTACACGGCGAACAAGGAATTGAAGAAAATATGGATGAATACTACATATTTAGAACAGCTTGGTTATATGGAGTTGGAGGAAATAACTTTGTAAAAACAATGACAAAACTAGGGTTGACAAAAGATGAATTAAATGTAGTAGCAGATCAACACGGAAGCCCAACATATGCTAAAGATTTAAGCGATATAATTTATCAAGCAATAGAAAAACAAATACCTTATGGAATATATAATGCGACAAACCAAGGATATACAACTTGGTATGACTTTACAAAAGAAATTTTAGCTGAACAAGGAATTGAATGTAAAGTAAATCCTGTAACAACAGAAGAATATATTGAAATGATGAAAATTACACAAGCAAAAAGACCATTTAACTCACAAATGTCTAAAAGTAAATTATTAGAACAAGGCATAAATGTTCCTGAATGGAAAGATGGTTTAAGAAGATATTTAGAAGAAGCAAAAAACATAGAAGAATAGAAAGGAATGTGATTTAAATGAAGAATAGAAAAGGAATTATATTAGCAGGAGGAAGCGCTACAAGACTATATCCTATAACATTAGCAGTTTCTAAACAAATGTTACCAGTTTATGATAAACCAATGATTTATTATCCATTATCAATATTAATGATGGCAGGAATAAGAGAAGTATTAATTATTTCAACACCTGTGCACTTACCAGCTTTTAAGAGTTTATTAGGAGATGGTTCAAGATTAGGAATGAAATTTGAATATAAAGTTCAAGAAAAGCCTGTTGGACTAGCTGATGCATTCATTTTAGGAGAAGAATTCATAGGAGATGATAATGTAGCTTTAATATTAGGAGACAACATGATATATGGCTCAAGACTTCAAAGAATATTAAAAGCAGCAAACAATTTACAAGATGGTGGACTAATATTTGGATATAAAGTTGCAGACCCAACATCTTATGGTGTAGTTGAAATAGATGCAAAAGGAAACGCTTTATCAATAGAAGAAAAACCAGAAAAACCAAAATCTTCTTTAGCAGTGCCTGGAATATATTTCTATGACAATGATGTAGTAAAAATAGCTAAAAACATAAAACCATCTGAAAGGGGAGAATTAGAAATAACAGATGTAAATAGAGTTTATATGGAACAAGGAAAGTTAAAAGTAATACCTCTAGGAGACGGATTTGCATGGTTTGATACAGGAACAGCAGATAGATTAGCAGACGCCTCAGACTTTGTTAAAGCCATTGAATTAAGACAAGGTACACAAATAGCTTGCCTAGAAGAAATAGCATACAAACAAGGATGGATGAAAAAAGAAGAAGTTGAAAAGGCAATACAAGGTTACAAAAAGACTGAATATGATAAATATTTACAAAAAGTTTTAGACTCAGAAGAAGTTGATTATCATCAAATATATGAAAGTGATTTATTTAAATTTTAATAAATAAGGAGATTATTGATTATGGGAAAATTTAAAAGAATAGATACATCAATAGATGGAGTATGCATATTAGAACCAACAGTATTTGGAGACAATAGAGGATATTTCATGGAAACATACAGCAAACCAGATTTTGAAGAAATAGGATTAAACTATAATTTCGTACAAGACAATCAATCAAAATCAAAAAAAGGAGTTCTAAGAGGGTTACACTTCCAAAAAGAAAACACTCAAGCAAAACTTGTTAGATGCATAAAAGGAGAAGTATTTGACGTGGCAGTTGATTTAAGACCAGGAAGCGAAACATATGGGAAATGGGAAGGAGTTATCCTAACAGAAGAAAACAAGAAAATGTTTATGATTCCAAGAGGATTTGCTCATGGATTCTTAGTATTATCAGATGAAGCTGAATTTGCTTATAAATGTGACGATGTTTATAATCATTCTGCTGAAGGTGGACTAGCTTGGAACGACCCAGATGTAGCAATAGAATGGCCAATGGGAAATTTAAAAATAGAAGATTTATTAACTTCAGAAAAAGACTCAAAATGGCCAACACTTAAAGAATTAAAAGAAACCGATTTATTTGAAAATTTATAAAAGGAGAATTAAAATGAAAAACGTATTAGTAACAGGAGCTGCAGGTTTTATAGGAGCAAACTTTGCAGAATACTTTGTAAATAAACACCCAGACTACAAAGTAGTAGTAGTAGATAAATTAACATATGCAGGGAACTTAGCAAATTTAGATAAAGTAAAAGACAAAATAATATTTGAACAAGCAGATATATGTGATTTTGAAAAAATGCAAGAATTATTTGCAAAATATGAAATAAATGGAGTAATTCACTTTGCAGCAGAATCTCATGTAGATAATAGTATAAAAACTCCATTTGTATTTACACAAACAAATGTAATGGGAACACACACATTGCTTGAAACAGCTAAAAGAGCATGGGGAGAAGGTTCAGAAAACAAATTTGTACACATTTCAACAGATGAAGTTTATGGTTCATTAGGAGAAGAGGGATATTTTACTGAAGACTCTCCAATACAACCAAGTAGCCCATATTCATCATCAAAAGCAAGTTCAGACTTAATTGCACTTGCATATAAAGAAACATATAAAATGAATGTAAGTGTAACAAACTGTTCAAACAATTATGGACCATATCAACATAATGAAAAATTAATACCACATATGATTAAATTAGCACTAAATAATGAAAAATTACCTGTATATGGA
The DNA here is from genome assembly GCA_017409455.1 of Clostridia bacterium. GTDB lineage: Bacteria > Bacillota > Clostridia > TANB77 > CAG-508 > CAG-269. Next base: position 4,330 of record JAFQSS010000026.1, on the reverse strand, counting down.
ACAGGAAGCAACATTAGAGATTGGTTATATGTAGAGGACCATTGTGAAGCTATTGACCTTGTATTCCATAATGGTGTTGCAGGAGAAAGATATAATATAGGTGGACACAATGAAAAGAGAAATATCGAAATAGTTAAGCTTATATTACAAAGACTTGGAAAATCTGAAGATTTAATAACATATGTTGAAGATAGAAAAGGACATGATTATAGATATGCAATAGACCCTACAAAAATTAGCAGAGAATTAGGATGGTTACCTAAAACAAAATTTGAAGATGGAATTGTTAAAACAATAGATTGGTATTTAGCAAATCCAGAGTGGTTGAAATAGATCAATGTAATCCCTGAGTCAATGTGACTCAGGGATTTTTCTATGTAAACTATTGAAATATTTAAAAAAATATAATATAATGTACACATTAAAGGAGAAAGACATGCCAAGATTTTTTGTAAAAAGCGAGCAAGTCGCACAAGATACTATATACATAGTTGGAGAAGATGTAAAACACATAAAAAATGTTTTAAGAAAACAGGTTGGAGATATTTTAGAAATTTGCAATCAAGAAACAGGAAAAACTTATAAAACTGAAATATTTGAAATAAGCGAATCACGCATTGAAAACAAAATTATTGAAGAAATATTAACATCAGAAGATAGAGTGAAAGTTGATATCTATCAAGGATTACCAAAAGCAGATAAAATGGAATTAATAATACAAAAATCTATAGAACTTGGTGTAAATGCAATAATTCCTGTAGAAATGAAAAGATGTGTAGTAAAATTAGATTCAAAGTCAGAAAGCAAAAAAATAGAAAGATGGCAAAAAATCGCCGAAAGCGCAGCAAAACAATCAGGTAGAAATATCGTGCCACAAATTCGTCATACTATAAGAATACAAGATATAGTAAAATTGAAAGACTCGTATGATTCGATTATAGTATGCTATGAAAATGAAAAAGATAATTACATTAAAAACGAATTGTTAAAATTGAAGGGTAAACAAGAACTAGGCATTGCAATTGTAATAGGTCCTGAAGGTGGATTAGAAGAAGCAGATGTTGAGTATTTAAAACAAAATGGAGCTGCAATTGTAACATTAGGAGATAGAATTTTAAGGACAGAAACTGTAGCATTAAATTTATTAAGCATAATTATGTATGAACTTGAAAATTAACAAAGGACTGTCCCAAAATTCGCGAAAAAAAGGACCGTCCCCAAATTAACAAAGGAGAAGAAAATGAAAATATTTAAGAAAGCAATAATAAGAGACATAATAACTAATGTAATATATTCTATTTTAGTAATATTATATTTTTGGTGTTACAATGCACAAGTAACATTATTAGATTCGCCAACAATAACAAAATATATAAATATATCAAGCCTAACATTTTTAGGTATAGCAATAATAATGTTTGAATGGGCATATAGAAAAGATAAATCAAAGCTATATGTATATGGACTAGAATTTCTAGCACTAGCCATATTTACACTATTAATAAAACATATACCTAAAGTATTTGGATATACAACAAAAACTTACACTGAAATAGGAACATATGCATTTATAGGATATTATATATTAAAATCAGGAATACAATATACAATTGAAAAACAAAACCAATTAAAGAGTTTAAGTGATATAAAAGAAATTGTAAAAGAAGAGCCTAGAAAGAAAACTACAAAAAGAAAGAATTTAAAAGTAGAAGAAGGAAAATAGATATGGTAAAAAGTATGACTGGATATGGCAAAAGTAGCCTATCAATAAATTCAAGAGAATATCAAGTTGAAATCAAAGCTGTAAATCACAAATATATAGATACAAATATAAGAATACCACGAATAATCAGTTATTTAGAAGAAGATATAAGAAAACTAATTACTTCAAAAATAAAAAGAGGTAAAATTGATGTTTCAATTTCATTTGACAATTACAGTAAAGATGGAAATGATATAAAAATTAATACAGAATTAGCTAAAATTTATATAGACAATCTAAGAAAATTAGCTGAAGAAGAAAATCTTTCTCATAATATAGAAGTAACAGAAATAACTAGATTTCCAGATGTATTAACAATAAAAAGTAATCTAGATGAAGACCAAATAAAAACAGAATTATTACAAGCAGTAGAAGAGGCGATTAATCAATTAGTATGTATGAGACAAAGTGAAGGAACAAGAATTTCAGAAGATATTTTGGCGAAAATAGCACAAATAGAGACTAAAAAGCAAGAAATTTTTGAATTATCTACTGGACTTATAGATGAATATATAGTAAAATTAGAAACAAGAATAAAAGAAATTCTAAAAACAGATGAAATAGACAAATCAAGATTAATGCAAGAGGTTGTAATATATGCAGATAAATGTTCTATAGAAGAAGAAGTAACAAGATTAAAAAGTCATATTGCACAGTTAAGGAACTTAATAAATTCAGAGGAGCCTTCTGGAAAGAAAATGGATTTCATAATTCAAGAAATGAATAGAGAGACAAATACAATTGGCTCAAAAGCAAATAATCTTGAAATTACAAATAGAGTAGTAGATATAAAAACAATATTAGAAGATGTTAGAGAACAAATTCAAAATATAGAATAGAAAGGAATGTGAAGATATGCAATTAGTAAATATAGGTTTTGGAAATATTATAGCAGCAAATAAAATAGTAGCAATAGTAAGTCCAGAGTCAGCGCCTATAAAAAGGATGATTCAAGAAGCAAAAGATGCAAAAACAGCAGTTGATGCTACTTGTGGTAGACGTACAAGAGCAGTGCTAATTATGGATTCTGGACACATTATTTTATCAGCTGTACAACCAGAAACTGTTGCAGGAAGAGTAGATAAAGACATATCAGCTACACAAGTAGTTTCAGAAGATTAGTTAAATAATTTAAATATATAGGGGGAATTTTAAAATGATGGTAAAACCAACAGTACAAGAATTATTAACAAAAGCTAAAAATAGATATGAATTAGTAATAGCAACTTCAAAAAGAGCTAGACAAATATCAAGTGGAGCTGAAGTAAAAACTAAAGTCAAAGAAGAATCAGCAGTTACACTTGCTGCAAACGAAATTGCAGAAGGTAAAATTGATATAATTGAACCAGAGAATGTAAGAGAAGAAGTTGTAGAAAATAATGTCGAAGAATAATGAAAGGTAAAATTAGAATGGGAAAAAGAAATATAATATCACTAGCTGGAGACTTAGCATCTGGCAAAGGTACTGTTTCAGAAATATTAATTAGAGATTTAAATTATGGAATATATAGGAATGGAGAATATGTTCGTAAATTAGCTAAAGAAAAGGGACTTGATATAACTAGCTTTAATGCATATTTAGCAGATCATCCAGAAATAGATATACAGATAGAAAAAAGTGCAGCAGAATATGCCAAAGACCACGATAATTTTATTATAGACGCTAGACTTGGATGGTATGCTGTACCTGATTCATTTAAAGTATATTTGAGAGTAGATATCGATGTTGCAGCACAAAGAGCTTTTAATGATCAAAAACGTAAAAGTACAGAATATTTCGAAACTGTTGAAGAACAAAAAGCTGATATGCAAAGAAGATATAAATCTGAAAATGAAAGATATTGGAAACTATATCATGTTCATAAAGAAGATATGTCTAATTATGACTTAGTTATTGATACCACAAATATGACTCCAGAAGAAGTAGCGGAACAAATTAAAAGAGAATATAAGAATTGGTTAGAAAAATAATAAAACAATATATGACAGTGTATATATTACTGAATTTCAAGGGATTATAAAAGAATTAGATTAATTAAAAAAACATTAATTTTGAAATAGGTGTCGCTTTTTGCCTATTTTAAAAATTGAGAAAAAATACCCTATACGTAAAAAAGAACAAAGATAATAAAGTAAGAGCAAAGAAAATGTTTGTGTCTACATTCAATAATATCAACTATTTTGTGAGTTTCACCATCTAATAAAGCAACTTGATACTTAAATTTACCAGAATTCCCTTTAAATTCATCAATACAAAGAACACGAAGCAAAGTAGAATTGGTAATAGAAAGATAAGGCAACATCTTTGAAATGAAACCAATTGGTTGGGTGCAATGGTCGTGAATCTTAGAAGTAGTGGATTTACAGCAAGGACAAACTTGTTCAGAAATAGGCAGTTCAGCATATATTTCCACCGAATTTTTTAAATTTTTACACTTTTTACATTTAATTCTTTTAAATCTAATAAATTTTTGATACAATTATTTAGCACTTATCAATACCTCCTTTAATGTTTTCTGGACAACTACATTATATCAGGTATTTTGATAAGTGTATTTATTTTATTTA
>JAFQSS010000025.1 GCA_017409455.1 Clostridia bacterium | reverse complement strand
TTCTTTAAATTTGTTTATTATTTTATTTAAATAGTAATTTTCTTTTTCTAATTCATTAATTCTATTATAAAATTTATTTTCTAAATTAATAGATTTTTCTTTAAACTCTTTTTCTAAATCTCTTACTTTGTTGTCATATCTTAAATCAAGAGTATTACTTTTCTTTTTATATTCGTGTTCTAAAAGTTTAACTCTTTCGTTTAAAGCTTCATTATCTGCTAATATAATATTTCTTTCTTTTTGATACTTTTCAGCCTCATCAATAAGTTTTGCTTGTTTTGATAATTCCTTATGCAATGCTAAATTATCTTCATGCAATTCTTTAATCAAATCATTTTGAGGTTTTATTATATCTTTTTCTACTTTTGCTTTATTTAATTGTATCAATTTAATATCATTTATATCTGGAACTTCTGGTAGTTCTAGTTTTATATTATTTAATAGTTTTTTAGTATTTGCAAAGTTAGTTATTTTCTTTAATTCTTCTATTTTTAAGTTTTTTGCACCAGTTTCTTCAACAGGTAATCCTCTTTCTAAATCAAAACCTTTTGATGTTACATATTTGTGAAAGTCATTTTGTAATTTTCTATAACTATCTCTACCACGCCAAAAATCTTTTGCACATATTTTATCTATTGCATTACCTTGTTCATCTTTTGTGTGAATTACTGGTATAAATACCAAGTGCATATGGGGAGTAGTTTCATCTAGATGCACTGCTGCAGATACGATATTCTTTTCTCCAAGATTTTTGTAATTACAAACAAACTTATAACTTTCAATAAAATATCTTTTTGTTTCTTCTAATCCAATTTTATTAAAAAATTCATTATCAGATGTAATCATCATTTCACACATTATAATACTATTACTCCTGATATTACCTTTTAAATCAAGTTCTTTTTTCATTCTATCAAATTCTTTTATGTATGTTTGTGTGTTTTCCTTACAATAGAAGTTAAGATGTGTTCTTGTTGGGTCAATATCTTTATTAGAGTGTCCTTTTGACCTTCTATCATTGTGTATGTATGAACCCTGTGCATCAACTCTAGTTAATTTATCATTTCGTATAATAGCGTAGCTCATATTCTTCGGAGCCTCCTTTCTTGCTATAATAAATTTATTTGTCTAACATACTAGACAAACAAGTTTGTCCCGTATGGCAGGGAAAATAATTTTTCCCTACAACCCTTTGCCTAAAAAATAGTGCAACACCATTTTTTAGGTTTGAAATAAATTTGAGTTCTCAATTTATTTCAAAAAAAGAGCAAGAAAAAAATTGCATTGCAATTAATTTCTTACTCTTATTGAAACCCATTCGGTTTCAAACTTCCGTTTAAGTTATTCTTATTAGATTCATCAGTACGAAAATAACTAAGCAATAATTGCTTTTTATTTTCGTTTCCTTTCATCATAATATTAGGACTAACTTGCCAAAGTCCGTTTTGTATTTTCTTTAAGAACTCTTGCTTTTGTAATTTCTTCATAACTTTAGCAATAGTAGTTTCTGATGTATGTGTATTCTTTTGTATAGTTTTATATGTTCCTACAAATATATTTGTACTAGGGTGTGTGTTTTCAAGTATATATATCAAAATATCTACTTGTTTATTTTCTACTATTCCTAAAACAGGAAGAAAATCACCTAAATACAATTTCCAAAAATTCTTTTGACCATATACTTTTTTAGTAATTTGGTCAACTTCAATAATTTCTCCAGTTTCTTTATCTATTAATTCTTTTCTTTTTGTACCAATTAATGTATTTGTTTTTTCTGAATATTCAAGTCTCATTATTAAAACCTCCTAAAAATTAAAATAAAACACTACACTATAGTGGAGTAAACACTAAAGTGTAGTGAAGTGTGTAAATTGCTTATAATTGTTGATATATCAACTAAAAAAGAACTTTATAAAATATAAAGCTCTCTTCTTAATATAATTAATATATGTTAGCCTCACAATCGATTTTAAGCATAATATAATTGTAAGGTAATAAAGTATGCCTACTGAAAAATGTAGGCATAAATTTTCTTGTACAAAATAAGTAGTTATTATAAATTTTCTTATTTAGGATAGATTACAAACACACACCACATGGTGTAGATGTTTACCCTGTTTCAGCAGCAGGAGTTCCTTTCACAGCAGCATATATCGCAGCAAAAGGTGATGCCATTGCAAACTTACAAGAAGACCTAGCTGCTGAGCAAAAAGCTCGTGCAACTTATGAAAAATTAATAAACCTTTGTAGAGATAATCCTGATGTTATTGACCCACTTCGTTTCCTTAGAGAAAGAGAAGTTGTTCACTTCCAAAGATTTGGTGAAGCTTTAAGAGGTGTTCAAGATAAACTTGCTGAAAAGAAGTTTTATATGAATGATGGAACTTGTATGGATATGAAAAAAAATGATTGTGATTGTGGAAGATAGAAAATTTAAAAAGGACCTAATGGTCCTTTTTAATTAATATATATATGTATTAACTTTTATTCTTCCTTCTTCAAAACATTTGTATTATCTACTTTCAAAGCAAAATATGGTTTTTCTTTATCAGCTTCCTTTAAATAAACAATAAAATCATTATCATATATAAATTCCCTTCCTCTTTCTGCAGCAATTCCTTTCAATACATCTATAATTGCTTCGCTTTTCACACTTCCTCCACAATTATTTAATTCAAATTCCACATTTTGAATAGCCTGTCTTATGAAAAAATTACAACCTTTTATCTTTTTTCCACAAAGTTCATCATAGTTAATTACTTCATTCACTTTTATAAATGGTATTTTTATAGAATCTGCATTTAGCCAATTTTTTGAACCATTATAGTTACTTTCTTTCCAAAGAATATCTTTATAATTTTCTTCAAAAGATTTATTTTCTCCCGTTGTTTTATATAGTATAATTTCTTCGCCCTCTTTGGTCTTTAGTTTTACTGCAAAATCATCATTTGAATTATAAAATAATATTATAATATTTTCACTAGCATTCGTACCTGTAGTTGCATCTATTCCAAAATATTTCACTTTTTCTTCTGAGTCCCCAAAAGAGTCACTCTCTAAAGTAGAAAATTTTTCTATATAATTAAATTCCTTTTTTAACATTGCATATAAAATATAACTTTTTGGATTTCCCCATTCAATATTGTCTAATAATGTACTGTTTTCATTAAACTTTTCCATAATACTATTTTGTATTGTGTTTTTCATTTCATAATCAGCCATTCCATGAATTTTATAATATGAATCCTCATTTAATTGGTTTGATTTAAAAGTTTGCTTATTTAATTCGTTTACTAATTCTGAATAATAGTTTTCAAATTCTACCGTTCCCCCTATAATATCATCCATAAAGTCATTCCAGACCAAATTAAATGTTCCTACCCATACCTTATTAGAATCTATTGTAGAAATTTTACTTGTAAAAGTCGGTGTCATTTCGGTTACTCCTTTTATCATTTCATAGATTTTAGTTCCAGCATATACTACCCCCGATAATAATACTGACGTACACAATATAATTATCAATATCTTCGTATATTTATTCATTTCTTTAAAATTATTCTTTATCATTATTTTTCTCAATTGTCCTTTTCCTCTATGTACTAAATTTTTTATGTTAGGTAAAGTTTCTTCCAATATATTAGCAGTTTCTTCATATGATAATCCTTCTATATTTACTAAATAAATAGCATTTTTATACTTTTCATCTAATAGAGTTATTGCTTCTAAAAGTTCTTTTTTTTCTTCATGCTTAACAATAATCTCTAATGCATCTTTCTCATTATCAGATTCAGCATTTTCTAAATATTTTTCTGAAATATCTTTTCTTCTTTTTTCTGTGCCTAAATAATTAAGAGCCTTACTTTTTGCTGCTAAATATATGTAATATTTAAAACTTCCATCTTCTCTAAACTTATTTTTTAGTACATCAACAAAAACTTCCTGTGTAATATCTTCAGCTTTTTCATAATCTTTTACAATATTAAAAACAAAATATCTTATTTTATCTTTGTACTTAAAGTATAGAGTTTCAAATCCTTCAACTTTCCCATTTAAATAATCATTATATAATTTTTTATCTAAATCAATATCCATATTTTTTATTCTCGCTTTCAATAATAAATACTTTTCTAAATAAAAAAAGTTTCATTTTTCTTTAAATTTTTTATTATATTTTATCATAAAAAACAAAAAAAGACATTACCAACTTTTAAATTAGTAATGTCTCCATATTTTATAGTCCAAAATTGTCTTGATTTATATATTTTATTTCGTAACCTGTATAATCTGGAACTGTTACATCCTCATCTGTTACAACATCAAATTCATATCTATACTCATTTACAAGTCTAAATTCTTCTTTTATGATATTGGTTCCAGGATAATAATTTACAACAGTTCCATTGCTTTCAAGGTCATTCTTCAATGTTAATCCTGTTTCTTTATCAATCCACATTTCTCCTTTATCTCTATCCCAAACAGAAAGTACATAATATTCCCTTCCTAATCCCTCATAACTAGTATGTATTGAACAACATAAAGCCTTTAGAAAATTATATATAAAAGAGCTTTTTGCAGAATGAAGGTTTTTTAAATTATTTTCACTATTCATTTTTTTTGCAAATTCACTTCTATCTATTCTAACTATTTTGTTTTCACTATCTATTTCAATTCTTTCTCCAGAATTTGCTGTCGCATATGTTGCAGTTCCTACATATACTCCTTCATCTGTATAAGTCTCTGTTATTGTTTTATATTTTCCATCTTTATAATATTCTTTAACTAAGACAGCTTTATCACTTGATATTCGTTGAACACTTTCTCTATAATAGTTTTCTGATGCTAGTGATTTTTCTGCTTTATTAGATAAATCACTTACTATTATAAAATTTCTTAAAAATATAATAAATGCTATCAAAAACAATATTCCTACAGCTATGAATATAGATTTTATTCTATTTTTTATTCTTATTTTCTTTAAATAATCAATCTCTTTTTTCTGTGTTATTTCATTATTTTCAATATCTTGTTGTATCTCTTTTAACCTTTTTTGACACATATCACATTCTGATAAATGTCTCTCTACAACCTTTTTTGATTCCTCGTTTAATACATCATCAACATATCCTAATAATAGATCTTGAACTATTTTACATTCTATTTTCTTTTCCATTTTCATTTACCTCCCTTATTTTTTGCTTAGCACGATAAAATGTAACTCTTGCCCAATTTGCAGTTTTGCCTAATATTTCTCCGATTTCTATAAAATTCAAATTTCCTATTGTACGTAAATATACAACTTCTCTTGAAAGATTATCTAATTTTTGCATGTCTTTAAATAACTTTAACTTTTCTTCTTTTTTACAAACAATATCTTCAGTTGTTTCTATTATTTCTATTTCTTCAGTTAAATTCTCTATAGATACATTTTTTTGTTTCTTGATTTTCTTCAATTCCTTATACCATAGATGTTTTGCAATTTGACATAACCACACTGATATTTTACACTGTCCTTTGAATTTATTGATTTCTTTTACTGCTATCGCAAAAGTTTCTTGAGTTAAATCTTCTGCAATATCTTCTTTACCTGTTAAGCAGAATAGGTATTTATATACTGTTTTACTATGTTGTTTATAAATTTCTTCTATATTCTGCATAACTTTTACCTCCTTCACCTTATAAGAGATTTATTTTTTAATTTCATTACAAATTTTTTAAAATTTTATCATCTTTTTTCAAAAAAATAAAGATTAGTTATATTTTCATCTAATCTTCTCCAATCTATTTTACTAATTCAATTTTTGTAGCAACTATCTGTGCAGGATAGAGTTGAAGTGAACTTTTTAAAGTTCACTCCAACTCAACTAATCCTTTCTATAACTTGTAATTTATTATTCAGCTCTATTAAAAATATCATTTATTTTATTATAATTTTCTTCTGTTGTTAAAAATATTCCACCATAGGGGGTTTCAAAATAATATTTTTCATCTCTCATATATGCAAACACAACTGCATTACCTTTAGAATATATGAGATTAATTTTCACAACTTTTGTTGCATTTACTGGAAAATCATTGATACTCTCTGTTCCTTCCCTTAAGTTAGCTAATATATCAAAAACTAATTCAATGTCATCTTTACTTGTAACTTCTTTTATTATATCCCCCTCACTCATTTCCATTTTATCAATATCAGTAACAAAAACTACTGCATAAATATCTCGCACATTGTCATTTGATTTATATATTATAAATATAATAGCAATGCACACAAAAAGTGCTACTAAACAACTTAAAAATATTTTTAAATATCTCTTCTTACTTTTTTTTATTTCCTCATTAGCATATTCAATAGTATTTTTAACAACTTCTTCTGCTTCATTTTTATCCATTCTCATCTTCTCCTTTCAATAAATCATATAAACTTATATTTAGAATTTCTGAAAGAGGAATCAAAAGTGATATATCTGGAAATGATAATCCTCTTTCCCATTTGCTAACAGCTTTGTCTGTAATATGTAACTTTTTAGCGAGTTCTCCTTGGGTCATATTCATACTTTTTCTTTTTATACTAATAATTTTTCCTGTTTTTTGTGCATCCATAGGTTTCCTCCTAGATATTTAGATTTTATAACTAAAATTAAAAAAAGTAAACCGACTGATGGTTTACTTTCATAAAATTTCAATTATATGCCATACTACTGTGATTACCGGTCGCTTTTCCAGCGAAAATTAGAAAGACAACTTGTAATTTATTAGTCTAAATAATCCATATGTTTATCTACGTTTTCATAGATTTTTAATCCTAATATCTCAATTGTAATACCATCTTCATATCCAGTAAGAGAATTAGCATTTAATCTATGAATTTTTGAAACTTTATATAATAATGCTTTATATTCAATAGTTCCTCCATCCTTTAAAAACATAGGTATTGGTACTAATAAAACCAGTAAAACTAAAATTACCATTACTATTATTACTTTCTTTTTCATAAAACACATCTCACTTTCAATTTACTATTTTTTACTTGTCTTATTTCTTACTTTTTTCTTAATTAAATAACAAATACAACTTAATATATTGTAAATAATTATTAAATCAATACAAGTTCCCATATTAAAGTATAAATTGATTGGTATTAAAAAAGAAACAGACAATAATATTAAACTAAATAATAATTCTTTTTTAAAGTCAGAATATATAAAGCCTAATATTACATACATAAATGGAAAAGCAATATATATACCATTTAATATGTCTTTACCATCTTTCCATAAATATATCAGTAAAATCATCAATATACTTGGAAAAATAATTTTTATAATTTTTTTCATTTTACACCTCATAAAATATTATTTTTTTGTAAGATTTTCTCTAAAAGTTATAACTGCACATACGCTATAATAAATGCACATTATAATTCCAAATGGTGTTTCTTTAATAATTTGACCTGTTTCTCTACTTCCCATATATATTAGTAATACACCTATTAGAATTCCCAAAAAACATCCCCACCACTTATTTCTATTCATAAGTAGTCCTGAAATTAACAACAAACCTAAAGCTATCCATACAAAAGGATTTATTGAGCCAAATGAAGATGCTATTCCTAAAAAGATATATAAAATGCAACCTAATACTACTGGTAAAAAATATAATATTTTTTTCATAATTACCTCCTAATTATTAGTTTTATTTGGTCTTTCCCATTCTCCAGTTATCTCATTTTTTTGTAAAACCAATTCATAACCTCCACCAGCTCTATTAAAATATACTTCTGTATCATCTTCATCTAATTCAAGTGTAAATTCAAATTTTGCTCCCCAATTACTATTTATTACTCCAAATGTATTATAAAAATTAAGATAATGTGATTTTACTCCACCACCTTTATTTTTGTATCCTCTCGTATATCCAATTGAATCAGGAATACCAATAGTAAAATTTAATTCACTACCATCTTTGCTCAACGAATAACTTATGATTTCTACCTTTGGATTTTTGGTTAATCCTGTTCCTATAAAAAATGCAACTAATAATGTAAAAACTATACCAATTACTATTCCAATTATAATTAAAGTTTTCTTTTTCATAATTCCTCCTAAAAAACAAATTACTATTTCTCGTTCAGTATGGATAATACTTAATCCATTAACTTTGTATGTAATTTCATTCTCTGTTATTTCACATTGCACAATTCTTTCATCGTAGTTAACCCCAACTTCAATGCTTTGATAAATACCTATTGCTAATCTACAAATAATAAAAATTGATATTATAGTAATAAACAATAGAATTCTTTTATTTTTAGTTTTTCTATTTTCATCTGCTACTTTTATCATACTTACAATGTTTTCATTTGCCTTTTCTCTATAATTTTCTTCGCTTAATCTTTCTCCACTTAATAACTCATTTACATTTATGCTAAGTATATCACATAATTCAATCATAATTGATACATCAGGCAATCCTTTTCCTGTTTCCCATTTTGAAACTGCTTTGTCTATAATTGTTTATAATATAACTAAAAGACTTTATTTTTTTAACTTACTGATAGTAGAATTGCTTAATTTTTGATGTCTACTTTTAGTAGAGTTTCTATAAATACTGTTATATAGTTATTTATATTATTGTCTATTCACTTCTACTTTAAATGCATAATCTGCATATAGATTTTCTTTATAAATTGTAAAAGTAATGATATATGATCCATTTTCTAAATTTGTTAAATCTATAGTTTTATTTTCATTATTTAAATCTATCTCATTAAATACAGGTCTTACTACATCAATTTCCATATTTTCATATTCTTCTTTATATTCAGTATATTTAACATTTCTTATATTAAAAGGTGTATCTATTTTTGCGATATTGTCTTCATCAATAGTTAAAATATCTTTATATGTCCACTGCACAGCACATTTAAAAACATCAGCAATTGATAGCAGATTCACTCCATCTACTGTCTTTGACCAATAAAAAGAACCTTTACTACATGCTATTTCTTGATTACCTGTCAAAACATTCACTATTGGTGATTCAACTGGCTTATAGTATTCTATCGAATGAAAATTATGTGGGAACCAATGTAAATTATTCTCCTTTAATGGTGTTCCATCATTCCTTGTAGTATTCCATTTGATATATTTATATGACAATGCTCTGTATTCAATTGTTCCACCATCTCTATATTGTATCCTAATAGGTACAAATAGTAATAACAAAATTCCTATAACAGTTACATTCATAATAGCCACTCTTTTATTTTTAACTATTATAAAGATTATCAAATAATATAATAAAATTGCAATTGCTACTTTTGTTTCTACTAGCATAAAATATGTATTTTCTATTCCCATTTTTATTAATCCAAAAGACAAACCAAATAAAGCTACAATTCCAAGTAAATTAAATGTCTTTTTATTACTTAATGTTCCTAACCCACAAATTAATAATGCTGCTAATAATAATATAACATCTATTATTGCTAAATTTTCTATGCCTCCTTCAAGAACTATTACAGCTAAGTAAAACATTGTATATAAAATAAATGGTAATAAGTGCAATATTTTTTTCATAAAACTATTCCCCCTAAATAAATTTTAATTTTAATCTTTAATAGCTATTAGATATTCATTTTCATCTACTATTCTATTGGCCTCATCAAAAACAAATCTTTCTCCTTTAAGATAAACTTTATAATTCATATTTTCCAATTTATTTTTTGCTAATTTTACAAATGTCATGGCCTCGTCTTCAGATAAATTGTGTTTTACTCTTAATTCAAAATATGAATATCTTACATATCTCTCATTTTCTTCTATCTTTCTATGTATGTCTTTGTCGATTTCCAACAATGTCATTATTTATCACTCCTTATCCATTCCTTACCTATTATAACACATTTATATATAATATGGGATGCTTTTGTAAAATATTTCAAAATAGCACTGCCAACTAACTTGACAATGCTATAAAATATTATTTTAAATCTATACTTAGAGTTTCTAATTCAATTGTTTCTTCTGTAGTACCTTCATCAGTAAAATTCAATTCTCTTACTGTTGGAACAATTTTAATTGCATTAGTATTGTCATTTTTCTCGATAATAATATACTCTATAAGTTCCATTTTAGCATTATAAAAACTTTTGTATGTTCCAATATCTCCTGGAGCCCATTCTTCTACTTTGCCATTTGAATAAGTTATAATTCTTTTTGTCTCATATTTTAAAGAATCCAATTCATTTCCAAGGTCATCATATACCTTAAAGTCTGTTACACCAATATAATCTTTATTTCTAGTGCTAGATAGACATTGCAAACTTACATTATCTCTAAGTGTTTTTACTTTTACAATTATTTGTAATGGTGTTATTTTCACTTCTTCAACAGTTTTGGTCATATTTCTATATTTTACTTCTTCACAATTTGGAGTTATAACTTTTGTATTTTCTAAAGCTTTATTTTTTGACACTGCTACAACAAATTCTCCTGTCATATCAATTCTTCTTTGATTATTTGGAGTATTTGTTAAATAAAGTCCTGAATTATTTTCTAACTTTTTATATCCTGATTTATCTGCAGTATTTTCCAAAGCATTAAGTCTAAGCGTTACAGAAAAATCAGTCTTGTCCTTTATTATCTCATCTGTTAAAAAATATAGTTGATATACTTTATACTCATAATCAGATATTTTTGAAACAGTTTGCGTTGATTTGGTATAGTATCCTTCTCCATCAATAAGTATATTATAATTTGCATGATTTGGTCCTAGTAAACCATCATTTACTCTCATATTTACAGTATTTATTAACTCTCTACCTTGTTGCATTATTTCATAATGTCCTGTATAGGTATAATCCCCAAAACCTACTGTATTGTTTTCTTCATGCTTTTGTTGTTCTTCTAATGCCAACTGCTGTGCTTCTTTAAGCTCTTGTTCTGATACAAGACTTTCTCCTAATCGTAAATATTCTTTATCTTCTTTGCTTAAATTTACATCAAACTCAAAAATAACAAAACCGTCATCACATACAGTTGAAGATAATTCAACTTTTGTTTCATTATATATTACTTCTTGTCCTTCTACATTTACTTTATAATCTTCATATTGATCTGAAAATTTTATTCCTATCCATTCAAGTATAGGTTTTCCTGATATTGTACCACCAAAACTAGCATAGACTGTAACACTTCCCACAAGAGCTATTACTGTTGAAATAAATGCAGCAATTATTCTTTTTAAACAGTTTATTTTACTACTTTTGTTTTCCAAATGATTAAGTGCATAATGTATTTTATATTCTATACTACTTGGAATATTTACATCATCAATACTATTTCTTTGTAATATTTTATCTATATCTTTCATTATTCATCACCTTCTTCTAATTGATTTCTTATTTTATTTCTTGCTCTTGCAAGTTTTCCCTTTATTGTATTCTCTTTAACTTTAGTAATCTTACTTATCTCTTTAATTGTATATTTCGAACAATAATATAGTGTTAATAACAATTTTTCTTCACTACTTAAATTTTTTATTAGAAATTCAAACTCTATGTTTCCACTCTCATCATTTGTAGCTATGTAATTTTCCATCTCTTTATCTTCATATGAAATTGCATATTTTCTTTTTTTCTTATAAATATTATTACATTCATTTATTAGTATTTTAATTATCCATGTCTTAAATAATGAATTATCTCTTAATTTTCTTAAATTTTTATAGCTCTTATATATTGTTTCTTGTATTGCATCTCCTATATCATCATCATTCTTTAGTTTTGTTTTTGCAATTAAATATAACTCTTTTTCAATAGCTATAATCAATTCAGAGAATGCTCTTTTATCATTATTCTTAGCTTTTTCTATTAGTTCTTCCACTTTTATTCCTCCAACTTTTAAATATGTACATACACCTATTAGACATTTTATAATAAAATATGGTTACATGCAAAATAAAAAAGATTAGATTTTTTTATCTAATCTTTTGAATTAACTATTTTATTGATTTTATATATATTGTACTTTTATTTCCATTTAGCAACACATCAAATTTATAAACAGGAACAAAATATCCTTTTGAATCAGTTTGATACTCTAATTCGAGACCTTTTATAGTAATACTTTTTATCTCATCTATAGTAAATCCTTTAAATTCTCCATCTAATATTTGTTGATATGCCTCTTTTTCGCTTAGAATCTCTTTTTCAGAGATTAAGTCATATGTAATAATATCATTATTAACATATTTTATTGTCTTATCTTCATAGTAATTGCATCTTATTTCACCATCTATAAGTTTTTTATCTTCTATAACCATATCCATTGTAAATAAATATTGTCCTCTTTTTTTATCATAGCTAAACACTGCTTTTGTAGGAACATTTATTCCATATCTTTGTAATTCTTCTTGAACTTCTTCTTTACTAGCATTTGCCATTTTTTCCATAAATTCGATTGTACCATCTTCTTTTACTATTATTGCTGACGAATCACTACAAGTATATATTCCTCCTACATAATACACTATAACAGAACCATCGTTTTTTTGCATTGGTTCAAATACAACTAAATTTTCTTGTTCTCTATTAACACTATCATCTATTTGTTTTCCTAATTTTTCAAATGTATATACTGCTATATCTCTAGCTTCATCTCGTGTTAAAATTTTAGTTTTATAAACCTGTTTTTTAGTTTTTTCGTTTGAAAATTCAATTTCACTTTGTACTTTTACATTGCTCATGTCTACAGTATAATTATGTTCAAAATCAAAGTTCCCAAATTCTTGAATGTAATGTCCTATCATCATACCAAAAAATACTCCGATTGTTGCAATTATTGGTATTATATATCCTATTATCTTTTTCCAATTTTGTTTATTATTTAATCTATATAAAATCATAAATAAGCAATATCCTAATAAAGTCCCTATTGTATTATTAAGTGCATCATCAATTTCAAAAGTACCATAATCGTTAAAATGCTGCGTAAATTCTATTGTTAGTGTTGCTAAAAGTCCTATTGGAACTACTATATACATTTTCTTTAATTTATCTGAATACATTGGTAGTAAAAATCCTAATGGAATAAACAACATTATATTTAAAATTAAATTTCTAAGAAGTACATTATTTAGTAATACCACTCCAATGTCATGATATGCTTCTACATAGGAACTAAATAAATTTAAATTCATTCTGTCATTATATGTTTCACTTGGTGTTCTACTAAAAAATGTTGCACCTATTACTATAACTACATAGCATATGCTAACTGCATACAATAAAATTTGTGATTTTTTTATTGTTTTTGTTCCTTTTAATAATTTTTTATATACTAAAAAATATCCAATCAAAAATATAATTAATACTGGCATTAATATTTTAAGTGCTAATATTATATAATTCCTTAATAACCATAATATATTATTTATAGTCATTTATTACTTCAACTCCTTCTTCATTTTCTTATACTTCTTGAAAAAAGAAATCTTCTATTTTAGAAGCCAATTTTGATTTCTTTGGTTCTTCAAAATTGATGTCTTTTCTTCTATATACTGATAGAAATAATGCCACACATAAGAGATTTGCAATAAATGTAGCTTTTCCACCTGAAATAAGTGGTAATTGAAATTCAGCAGTTCCTATAATTCCAAAATTCATTGCCAAATTACATATTGTTTGCACAATAAATAAACTAGTAATTCCATTTACTATTAGTTTTCCATATGAATCTGTAATTTTTCTTGCACTCAGAATCAATTTAATATCAAACGCGATCACAATTAATATCAATCCAAAACTTGCAATCCATCCATATTCTGATAATATTCCCAAAAATGCAAATTTTCCTCTTGTACCAAACCAGTTTTGTATATTAGAATGATACCCCTGCTCATCGCTTAGTGATATACCTTCTAGGTCAGCCTGTCCTAATAATTTAGCTGCTTTAAAAATTTCTTTTCTTACAAAATCAATTCTTCTTTCTCCTACGGTATCTACACCAACCCAATAAGCTGATGTATATTTATCCCTCCTATGCATCACTCTAGTAGGAACTATACATATAATAGTTGATAATAGTACAAATCCTAGACTTGTTGCCAATATAATCATAAACGTTTTTTTGATTTGTTTACTTTTTAGTAATCCGCTTGTTAAAATAATTAGGTATACCATAGCTACACAGAATCCAGAAACAAAATTAATCATTAATGAAGATATTACAGCCAAGCAACTTAATACAATTATTTTCACTATATTATAATTAAAAGTTTTTTTATATGATGTATCAATACTTATTTTACTTTCCTCTTCTATATCTTTTATAAATCCTGCAAAAGCAATTATATAAAGCGGAACTGTAAATACAGCTGGTGAGGTAGATGTGAATGGCCACAATCCATAAACTAAATTTCCGTTAGCTCTAAATCCTTTTAAATAAGCAATCACGTTAAGAATCGTTGCTAATATAAACAATGTTTTAGAGTGTTTACAAATTTTTCTATAATCATAAAAAAATAGAAATATACTAAATATTAGTCCTACAATTAATTCTATACATACCAATCTGTAATATACATACCAATCAGACAAATTATTACCATTATTCCAATACGATTCTAAATAGGAAAATGACCAAAATTGACCTCCAAAATATATAAAAGCTAATGAAAAAAATAGGGTTATCCAATCTAGTTTAGGTCTATGTATTTTATTTAATTTCTTCCCAATTTTTTTAGCATTGCCCATTTGCTCAACAGCTTTTTCTTCAGCCTGTTTATCAGTATATCCTTTGCAAAGGTTATCATTTTTTAAATCTTCTATATGTGCTTCTAATTCTTCAGTTATCGACTTATTCGCTGGTTTATATTTAATTTCTTTACTAACATTATTCAAAAATTCTTTAGCATTCAAATAACACACCTCCAATAACTTTATTTAGTTTTGTGCTAAATATCTGCCATTCTTCTTTTTTAGATTTTAAAAATTTTTTCCCATCTTCTGTAATTGCATAATATTTCCTTTTCTTACCTGAAAAATCATCCCAATATGATGAAATCAATCCTTTTTCCTCTAATTTATGAAGTATTGGATATAATGTTCCTTCTTGAAATTCAAATACATTTTCTGATTCTACTTTAATTTTCTTTATCATCTCATAACCATACATGTTTTCATTCTCTAAAACACTTAATACTAATAAATTGGTACTTCCTTTTAATAGTTCTCTGTCAACTTTCATTCCAACCACTCCTTTTTAATTTATACCTAGCTTTACCATGTATATTTATAAGCATTGTATAGCAAGGTATTGTGTTTGTCAATATAATTTTTAAAAATTTTGTTACTGAAGAATTAGAAAACACAGGAAAGAACCTTAAACTTCAGGTGCTTTTGTACTATTTAATTTTTATTTATTGATTCTAAATATAGACAATATCTTAATCTTGTTTTCTCTTGTTAAATAGATTATCAACATTATAACTTTCTTTCAGTATTTTCTAATTATTATATATAGCAATTTACAATATAGTTATACCTACAATAGTATAATTAGTCTTTGGGGACATCTATAACAAAATACTTTGCGAACTTTTGTCCAATAAACATTTGTCAAACTATTGAATTTTATCATGTTTTTTGTTAAAATATGTAACTAGTTAGGAGAAATATTATGATTAGTATGTATATAGATGAATCCGGAAGTGTTCACCCAACTTCCGAAAAATTAAATAGATATTTTGTTATTGGAATAGTTATTCCTAAAGATTTAAAAAAGTTAAAAAGAGTTTACAAAACTTTTATAAGAAAAAATATAGAGACATTAAGAATATTAGATACTGAAGGAAAAATGTTTGATAAAGATGGCCATTTCATAGAGTTAAAAGGCAGTTCTATGAATAAACCCATGAAATTAAACTTTATGAAATTCTTCTGTCAAAATAATTTATACATCAATTCAATTTTATAAATGTAATTTTTTTTGAATTCCTATTGACTTTAGGTTTCAAAAATGTTAAACTTAAAGTAGTTAAACAGTAAGTCCTTTTTTGTATGCCATTATCCAGGTAAGTGCTATGTGTTAGCATCATACTTAAGGCAATTTAACTTTTTTTATTTTACCACTACATAAGTGGTATTTTTTGTTTACTATTATTCCCATCTAAAAAAATTTGTAATTTTTAGAGAGTAGCACAAATTAGCTACTCTCTTATATTTATTGAAATTTAGTTATATCTGTAATCTTCCCAGCGAAATAAGGTGTATCTTTATCATCTTCTATCAAAAATATAGCAAAAGTATCATCTATAAAAAACTCTCTTATTTCATCTGGTGACATCATAGCAGATTCGAGCATTACCATCATGCCTGCTTCACTTTTAATTTTTCCACCTTCTCTATCTAATTCAAATTCAATTGTTTGAATTGCTTTATCTATTCTATAAGGAACTCCATTAGAAAAATGGAATGTTTTATTTTGAATTTCTGTAAATTCATTTTTCTGATTTAACTTTATATTTGGTATTTTTAGCAATTCACCTTCTTGTAGGGCACCAGCCCCCTTATAATTATCTTCTTGTTTGATTATGTTTTGGTAAATTTCATTAAATGTATTTCCTTGCGGATTTTTACACAATATTACTTTATCTTCTTGTTTTGTTTCTAGCTTGATTGCAAAATCATCTTTTGAATTATAATATAAAACTTCAACTTGATCTCTTAATTCTTCTACATCATCTGATTTTATCCCAAAATATTTTATATCATCATAACTACCAAATTTTCCATTTTTTAGTTCTTCAAATGCTTTTTCAAATTTAAATTCCTTTTTTAACATAGCATATAAGAAATAATCTTCAGGGGCGTGGTCTTCCCAATCAAAGTCATCTAAAATATTACTTGTTTCATTAAATTTATCTTTTATTGCTTTTTCAATTTCTTGTTTTAGATCAAGTGATGGATATCCTATTTTCTTGTAATAATATTTATCTGAAATATCATCAGTTGTAAAAGTTTCTTTATTTAAGTTTTCTACTACTTGTAATTGTGGTGTAAATTTAATGTCTTGTTTTGCTAAATCATTTTTCAAATCATTCCATATTAATTGAAATGTTCCACACCATATTGAATTATCTTGAATTTCATCCTCTAATGTTAGTAATGTTGTTATTCCTTCTGTAGTTGATGAATTTATTTGAGTAATTGCACCTGTAATAAATTTATCAAACATATACATCTCTATTTTCTCTAATTGTCCACCATAATCAGCAGAAATATGTTTCTTTACTTCTACTCTATATCCTAAACCATAATATATTCCAGAGCCACCATCATCTGCGGTTTCTTCCGGAACAACAAATATAGGCATTTTGAAACTTGCACATCTCATAAAATCTATAGTGAAAATTATTACCCATAAACTTATTAAAATTAAAACTATACTTATTACTATTTTTAGACTTTTGTTCATAAAATCACCTTTTAACCTTTCTATTATTTAGACGATTTTTTATTGGTTTTTAGTTGGTATTTTTTTGAATAAATTCATCAATTGTTTTCCAATATAAGTCTGGATTTATACTAACGGCTTCTGCGTGTGCCGCTCCCTCTATTACTAATTTCTCTTTTTCACAATTTGCAGCTTGATAAATTTCATCTAACATTTGAAATGGCACAAATAAATCTTGATCTCCGTGAATAAATAATGTAGGTATTTTAGATTTTTTTACTTGTTCTACACTAGAGCCTTCTTTCAAATTATATCCTGCTTTTATTTTACATACTGTGCTTGAAGCGTTTAATGCAGGAAAAGCTGGCAAATTATATAGTATCTTTAATTGCATTTCAAATTCATCCCATATAGATGTATAACCACAATCTTCAATAGCAACTTTTATATTGTCTGGTAATTCTTCTCCTGTTGCCATCATTACAGTTGCAGCCCCCATCGATACTCCGTGTAAAATTATTTGGTAATTAGAATTTTTATTTATAATGTAATTACACCAATCAATAAGGTCTAATCTGTCATGCCATCCCATTCCAATATAATTTCCTTCACTTTGTCCATGGCCTCTTAAGTCAACAATTAAAACATTATATCCTCGATTATAATATTGTTGTGCATAATATATCATGTCTGAGCCTTGTCCAGCATAGCCATGTACAACGATAGCCCATAAACTTGAATCTTTTTTAATCTCATAACCGTGTAATTTTAAATTTCCATTATTTGATGAAGTTATATATATGTCTTCTGATTTTTCGTTTAACCATTTTTCATTTTCTTGTATAATTTGTTTTTGTTCTGGAGATTCTCCAACTTCACCTAATACAAATGTTTTTGATGTATTAGGATTTAATGCAATATTGTAAAAATAATTTCCTACTATAAAATACAATATTGTTAGTATTACTAATATTACAATTAGTATAATTATTAAAGTTTTAATTTTCTTCACCTTTGCCTCTCTTTAATTTTAATATTACATACATTATATAAAACGGTAAAAACATTTGCGCTAACATCATAACAATTGTAAAATATTTTCCTGCCCAATTAAATATAATCTCCATTGGCATACCAGGAAAATTTTTTGATATAAACATCAAATTACTATCAAATATATTATTAACTATATATGCTAAAACACAAATAATTCCTACAAAGCTAGAATAATAAATTATATCTTTCTTTTCTAATTGTATG
This sequence comes from Clostridia bacterium, assembly GCA_017409455.1. Taxonomy (GTDB): domain Bacteria; phylum Bacillota; class Clostridia; order TANB77; family CAG-508; genus CAG-269. The sequence goes on along the minus strand of JAFQSS010000025.1, from coordinate 37,956 downwards.
TAATTTGTTAAATTAATTAATAAACTTAAATATACCATTATTCCATGAAAGATAAAACTGTGAATACTTACTAAATGCAACATTGGATATGTTAGTAAAGATGTAGTCGGAAAAATTATAAATGTTAATCCACCTATCATTCCTCCTGTTGCTAAAAACACATCACCTGCTCTTTTTAATTTGGCTTTACCAAATGAACTAAGTAATCCCGCATATATAAGTAAACTACAGTAATATAAAGGCACATAATTGTTTATATTACTTGTTCCATCATTAATTATCTTAAATGTTATTATTATTATTTCACAAACACATACAAATATTGTACATTTTTTAATTATTGTTTGTACATCTTTTCTATTTACAGTATATTTTAGGGCTATTATTATTCCTATAATTGTTATTGCCATTAATATAAAATGTTGAACTGTAAATATGCCACAAGGCTCATATATTCCTGCTTTTGCAAAAAGCATTTTATATCACTTCCTATTTTTGTTTCTTTTTATTTTTCCTTTTATGCTGAAAATCGAAAAAATTATTGTTATTGTTAGAAAAATTGCTGACATACTTATCATTCCAATTCCCAGATAATTTACATCTTTTTCTGCTTTTTCTTGTTGTATTATTATTTCTTGTTTTTCATCTTCTACTCTATTTGTTGTTGAATCAGTTATACTTTCTTGAAATCCTTTGTTTTCTTCTTCAGTTGCTTGTTGTATACTGTCTTGTTCTACCTTATCTTCTGTTATGAAATTATCTGTTATTGATTCTTGACTAGTTATAGATTTGTAATATCTCCATTTTATTGTAGAAGTGGGCTCATTTAATATATTAGCAATTTCATCAAATGATAAATTTGCTAATATTTTTAAAGATATTATCTCTTTTTCTTAAAAGTGTTATCGATTCATTTTTGGTTATAGTATATAGCCAACTCGCTTCTTTTTGAGTAGGCAATTTATCTGTATCAATATCATATATTTTTGCAAAAACTGTTTGTACTACATCTTCTGCATCTTGCTTATTTTTTAATATACTAAATGCAATTCCATAAACTAATGTGTTATATTTATTATATAATTTTTCAAATGCAGAGTTGTTGTAATTTTTTATTTCATTAAATATTTCTTTTAACTCTTTTTCATTAACTTTTACCATTTTGTTTTCCCTTCTTGTGATAAGTTATATCATATTTTTATAAAAAAATAAAGATTAGATTTGCATCTAATCTTTTAATAATCTAAAATAATGATTTGCTTCTCTTAAAACATGGTCTGCTAAAAGAGGTAATATAATAGATCTTATTTCACATTCTTTAATTCCTTCTGTACCAGCAGTTTTGAAATCAATATATTTTTTTGTTTCTTCAATTGTTTTTTCAGTAACACTTCTTATAGTTTCATCTGTCATATTTTTTGCTTCTTCAATAAGTTGTTGATATTGTTTTGAAAAATCAGCAGCAGTTGTAATTAAATCATTTTCTGTTGGGTCAAGCAATCCTCTTATAAATAATGCGTGTTCCATCATAATTTGATTCCAGAACAATTCTACTTCTCTCATATTTTGAGAATTTATATCTTCTCCTCTTTGTAACATAATCACATATTGTCTATACAGTTTTGCTTCTCGAAGAATATGTTCTATTAATAATGGATAATTTGCTGTAAATACTTTACAAGACAATACATCTCTTAACAATCTTTCTTTTAAATTTATTAGCCCATCTAATAATGTAATTGCTGTTTCATTTATATAGCATACATATTGCGTGATATCTGAAATTCCATATAAATTGTTTTCACCCATTAATTTTAACTCTTGAAGTGTAATATTTGAATCTATTGCAATTCCTGTAAGTTCTTCTGTTTTTCTTTCAGCACCATATGTAAATCTTGTGACTATTTCTCCAGATTTTAAAACTTTATCTCTTACCATACAATTACTTAAACTTACTACATCTGCTAAAAGTTGTTCAAATTGTCTTTTGTATAACATTGCTTCTTGAATATACTCTACATTTTTAGGCATAAATCCTGCTTGTAAAAAAAATGAATGTTCTTTCATGATTCTCGCAAAAAATAGATGTAATTCAAGTGATGTTCTTACATAATCTCTCATTTCCCTATTCCTTTCTTATAATATATAGTATTTTATGAATATACTTTATTTTTAGTTACTTATTTTATTTATTTTTCATATTATATTATGGAGGTGAAATTATGAACTACCAAAGTTATGATGAATATATGAGAAGTTTAATGGGATATCCAAATATGCGTACATCTATGAATCAAAATATGAATACAGGCATGAACATGGAGATGAATATGGGTATGAACCCTTTTATGAACATTAATATGGACACATCTTCAGAAGATTTGGAAAGAATGTATCCTGAAAGTTATAAAGTTGTTTACCCTATGGTATGTTCTGCTTGTGATAATATCAGAACTCCTGTAACTGAAGAAATGATTGATATGATGACTGATGATATTTATGATAGAGCTGAAGCTGATGGAAGAATAAATATTGATATTTCTGTTGAAGTTAGAGATTCTGAATCTAGCAGTGAAAGTTCACAAGAAAATAGACAAAGACGCCCTCGCCGTCGTAATAGATTTTTTAGAGATTTAATTAGAGTCTTATTATTAAGAGAATTATTGCGTAGACGTCGTAGATTTCCTATTAGGCCATTTTAATATATTATAAATAATTTTAAGAGGTCTCCAACTGGAGACCTCTTTGCCTATTTTTTGTTTAATTAGCAACAATCTGCAAGTTCATTTAATGGAAGCAGTGTAAAAGGACCACAAAAAGAATTTTGTCTACAAATTGCCAAAATTGTTTCAAAATTTCCTTTTACATTACTCAATTTTTTTACAGATACAGCTAAGCACGCAGACAATTGAAAGCCAGCATATTCTATGGGGAGTATCACTTCTTTTCCTTTTTCTACTTGAGATAGAATAAGGTTATAGCGTTCATCTCCCTCGTCCAACTCATGTTCCATTTCTTCCCAAATAGACCAATTAGACCAAATAACCAATCCTTGTTGACCTTTCTTCTCTGCTTCTTTTAGAGCTTGCCGTAGCAATTCTTCTGTCATTTCATTCATTGAGAATCCTCCTTTGAGTTTGAGTAATAGGCTATTATACTGCTTTTGCAATATGTTAGTATTATAGCACATTTTATGAATAATTTCAACATAAAAAGAGGTACAATGAAATCATTATACCTCTTGGGCTTAATACATATTTTATTCCGGAATGTAGATATAAAATGTTCCTATAGTTCCATACAAGAACCATTCTCTAAACGCTTCTCCAATCTTATCATATTCTCCGCATTTAATAAGATGCTCATAAACAATATAAGAAAAATGGTCAAAATTCGAAAAACCTGCAACATAACCCACTTTCAAGTATTGAAGATCTCCGTAGTTAATCAAATTCCGTCCCAAATTGTGTCCACTTCTTTTGATACGCCTTTTCCATTCATCTTCAGAACTTACAAGCTTAAAATACTTGTATTTTGAAAAAGAATCCGTAGTTCCCCAATTCACAGTAGGAACGCCTTGCAGGAAATATTGTACCATATCAAGTTCTTCTCGCATTTCAGGATGAATTTCATATGCCCGAGTTATTGCAAATACCAAATCAGGCGCAATTTCGACCCTTTTGTACACTCTATCAAGTGCTGAAGCTGACAAAGGGTACGATGTTTCCATGATTTTCTGAAATAATCCAAGCACAGTTACATATGACGCATCTTTAAGTGACGGATCATTCAGTTTTTTCCGAAGTCTCTTAAGCTTTCTGAGAGCATCACGAGTTTCGTGGTCTCCAGGATATTCTTGTTTTTGCGCCTCCAATTCTTCCTGAATTTTCCTCGCAATTTCATGAACGTGTTGAGGTATCATCATTTTGTATGTTCTTCTTTTCATTATGTATTTTGATATGCCCCAAATACCAATTACGCTGATATTATAACATAGTTCGCATAATTTAGCAAGTACACTCTAAATGGTTATCTCTTTTTCTAAATAAGTTGAATAAATATAAACTCGGCTTACCTTTTGTCCTGTCGCACTCTCTAATGCTCTTTTATATAAATTAAGTTGTGTTTTATATTTATCAATTAATATTTTTTCATCTCTATTTTCAACAAAATCAGTTTTAAAATCAACTAATACTAGCTCATTTTCTTGTGTAATATAATACAAATCTATGATACCTTGAACTAGTATTTTTTCTTCTAAGTCCTCATTATATATTTCCTTTGCAGGAATATTAATATAAAACGGCTTTTCTCTTTGCACATCTTTTGCTAGTATCATTTCTTTCCAAATTTGTGATTTAGTAAATTGATATATTTTGTATATGTTTATAGCTTCCGCTTCTTTTTCTGTAATAATCTTCTTGGTTTCTAACTTTGCAACTAACTCTTTCACATCATCATAAGTATATATTGCTTTAGATAAATCAAGTTTCTGCATACACAAATGTACTAAAGTTCCTTTTTGTGCACTTGTTATTGCCGTTTCTTCAGCTGTTTGAAGGAATTTTGGTGAAAAAGGGACCTGGTCCCTTTTTACGCAATTTGGGACCTGGTCCCTTTTTACGTTTTCCTTAATTTCTGTTACAGACATCTTGGTTTTAAGAGTTGTTGAACTTTTATTTTTATATTCATATTCTAATATTTTAATAACTTCATCTTGTTCTTCTGAGTCTATTTCTACATTAGATAATTTATCTAAAATTTGTTCAGTAACATTATCTTCTTGAACTTCTTCTCCCTTGCATATTTTTAATATTTCATTTTTTTCATATATCTGAACTGTTGCAAGTTGTTCCATTTTTTCGCTGTTATAAGCATGTACTAATTTCATCCAATCTAAATATGATTTATATTTTTTTAGTAATATTGGATTCAATTCACTATATTTGTATTTTAATTCATCAATTTCTTTTTGCTTTTCAGCAGTGCTATATCCTGTAATTATCAACTTTTCTTTAGCTCTTGTTAAAGCTACATATAAAACCCTCATTTCTTCAGATAATGTTTCTAACATTATTTGATTTTTCATAGCTTGTTTTGAAAGTGTATCATATTCAATTTGTCTATCATAATCTATATATTTTACACCTATTCCAATTTCAGGATGTAATAATATCTTATTGTTCAAATCTTGCATATTGAACTGCTTTCCTGTTCCTGATAAAAATACAACAGGAAATTCAAGTCCTTTACTTTTGTGAATACTCATTATTCTAATTACATCATCGTTTTCACCAATTACTTTTGCTGAATCCATATCTTTACTACTTGTTTTGATTTTTTCTATGTAATTGATAAAATTAAATAATCCTTTGAAACTAATGCTTTCACACTGTTTAGCACGCTCAAACAACATTTTTAAATTCGCTTGTCTTATTTCTCCATTTACCATCAAGCCAACATAGTTGTAATACCCCGTGTCATTATATATTTTCCAAATTAATTCATCTAAACCTAGATATTCCTGTTCTTTTCTCCACATTTCTAAGTTGTTTAGAAATTTATCAATTTTATTTCGAAGTCCTGTGTCTACATCTTTTTTAGATTTTAAAATTGTATTATAGAAATTGTCATATTTATCACTTAAACGAATTTGTACCAATTCATTATCTGTAAATCCACCTATAACTGACCTCATAACAGCAATTAATGGTATTTCTTGTAACGGATTATCAATAATTCTTAGCAAACTCATTATTGTTTGAATTTCTATACTTTCTAAATATTCTGATGATGCATCACTAAATACAGGCATTCCTAAATTTAGAATTTCTTTTTCAAATATTGGAGCAGGCTCTTTTGTTGACCTTAATAAAACTACTATATCTTTATATTTGATGTCTCTTTTTTCTTGTTTTTTAGCATCATATACTTGAAATTTATTTTCTATTAATTGTTTTATTCTATTTGCAACAAATTTTGCTTCTAACTCGATATTTTCTACTCTTTCTTTTTGTTCTTCTTGTTCATCATCTTCACTCTCAATTTCTTCTGATTCTTCAATATTTAAAATATCAATTTCTGCTCTTAAATCTTGATTTGTATCTTCATAATTTGCTCCTAAGTTCAAATATTCTTCTATTGTATAATTTAGTTCTCCAAGTTCTTCTGTCATTATGCTTTCAAATATCATATTTGAAAAGTCTAATACTTCTTTTCTACTTCTAAAGTTTTTAAATAATTGAATTTTTAAGTCATCTTGTTCTGTTTTATTTGCTTTTGTTTGATATGTTTTATATTTGCCTAAAAATAGGTCAGGTCTTGCTTGTCTAAATTTATAAATACTTTGCTTTACATCTCCTACCATGAAAATGTTATTTTCCCTTGATATAGATGTTAATATATATTCTTGAACTAAGTTACTATCTTGATATTCATCTATTGCAATTTCTTCAAACTTTTCTTGATATTTTTTCGCAATTAGCGTTGGATGAGCATTTTCGTCTAATAAAATTTTTAAAGCAAAATGTTCTACATCACTGAAATCTACAATATTTTTTTCTTTTTTTCTTTTAGCAAATTTTTCACCAAATTCTAAAATAATTTTTTCTAATTTTTTTAGAACATCATACATATCATTTATATCTTCATTTGCTTCTTGCGAATCAAATATCAATATTTTTTCTAAAACTTTTTTCAATGATTCTTTTACGGCATCTCTAGCAACTTTAGCCATATCTTTTGCTTCAAGTGTTACTTTTTTATCTACTGCCCATGTTTTAAATTTAATGCCTGATGCAATTGTATATGCCTTGTCCCACGAATCTAAATTTGCTTTTAACATTTCTAATTGTTCAATATCATCATTTATTATAATGTAATATTTTGATAATTCCGTATATTTAGCTAGGTTTGTTTTTTCTGCTTGTAATTTAATTATTCCATCTTGCAAAATCTCTTCAACTTGTTTTAATAATTGTTTCCCCCAGATTGTTTGTGCAAAATCTTGATCTAATTTATGTGAAAGATTAAACATTTCTATTTTTTCATTTAACCATTTTTCTGGAAATGGATTACTTTGTATATATGTATAAATTTTCAATATCAATTCTTTTAATGGAGTATCATCTTTATAACTTGTATATGTGTTTATTAGTTTTTCGAAATCTTTATCTTCTGTTTCATATTTTTCTTCAAATAAATCTTCAATAACTTCTTGTTTCAAAATCTCTATTTCAGTTGTATCTCCAATTCTAAAGTTTTGTGATATATCAATTTCAAAAAAATTGTTTCTTACAACATCTAAACAAAATGAATCTATTGTACATATACTTGCCTTGTTTAATAAAGTTACTTGCCTTTGTAATCTTTCATCATCAGGATTTTCATCAATTTTTTTGTAAATCGCATTTAATACTCTTTCTCTCATCTCTGATGCTGCTGCATTTGTGAAAGTTACTACTAATAACTTATCTATATCTATATTTTCATTAATTATTTTATTTATTATTCTTTCTACTAGTACTGCTGTTTTTCCACTTCCTGCTGCTGCGGCTACTAGTATGTTACTGTCTTTTTCATATATTGCTTGTTTTTGTTCTTCTGTCCATTTTACTTCGTTTGCCATATTTACCTCCTGCTAAATTGGGGACGGTCCTTTTCTTCGCGAATTTGGGGACGGTCCTTTTTTTGCACTTTTGTTATATCATATTTATGGTTTTTTTACAATAAAAAACAAAAAAAGAGACCCAGTCCATTTTTTATTTATGTTCAGTGCCATTTGGCAAACATCATCAAATATTATAACATAGTTTGACACTTTATGTCAGTTGTAGTATAATATTACCATTAAGAAATTCCTTAGTTTGTACCTATAAATTTTCTAGGAGGAGTATAATGAAAAGATTTATTTGTCGTCAAAACCCTAGATATCATCAGCTAGCAGCAATACGGATAATCACTGAAGTTTTAACTCACATTCCTAATGACAAAATAGTCTTTGTTCTAATGGATCAAGATATTAAAGCTTTAATGCGTTCGGGACCCGGTGTATATTATGTTGCTACCCAACGCCCCTTAGGACTAAAAGTCATTCATTCAGATGTGCGTCATTACTTCTATCTGTTTCGAGTAATTAATAAGAAGAATCGAATTCAGACATTTTTAATTCCTCGTATTCCTAATGCTATTTGGTAATAACAAAGGTACCCTAGCAGAGAAAATTATTTTCTCTGCTTTTTTATATAATAAAAAATAAACCACTTGGCCATTCTTACGAATGATCAAGTGGTTTTGGGATTACTGAAGTCTCTCAACATTTACTTCGTATTCATTCTGCTTTTTCTCCCATTTTCTCACCTTGCAAATGATGGAAGTTGCAGGACTCATGGGGTCCCTTCTCCTGTCATGAATAACTGCAGAAAAAATCGATGTAGTTATTGTGTCAACTTCTCTCTGAACATCTTTTGCAGTGACTTTATATCCAGTCCGTTCACTCATAATCTGAGCAATCTTTTCCAGATTATCATCACGCTTGGCCATATGGTATGCCATAGATAATCCTCCTTAAATTTTTAATGGTGATTTTTACAACATAAGGCTTTTGCACTTATATTCTATATTATAACACAAATTTACATAAAAATCAAATTTCTATGAAAAAGAGGATACTTTTGTATCCTCCTTCAATTTATTCATTTTCGCTTTGTATTTCTTCAGAAGCATCTTCTGTTGATTCTTCTTTAGATTCAACTAAATCTTTCATTGTTAAATTAATTCTACCTTGGTCGTCAATTTCGATAACTTTAACAGGAACCTTGTCTCCAACTTTTATATAATCTTCAACATTTTTTACTCTGTCTTTAGAGATTTTAGAAATGTGAACTAATCCTTCTTTTCCTCCACCGATGTCAACAAAAGCACCAAATGTAGTTGTTCTTGTAACTGTTCCATAATAGATTTGTCCAACTTCAAATTCTCTAACAATATCTTCAATCATGTCTAATGCTTGATATGCTTTTTCTTGGTCTGCAGAGTAAATCATAACTTGTCCATCTTCTTCAATGTCGATTTTAACTCCAGTTGTAGCAATTATTTTATTAATTGTTTCTCCACCTTTACCAATTACATCTTTAATTTTTTCTACTTTAATTTGTGTTGAAACTATTTGTGGTGCATATGGTGAAAGTTCTTCTCTTGGAGCTGCTATTTGTGGTTTCATTATATCGTCTAAAATATATTGTCTTGCTTTTCTTGTTCTAGCAAAAGCTTCTTCAATTATTTTGTATGATAATCCATCAACTTTGATATCTACTTGGATAGCTGTAATTCCTTTTTCTGTTCCACCAACTTTAAAGTCCATATCTCCAAAGAAATCTTCTAATCCTTGGATATCTGTTAACATTACATAATCTTCTGGATCTTCAGGGTTTGTAACTAAACCTGTTGAAATTCCAGCTACTGGTCTTTTAATTGGAACACCTGCATCCATTAATGCTAGTGTACTTCCACATATACTTGCTTGTGATGTTGAACCATTTGATGATAAAATTTCTGATACAACTCTTATTGCATATGGGAATTCTTCTTTTGATGGAATTACCGGTACTAATGCTTTTTCAGCTAATGCACCATGACCAATTTCTCTTCTTCCTGGTCCTCTTGATGTTCTTGCTTCACCAACACTGTATGCTGGGAAGTTGTAATGATGCATATATCTTTTTGCTGTTTCTGTATCTATTCCATCTAATTCTTGTTCTTCACTAATCATTCCAAGAGTTACAATTGACATTGCTTGAGTTTGTCCTCTTGTGAATATTGCACTTCCGTGTGTACGAGGTAATACTCCAACTTCGCATGATAATGGTCTTATTTCATCAAGAGTTCTACCATCAACTCTTTTGTGTTCATAGAATATCATATCTCTTACACATTTTTTCTCTAATTTATAAATTGCTTCACCAATTTCTTGTGCTCTTTCACTAGCTGCTTCTTCACCTAATTTTTCTGTTACAGCTGCTGTGATTTCTTCTGATATTGCTGATACATTGTTGTCTCTTGTTTCTTTATCAACTTCTTGTACTGCAACTTTCATTTTTTCTGTGAAGTTTTCTGCCATGAAATCATATAAATCATGGTCTACTTCAAATGATTTATATTCAAATTTTGGTTTTCCAATTTCAGCTTTAATGTTAGAAATGAATTCACAAAGTTTTTTGATTTCTTCATGTCCTTTTTTGATTGCTTCTAACATTACATCGTCTGGAACTTCATTTGCACCTGCTTCTATCATCGCAACTTTTTCTGCAGTTCCTGCAACTGTTAGATTTAAATCACTCACTTCTCTTTGTGCTTCTGTTGGATTTATAATGATTTCTCCATTAACTAGTCCAACATTTACTGCTGCTGTTGGTCCACCAAATGGAATGTCAGATATTGATAATGCTGCTGATGCACCAATCATTGCTGCAACTTCTGGTGAGTTGTCTTGTTCAACGCATAAAACTGTTGCAATTACAACAACATCATTTCTAAAATCTTTTGGGAATAATGGTCTTAATGGTCTATCTATTGCTCTTGATACTAATATTGCTTTATCACTTGGTTTTCCTTCTCTTTTTATAAAAGACCCTGGGATTTTTCCTACTGAATATAATCTTTCTTCATAATCTACTGATAATGGGAAGAAATCAATTCCTTCTTTTGGCTCTTTTGAAGCTGTAACATTTACCATTACAACTGTATCACCATATTTTACTAAAACATTTCCATTTGCTAATCCTGCTATTTTTCCTGTTTCAATTACTAGCTTTCTTCCTGCTAGCTCTGTTTCATAACTTTTAAACATATTCTCTCTCCTTTTAATTTTATTACACCTATTAGTTTAAGTAAACCTTATTAGATTGTAACCTCTATAATATTTTGCACTTTATGCAAAACATTATACAAGCTACTTTTCTAACAGTTTACTTATAAAAAGAGGCGTTAGCTTTGTTGCAAACGCCTCTTACAACTTATCAACTATTTTCTTAGTCCTAATTTTTCAACTAGTGCTTTATAAGCTTCTTCATCTTTTTTTGCTAAGTAGTTTAATAAATTTCTTCTTTTTCCTACCATTTTTAGAAGTCCTCTTCTTGAATGGTTATCTTTTTTATGAACTTTTAGATGCTCTGTTAATTCATTAATTCTTTCTGTTAAAAGAGCGATTTGAACTTCAGATGATCCTGTATCTTTTTCATCTCTTCTATAAGAATTAATAATTTCTTGTTTTCTTTCTGTTGTCATAATAACACCTCCTATTTCTTTTTCTCCTTATACCGAGCACCAATAATAGGTGTCTTTTATTGAGCTAAGTTTAAGGAACATTTTTTACATAACTATTGTACTACAATTCTGCACAAAAATCAAGTATTTCTGGTAAATTTTTCTAAAAGAGTAAAAAGGGACCAGGTCCCTTTTTATCTAAATTATATCTCTATTATTAAAACTATCATAAGTTGTAACTAACATAAGTATAGTACAAACTCCTAATACTAAAAGCGAGAATCCTAAAGATGTTACAGGGCCTATATCTCCAGTCATTATTGCTATAGGATTTTCAAAATTAGGAAATATCTTGTCAGCAAGATTCAAATTATTAAATGGTATAAATTTTATCCAATCTTTTTTTAGTAAAGAATTTATTATAGTCATAGCAATTCCATTCCCCATATAAATTGCTAAACTTAAGCTTATCGCAACTGATGAATTTCTTGTAATTGTTGATAGCATTAATGATAATATTGCAAATACTATTACTGGCATTATTTTAGCAAAATAATATCCTATAATAAATAAAGTATTTCCAATTTTTTCGACATTGCCATTTTTAATGTATAAATATTCATTTCCATCTGTATTGAAAAAGATGTTAGCAAATATAACTGTTAACAATGATGCAATCAATGTTACTATTAATATATAAAACAATAGTGACATTATTTTAGCAGTCATTATTTTCCATCTTTTGTTTGGAGTTAAAGCCCAAAATTTTATCGTTCCTGTTGATACTTCTGTTGCGATTGCTCCTCCAGCAATTATAATTACTGTTATGGCTATTACTACAATCACAAAATTTGATGCCATTACTTCAAATAATATTCTAAAATTGTTTCCTACAGAATAATCTGTTGAAGGCATATCATTTTCTAATCTATAAAAATTTATTTTAATTTTATCTTTATAATCTTGGTTTTGTTCTAAAGTTAGTAATTTATTAGTTCGATAATCAATTCCTGTTCTCACACTTTGTTGAAATAATTCGGTTTCATTTAAAATTGACGTTTTCCAATAATCTTCATTTGTGTTTTTACCAATTTCATATTTAGCTTGTAAATCTAAAATCATGATTTTATCATCATATTCTTCTTGAGATAATCCTTGTTTTTTCAATTCTTCTTTTTGAAGATTGATATATCCATCAAAATCATTATTTTTCAAAATTTCTGTCAATTTAGCTATTTGTGAAGTATCTCCTTTTTGCTTCAAGTTTGTTATTTGATTTAATAAATTATTTTTCCAATAACTAGAATAAATATTTATTTGATATTCAATTGCCATCTCATATTTTTCTAGAGTAATTTCAAAATTTCTTCTGTCACTATCACTTATAGAATCATCTTTCAATATCTCTTTTATATATTCTATTTCTTTTTCAGCACTAAATTTCCAATCATTAATAGTGTTGGTAGCCGTACTTTTTTCTTCGTATTTTTGAATTATTTTAACAAAACTAAGTGTTCCTATTAAAGATACAATTATCAAAATTATAGATAATTTGGTAGAAAACTTTTTCCAAGTTTTTATGTTTTCATTTATAAATAATTTGAATATTTTACTCATTTTTTACCTCCTTTTGTTGCATCAAAAAAGATTTCTTCTAATGAATGTTCTTTTGGTATAACTGCTTTTATACCAGCATCCCTTAGCGCCAGTTCTTTCACAACAGTAGGTATTTTTTCTGATGAAATTTCTATTTCTAGAATTTTAGCATCTTTTTGAATCTCTATATCAAATTTTTCTTTTAAAATTTGAACTGTCTTTTCTTTGTTCTCTACTCTTATTTCTACTTTCTCAATTTTCTCTTCACTGGCATTTGTTATTTCTTCAATTTTTACTATTTTTGCATTATCTATTACTGCAACTTTATCACACATTAACTGCATTTCAGCTAATATGTGTGAAGAAACAAACACAGCCACATTGTCTTTATGTGCTATTTCCTTTAATATATCTCTTAATTTCTTAATTCCTGCGGGATCTAACCCATTTGTTGGTTCATCTAATATCAAAACTTTTGGCTTATGTAGCAATGTTATCGCTAGTCCTAGTCTTTGTTTCATTCCTAAAGAATACTTTTTTACTTTTTCATCTGCTCTGTCTTTTAATTCAACAAGTTCCAATACTTCATCTATTCTTTTTGTGTTTACATTTCTAATTCTTGCATGTAGTTTTAAATTATCTCTTCCTGTCATATATGTATATATATCTGGATTTTCTACGATTGCACCTATACATTCCATAGCTTTTTCAAATTGTTTTTTAGTATCAAATCCATTTACTGTTATGGTTCCTTTATCCAAATCTATAAGTCTTAATATCATTTTAATTGTTGTAGTTTTTCCAGAGCCATTTGGTCCAAGAAATCCATATATTTCGCCTTCTTTAACTTCTAGACTAATATTATCAATTACTTTCCTTTTCCCAAATGATTTGCTTACATTTTTTAATTCTAACACTGTATTAGGCATACTCAAACCATCCCCCTTTTAATACATAAACATTGTATCTTCATAAAATTTACTATAATCTACATATCTTAAATCTGATTGTACTATTTTCCACTCTCCATCTACTTGTTGTAATATTATATCATCATATACATTTGTTAATGAGCTTTGAGCCTCTTTTTCTTTTGGGTTCTCATCTAAGTATTTTCCACTTATTCTTACAGTTGTTTCAAGTGAAACAGTTACTTGGTTACCATCAAATACGTAGTCTATTATGTTTATAATCTCTTTTTCTACTTTGGTTATGGTTAAATCTTCACCCTGCAATTTCTCTGAAGTTGTTTTTAAGAATTTTTCTTGCATTTGAACAGCTTCTTTGTTTTGAACCATTAATTCATTCAAATTTTCTAGTCTTTTCCCTGTTTCTAAATATTCATCTACAAAATTTATAAACTGTTCACAAACTTGATTTATATTTACCTTTTCCGCATTTCTGCGTTTTTCTACACTTATTATATAGAATGTTAATATTGCTACTACTATTATTGTTAATATTAAACCTTTATTAATTTTTTTCATATTTTTCCTCCTTAATTTAGTAAAGCCAATATCTCTTCATCATTTTTTAGATTCGGCCCTAAAAATTCATAACATTTTTTACTTTTATTCATAGCAGCTAAACCAATTTCCTTATCTTCTCTAAGTCTATTACTTGCATATTTTATTATTATTGGCTTATTTGTTACTGCCTCCATCACTACTTCTTTATCATCTCTCATTTCTTGTGATGCAAAGTAAAGTATTTGTCCTGATACCTTTAATCCTGATAATAGCAATTCTTTGTCATCTAACAAATTTTCTTTAGCATAACAATATGTCCATCCTACTTTACTAACAGATTCATAAACCACTTCTCTATCTCCTTTTAATCTGTCACTTGCAAATTCTAATGCTTCTGGATTATTATGTATTGCTTCTAGTACTATTTCTTTGTCATCTCTTAATTCATCACTTGCAAATTCTAGCAATGCCCCCTCTTGTTTTACGTTTTCTATTACATATTCTCTATTACTTGAATTTTGCTTCATTTTGGTTATTTCAATTCTTTCTGGCATTTTGTTATCCCTTCCTATTCTAAATCGAATATATCATAAAAGCAGATAATTATCAACTAACTATCTGCTTTATTTTAATATTTTTAAACCGCAAAATTTATTCCTCTTGCAACAATATCTTTCATATTTTCTATTAAATCATCTATTTCTTTTGGGGTAACAATCATATTATATTCACCAACATTTAATGCTTCTTTTACTTCTTCATATTTGTCATTTTGCTGTAATTTATTCAAATATTCATTTGATTCAGCCTTTTCTTGAAGCCTACCTATAAATATATCAATTCCATCTGATACAAGTGTTGCAAGTTCTACAACTGTAGGAATTCCAATTGCTACTACTGGTATACCTAAAGAAGTCTGGCTTATTTCTTGCCTTGTATTCCCAACTCCTGCTCCTGGAACAATACCTGTATCTGACAATTGTATTGTACTACTTATTCTTTCAATACTTCTTGATGCTAATGCATCTATTACTATTAATAATTTAGGTTTTACATTATCAACTATTCCTTTTAATATCTCTACTGTTTCAATTCCTGTTGTTCCAAGTACTCCTGGTGAAATAGCACTAACTGGCCTTGTTCCTTCTTCAACATATTGTGGTAAATATTTTATTATATGTCTTGTTACATCTATTTCATTTATTACTTTTGGTCCTAATGCATCTGGTGTTACATATATATTTCCTAGACCTACTATTAAAATGTCTCCTTGTTTATCTGTGTGAATATCTATTATTTTCTTTAATTCATTTGTTAATGTTTCAGATGTTTTTTGTATATCTTCATCTGTCGCTATTTTAAGTTTTTTTACATCTATTGTGATGTAATTTCCCATCGGCTTTCCTATTGCTTTTTCTCCATTTTGATTTGTTATTTTTACTCTTGATACTTTTATATTTTCATTTATTTGCTCTTCAGTACTTTCTATTCCATCAATTTGTTGTAAATTGTTTATTTTTTGATATATATCTCTTCTTTCAAGAGCTAAATCTGTTCTGAAATTGTACATAAAAACCTCCTACAAATACTTTTTATTAGTATTTCTAAGTTCGCTTTTATTATGCAGTTTTATAATAATATTGATTTTTTGTTATAATTGAATTTTTGATTATAAATATGTAAGACTTTAATCTTTTTATCTTTTAAATTTATTTTATAGATTATAATATAGTTTTTGACTATAAGTTTTCGATATTCAAAATTTTCTTCTTTTTTATATAATTCATATGCAAATGGGAAAGTTTCTAAAATTTTAATTTTATTGTCAATTGCCTTCAGAAATTTATTCGCAATATTTTTTCCTTTAAATCATCTGAAATATATTCATATATATTTCTTAAGTCTTTTTTAAAACTTTTTTCTTGCTTAATCTCGTATTTGTATTCCGTAATCTTTTTCAAATTCTGCAATCAACTCCTCCCATGTTCCTTCTCTTCCTTCTCTTTCATCTTCTTCTGCCGCAGCAATAGCTCTTATGAAGTTTTGTCTTTCTTCTTCGCATGAAAACCATGTATTCCATTCTTTGTCATAGACTCTTCCTTCTTTCTTCATTTTAAATTTTGGAAATGTTATTAATTTTCCTAATGATATTGTTTTTAACATATTTTTCACCTCTCTTTGTGTAAGCATTATATCTATTTTAATACACTATGTCAATATTTTTTGGCAATTTCTACGAACTTTCTTTCGACAAAATATGACATTTATATCAAAAAAAGACTCTTAAAGAGTCTTTTTTAAAATATCCCTACAATTTCTCCATCTGCATCAATATTAATATTCTCAGCAGCTGGTACTTTTGGCAATCCAGGCATAGTCATAATCTTTCCAGCTAAAACCACAATAAATCCCGCTCCAGCTTTTAATTCAACATTTCTAACATTGAATTCAAAAGATTCTGGACAATTTAATTTTTTTGCATCATCTGAAAAAGAATATTGAGTTTTTGCTATACACACTGGTACATCAGAATATCCTATTTCTTCAATCTTCTTAATATTTGCAAGTGCTTCTTCACTATAATTTACTTTTCCTGCACCATAAATTTTAGTTGCTACTTTATTTATTTTTTCTGTTATTGAATCTTCTAATTCATACATATAAGTAAAGTTTTCTTCTTTTTCTACAAGTTCTACTAATTGTGTTGCTATATCAATTGCACCATCTCCACCTTTAGCCCAACTTTCAACTACACTTGATGGAATTTGTTTTTTAACTAATTCATTTTTTACAAATTCAATTTCTTTCTCTGTATCTGTATTATATTTGTTTATTGCAACAATAACATTTAAGCCGAATTTATTTTTTAAGTTGTCTATATGTCTATATAAATTGCTCATTCCTTCACTTAGTGCTTGCATATTTTCTTCTTTGACATTTTCTTTTGGCACTCCGCCATTATATTTTAATGCTTTGATTGTTACTACACAAACTACTGCATCAGGTTTTAATTTAGCTTTTCTACATTTTATATCTAAGAATTTCTCTGCTCCTAAATCAGCGCCAAAACCTGCTTCTGTTATTATATAATCAGATAGTTTTAAAGCCATTTTTGTTGCTATTACACTATTACATCCATGTGCAATATTTGCAAAAGGTCCGCCATGTATTATTGCTGGTGTATATTCTAAAGTTTGCACTAAATTTGGTTTTATTGCATCTTTTAGCAAAACAGCCATTGAACCTTCAGCTTTTAAATCTCTTGCATAAACTGGTTGTCCTTTTTTGTTATATCCTATAATGATATTTCCAAGTTTTGTTTTCAAATCTTCAATATCTTTTGCTAAACATAGAATTGCCATAACTTCTGATGCTACTGTTATATCAAAAGAATCTTTTCTTGGAACAATTTTACTTTCTTCTGATAATCCTGTATCAACAACTCTTAATTGTCTATCATTTAAATCTAGACATCTTTTCCATACAACTTTTTCTATTTCTAATTCATTTCCGTGATAAATATGATTATCTATCATTGCTGATAATAAATTATTTGCAGCTGTAATTGCGTGTATATCACCAGTAAAATGTAAGTTGATATCTTCCATTGGTGCAACTTGGGCATGGCCGCCTCCTGTTGCGCCTCCTTTTACTCCAAATACAGGCCCAAGCGATGGTTCTCTTAATGCTAATATTGATTTTTTACCAATTTTTCTTAATCCATCTGCTATTGATATTGATATAGTTGTTTTCCCTTCTCCTAACGGTGTTGGACTCATTGCTGTTACTAAAACTAATTTTCCATCTTTCTTGTTTTCTATTTTTTCATTTATTTTATCTGAAATTTTAGCTTTGTATTTTCCATACATTTCTAGTTCATCTTCTGTTATATCAATAGCTTGTGCTATTTCTGTTATCTTTTTTAATTCTACGCTTTTAGCAATTTCTATATCTGTCATTTCACTGACCTCCTTAAATTATACTAATAGTCCTACTACAATTCCTATGAAAGCTCCAACAAAAACTTGTAGCGGTGTGTGTCCAAGAACTTCAACTAATTTTTCTTGAACTTGTACACTTGAAAGCCCAGGCGTTTCGACAATTTTGTTCAATAGGCGTGCTTGCTTTCCAGCAGCTCTCCTGACTCCTGCAGCATCATACATTACTACCATTGCGAATATTAAAGACATGGCAAATATTGGCGTATCAAAACCTTCACTTTTTCCTATCATTGCAGATATACATGTTACTATTGCCGAATGAGAACTTGGCATTCCTCCAGCTCCTAGTATTCTTTTAAAATTTAATTTTTTTGTTTTTATTAATTCATACACTACTTTGAAAGTTTGGACGCAAAACCACACTATTAATGGTATATATACATATTTATTAGTTATAACTTCTTGAAAAATTCCCATTATCTTTTATCCTTTCGTTTTATTCTGCATCAAAATCTTCTTCTTTTAGTTCTCCATCTTTTTCTAAAAGAATTGTTATTTTCTTTTCTGCATTTTCTAAAATTGTATTACATTGTTTAGCAATTTTCATTCCTTCTTCAAATTTTTTTACAGATTCGTCAAGATTTAAATTACCGTTTTCTAATTCTGATACTATTGCTTCTAGTGTTTTCATTGATTCTTCAAAATTTTCTTTACTCATTTTATATCTTCCTTTCAAGTATTAGTATTCACTAATTTCCCATGTTTCAACATCTACTTCATACCACTTAAGTACTGTGGCTTCTTTTGTTACTGATATACGATATTTAGAATTTGACTTGTCTACAATACTAAATATCACAGTATCATCTTTTCCCCATTCTTGTTTAGCAAGTTGTATAGCTTTTTCCTCTGCGCTTTGTGTCTCATTTTCTCCCTCAGGCTCTTTTTCTTCTTCTCCTACATATTCCTCTTGTTCTTCATTTTTACTTGTTACTTCTTCATTCTCTATATCCTTTACGGGTGGCTTTTGGTTGCTTTCTTCTTCCTCTTTATTTTCCGCGTCCTGTTGTGATGTAGATATTGATGTGTCGCTGGCTGGTTGTTTGCTCATATTTATTATTTCTTCATACACTATTGATCCAACTAGTACAATTAAAACTAGTACTAATATTATAATTATTGCTGTTAATAAATTTTGTTTCTTTTGTTTTTTCATATTTCTCATCCTTTCTATTAAAGGTCTGTCCCAAATTTCGCGAAAAAAAGGACCGTCCCCTAATTTACACGAGCTATTTTTTCTCCATCATGAAATCTTAATTTTACTTCATCATTTACTTTTAAGTCTTTAGCGCTTTTTACTAAAACTCCATCTTTTTCAGTTAGCACATATCCTCTAGTAAGAGTTTTTAAAGGACTTAAAGTATCTAATTTAGCAACTAATTCTATATATTTAGATTGTTTTTCTTTTTGAATGTGTTTCATTTTATTTTCCATTTTTTGAACATATGAATCTAATACAACATCCATATCTCTAATTCTTCTCATCGGGTCTGTAAATGCTCTAGATTTCACACATTTTTCAAACTTAAGTCTCATTAATTCTATTTGTTTCTTTAAAGATATTCTACATCTATTTTGATAATTAATAATTTTTTGTTTCAAATCGTATACATCAGGAACTGCAAGTTCTGCAGCAGCTGATGGCGTTGGTGCTCTTAAGTCTGCAACAAAATCTGCTATTGTAAAATCAGTTTCATGTCCTACTGCTGAAATTATCGGAAGTTCTGATTCATAAATTGCTCTTGCTACAATTTCTTCATTAAATGGCCATAAATCTTCTAAAGAGCCTCCTCCACGGCCAACGATTATTACATCTGCTAGTTTTTGCTCATTCATCATTTTAATTTTTTCTGCAATTCGTTCAGCTGCACCTGGCCCCTGTACAGGAACTGGCAATAATCTTATATAAACATTTGGATTTCTTCTTGTTGATACATTTATAATATCTCTAATTACTGCTCCTGTTTGTGATGTTAAAACTCCAACTACTTTAGGATATAGCGGAATCGGCTTTTTATGAGTTTCATCAAATAATCCTTCTTTTTCAAGTTTTGCTTTTAATTGTTCAAATTGCTCATGTAAATCTCCCATTCCATCTTCTAATAGTGACTTTGCATAAATTTGATATACACCGTCTCTTTCAAATACCGAAACAGCGCCAAAAACCATTACTTTCATACCATCTTTTGGTTTAAAAGCCAGCCTTTCAGCATAGCTTTTAAACATTATACATTTTATCAACGAGTTCTCGTCTTTTAATGTAAAATATAGATGACCTGTGTAATGGTTTTTAAAGTTGGAGATTTCCCCTTTTACTAATATTGCATTTAAGTTTTCATCTTCTTCAAATCTGTCTTTTATGTATTTGTTTAATTGTGTTACTGTAACTGCATTATACTTCATTAGTTTCTCCTTGTTTCTTTAGAAAAATACTTATTCCATTTCTTTTACAACACTTGCTAATATTCCATTTACGAAATTTTTAGAACTTTCTTCTCCATATTTTTTAGCTAATTCTAAACCTTCATTTATAGCAACTTTATATGGTATATTTTTATATTTTATCTCATATATTGCTAATTTTAATAGACTCAAATCTATTTTTGAAATTCTGTCTAATTTCCAATCAGCTTTTAGATTTTTTTCTATTAATCCTTGTATTTCATTAATATTTTGTTTTATCCCAAATATCGCATCTTTTATATATTCTTTTGCTTCATTTTCTTCTACTTCATTGCATTCTAAATATAGTTCTACTTGTTCCTTTAAATCTTCTGGTTTCTGAATTTCTAAACTATATATTAATCTAAATGCTAGCTCTCTAATAGCTGATCTTTTCATTTTTCAAACTCCATCCTTTTATAGTCTATCAATAAAATTTTTTAATTTTTCTTTAACATCATCTTTATTTTGTTGAACATAATTTCCAACAAATGCTCCAATAATTAAAAGTACTATAGCAACAATCAATTCATATAATCTTGTACATAATATTAATATTGCAACTATTATTCCAATTATTGCTCCTATATATTTACTTATAAAATTTTTTATTTCTTCCATCTTATATCATCCTATTCTTTACTTTTTTTAGTATCTTGTAAGCTCATTACTTTAACATTGACTTCTTGGACATCTAGGTCTGATATTTTTTTAACATCCTCTTTAATTTTTGTTTGTAAATTGCTTGCAAGTTCTTTTATGACAACATTTTCATTAACTACTAAAAATAAAGTTATATTTAATTGATTTTCTGCATTTACTTCTATTTTTGTATTACATTGTTTTACATTTTCAAATCCTATAACTGCATTTTTTACCATATTATCTATAGTTTCTTTTGATATCATTAATTGTCCGTTTTCATTTTTTAATAATATTCCTTGTGTTTCTTTTATTGCATCTTTAGAATTTTCATCAAAAAACATACATTTTATAGATAGTAATATAAATGCTACACATACTCCTAATGTTATTTTTGATGATAATGAACCTGTTATTAATGCTTCTACCATATCTGTCACAACATCAAAGTCCATCCAATTAAATATTAGTAAACTTAATATTACTGATAAAATTAAAATTATTAGTGAATATATTACTAATGTAAATCTTTCTAAAAATTTCATAATATCTACTCCATTTCTTATTCTTTATCTTCTTTTTCTGTTTCTTCTTCGTAATTTTCTCTTTCTGTTTTCACACCTTGAACATGAACATTTACTTCTGCTACTTTTAGACCTGTCATGTTTTCAACTGATTTTTTAACTCTGTTTTGTATTTCAAAAGCCACATCTGGAATTCTTGAACCATATTCTACAATGATATTTACATCTATTTTTACTTCTTTTTCATCTGCATCTACTTTTATTCCTTTTGATAGGTTCTTTTTTCCGCTTAATACTTCTGATATTCCTCCAGCAAATCCTCCTGACATACTTGCTACTCCTGGAACTTCTGATACTGCCACTCCAGCTATTACTGCAACTACATCATTTGCGATTTTAATTCCTTCATTACTTTCTTCGATTTCTTGTATTTCTGCTACTTCTTCATTTTTGTTTTCTTCCATATCTAATCACTTTCCTTTCTTTAGATATTTTTAGATAGTTTTATCTTTTATAGTATATCAATAATACCTTATTTTTACAACTGTTTTTAATGTATTATTTCATATTTTTTAGTATTGTCTTCCCCATACTACCATTTTGTATGCTTTATTTCCACAACATACACAAGTATCACTTATATGTTCTTGTTCAAATGGCATACATCTTGATTTCGCAGCTGTTAATTCTTTAATTTTGGCTTCACATTCTGCATCTCCACACCACATTGTTTTTATAAATCCTTGTTGTTTATTCATATTTGTTTGAAATTCATCTAAGTCGTGTGCAATAGTAGTTTTCTCTTCCATTCTTTTTTTACATGTTTCATACATATTTGTATGTATTTCTTCTAATAGTTTTTCTATTCTATCTTCTACTTCATTTAAATTTACTATTATTTTTTCAGCAGTGTCCCTTCTAACAAGCACACATACACCGTTTTCTATATCTCTTGGTCCCATTTCTATTCTTATTGGAACACCTTTCATTTCCCAATCATTAAATTTATAACCTGGTGACACTTGTTCTCTCAGGTCTAACTCCATTCTGAATTTATCTTTTAAAGAATTATATAATTCTTCCACCTTTTCTTTTACCCCTTCCTTGTGCATTGCAACTGGTACTATTACTCCTTGAATTGGAGCTACTTTTGGTGGTAATTTTAATCCTCTATTATCTCCATGCGCCATTATTATTGCGCCAATTAGCCTTGTTGATATTCCCCATGATGTTTGATATGCGTATTCTTGTTTTCCTTCTCTATTTTGGAATTTTACCTCAAATGGTTTTGTGAAATTTTGTCCAAAATAATGTGAAGTTCCTGACTGTAGTGCTTTTCCGTCATACGTCATTGCTTCTATTGTATATGTTTCATCAGCTCCTGCAAATTTTTCTGTGTCTGTTTTTATTCCTTTTATTACTGGTATTGCTAAAAACTTTTCAGCTATATCTGCATATATTTCTAACATTTTTAATGTTCTTTCTTGAGCTTCTTTTTCTGTTTCATGTATTGTATGTCCTTCTTGCCATAAAAATTCTCTTGAACGCAAAAATGGTCTTGTTTCTTTTTCCCATCTTAGAACATTACACCATTGATTATATACATATGGTAAATCTCTCCATGAACTTAACCATTTTGAATACATTGTTGTTATTATTGTTTCTGATGTTGGTCTTATACATAATTTTTCCTCTAACTTTTCTCCACCAGCTTCTGTTACCCATGCTACTTCTGGTGCAAATCCCTCCACATGATCTTTTTCTTTTTGTAATAAACTTTCTGGTATTAAAACAGGAAAATATACATTTTTCACTCCTGAGTCTTTAAATAATTTGTCTGCATAATCTTGAATATTCTCCCATATCGCATATCCATATGGACGTATTGCTATACATCCTTTTGTTTCTGTATAATCTGCTAATTCTGCTTTTCTCACAATATCTGTGTACCATTGTGCAAAGTCTTCATCTATATTTGTTATTTCTTTTACGAAATTTTTATTATCTCCCATAACTTTATTCCTCCTCAATTAATTCATCAATTACAATTTGTCTATTTGCATCTAACTTGTATTTCGGCAGTTCCGGCAAATTTGCTAATGTTTCATAACCAAACATTTTTAAAAATTCTGGTGTTGTTTTATATGTTATTGGCCTACCAGGCAGGTCTGCTTTTCCAGCATCTTCGATTAGCCCATAATCTAACAATTTATATATTGTTCCATCACTATTTACTCCTCTAATTGCCTCTATCTCAGCCTTTGTTGCTCTTGGATTATATGCAATTATTGCAAGTGTTTCTAAGGCTGCTGTTGATAGGCTAGGTTTTGTTCTTTTATCTAGAACTGGATATATATATTCATGATATTCTTTTTTTGTGCATAATTGATATCCATTTTCTACTTTGATTATTTCAATTCCTCTTGTTTTGAATTCTTCCTGCATATTTTTAATTATTTCATCTATTTGATTTTTATCTATCTCTAAAGCTAATACTAATTCTTCTTGTGTGACAATTCTACCTGCCGCAAATAGTATTGCTTCAATTATTTCTTTGATTTTTTGTATTTCCATTTTATCCCTACTTTTCCTTATTTTTCGATAGTTATATTTTCTCACGTTTTCCGCTTTATGTCAAGGTTTATCGCCAAAAAAGGAAAAAAGGGACCTGGTCCCTTTTTTACCTTTTTGTGTCAATGATGTTACGAATAATGTTTTTCTTCAAACTCTTTATACTCATCCTTAAATGAGCAATCATAACATCAATCTGTTCATCTGTAGCAGGTACTGCATCCTCCTCATTGTAAGTTCTCCATGCCAATCCTGTTTTTAAACTGATTCGTAAATCAATATCTCCTGGAAGAGTATCGTACCAAGCTCCGTTTTTCCTTTGCACATTGTAATCAAGATATACAACTTCGTCAGCATCTTTATTATCACTTACATTTTGATAGTAATGATAAAAGAAAATGCCTCCCATTTTGCGGTCTTTTTGTACTAGAGTGCTACTTCGATAAGTCCAACCTTTTGAATCGCTATCGAAGTAGGCCTCAGATAACAAACTTGTTAGACTTGTCAGACTTAATCTTGAATAAGCATCAGCGCTTTCTTCATGACCTGCCGCAAGTTCAACTTTTACTTTGTTCAAATATTCGATAGGTTCTTTAATCTTAAATTCACAATTGCCAAACGGATTTACAACCTTGCTATATTCTACAAGAAGTTTACGCAGTTTCTGCATTTTTGGTGAATGAGTACTACACTCAAAAGGAAATTTAACATTACTTTTAATTAACGAACATTCTAATAATTTTTTATATGCATTATTAGTAAGTTCATCAACTAACTCTTTGCTATAATCTCCTCTCAGCATCGTCCCAAGTGTCAACATACCTTTGATGGAATGTACTTCACCCCACCAAAAGTTGTCACCACCAGGATGTTTTTCGCCGAGTTCTGCCATTGCACGGTTCATAATGTCATCAGGAACATTCTTTCCCCGATTAACAATGTAGTATGAACCGGAATGAAAAAACTCAGTCCCTTTGATTTGAAAACATGGTACTAAAATATTGTACCGGGAGCCCTCTCGGTTAGGTAACCTTTCTGCTCCAAATGTTTCCATTGCTACTTGGAATTCCCGAATCGAAATCCCCATTTTTATACCTCCTTTTAATTATTCGGAGGCTTACACCTCCGAAAAGTTTATATTTTCAAAGGTGTAACAAAATTGTTACTTGGCAATTATAACACATGTTATAATTTTTTTCAAGAAAAAAAACAATGGAACCCTGAAATTCAGGGTTCCATCTACATCAATATTCTTAAGAAAAAAATTCCTCATAAATCCAAGAATATCTTGGATTTATGACCAATGAATTCTATGTTCCTGTGGAGAAAATCTCTGCAGGATCCCAATCCTAATAACATTAAGATTAGCTTCCACTTTGGGTATTTTTTAACTAAATTCCGTCGCACATTAGAATCTGCTGGTTATTTTTCTCTAATGTTTACCAAAATACATATCCTTCATACGATATATGTAGAAGCCGACAACAATTTGCTCTCAAGAATATATAATGTTTTTTATTTGTTCATGATAATCAATGTTTAGTTTTTGGTTATACTTTTGAATTATCATATCAACAAATTCAGGTTCAATATGGCGAATATAGCTCACAGTTCCCATCATTTGACGAACTCTATGTTCATCCCATGGTTTACCATTTTTGCAATCTGCTAAAAACGAAAAAATTGTTGCTTTAAGCTTTTCTTTCTTCTCACGACCAACTGTTACATTATGTTCTTTGTTAACCATGAGTCCTGTTACCCAAGCTCCACCTTTTCTGCGTATATCAACATATTTGGTTTTTCTAGGATTTACTTGTAATGGTGTATACCAATTTAAAAGTTTTTGAATTATCCTAATTGTCTTCCACGCATTTTCTCCAAAAGGTGCTTTTATATTTGTAGATATAATTATGTCATCTGCATACATTGAAAAAATTATCCTCTTGGCAACTATTGATGTCGCTTTTCTGCGAGTTCCTTTGGTCATCTTAAAATATTTTCCTCTTGGTGCTAATCCTAGAGTTATAGTTTTCGCCTTAGTCCAGTTATTAGCATGAGTCACAAATGGAATCATTGCGATATTACTTAAAATTGCACTTGTAGGAGCTCCCTGTGCCAACCTGCCTTTTAACATACATGCTTTGACAATAGGTTCAAGCAGATTCCAATCCATTAGACAAAAAGGATAAACTTCCTTCATTGATTCTGTGACAAATTTAAAAGTGCAATTATCAAAAAAACTCTTGATATCCATTCTAATGATAACAGCTGCATTTTTGTGCAATTCTGCATGTTGCTTGATGCCTCTGCCTTCTATGTAAGCATACATATTATCAGGCCACATAAAGCCAGACATTGCTGTAAATGTTTTTACAACTTTTCTCATAAATGCTTTTAGCTCATCATCAGGCACATTGATTTGCCGTTTCTGTCCATTAGATTTCTTCTTATAGTAAGTTGTATACTTACTATTCACACCTTTTTTCAATAATTCTCTTGCCTCTTCAGCAAGGGATATAAGAGAACCATTTTCTCGCTCTGCATAAGCTATGTTCCGTTCAGTTATAATATTGGTGGAACATGTAACTTTTTGCATCTTATCTTGGTCAATATAAGTGATATACATTACAATATTCCTCCAATATGTTATTAAACCTCTTTTTTCCAATTAAATAAAATTGGAATTATATACTGATTATAAAATCAGCAAAATTATATATCATTTTTATGTAAATGTCAATAATAAATTTGGGCAATACAATTTTACAAATTATTATTTACATTTTTTAGGTTTTGTGTTAAGATAAAAAAAAGTGTATAAGGAGTGGTTACAATGGCTGATGAAAAACAAGATAAAAAAGAAATTGAAGTTGTTAGTGGAGATGGTTCAAATCTAGATATTTCTCCAGTTTATGAACATATCGATGCAGCTAAGCCAAAAAACAAAGATAAAAAACCACAGAATATTGTAATTCCTGGGCAAAAGAAAGAAGATAGCAATGATTAGTTGCTATCTTTTTTTGTGTTTTAAATATTACATAAAATCGCAAATATTACTATAAGAATGATTACAATTGTTTTTTTGAATTTTGTATACTTTTCAAATCTTACAGTATAATCAGTCACTTTAGGGCAAGCCATTAAACCTAGTAATAAAAAGATAATTCCTATTGGTATGTATATAGTTCCATATTCCGTACTTGCTCCAAATGAGCCTAATCCCATTATTACACAAAAAACTGCTAAAATCCATTTAAATATTCTCTTTGTATTATTAGTGGCCTTATGAATCTTACCCTTAAACTCTTGTTGTTTTTCTTCCCTAATTTCTTCTCTAGCATCTAGCTTAGCTTTCTCTCTTAGCCTTTCCCTTTCATAAAAGCTAATATTAGCATTCTTTTGCTCATCGTTTTCTTCATTTTTGTTCTCATTAGCTTGTTGCATTAATTCCTTTTCGTAATCCTCTAATGATGTTGATTTTTCTTCTGTACTATCACTAAAATCAAATATTTTTTGTTTTTGTATAGAGAAATCTTCTTGGGTTATTATTCCTTCATCTAACAATTGTTTTAGCTTTTTTACTTCTTCTACTTTATCCATAAATAATTCCTCCACTAACTTAATAATTTTTTCTTTATACTATCATATTCATCCTGAGTTAAAGCACCTTCATCTAAAAGTTTTTTATATTCTCTTAATTTTTCATAAAGTTCATCATTGTCGTTCGAATTTCCACCTGTTACAATATTGTCAGCCATTGTTTCAGCTATTTGTTTTCCTATAGCAATACTTGCTCCTAATCCAGCCACGCCACCAGATTGGCTAGCAGCATCTCTTATGGCTCTAGCAGATTGATATTGAATAAACTCATCCATGTCTTGACTTGCCATACCTATTCCCGCTTGTTCATCTATAAGTTTTTCAACTTCTTCAGGTAGTATAATACTTTCAATAATTACTTCACTAAATTCTATTCCCATTTCCTTTGCCTTTATATTAGCTTTTAATTGTATTAAATCAGCCAATTTGCTATATTGTCTTGCTAAATCTATAATAGGAACATTAATTTCACCTAATACTGTACTAAATGTTTCTACTAGATATGAATCTAAATAATTTACAATATCTGAAGTTTCAACTTTTCCTTGTGTTCCAAGAATCTCTCTTACAAATTTTTCTACATCTACTATTTTAAAAGCAAATGCTCCTAGTGCTTTTACTCTAACAATTTTAAGTTCTTTATCTCTTATTATAAGAGGATTTTTAGTTTCCCATTTATTTCCTATAAATTGTCTTAGATTTATAAAATATAAATCTGCTTTTATTGGTGAATTAAATAAATGTGGAAACGCCATTAATGTTGATAATATAGGTAAATTGTTTGTCGTTAATTTATGTTGTCCTTCTTTTAATATATCTGCAAATTGCCCTTGTTTGAAAAATACAGCAGCTTGACTTGGTCTTACAATTACCTTAGCTCCAGTTTTGATTTCATTATTACCACTATATGGTCTTTCATATTTTTTGACAATTGTCTTTCCTTCTTCATCAATATATTCAATTACATCTATAAATTGATCTTTGATTATATCCATAATTCCCATAATATATCCCCCTATTATCTATTAATTCTTAAATGGATTTCTAAAAAAAGAAATCACTTTTTCATACCACTTTTATATTTATTGTATTGTTAGTATATAATATTTATTAAAAAAAAGCAATAACAATTAATTCATTTATTTTTCTTTAAGCAGTGTCTATAATGGTTGATGAAAAACAAGATAAAAAACCACAGAATATTGTAATTCCTGGGCAGAAGAAAGAAGATAGCAATGATTAGTTGCTATCTTTTTTTAATTTATTTTTTAAACCATCTTCCATATTTATTTTTGTAGGAATTATATATTTTGCATCAATCTTATGTGATATTAAATTAGTAATTACTTTCATTGCTCTTGAACCATCAAACCACATTGGATTATCACTGTTTTGTCTTATTCTATCTAAAGAAGTAACTAGTGCATCTCTATCGTATTTATCACTCATTTCAGTTGTCAGCATATATTTTTGTTTTTCATGTTTATATAATGTGTTTTCATTTAATTTATATTTTGCATTATTATACCAGTATAAATGATCGCCTCCTGCTAAAATCAAAACATCTGCTTTAATATTGAATTCACCTATTAATTCATTGATATGTTCATAAACTTCATTAAATGTGCATTCTGGCACATCATTTTTTAATGTAACAAATTTATTCGTTACATCTACAACTCCAAAATTATAATATTTTTTATCAATAATATTTCCTTCATTGACAAATATAAGTTCTATTGAACCTCCACCGCCAATAAATACACATATATTTCCAGCATAATCTACGTCATTGTAACAACCTAGTGCAGTAAGAGAGGCCTCTTCTTCTTGTGATACAACTTCGATTTCCACATTAAATTCATAATTTAATTTTGTATTAATTTCTTCTAATTCTTCTTTTTTAATATTTCTGAATATACTACACCCATATACATGTATATTTTCTGTATATTCTAAAGATTTTTTTATTACACTATACAATTTATTTAAATCATTTTCACTTATTTTATTTTGATTCAAATAATTCTTTTTAAATTCTATGGTTGTATTATTTTCATATATTAAATTATCATTTTCGTAAATATGTGTTTTGGTATTGTTACTTCCTATTTCAATAATTGCAAATAATTGTTGAGACATTTTGTACCTCCTTGTTTGCATTAAATTTTAAGTTATTATATAATATTTATTTTAAAAATGCAATAATTACATTTGCTTGTCTTTAATGCAACATAAAAATACCCTAAAGAAATCTCTTTAGGGTATTTTTCAGTATTATTTAGCCTCAACAAGCCATTCGATTTCTTCGAAATCCAACTCCCTGTTAATAAGAACTATTGGTTCTTTGTAGTCGCCTTTATACTCAGTGATAGGAACAATAGTAGTTCCTCGGGCAGCTAACGCTTCACCAAACTCTTCATCTGTCAATATGTCGCGCGGTGCAATAACTTCAAAAAGTTGATGACGTGTTTCCTCATATTTAGCATTGTCTGCTACATATACATCATTAGCATACTTGAGTCTAACAGCAACAATATAGTTTTTACCGAATAATGCTCTCATTTCCAAATCAACACATCGCGAAATTTCATTCGTTTTCGAGTTTTGATTAATATTGGGGTTGACATCACACCAGATAAATCCATCACGCGCTATTTCAGGAAATCCACCTTCACAACTTACATCTAATGGTACTAATCTATGTCCAGTACCAAAATATGCATGTCTGTCTTGTAAAGGCAACTTATTAGGATTTTCTTTACCTTGCAGAATTCTTTCAGCATCCTTTTCGTCACATAAACTGAAGACAGTAGTCCAAGGTCCTTTGTAAGGGATAAGTTCAGCAATATATTCTTCCACTACATTTTCCTCAGGGAAATTGAGAATATATCCTAAAACAAATTCCTCTAACCATGATGCGAACTCTTTAAATTTCTGTTCAAGATTAATTTTTCGAGGTTCGCTTCCTATTGGTGAATATTCACGACCAAGATCATTATCGTAAACCAACTCTATTGCTCTAGAATTATAGGTGTTGCCTTTATAGCACAAGTATCTACGCGGTTCTTTGTTCAGTTTAGAATGTACTTTAATCGAATTAATAAACCACGTTTTATCTTCTTCCCAATTCTTACCGACATAAAGATAATATCTAGGACCAGATTCATCTTCAAACACTTCAATACTTTGCTTTGGAATATGTACTCTGCAAAGCGCGGCCGTATCATTCCAAGTTTTGTTAAGCCTTCCTTGTTCGCGACAGAAAAATAATTCGAAATTATCTCCTTTAATCTTACTCACCATTTTGTACTTGGTTTCTCCAGAACCGTAAGTATCAAACTCTACAGTTATACCTGGTACTTTCCAATTCCGCTTTTCCATAGCCTTTACTATTTTCTCAGCAACCTCATCAAACGGAAATTGCCTTGAATAAGGATATAGAAATTTGGGTTTTACTGTTAATACT
This sequence comes from Clostridia bacterium, assembly GCA_017409455.1. GTDB lineage: Bacteria > Bacillota > Clostridia > TANB77 > CAG-508 > CAG-269. The sequence continues at coordinate 6,380 of JAFQSS010000025.1, read as the reverse complement.
GACATATTTTTTCCTCCTAAAATTTTACGGAGAAATTGCACTTCCCCGTATGTTTTTTGTACAGGGTTGTGCAATAACCAATTATACCTTTATATTTTAGCACATTTTTATGTAAATTACAAGTAAAAGCATTGATTTTAAGCGTTTTTCCCACAACAATTCTTATACTTCTTGCCGCTTCCGGCAGCTGCAAGGGTCGTTCCTACCAATTTGAGGACCTTGATTAACAACAGTTCTATTAATTGTTGACTTAACTTGTTTTTGGTCATTATCTAAACTTCTTAAAGTTTGTAAAGCTGCACCTGTAATTTTAGCTGCTTCCTCTCTTTTAACTTCTTCTTGTTTACGAAGATTCATAAGAATTTTAACAACATCATGTTTAATAGAAAATACCATTTCATCAAACATATCCATACCTTCAAGTCTGTATTTTACAACAGGGTCTTGTTGTCCATAAGCACGTAGACCAATACCATTTTTAAGTTCATCCATTGCATCAATATGGTCCATCCACTTTTGGTCAACAACTTTAAGCATAGCAACTCTTTCAAGTTCTCTTAATTGTTCACTTCCTACTTCCTTCTCTTTTTCAGAATATTTATCTAAAGCAAGTTCTTGAAGTTTAGCTACAACTTCATTTGAATCTTTTGAATTCTCTTTTAGCCAGTCAAATATTTCAATTCCAAATGTATTTCTAATTTCTGTACTTAAAGCTTCAACATTAACATCATCTTCTCCTGCAAAATATGTTAAAACAACTTCTTCTGCAAGTGAATTTATCATGTTTAAGATGCTTTGATTAATATTTTCACCATCAAGTACTTGTCTTCTCTGTTTGTAAATGATTTCTCTTTGTGCATTCATAACATCATCATATTTTAATACATTTTTTCTGATGCTAAAGTTTCTTCCTTCAACTTTCTTTTGGGCGTTTTCTACTGCATTACTAATCATTCCATTTTCAATTGGAATATTTTCATCCATTCCCATTGTATTATATACTTTTGTAATCATGTCTCCACCGAAGATTTTCATTAAGTCATCATCTAATCCTATGTAGAATTTTGATTCTCCTGGGTCTCCTTGACGTCCACTACGTCCACGTAGCTGATTATCAATTCTTCTTGATTCATGTCTTTCTGTTCCTATTATTTTTAAACCACCTGCTGAAATTACTTTTTCTTTTTCCTCTTTGATTTCTTCATCAAATTTCTTTACAAGTTTTTTGAATTGTTCTCTTGCATTTAAAATTTCTTGGTCATCTGTTTCATAGAATGTATTCGCTTGTTCAATTAGTTCATCAGAAATTTTATTTCTTTTCATTTCTTGTTTTGCTAAATATTCACTATTTCCTCCAAGCATAATGTCAGTTCCACGTCCTGCCATATTTGTAGCAATTGTTACTGCTCCAAATTTTCCTGCTTGTGCTATTATTTCAGCTTCTTTTTCATGGAATTTAGCATTTAATACTTCATGTTTAATTCCTTCTCTTTTTAGAATTCTACTTAATTTTTCAGATTTTTCAATTGATACTGTACCAACTAATACTGGTTGCCCTTTTTCATGGCTTTCTTTAACACTTCTTACAATTGCATTGAATTTAGCATTTTCATTTTTATATATAACATCATTTTGATCTTGTCTTACAGTTGGCTTGTTTGTTGGGATTGATATTACATCTAAGTGATAAATTTCTTCAAATTCGGCTTCTTCTGTCATAGCAGTACCTGTCATTCCTGCTAATTTATCATACATTCTAAAATAATTTTGGAATGTTATTGTTGCAAGTGTTTTTGATTCATCTGCAATTTTAACTCCTTCCTTTGCTTCAATTGCTTGATGTAATCCATTATTATATCTTCTTCCATACATTATACGTCCTGTAAATTCATCTACAATTAGTACTTCTCCATCTTTTACGATATAATCTATATCTCTTTTCATTATTCCATGTGCTCTTAATGCTTGATTTACATGATGTACTAATGTTGAATTTTCTATATCGTTGAAATTTTCTAATCTAAATTCATCTTCAGCTTTTTTGATACCTTTTTGTGTTAATGATGCTGATTTTGCTTTCAAGTCTACTATATAATCATATTTTTCATTATCATCAGCTTGTTCTTGGTTTTTAACATCTTCTTCTACAATTATTTTTGCTTGTAATCTTCTTACAAAATCATTAGCTTTTTTGTATAAATCTGATGATTGATTTGCTCTTCCTGATATGATAAGTGGTGTTCTTGCTTCATCAATTAAAATACTATCAATTTCGTCTACAATTGCATAATTTAGACCTCTTTGTACTAATTGATTTTTGTAAATAACCATATTATCTCTTAAATAGTCAAACCCATATTCATTATTAGTTCCATAAGTGATGTCACATCCATATGCTGCTTGCTTTTCTTTTGGATCCATTCCTGCAATTACTAATCCTACAGATAGACCTAAAAATTTGTATAATTTTCCCATCCATTCACTATCTCTTTTGGCTAAGTAATCATTTACAGTTATTACATGTACTCCTTTTCCTGTTAGAGCATTTAAATATACTGGAAGTGTAGCAACAAGTGTTTTTCCTTCACCTGTTCTCATTTCTGCAATTCTTCCTTGATGCAATATTATTCCACCTATTAATTGCACATCAAAATGTCTCATTCCTAATACTCTTTTTGACGCTTCTCTGACTGTCGCAAATACTTCTGGTAATATATCATCAAGTGTTTTTCCTTCTTCTAATTGTTTTTTGAATATATTTGTCTTATTTTTTAATTCTTCATCTGTTAATTTTGATATTTCTGGCTCTAAACTGTTTATTTTGTCTACTATTGGCATTATCCTTTTTACTTCTTTTTCACTGTAGCTTTTAAATATTTTGCTAAATATTCCCATTGTTTACCTCCGTCAATTTGGGACCTGGTCCCTTTTTTCGTTTTTTTACAATATATCATGATTACTTGCCTTTTTCAAGTTTTTTAAGTAAATTTATTGTGAACATTAATAGAGTCCATAGGAATTCCTGTGGACTCTTAGTGCATTAAAAATAAAATAATAATTATTCGCGAAGATAAATTTTATATTTTAGCGGATAGTATTGAATACTAAATCTGTCTAACAATTGTTTTTCTGTTTCACTCAACTGTTTTACAATATTGTTCCTTCCACTCTTTTTTGCATAATGCAAATCTTTTAAGAAAGAACTGCAAATCTCTTTGATATTATAGAAAAGCTTTGTTTGTACAAAATAAAGGTATGGTTCCACTCTATAACCGAGTTCCTGTATTATTCTCTTATCTTCTGGTTTTAATTTCCAAATCAAAAATTCCATTCCATCATTCTTCCGTTGAAGCATTTTCTTTTTTAACCGAGTTTGCCGATAGTTTTTATTTGTCAAAAATATTCAACTCCTTTTATTAATAATGCTTAATATAATTCTTTCGAATAACATTATTATAACATATTTTTGACAAAAATCAACACTTTTTTAAAACATACCACTTGTTGGAATATATGTATCATCAGGAGGAAAAACAAAAGGGTTTTCAGGTTCCGAAGTTTGTTGTATATCTTTTACTTTGATAAGAGGAATTTCTTTATTGTGATATTTCCCCATTTCAATAACCCCAGTTAATTCAACCCAATCTCCATCTTTAAATTTCTTGGCATCTTTATACTCACCAAAAAAACCAACAACAACTGATTGTGTTCTTTCTTTATTTATTAACATATCTCTTGCCAAAACAAATTGGTTGTCTTCAAAATCAATCACTCTGTATACATAGCCAACAAATTTAATTTCTTTTCCCAAATACGAATCCGGATTTTCATGTACTGCTTGTAAAATATTAGTATAATTTTGAGGTTGTATTTCTATAGTTCCATCTTGTGAAAATCTGTCATTTACTTCAAGCTTACCTCTTGTGAAAAATATTCTATAAACGCTTATTCCAAATACTATCAACATGAATATAGATAATACTACTATAATTATCTTTAGTGCCATTCCACCATTTATTTTTAAATTGTATATAAACATAGACCCCTCCACTTAAAATTTTATATTTAAATGTATGAAGAACCCTAACTAATTATAACTCTAATTTTGCAAGTAGTATTGGGGAGATAATTGCTAAAAAACATTACAAATTTTGGATAAGCCAACCTTCCCAAAGAAAATCTAATTTAATAAAATGAGCCTCTTTCACTCAGGCTGAAAAAAGAGATATATTATTATGCAGTAAAGCAAAGACCTACGCGAAGACCCGTGATATGTTTTTGCTACGGAATAATAATATATCTCTTTTTTCTCCGTGAACATTCCTCATTTTATTAAATAAGATTTTCTAATGTTAAGGTTAGATACACAAAATTTTTCATTTATTTTTAGCAATTATCTCCCCAATACTACTTGCAAAATTAGATTATCTAAAACTATTGCTTATACCTTCTTCTAGCCTATTTCCAAAAATACTTTTTAAAATAATAAGAACTATTGGCCCAACAAGCATTCCCATTACTCCAATAACTTTAAAACCTGTATACATTGCAATAAGAGTAAAAATCGGATGAATACCTATTTTACCGCTTACAATTTTAGGAGTTAAAAACTGTCTCGCAATAGACATAATAATCCATAAAACAGTAATTGCTACACCTAACCTTATATCTCCATTTAATGCTGACATTATCGCCCAAGGTACCATTACAGTTCCAGAGCCCAGAATTGGCAATGCATCTACAAAAGCAATTGCAAGTGCCATTAATAATGGATAAGTTACATTCATTCTAAAAAACTTTAAAATATATAATCCAACAACCGATATAGCAAAAGATACAAAAATCAGTGTCGCTTCTGCTTTTAAATAACCACCTAAATTTTTTGTAATTTCTTTTATATGTATTGCAATTTTTTGTACCCACTTAGATGGCATATGATATTCCATAAAATCTAACATATATATTCTATCTGTACATATAAAATACAAAGAAAGAATTGTTATAACTGTGTATATAGCAATTGTTGGGATTGAAGTTATAACAGTTATTAAGTTTGTCAAGAACTCTGTTAACCAACCAGAAACCTTAAACAATATCTCTGATGATGCATCTTGCATAAAATTTGAAATGTTGCTTGATATACTTATTTTTGTTATATTAAATTTACCCATGGTATTTTGAATTTGTGTATAAGCCTTATCTATATAAATATTTAATGTTTGTAACAAATTAGTAGATTCTGATATTAATGTAACTATTCCCCAAGTTATGCTTCCTATTATTATTGAAAATGCTAATAAGAAAATTATAATAGAACTCATTTTTCTCGTTAAATTTGTTTTTTTCATTAAATATCTTATTGCTGGTTCTATAATTAAAGCAATTATAAATGCAATTATAAATGGCATATAAAACACTGCCAATTTTAACCCTATGTATATCCCTACAATTATTAGAAAAACATTCAAAACTTTTTTAATCACTTTATAAATATAACTTAAATCTTCAGCCATCCTTTGCTCCTCTCTAGCAAATAAATACTTACTGTTGTGTTTTTTGTATTGAGCAAATGATATGTAACTATTTGAATAAAGCCAAGACCCCCGGCGAAGACCCAGACTATGTTTTGGCTATGAAAATAGTTACATATCATTTGTCAAATTAAATAATTAAATAGGTATTTATTTGCCTAGCAGTTATTTTTCGCTTGTCCACCACATTCGCAAATATTTTCCACAGTATTACAAAATTCATTTTCTCCAATTTCGTCATAATAATGTGCTAAATCTCCAAAAGTTAAAATTCCTATTACTTTATTATTATCAACAACAGGAATTCTTCTTATTTGGTTATTGGCCATTTTTAATTCCGCATCATAAATATCATCTTCTTGGTTACAAGTACAAACATTAGTTGTCATTATTTCACTTGCATTAGTGTTTTTTACATCTTTGTCACAAGCTATACCACGAAGTATAATATCTCTATCTGTGATTATTCCAACCAAGCTATTTTGTTCGTCACAAACTGGAACACAACCAATATGATTTTGCTCCATAATTTTAGCAATATCAGAAATTTTTGTATCTGGTTTTACCCAGCAAACTTCACCACACATACAATCCTTAACTCTCATATTCTCCTCCTTTTTGAATGAAAAATTTCATTCATTATATATTTTAGTCAAAATAAAAAAGATTATTCTTAATTTAAAATAATCTTTTTTCAAAAAAATTTTTAAAATAAAAACCACGTGTAAAACGCGTGGTTTTAACTTGCCCTAAAAGGGCATATAACATTACCAGCGTCTTAAGACGCTGGCTTTCACTTCGTTCAAGCCTTGGCGTAATGACTACTTTAGCAGACCCTTAAAAGGGTTG
>JAFQSS010000024.1 GCA_017409455.1 Clostridia bacterium | reverse complement strand
GGTAATCTGTCTAAAATAAGAATAAACAGTCAAGTGGCGTCTGTAACATAAAGAAAAACACAGTAGACTATGCTTAGTTTTCTGTGTTTTTTTCTAATTTCATTTAGAGGTGAATTAATTGGTAGTTATTAGAGGTGCCCTATACATTCACATGAATAACAATTTTTTAGATATTGTCATACGATTTTCTAATAGGTGTGATATAAAATATATATTATACATTTCATTCTAGCCTATGTATAATTATTGGTAAATAGAAAGGAGTAATAATGAATAATTTTTATAATAAATACAAATCTTCCATTGGCTTACAGATGATAAGTGCAGTTATTATTGGTACAATCTTTGGTTCTCTACTTCCTCAATTTTCTAGTATATATCAATTTCTGGAGAAAGCTTTTATATCACTGGTCAGTATGGTCATCTTACCATTGGTATTTCCAGTCATTGTCCTCTCTGTTGCTGAAATACTTAATAAAGAATCATTAGGAAAACTAATTTTGAAAAGTATCCTATATTTTTTTATCATTACTACAATTATTACTGGAATATTCGTAACTGGTTCTTATCTATTAAAATTTGGTCAAGGAATTGATATCGGTCAACAAAAGACATCATTAAATGACCTTACTAACAACATTAACTTAAACGACTTCTTACTTGGAATCATACCTGCAAATATATTCAATTCATTATCACAAGGTTCTCTCCTTCCAGTTGTAGTTTTTGCAATTTTCCTTGGCTTTGGAATCGGCAGTTTAGAAAATAGGAAAAATTCAATTTTTATCAACGCTTTACATGTATGGGTTGATGCTATATACAAGATAGTTGAGCTAATTATTAAGTGGGCCCCTTTCGGAGTCTTCGGATTCATTGCAAGCGATGTCGCTACTACAGGGTTTGAAAAATTAATTAGTTTAGGCGAATTTGTAATTGGTACTTATGTTGCTTATAGCATTTTAGCTTTGTTTTTTTACCCATTACTTGCATATATTTTTGAATTAAACTATTTTCAATTAATAAAAAGTATACGGAATCTTTTACTACTTGCATTTATCTCAGGGAGTTCGAGTGTAGTCCTTCCTGAACTTCTTAAAAGATTAAAAAATAACGGATCTGACGAGAATATTACTGACTTAGTTGTTCCCCTAGGCTATACCTTTAATTTGCAGGGAGCTGCTGTATACTTTTCAATGGCCACAATTTTTATTGTTAATGTATACAATATAAATCTGTCGACTTCTCAGATAATCTATACCATTTTTATACTCTCACTTATCGGAAAAACTGCAGCAACTGTTCCTTCCGGCGCAATTGTAGTTCTACTTGCTTCAGCAACAATGTTAGGACTTCCTAAAGAAGGTGTTGCATTAATCTTTGCAGTTGACTTTTTTGTCAATGCTGGCAGAACAGCTTTGAATGTCCTTGGACAAGGAATGACAGTTTTAATTATTGAGAAATTGAATAAAAAATATTTATTTTAAAGTTTTAAAGGAGAACAAAATGGAAACTTCAAAAGTTTATATAATACATGAAAATTTAGAATGGACTCAACATTTAGTAAATTGGTTGGAACATTATGAAATTCCATATGATCTATGGGATCTATCTAGCGGATATTTAAATCTTCAAGAAGAACCTCCTAAAGGAATATTTTATAATAGGATGTCCGCATCTTCACATACAAGAAATCACCGCTATGCTCCAGAATACACTGAACAGGTTATTTCTTGGTTAGAATTCCATAATAGAAAAGTCATAAATAGTATCGATGCAATCAATCTTGAAGTTAGTAAAGTTAAACAGTATCTAAAGCTAAATGAAGTTGGAATTACAACCCCAAAAACAATTGCTGTCCTTGGTTCAAAAAACATAATTGAAGCAGCAAGAAAATTAAATATTTATCCTTTAATTACTAAACATAATAGAGCTGGTAAAGGATTAGGTGTCAAACTATTTAATAATGAAGAAGAATTAAATAACTATGTTACAGGACCTCTTTTCGAACCTTCAATTGATGGCATTACTTTATTACAAGAATATGTAAAACCTACAGACGGTAGAATTAGAAGATCTGAATTTATTAATCAAAAATTTCTATATACAGTATCAATTGACTCATCTGATGGTTTCCAACTTTGTCCTGCGGATGAATGTAATATTGAAAGTCGCTCCGAACAGTTAGAAATATCAAATAAATTCGAAATAACTGACCCACTTCCTCTCGAACGTCAGAATATGTTCGAAAAATTTTTGAATTCAGCAAAAATTGATGTGGCAGCAATTGAGTGGATAGAATCTGAAAACGGAAAAATCTATGTTTACGATGTGAATACTAATACAAATTATAATCCCGAAGCTGAAAAACGTGCTAATCTTTTTGCCCATGAACATCTTGCACTCTATTTACAAGATTTACTAAAAAAATTATAGTACTTTTTATAACTTATAGCTGAATCTCTCTTTAATTATTTAAGGGCACCTCTAATAACTACCAATTAATTCACCTCTAAATGAAATTAGAAAAAAACACAGAAAACTAAGCATGGTCTACTGTGTTTTTCTTTATGTTACAGACGCCACTTGACTGTTTATTCTTATTTTAGACAGATTACCTCCATGTTTTGAGATTTAAACGTTTAACTTGTTCGTACCTCAATAAGTTATAAGTCAGATTTGTAAGGTCAG
>JAFQSS010000023.1 GCA_017409455.1 Clostridia bacterium | reverse complement strand
TAACAAGGTACATTTCCAGGGCCTACTCCTAATGCTGGTTTTCCACATGAATATGCTGCTTTTACCATTCCAGTACCGCCTGTTGCCAATATTAAATTCACATCAGGATGATTCATTAACATTCTTGTTGCTAATACTGATGGTTCTTCAATCCATAATATACAATTTTCTGGAGCCCCCGCTTTTATAGCTGCGTCTCTCATTACTGTTGCAGCTGCTGTACTACATTTTTGTGCTGATGGATGAAATCCAAATATTATTACATTTCTTGTTTTTGCTGATATTATTGATTTAAACATTGTTGTTGAAGTTGGATTTGTTACTGGTGTTACTCCTGCTATAATGCCCACAGGTTCAGCAATTTCCACAAAATCATCTTCTTCGTTTTCACGAATTATTCCAACTGTTTTTTCATATTTTATGCTATGATATACATATTCTGTAGAAAACATATTTTTTGTTATTTTGTCTTCGTAAATTCCTCTTTTAGTCTCATCAACTGCCATTTTTGCTAATTCCATATGATGTTCTAATCCAGCCATTGACATTGCTCTTGTTATGTTGTCTACAGTTTCTTGATCTAATTTCAAATATTCTTGTGAGGCAATTTTTGCTTTTTGAATCAATTCATCTATCATTTGTTTTACTTTTAATTCTTCTTCAGGATTTTGATTTTCCATTTATCTCGTTTTCCTTTCTAGGCTTTTACTCTTTTAGAAAATTTTGCCATATCTTTAGTTTATCCATTATATTATATATTATGAAAAAAAATTGTCAAGTTTTTCTATCAAACTTGACAATTCTATGGACATGTTTATCGGAATTGAGTTTATCGTCCCTATTCCTTTTACATTTTTTAATATAACATATATTTAATTATATGTCAAATTTTTCTCCAATTTTATAACCATAGAAAAATCCGTAGTGATTCTTTAATTCACTACGGATTTTGATTTCTATAACATTCGAGAGAATCGCCAGTTTTTGTACTCGTCTTTGCGACCTTTTCTATATGCCACAACCCCAGCCATAATTCCACCAACTATAGCGCCTAGTACAAATACCAATGCAAACTGCCAAAACATTATAGTCCCTCCTTTAGATTATTAATTGTTGGTTCAAGTTGAATAAGGTACATAATCTCCTTCCTACTTAGAATTCAGATTTTCTAATATCTTTTGACATTGTCAATTATATCACACTACCACTTCAAAATCAATTCTTCTAAGCAACTTATTGGCATCTGCAACTCTAATTTTAACTTTATCTCCTATTTTATAAACTTTATGAGTATGTTCTCCAATAGCCTCTCTACGTTCTTCATTATATATAAAATATTCATCACCTAAATTTTCATATCTAATTAGACCTTCAACAGTATTTTCAAGTTCTACAAAAATTCCGAAATTTGTAACAGATGAAACAATTCCATCATATTCTTGTCCAATTTTATCTTCCATATATTCAGCCTTTTTGATATCAATTGCTTCTCTTTCAACCTTTGTCGCAGTACGCTCTCTTTCAGAACAATTTTCAGCTCTTTTCTCTGCTCTTTTTGAATATTTCTTTATAAAAAATTCATTTACATTATAATCTTGTTCAAGATATTTTGAAATTATTCTGTGTATAAACAAATCTGGATATCTTCTTATTGGAGAAGTAAAATGGCAATAATATTTGCTTGCAATTCCAAAATGGCCTTTATTTATAGCTTCGTATTTGGCAACTCTAAGAGTTCTTAAAATAATATTTGAAACTACTTTTTCTTCATCTTTTCCTTTTACTTCATCTAAGATTTTTGCAAATTCATTTGGATATACAATCTCATCTTTTGATACTTTGATTTTATATCCAAAATTACTTAATATTTTATTTAAATCTTTGATTTTATCTAAATCTGGTGCCTCGTGATTTCTGTAAATAAATGGTGCTTGTAGCCAATAAAATTTTTCAGCAACAGTCTCATTTGCTACTAACATAAATTGTTCTATTATCTCATTCGAAAAATAAGTTTCATATTTTTTAACATCTATTGCAAAACCATTTTCATCAAGAATTATTTTACTTTCTGGAATATCTAAATTTAAATATCCATTTTCTCTTCTTTTATTTTTTAAGATATTTGCTAGTTCTGCCATTAATTCAAAATGTGAAATATATTTATCATATTTTTTTAGAACTTCATCATCTGACTTATCTAAAATTTTTTGTACATCTGTATAACTCATTCTTTCAGTTACTCTAATAACTGCTTTATAGATATCTGAATCTACTATTTTAGCATTTGGAGTTATTTCCATTGAACATGAAAGTGTATATCTATCTTCACCTGCATTTAAGCTACAAATTCCATTTGAAAGCTCTCTAGGAAGCATTGGAATAACTCTTCCTAACATATAGATACTTGTACCTCTTAAATATGCTTCTTTATCAAGTTCTGTTTTTTCTCTTACATAATGACTTACATCTGCAATATGAACATCTAATTTATAATTTCCATTTGGCAACTTTTCTATATGAATTGCATCATCAAGGTCTTTAGCATCTTCTCCATCAATTGTAAAAATTATATCTTGACGCAAATCTTTTCTATTTGATAAATCTTGTGGATTTATTTCATTTCCATAGGCTTTAGCTTCATCTACAACTTCTTCAGGAAATCTATATGGAAGCTCATATTGTTTAATTAATGATAGCATATCAACACCAGCTTCATTAACTCCACCAAGAATCTCTATAATTTCGCCTTCAGCATTTTTTCCTCTTTCAGGATATTTAATTATTTTTACTAAAACTTTATGATTATTTCTAGCTTTTCCCCAATTAGATTTTGAAACAAAAATATCAGTTCCAAAACTTTTATCATCAGGCACAACAAAACCAAAATTTCTATTTTTTTGAAAAGTTCCTACAACAGTATCTTTTTCACGTCTAATAACTTTAACAATTTTACCCTCTTCTTTTTTGTTGTTGGCCTTATCTTGAGGTATAATTATTTCTACACTAACAGTATCTCCATTAAGTGCATTTAAACAATGTTCTTTAGCTATATAAATTTCATCTTCTTGGTCATCTATTTTAACAAAACCAAAACCTTTTTGATTTTTTCTATATGTTCCAATTTTAGTTTCTCTTTTCATTTTCTCCTCCTGTTAATCAACAAAAGGGCAGTTCTGTTCCTGAACCGCCCTAATTAATTATGCTATGTATATTATTGAAAGCGCAATTGTACTTATTACAAAAGCAACTCCTAAAATTATTGTCCATCTTTTTAACATACCTTCTTTTGTTCTTCCTTTATTTTTTTCAAAGAAGTTGTTTGTAGATGAACCAGTTATTGTTGATGACATACCTGCATCATCTTTAGATTGCATCATTGCCAATACTGTTACACCTAAACATAATATAAATTGTACTACTACTAATATTATTTTTACTACTTGCATTTAGTATTCCTCCTAACGGTTTATTTATTCATTACACTAGGATATTTTACCACATATTTCCTAAAAAATCAATGCTAGAACATTAAAAAACGCAACTTTTAACATAATTTTTACAAATAAATTACCATTCGTACCTTTAATAACTCCATTATTAATTTTCTGAAAACCTTTACACACTTCTTCTATATCCTCTTTTGATGATATTTTCTGCTCTTCCATATATTCTTTGGCTAAATATTCTGCTTTTATCATCGCATCATTTTCTAAAAATACTCTTATGGAATAATATATAAAACTTAAAATTAATAATATATTTGAAAACATCATTTCAGCTGGTAATTTTTTTATCACTACTAATATACATATAAGAAAAAAATATATAAAATAAATATTTGAATATATAAAATTAAATATTAACATTTTTTTATCTTGAATAGAATGCAAACATTCATGTGCAATTGTTTGGATTCGTGTGAAACTCTCATGTGTGTTCCCTATTGATATCTTATCTTGAATTGCTATATATAATGTCGCTTCTGAAGTTATATCTTCTTCTATTTTTGTAGTTTTGTTTTCTAACTTTTCTAATATAGATTTGCATATTTCTGTATTTTTAGGATAATTTTTTGTTATTTCATTTAATTCTGGATTTAGTGCATTGTTTTTTAATTCATTTATATTTATTTTCATCATTAAATTTACAATGATTATAGCCGCCAGAGCCACTATTATTATAATTAGTTCCATTTTAGTTTATTTCCTTTCTTTCTAATCATGTCCCTAATTACATTATAAATCAATTCATTTTATTTCATTACTTCTTGTACTACTTGTCCAATTATTTTATTTACATCTGCAATTAATATATTAAATTTCATTTCTGCATCAAAAAATTTACTTGCTTCTTCATTTTGTATTAGTTCTCCATATAATTCTTGCACATGTCTCATTTTACCTTCATCATCTTTTCCTGTTTGCAATGCAATTATTTGAGCTTCATATCTCGCTTTTTCAAATTCATCTATTTTGTTTTTTAGTTCAATATTTAAATTAATACTTTCTTTTGCTATTTTATATTTTGTATATTCATCAGATTGTTTTATCTCTTGTGCTAATTTATTTGCTGTATCATATACATTCATATCATTTCCTCCTATAATTAATTTGGGACCGGGTCTCTTTTTGCACAATTTAAGACCCGGTCCTTTTTTACTTAATTTTTATGCATATGCTTGACGTTTTTTGAATGTCAATAAATTTGTTATTTCTTTTTCTGTTCCTTTTGCTTTCTTTGTTTTTTGTGCTTTTTCTTGTTCTAATTGTTTTCTTTGTCTTTCTGCCATAGTCTCACATATTGCTTTTTGATATGTGAAATGTGTATCTTGTGCAATTTTAGCCCAATTATAATTGTTTTTTACTTTTGCTTTGGCTTTTTTAACTATGTTTGCACATAATTCTGGATTATATAATAATTCTAATATTGAATCAGCTATTGAATTTGCATTTCCAGCATAGCTTTTCATTCCAGTTTCTCTATGTTCTACAATTTCTGCCAATCCACATGCATCTGATACTACTATTGGTCTTTCAGCAAGCATTCCCTCTAATGCTACTATTCCAAATGGCTCATATGTACTTGGAAATACAGATATATCAGCTGCTTTGTATAGCTTTTCTACATCTTTTCCATTCATATATCCTGCAAAATATACTTTTTCTGATATTCCTAATGCATCAACCTGAGCTCTTAGTTGATCCATCATTCCGCCTTTTCCTGCAATTACAAGTTTAGCATCATGATATCCTTCTAATACTTTTGGCATTGCTGCAATTAGATTCTGCACTCCTTTTTCATATACTAGTCTTCCCATAAATAAAATTATTTTTTCATTGTCCATTGCATATTTTCTTCTGAATGTATAATCTCTATCCATTCCTGTAAATTTATTTAAATTTACACCATTTGCAACAACATTTATTTTTTCGAATGGTAATCCAAATAGTCTTTGGATTTCACCTTTCATATAGTTACTGTTTACAATCACTTCTGTTGCTTCATATGTAAGCATCCATTCTGTATCATTTATATATCTTTGGGTTTCATCATGTATACCGCTGTTTCTTCCAGCCTCTGTGGCATGTATTGTTGCTACTATTGGAATATCATAAGAATTTTTGATTGTTTTAGCAGCATATGCTACTAACCAATCATGTGCATGGATTACATCAAATCCTCCTTCTTCAGCGATAATTTGATTTACTTTTGTTACCATGTTGAAATTCATTTGCATTATCCAATCAATAAAATTGTTTGGATTTATCATATAGTTGTCTATTCTATGTACTTTCACTCCTTTATCATCTTCGAAATATGGAGTTTCACCTTCTCTATATGTTACTACAGTTACTTCATGGCCATCTTTTATTAATCTGTGTGATAGGTCATATACCACCCTGGCTATTCCACCTACTACTCTTGGTGGATATTCCCATGTTAGCATCAATATTTTCATTGATTTACCCCTTTCTTAAGTTTATTTTTCATTTGTTTATGCTCGAATTTTCCTCCATACATTTTATACAAAATATTAAAATTTGTAAACATTTTTTACAAATTATTTTAAGTTTTTTTGTAAAATTTTAGTATAAAAAAAAAATAGAGAGAACTTCTTGTTCCTCTATTTTTAATTATTATCTTTCAAGTGATTCTCCATCCTTTTCTTTAGGCTCATAATTGTCCTTTTGTTCTATCTTGGGTATATTACTTATATTTTTATGTTGTTCTCTATATTTCTTTTTTCTTTGATCGGCATCATCTGATTCTTCACTATTTGCAATCTTTTTTTCTGATATTTTTTTAAAGCTTTCTATTAATTGTTTTGCATCATCATCTGAAATTAACTTATTAGATTTTACAAGTTTAGAAAATTCTTCTACTGTCATCTCTTTTATCTTGTTAACATCTTCTATTTCATTAAGAAAACTATATATTAATTCATTCATATATTACCTCTCAACACTTATTTTTATCAATTATATTTTACTACCATTATTTATATTTATCAAGCCTAATTTAAAAATTCTTTAATTATTTTAGCACATCTTTTTGATGCTTTTTCTAAAAATTCATTAAATGTAATATTATTATTTCCATTTGGCTTGTCTGAAATGCTTCTAATTACAATAAACGGCATATTATCTAATTTACACACTTGTGCGATTGCTGCGCCTTCCATTTCAATTGCATCCGCACTAAATTTATTCCTAATCTTTTGTTTCATGCTTAGTTCTGTACAAAATATGTCTCCAGACGCTATTGTTCCAATTTTTATTTTGAAATCATTATTTTGCATACTTAATATGGTTTGTTCCATTTTTTGTATTAATAGATTATCACTTTCCACAAATTGTCCTACATTACTAATATGTCCTTTTGGATGCCCAAATGCTGTTATGTCAAAATCATGTTGAACTAATTTTTCACCTATAACAATATCTCCAATTTCCAATCCATCATTAGCAGCTCCTGCAGATCCAACATTTATAATAGCTTCTATTTCAAAATTATCAATAAGAATTTGTGTTACTCTTGCTGCATTTACTTTTCCAACACCAGCCTCAACTAATATTACTTCACTATCATTTATCTTCCCTTTTACAAAAGCAAGTTCAAATATGTTTTGTTCTTCTATTTCTTTCATTATATTCTTTATTTCCTGCATTTCTTCTTGCATTGCTGCAATTATTCCATATTTTTTCATAGTCATCTTCTCCTATCTCTACGAAACGTTCTATAAAATAATATCAAAAAAAGCACTATATTTCAAGTGCTTTTTTATGTTTAAATTATTGTAATTCAATAACTGCTCCAACTTCTTCAAGTTTAGCTTTTAATTCTTCAGCTTCTGCTTTAGCAACGTTTTCTTTTAATGTTTTTGGTGCTCCGTCAACTAAATCTTTAGCTTCTTTTAATCCTAATCCTAATGCATTTTTAACAGCTGTGATAACTTTGATTTTTTGATCTCCAGCTTCTTTTAATACTACGTTAAATGCTGATTTTTCTTCAGCTACTGCAGCTCCTGCTCCAGCTACTGGTGCAGCTGCAGCTACTGCAGATACTCCAAATTCTTCTTCTATAGCTTTTACTAAGTCAGCTAATTCTACTACTGTCATTTTTTTGATTTCTTCAATCATTTCTTCTTTATTCATTTTTAAATCCTCCTAAAATTTTTATTTCCTTTTTATTTTAGCGATATAAGTTCGCCACTCTGATAATTAAGCATTTTCTTTTTGAGCTTTAACTTCATTAAGAGCAACTGCAAGTTTTGATATATTTCCAAGCAATGCTCCAGCAAGCATAGATAGTAATGTTTCTCTTGATGGTAATTTTGCTAAAGTTATGATTTCTTCAGCTGTCATTACTTTACCTTCAATTACACCACCTTTGATTTTATAAAAATCATTTTCTTTGCTGTAATTGTATATTGCTTTAGCTGTTTCTAAGTAATCATCATTGTTCATGATAACTGCTGTTGGTCCTTCTAATATTTCATCTAGACCTTCAATTCCAACTTCAGCTAATGCTCTTCTTGTTATGTTGTTTTTTATAACTTTGTATTCAGAATTAGATTTTCTCAACTCTGCTCTTAATCCTGTTACATCAGCTACATTAATTCCTCTGTAATCTGTTAAAAGTATTATTTTAGCATCTTTCATTTTTGCTGCTAAATTAGATACTTCTTCTTTCTTTTGGTTAAGTATTTTTTCACTTGCCATTTGATTTTCACCTCCTGAGTGTGTTTTTATATTTTTAAATTAAATAACAAAACAATCTTTATGCCATGAGGCATAAAGATTGCGTTTCCGAATCTTATACCTCGGTAGGTCTTATAGCTATACTAGCCTACTGTCTTTGGCATTAATTTATTACTTTTGGTTAATGTATAGTCCTGGTCCCATTGTTGTAGATACAGATACACTTCTGATGTATTGTCCTTTTGCTGCAGCTGGTTTTGCTTTTATTATAGCTCCCATAACAGCATCATAGTTTTCTGCTAATTTTTCAGCTCCAAAAGAAACTTTTCCAAATCCTAAGTGAATAATATTTGTTTTATCTAATCTATATTCAACTTTACCTGATTTGATTTCACTGATTGCTTTTGTTACGTCCATTGTAACTGTTCCTGATTTAGGGTTTGGCATTAATCCTTTTGGTCCTAATACTTTACCTAATCTACCAACTACACCCATCATGTCTGGTGTTGCAACTATTACATCATAGTCAAACCAGTTATCATTTTGGATTTTTGGTATTAATTCTTCAGCTCCTACAAAGTCAGCTCCAGCTTTTTCAGCTTCTTCTGCTTTAGGTCCTTTAGCAAATACTAATACTCTTTGTGTTTTTCCTGTACCATTTGGAAGTACTACTGTACCTCTTACTTGTTGGTCAGCATGTTTTGAATCTACACCTAATTTAACGTGTAATTCAACTGTTTGATCAAATTTTGTTTTTGGCATTTTTTCGATTATTTCTAATGCTTCTTTGATTTCATACTCTTTGTTAGAGTCTACTAATTTTGCACTTTCTGCATATCTTTTTCCCATTTTAATCCTCCTTTGGTTTTAGCGAGTATCTTTCTTTGAAACTACTCTCCCACTTTTAAAAATTTATTTTAATTAGTCTACTACAACTACACCCATAGCTCTAGCAGATCCTGCTACCATGCTCATAGCAGCTTCTAATGATGCTGCATTTAAATCAGGCATTTTTTGTTCAGCAATCGCTTTAACTTGTTCCTTTGTTATTTTAGCAACTTTTTCTTTGTTTGGTTTTCCTGAACCTTTTTCAATTTTGATTGCTTTTTTTATTAAATCTGCAACTGGTGGAACTTTTGTTATAAAAGTAAAAGATTTATCTTTATATACTGTTATAACAACTGGTATTTTGAATCCCATTTGGTTAGCTGTTCTATCATTGAATTCTTTTACGAATTGCATGATATTTACACCACTACCTCCTAATGCTGGTCCAACTGGTGGAGCTGGAGTTGCTTTTCCTGCGTCTATTTGTAATTTAATGATATTTGAAATTTCTTTTTCTGCCATTTTAAAATTTCGCCTCCTTTAATCTACTTTTTGTATTTGTGAAAATTCTAATTCTACTGGAGTTTCTCTTCCAAACATAGATATTAAAACTTTTACTTTGTGTTTTTCTTTGTTTATTTCTTTAACAGTTCCTATTGAATCTTTAAATGGTCCATTTAATATTTGTACTGAATCATTTACATCATAATCTACACTTATTGATGCATCCTCAAATCCCATTGCACGAATTTCTTCGTCTGTTAATGGAATTGGGTCTGTTCCAGAACCTACAAATCCTGTAACTCCTCTTGTATTTCTAACAATATACCAAGTTTCCTCAGTTACTATCATTTTCACTAATACATATCCTGGAAATACTTTTTTTAGATTTGCTTTTCTTTTTCCATCTTTGATTTCTATTTGTTCTTCCATTGGAACTACTATGTCAAAGAAATATTCTTCTAATTCTCTATTTTTTACTGTTTTTTCAAGGTCAGTTTTAACTTTGTTTTCATAACCAGAATATGTGTGTACTACATACCATCTTGGTTCCATAACATAATCTTTTTGAGACATTTTATTGACCTCCTTTATGATTGCGCTGAATCTTCTGTTGTTGAAGTATTATGTTCAGCATCATTTGTATTTTCTGTTTCTTCTTCACTATTGAATTTCTCATCTACAATGTTTTGTAATTGAGTTATTCCATATTTATTTCCTAAATCAAAAGCTACATCTAATACAAATACTATTATTGCAGTTATTAATACTATAGTTACAACAGCAACTGTATTATTAACTAATTGCTTTGGTGTTGGCCAAATAACTTTTTTTAGTTCTGCCTTAAAATCTTTGAAAAAATGCTTTTTAACTTTGTTCTCATTCTTGCTTTCATTTTTAGCCATTTTATTTCCTCCTTAAAATAGCTGTTAACTATTTAGTTTCTTTATGTGTTGTACGTTTTTTGCAGAATTTACAGTATTTAACTATCTCTAGTCTATCTGTATTATTTCTTTTATTTTTTGATGTCATATAATTTCTTTGTTTACATTCTGTACATTCTAATGTTATATTTTCTCTTGGTCCTTTAGCTGCCATTTAAATACACCTCCGACTTTTTAACCTTACTTTTTTATTTGAAACGATGTGAGCATATGTAAACTTACATACGCTCCACTATTTTACCACTTTTTTCTAGTATTGTCAATGGATTTTGATTATTTTTTTCGCCTTTTTTTCTTTTTTTGCACTGAAAATCCAAATCTCCCAATTTTCTTTCCTAAAGAGTAGTAATTTCCATTTGAATACGCAATTAAATCGCATTTTGAAATGTCAAAAGCACCTTTTTCATCTATATATTTTTCATCAGCGTTTATTGCTAAAACTTCTGCAACAAACATATGATGACTTCCTAATTCTCTTATTTCTTTTACTTTACATTCTACTGATACTGGGCTTTCTTTTATCATAGGACATTTTATAAATTTAGCTTCTTCTTTTGTTAGTTTCATTTCTTTGAATTTATCTACTTTTGCACCACTTTTTACTCCACACCAGTCTGTGGCATAAGATAAATTCTTAGTAGTTAAATTAATTACAAATTCACCTGTCTGTTTTATTAAATTATATGAATGCCTTGTTGGTCTTACTGATATGTATACCATAGCAGGATCTGTATTTATTATTCCTGTCCATGCTACTGTTATGATATTTGAATTTTCCATTGTACCACATGATACCATTACTGCTGGTAATGGATACAAGAATGTTCCTGGTTTCCATGTTATTTTTGACATTTTTTCTCCTCCTAAAAACATATATTATTATATCACTTTTAGTGCTTTTTGTGAAGATTTTAAAGTAAAAAAGCATAAATTAGAACTACTATTTAAAGTAATTTTAATTTATGCTTTTTATAAAAATAAAAAAACTGGCAACAACCTATTTTCCCAGCAGGGTAACCCGCAAGTATCATCGGCACATTGGAGCTTGACTTCTGTGTTCGGTATGGGAACAGGTATTACCTCCATGTAATCGTCACCAGAAAATTATATAGTGTAAGCACACTCAAAAATACATAGATGAAATATAATTAGGATTCTTTTAAAAAATTATAGTTAAGCCCTCGATTTATTAGTATTGGTCAGCTCAATGTATCGCTACACTTACACCTCCAACCTATCAACCAATTAGTCTTATTGGAATCTTACTATCTTACGATATGGGATATCTTATCTTAGGGTGGGCT
>JAFQSS010000022.1 GCA_017409455.1 Clostridia bacterium | reverse complement strand
CCAATATCAAGAGAATAATTAAATTAAAAGAAGAAAAAGTACAAAATAATGGATAGAAATATCCATATATTTTGTACTTTTTTATAAATTAAATGAAAAATAGTGAATTAGAAAAATTATTTTCCAATTCACTATTTTTTTTAGAGACTTACTCGGCTACTTTTTCAGCAGCCTCACTTAGGTGTTTCTTTTTTATCTTGCATCTTTATTTTTGTTCTGTCTTATATTTTCTGTTTTTTCTTGTTCTACTTCATCTACTCCTTTTTCAGCAGTATCTCTCAAGTATCTCCTAAAAGATTCTGCCTTTGCATTTGTTTCTTCTTCCTTTTTTTCTGTTTTTATTTGTCCCTCATCAATTTCTTCTACAAACTGGTCTACTATTTTATTCCATAATCTTTTAGCCCATCCTATTTTTTGAACTACTGGTAAATTGGTTTGTTTTTGCGAAAAAGGTCTCTTTCCTGTTAATCTTTCAAGAATTGTTGGTCTATACTTGTGTGTCAATTGTTCATATATGTCATCTTTAAATTCTTGTGATAAACGTTTATACCCAGAGGTATCTCTACCATAGACACTATTGTACAATTCACTTAATCGTTGCATTGTTTTTTTAGATATTCTCTTAGCGTTTTGTGCACTCTCTATTTCTTGCTTAAAATATTTTTCAAAAATGATGCCTTCAAAAAATACAATATTACTATTTAAATTCCTTTCCCAATCTTCAAGTTGTTGTCGAAAATCATGTAGTTGATATTTTACAACGTTTTCAAGTTCTGGATTCTTTACATAGAAACCTATTCCATTGATATATTCATCATAATATTTTCCGAGTTCATTTTTTAGTTTTTCTTTATCTTCTTCATTTATAACTTCATTTTCTCTTTTCTCCAATGCTTTTATTATTTTCCTCATCGCACGGACTTTGTTTTCAGCTCTATATATACTGTCTACTATAGAAACTGTTCTTACACATTCTTTTTCTGTCATTTTTAGCAATTTTGCAACATTTCCTCTTATATCACCTCTTGCTAGTTTCATCACAGCTTGTTCTCCAATTGCTAATTCTAATAGATTGACTGTATTATATTCATGTTCATAAGCTTGTGCTCCACATCCTGTTTTTTCACAAATCCATTCGGTCAGACCTTCATTTAGTCCTCTTCCAAGTTCTTGTCCATTTTCATAAATTTCTGCAATTCCTGTTCCCCCAAAGATTCCTTGTGCAACACATTCTTCCTTAGTTTTAGCAAATATTGCATGAATAGCTTCATGCAATATAGTTTGTTGATGTTCTCTGTTATTCTCGATGTCAGCTATAGTTATAAAATTTACACTCTCATCATTAGAATAAATTGTTATAGATTTATTGTAATAACTATACACACCAGCATTACAATTACTATATCCTCCCATATATACTTTATCCAAATTCACTTCTAATCTTTGTTTTGCAAAACTTTTCCCATATATTTGAGTAAATAAGTCAC
Organism: Clostridia bacterium; assembly: GCA_017409455.1. GTDB lineage: Bacteria > Bacillota > Clostridia > TANB77 > CAG-508 > CAG-269. The sequence continues at coordinate 3,555 of JAFQSS010000022.1, read as the reverse complement.
ATTGATTTAATATTTTTTCAACAAAGCTTATTAAATATTGTTTCATTTGTTCATTTTCCATCTTATTTAGTAATATGTACTCCCTTCGTTTACTTCATAATTTTTTTTGAAATATGCAATAAGCTCTTGATTTTCTACTTCTCTTATTTTTCCTTCTTCTATTTCATAATATATGTAGTCTATCCCTTTTTTTAACAATCTAACTGTTTTTATATATTTTTTATTCTTGTAATTAATTTCATCAACGAATTCAACGTTTTTTTCTTGAATTAGTTTTTGTTTTATCTCATCACTTATCATTTTTTCTCCTTGTAAATCCTTATTTTATATATATTTTATTATTGGTTTGCTAAATTTGCAATAGTTTTAACTAAAATTGTACATATAGTCAAACAAAAAAGAAACACATAAAATGTTTCTTTTATTTATCATTTTCTTCTTTTTCCATAAATGCATTATATGCCTTTTTTAGTCTAGTAAATATTGATTTTTTATTTGAAGTTTTCTTTTGTTTTTTGTCCTTTTGTGCTTTTAGCTCTGTTTCATCAATTTCTTCCATAAACCATTTTTCAAATAAGTTTTTTGTCCATCCTTTTATTTTTATCCATCTAGTTGGTATTTCTAAATATTTTTCTTCTTGAACTACTTCTTGCTTTTCTTGTTTATTCTCTATTTTTTCTAGATTATCTACTTCCTCTTTTTCATTTTCTTTTTTTGAATCTATTTTTTCTTCTACTTTTTTATTTTTGGTTATTATTTTCTCTTTTGTTACTAGCTTATTATATTTACAATCAATTTTTAATTTTATGTTCTTTTTATTTTTTCTTATTTCTTTGTCCTGTTTTATCAGTGCTTTTACTTTAGCACCATTTTCTTTTGTCATTATCAGCATTTTCTTTTTAGTTTTTTTCTTTTTATTAGTAGTTTTATTAATTTTCTTTAAAGATATTGCCCTTTTCTTTTGTTTTACTTCTTTTACAATAACCTTTTCTTCAACATTTCCGATTTCTTTTGTTCTTCATAAACACTTCCTCCTAATGTAACTATATATATCTCTCTTTTATTTCCATAATTAACAATTCTATAATACTACTTTAATCTATTTTTGTCAATATTTGCACTATATAAAAAAAGAAACCAATTTCTTGGTTTCTTTCTATATAATAATTCACAAATTATGCAATTATATCTGCAACAACTCCTGAACCAACTGTTCTACCACCTTCACGAATAGCGAATCTTAATCCTTTTTCGATAGCGATAGGTGTAATTAATTCGATTGTCATTGATACGTTATCTCCAGGCATAACCATTTCTGTTCCAGCAGGTAATTCGATAACACCTGTTACGTCTGTTGTTCTGAAATAGAATTGTGGTCTGTATCCGTTGAAGAATGGTGTATGTCTTCCACCTTCTTCTTTTGTTAGAACGTATACTTCTGATGTGAATTTTGTATGTGGTTTGATTGATCCTGGTTTTGCTAGTACTTGACCTCTTTCGATGTCTTTTCTATCAATTCCTCTTAATAATGTTCCGATGTTATCTCCAGCTTCAGCTTGGTCTAATAATTTTCTGAACATTTCAACACCTGTAACAACTGTTTTTCTGCTTTCAGCTGTTAATCCTACGATTTCAATTTCGTCAGAAACTTTTACGATTCCTCTTTCTACTCTACCTGTAGCAACTGTTCCACGTCCTGTAATTGTGAATACGTCTTCTACTGGCATTAAGAATGGTAAATCAACTGGTCTTTCTGGTGTTGGGATATAGCTATCAACTGCATCCATTAATTCTTTCATTGGAGCATATTCTGCACCATTTACATCTGCTCCACCTTCTAATACTTTTAATGAAGATCCTTTTATTACTGGAATATCATCTCCTGGGAAATCATAGCTTGATAATAAGTCTCTAACTTCCATTTCAACTAATTCTAATAATTCTGGGTCATCAACCATATCACATTTGTTTAAGTAAACAACGATGTATTTAACACCTACTTGTCTAGCTAATAATATGTGTTCTCTTGTTTGAGGCATTGGTCCATCAGCAGCTGAAACTACTAATATAGCACCATCCATTTGAGCAGCACCTGTAATCATGTTTTTAACGTAGTCAGCGTGTCCTGGGCAGTCTACGTGTGCATAGTGTCTGTTATCTGTTTCATATTCAACGTGAGCTGTATTGATTGTAATTCCTCTTTCTCTTTCTTCTGGAGCTCCATCGATTGCATCATATGCTTCGAATTTTGCTTTTCCTAATAAAGATAAATATTTTGTAATAGCAGCTGTTGTTGTTGTTTTTCCATGGTCAACGTGTCCGATTGTACCAATGTTAACGTGTGGCTTTGTTCTTTCAAATTTTGCTTTTGCCATTTTTTAATTCCTCCTTGTTTTTTTGAGATTACTCTCATATTTTTTATTTAAACTTAAAAATTAAATAACTTTTTATGCACTTGCATTTTATAACATTTCTGGCTAAAATGCAAGTACTTTTATAAAATTAGTCTTCTTTCTTAGCTCTTGAAGCTACTATTGTTTCAAGAACTGATTTTGGAACTTCTTCATAATGAGATGGTTCCATAGAATATGTTCCTCTACCTTGTGTTTTTGAACGTAAGTCTGTTGCATAACCAAACATTTCTGATAATGGTATAAATGAGTGGATTTCTTGCATTCCATCATTTGCATCCATTCCTTCCATTCTACCACGTCTAGAGTTTACATCTCCTATAACGTCTCCCATGTATTCTTCTGGAACAACGATTTCAACTTTCATTATTGGCTCTAATATAACTGATTTAGCTTGTTTACATCCTTCTTTGAATGCCATAGACGCAGCTATTTTGAACGCCATTTCTGAAGAGTCAACTTCATGGTATGATCCATCTACTAATGCTACTTTGAAGTCGATTACTGGATATCCAGCTAATATACCGCTTTCAGCAGCTTCTCTCATTCCTTGTTCAATTGGTTTGATGTATTCTTTTGGAACTGCTCCTCCAACGATTTTGCTTTCGAATTCAATTCCTTTTCCTGGTTCTAATGGTTCCATTTCAAACCATACATCACCATATTGTCCTTTACCACCAGATTGACGGATAAATTTACCTTGAACTCTAACTTTGTTTCTAATTGTTTCTTTGTAAGCAACTTGTGGTTTACCTACATTACATTCTACTTTGAATTCTCTTTTTAATCTATCTACAATTATGTCTAAGTGTAACTCACCCATACCTGCGATGATTGTTTGACCTGTTTCTTGATTTGTATAAGCTTTAAATGTTGGGTCTTCTTCAGCTAATTTTGTTAGCGCTATACCCATTTTTTCTTGAGCTGCTTTGTCTTTTGGCTCAATAGCTATATCAATAACTGGTTCTGGGAATTCCATTGATTCTAGGATTACTGGGTGGTCTGGATCACATAAAGTATTTCCAGTTGTTACATCTTTTAATCCTACTGCAGCTGCAATATCACCAGCATATACTTTATCAATATCTTCTCTGTGATTTGAGTGCATTTGTAGAATTCTTCCTATTCTTTCTTTTTTATCTTT
>JAFQSS010000021.1 GCA_017409455.1 Clostridia bacterium | reverse complement strand
CCAATTATTATGATTGGTTTATTAACTGAGCAAATAATTACATAATTTTAGGTATTTTTTAGTTAAAACATTAAATTGTATTAAAAAAGCTGAGGCAGAAAACTTTAGAAGTTTTCCACCCCAACTATTGACATAGAGTCAGTTTTTGAGACTATCCCAGAATATGGCTGCGATGGAAGCAATAAAGATTGCTCCAGATACTGCAATTAAAATGAAGTTTTTACAAAATACTGCAGCAATCAGACAGATAATCGAAACAGAGCAAACCACTAACAGTAAATTCCGAACGATACCAAACAGCCGATTTTGAAAAAAGTTATTTACCTTTGCCATGAATTATTCCTCCAAAAATTTTTTTATTTTGCAAACACGAGGACATTGCAAAAAGATTATACTTATATTATACCAAAATTTAAGAAGAAAAGCAAGTTTGGTAATAAAAGCGGGATATAATATATGTAAAAATTCTTGAAAAAGTAAAAAAATATGATATAATATGAAAGTAACCATGTAAAAGGGGAAGATAGGAGATAAATTATGTTTGGATTTAATTTCGATAGAAAAACATTATATATAATAATAGGAATATTGGTTGTGATGTCATTATCATCATATGGAACAGATGGAATATTCAATTTAATTTTATCTATTCCGGCTGTATTGTTAGCAATAACAGTACACGAATTTGGACATGCATTTGCAGCATATAAATTAGGAGATGATACTCCTTTAAGGCAAGGGAGATTAACATTAAACCCAATGGACCATGTAGACCCATTAGGAATTGCAATGTTATTATTTGCACATATAGGATGGGGAAAACCTGTACAAGTAAACCCAAGAAATTACAATAGAAATATAACAGTTGAGAAAGCAGATGCAATAGTATCATTTGCAGGGCCGTTAATGAATTTTATTACTGCAACAATATTTGCATTAATATATTGTGCATTAATAAAATTTGCAGGAATTACTTTCTTGGCAAGTAATATAGGATACATAGTTATTGCTATAGTTGCAAGTATAGTAACATTGAATATTGGTTTAGGTGTATTTAATATGATACCTTTACCGCCATTAGATGGTTCAAAAATATTTTTACCAGTATTACCACGTAATGCAAAATACTGGTTTATCCAACATGAACACACTTTCTACATAGTATTTTTAATTATTTGGATAACAGGAGTTGCAGGAAGTATAATATCACCAATAATTAGTCAAATAACACAGTGGATACTTGGTTTTGCTATGACAATATTCGGATTATAAAAGGAAGAAATATGAAAGATATAATAGTATTAGGAATAGAATCAAGTTGTGACGAAACCTCTGTTGCCGTTGTAAAAAACGGTAGAGAGGTTTTGTCAAATGTAATAGATTCACAAATAAAAATTCACGAGCAATTTGGAGGAGTAGTACCAGAAATTGCATCAAGGAATCATATAGAAGCAATTTCAAGAGTTGCTCAAAAAGCTTTAGAAGAAGCTGGGGTTGACTTTGAAGATATAGATGTAATTGCGCCAACATATGGACCAGGATTAGTAGGAGCTTTACTAGTAGGAGTATCATATGCAAGAGGCTTAGCATTTGCTTTAAATAAACCACTTGTAGGAGTAAACCATCTAGAAGGTCATATAGCGGCAAATTATATAACACATCAAGACTTGCAACCACCATTTTTATGTATGTTAACATCTGGTGGAAATACACAAATAGTATATGTAAAAGATTATTGTGATATGGAAGTGCTAGGGAAAACTAGAGATGATGCAATAGGAGAAGCATTTGATAAAGTTGCAAGAGTTATAGGGTTAGGATATCCTGGAGGGCCTAAAGTAGATAAACTTGCACAAGAAGGCAAACCAACAATAGATTTTCCAAAAACACATTTTGAAAACTTAGACTTTAGTTTTAGTGGAATAAAAACAGCAGTCATAAATTTACATAACAAAAATCCTGAAATAAACAAAGCTGATTTATGTATGAGCTTTGAAAAAGCTGTAACAGAAGTATTAGTAGAAAATATTGAAGAAGCAGTTAAACAAACAGGAATTAATAAAGTAGTTTTAGCAGGAGGAGTATCTGCAAACACTCACATAAGAAGTGAATTTGAAAAATTAGAACAAAAAGGAATCAAAATATATAAACCAGATTTAAAATTATGTGGAGACAATGCAGCAATGATAGGTGCAGCAGGATATTATAGATTTTTAAATGGGGACTTATCAGAAAATACATTAAATGCAGTGCCAAACTTAAAAATAGGAGAATAAAATATGTCAATATTTGTAATAGGTGATTTGCACTTATCTTTCAACAATCCAAAACCAATGGATATATTTGGAGAACACTGGGCAAATCATGAAGAAAGAATAAGAGATAATTGGAAAGAAAATGTAAAAGAAAATGACTTGGTAATATTACCAGGTGATTTTTCATGGGAAACTTATCTGGTAGACACCAAACAAGATTTTAAATATCTAAATGATTTACCAGGGAAAAAATTGCTGCTAAAAGGAAATCATGATTATTGGTGGACAACTGTTACCAATATGAAAACATTTTTAAAAGAAAATAATTATACAAATATTGACTTTTTATATAACAACAGCTACAAATTTGAAGATAAAATAATTTGTGGTACTCGTGGATGGAGCATTATAGATGAAGAGGCTGATGAAAAACTTATAAATAGAGAGCTTATAAGGCTAGAAATTTCACTACAAGACGGAATAAATAAATATGGAAAAGATAAAGAAATAATTGTATTTATGCATTATCCGCCTATAACCAAAAATAAAATGCTCACAGGCGAAGAGGCACAATTTGTAGAGCTTATGAAAAAATATAATGTAAAAAGATGTTATTATGGGCATTTACATGGAGCTTCAATTTCAGATGCGATTGAAGGAAATGTTGAGGGAATTGAATTCAAATTAGTTAGTGCAGATGGCCTTGATTTTAATTTGTTGCAAATTTAAAGATATTCAAAAACCTTTCACTAGAAATATAGTGGAAGGCTTTTTATGTGGAAAAATTAAATATATATTTTTTAAAAAAACAAGTAATAAAAAAATTTTTAGTTTTTATTTTCGATGTTTTATGGCGAAAAAACTCACCCTATTTTATTGTTTTTAACTACTAAAATCTATTTTTACAAGTTTTTTTCTACTATTTGGTAGTTGTTTTCCACATTTTATGGTGTATTTTTCAACCATATTACACATAAAATAAAAACTAGAAAAAATAAAAAACAACAAATTTGAAAAAAACATATATATAACTTTTAAAAAGATTGATTTTTACTAGTATCTATAGTAAAATAAACGCATAAAGAGGAAAAAATATGGATTTAAATAAAGATGTAAAATATGTAAAAACAGTAGGACCTAATAGGGTAAAACTACTAAACAAATTAAATATAAATACATTAAAAGATCTAATAACATATTATCCAAGAGATTATGAAGATAGAAGCAAGCCAAAGAATTTATATGAATGTGTAGATGGAGAAGAAGTCTTAATAGAAGCAATGGCAACTGGAAGAATCTCTGAAATGCGTAAAGGTCGAATGGTAATAAGCAAATTAACAGTAAAAGACCAAACAGGAACATGTTATATAACTTGGTTTAATCAAGGATATCTAAGAGAGAAATTTCAACCAGGTAGAATGTATAGATTTTTTGGTAAAATATCAGTAAAAGGCTCAAGATTTGAAATGAATTCACCTGTATACGATTTAATTGATGAAAGCAAAAATACAGGCAAAATCATTCCAATATATCCATTAACATATGAATTAAAACAAAGTACATTAAGAAGAATTATAGAAAATGGATTAGCAGAAGTAAAAGGACAATTACCTGAAACACTGCCAGAATACATATTAAAAGAAAATAATTTATGGGATATAAATAGTACAATTGAAAGAATACATTTTCCACACGAATTTACAGATTTTAATAAGGCTCGTGAAAGATTAGTGTTTGAAGAATTGATTACAATGCAATTAGCATTATTAAAATTAAAAAATAATTATGAACATGATACAAATGGAATTCAATTTGACAAAAATGTAAAAATGTCTGATGTAATAAATATATTACCATTTAGACTAACAAAAGCGCAATTACGAGTTTTAGAAGAAATTGATAAAGATATGGAAAGTGACAAAACAATGAATAGGTTGCTACAAGGAGATGTGGGTTCGGGAAAAACTGTTATTGCAATGATTGCTGCATATAAAGCTGTTAAATCAGGATATCAAGCAGCAATAATGGCTCCTACTGCAATACTTGCAAACCAACACTTAGAAAGTTTCCAAGGAATACTAAATGAACTAGGAATTAAGAGTGAACTTTTAATATCAAGTGTAACAAAAAAGAAAAAAACAGAAATACTAGAAAGATTACAAAATGGAGAAATAGATGTTTTAATAGGAACACATGCTATATTAGAAGAAAATGTTGTATTTAAAAATTTAGGGTTAGTTGTAACAGATGAGCAACATAGATTTGGGGTAAAACAGCGTTCAACAATAGCATCCAAATCACAAAATCCAGATGTAATAGCAATGTCTGCAACACCAATTCCAAGAACATTAGCATTAATATTATATGGAGATTTAGATATATCAATAATAGATGAATTACCTCCAAACAGAAAGAAAATAGAAACATTTGCAGTAAGAAAAAATATGGAAGAAAGAGTAAATGCTTTTATTGCAAAACAGATTGATGAGGGTAGACAAGCATATATTGTGTGTCCATTAGTAGAAGAAAATGAAGATATGGGCTTAAAATCTGTTATTGAACTTGCAGAAAAATATCAAAATGAAACATTTAGTAATTATAAAGTGGCATATTTACACGGAAAAATGAAAGCAAAAGAAAAAGATGAAATTATGCAAAAATTCAAAGATGGAGAAATTCAAATCTTGATTGCAACAACAGTTATAGAGGTTGGAGTTAATGTTCCAAATGCAAGTATAATGGTTGTGGAAAATGCAGAAAGATTTGGATTAGCACAATTACACCAATTACGTGGAAGAGTTGGAAGAGGGGAATACCAATCATATTGTATATTAAAATATGAAGGAAATGGTGAAACTGTAAGACAACGTATGAAAGTAATGTGTGATACAAATGATGGATTTATAATTTCTGAAAAAGACTTAGAGTTAAGAGGCGCTGGAGATTTCTTTGGAACAGAACAACATGGACTTCCAGAATTTAAAATTGCTAATTTGTTTGAAGATATAGGAACTTTGAAAAAAGTTCAAGCAATCTCTTTAAAAATAATGGAAGATGACCCATTACTTGAAAAAGAGAAAAACCAAAAACTGAATGAACTGGTTAAAGAAAAATTTAGTTCAAGAATAGAGATTTAAAAGGATGTAGATATTATGGGACAAATTATTTTGAGATTAATTGGAGCATTAATTTTATTAGCTGGTATTATATTGATTTATGATGCACGTATTATTACTAAGAAAATGTTTGGCTTTGGTGACCAAAATGAGGCGACTGCAGGATTTAAAATTTTGGGAGTATTGCTTAGTATTATTGGTGCTGCTATTATTTATTTTTCTTAAACAATGAATAAATTAAAAGAGGAGAATGACATTTGTCAAACTCCTCTTTTTGTTTCTTAAATAGGATATATTTTTACTTATGATGAGGCTTCTTTCGAGGCACGTTCTTCATTCCATTATCGCCTCGAGTATTCCAATCTTTAACTTTTCCAACTACACATGGTGTACTAGATTTTTCAGACTCTGGAAAAGTTATTGGTATATGAGAATCAAAATTCCAGTGAGAGTCCCAGTCTTTTATTATACCTACTCTTAAATTATGAGGGTTTACTTTAAGGGCCAATCCACTTGCACCTGCACGCACAAATTTTACCTCCTTTTAGTTGATGAGATTATTGTCTTCCTATTTAAAAGTTTTAGTTTGAAATTATATCAAATTTTAGATACTTTATTATGATACCACAAATTTCTTTATTTTTCAACTCGTTTCACAACATAACAAAAAAAGACTAACTTTATTAGCCTTTATCTGTTGCCATCGAAGTAGTTATCTACAACTTTTTTGGCTCTCATAACGATTGATACAAATATCAATCAATTTATATATAGATTAACAAATATTTTAATAAAAATCAAGAAATTTTTTTAAAAAAACTTTACGAAAATTTGTTTCTTTTATCTTGATTTGTTGTAAATTGTATGCTATACTAGCTGACATAGGAAATGATGATAAGCAGATGTGGTTTTGCCACCAATTATACGAAATATCGTAAGAGAGGTGGTGATGTTTATGGTTAAAGTGATACTATTTTTTATAATATCCTTTATGTTATCTTTAACATTAAACGTTGCCTTGACAGCAGTTCTGTATAAGAACTGGGTTGATAAGCAACTACATAAATAAAAAAAGCTCACATCTGTACATTGCAAGGTAGATGTGAGTTTTCTCAATTTATCTGGCAAAACCACGTTTGTGGAATTGTCATTTCCTATATTAATTATACACAGATAATTAGGAAATGTCAAATAAAATTTTTGAATATCCTGTTTGGGGTAGATATTATATTAAATGAAAAAGAGACCATGTTTTGTTTGATTAAAAAATGGCCTCTTTTTTTATGAAATTTTAGTTTGCTAATAAATGACTCCCACTAGAATCAATAAGTAATATTATAGACATTCCACCATCAATTTGTGAAGATGTCATCACTAAGTATTGGACATTGGTAAAAGCATCTACTGCTGTACAATAATAAGTACCACCCACTCTTGCCTTTGCTATTACCGTTTTTTGTGAGAATTCCAACTCACATTCTTGTTCTCCAATCAAATGATTTCCTTCAGAGTCCATACGTGGTGTTATAGACATACCACTATCAATTTGTGAAGATGTCATCACTAAGTATTGGACATTGGTAAAAGTGTCTACGGCTATACAATAATAGGTGCTACCAACTCTCGCCTTTGCCATTACCGTTTTGGGCGAGAATTCCAATTCACATTCTTGTTCTTCAGTCAAAGGCTTTCCATCAGAAGCGATACGTGGTGTTATAGACATTCCTCCACTAATTTGAGAAGAGCTCATCATTATATACTGGACATCAGTAAGACTATCTACTGCTGTGCAATAATAAGTGCTGCCTACAGTAGCTTTTGACATTACTGTTCTTTGTGAGAATTTCAGCTTACATTCTTGCTCTCCAATTAAAGGACTTCCATCAGAATTAACACGTGGTGTTATAGATATTCCGCCATCAATTTGCGAAGATGTAATCACTAAGTATTGGACATTTGTAAGAGTGTCTACTGCTGTACAATAATAAGTGCTGCCTACAGTCGCCTTTGATATTACTGTTTTTTGTGAGAATTTCAGCTCACATTCTTGCTCTCCAATTAAAGGATTTCCATCAGAGTCAATACGTGGTGTTATAGACATTCCACCATCAATTTGTGAAGAACCCGTCACTATGTATTGGACGTTTGTAAGACTATCTACTGCTGTGCAATAATAAGTGTTACCTGCGGTTGCGTTTGACATTACCGTTCTTGATGAGAACTCTAGCTTACATTCATATACAGCTTGATTCCCATAATTGTTTTCTTCGGGTTTACTATATTGGGGTGTTGGTGTAGAGTGACATGCTGTTAGCAATATTCCACACAGTAAGAGGGCCACAATTTGTAGCCAGCAATTTCTTTTCCGCATATTTTTTTCCTCTTTTACATATTTATTTCACAGGCTTGGCTATGATTTTTTTATTATAACAAAATTGAGGTGATTTGTCAATGTCTATACTAGTTCTAAGCCTTTGATAACTGCGCATTTGCCGTTTTTAAAATTCTATTAATCATTTCTTTTAGTATGAAATTTTCACAAACAAAAAAATCAACCAGGTTACTGATTGATTTTTGTATCTGTAGTTCGAACAGATTCGTTATTGGTGCGTTAGCGGTACTTATTTGCGAAAAAATAGCACATTTTTTCTGCATATCCTCCCACATTTAGCACAAAAAAAATTTCCGTTCATCAACTGTAAATATATTTTAGCACAAGTTTTATAAAATGTATACTAAAAAGATACTTAATTTATAAAAAAATGCGATGTGAACAATTCAATTCAGAATTTATTCACATCGCTGGTGTTTTGCTACTTAATAAAAAAACTTTTTACTCTTTCTAAAAGAGTCGGCTTTTTGTCTGTAGCAGATTCGCATTGTTTCTGCAAAGGACAATCGCTTGGCACAGGGCACGGAAAATAAGGTTCAACACTTCCAATAAATTTCTCTTCTGGATAGCTTGGATGTGTGCAATAAACACACAAACATGTTGTATCAACTCTTGTCTTGACATTATGCATTGTTGTTAAATCTGGACTTCCATTTTTTTCTTTCGCTTGGAAAGTAATAACTGGATATTCTCCATTTTCTTCTACAATTTTTGCATAGTGACAATTCCGGTTCTCGTGACAAAAATCTGCACAAACTTTCCATTGTTCGCTCACAATAAACACCTCCATTAAATTTTACTTTTGCAAGTAATTATGTCTATTATAGCATTTTTTCTTATTTTTCGCAATATTTCAATTTGGTTTAATTTTATAAATTTATAATCTTGTTTATAATTTCTATATCTTCAATTTTGTTAATACCAAAACACTTTTTTCCTAAATCTTTAATGGAAGCACCTAGATGATACATTTCTTTATTATCTATTACTATAAATCTATCATGAAATTTATTTGTTTTAGCAACTTTTAAGAGAGGATATTCTTTATTAAATTTTTGAATATCAAGTTTTTGTATATTGCTTTTATCAGAAGTTAATATTACAACCTCTACATTCTTGTTCTTTTTAGTAAGCATTTTTAAAACACTATCATCTATATAATTATCTATTATTAAAATCTTTTTAGTTGTTTTTTTTATAATATCAATTATTAAACTGTATGCATCATATATTTGACCTTCAAAGAATATTTTTTGTTTAATATTTTCTTCATTTTGTAACTGGTCAAATACTTTATCGAATTTCTTATCGTGTTCTAATAATTTATATTCTACATTAGTTAATCTTTCAAATAATTGTCCATTTGAAGATATAAACTTTCTCATTTCTACAAAGGCTCTTATGATACTAATACTAACTTTTACAGCAATTTCATTTTTCAAAACTCCAGACAACATTGATATTCCTTGCTCAGTAAACACATATGGTAGATATTTTCTTGTTACATCTCCATTATTAACTTTTCTATTTAAGGTTCCAAATTGGAACCTTAAATCTTGAAATTCGCTTTCAGTTAATTGAAAACAAAAATCTTCAGGAAATCTATCTATATTTCTCTTTACTGCTTTATTTATATTTTTAGTTGTGTAATGATATAACATTGCAACATCACTATCTAACATTACTTGTTTTCCTCTTATAGTATATATTAAATTCTTTATTTCTTCATTTGATATGTTATCTTGAACTACCAAACTATTTATTTCATTTTCCATAATTTCACATCCTTTTATAACTACATATAGTTTAAAACATTTGTTTGTTATTGTCAAGTATTTTCTATTATTTATATATTTTTTATTTTCTATTATTTATATATTTTTTATTTATTTTTTTGTAAAATGATACAATAAATATTATAAAATAATTCAAAAACAAAACTTTCTTTTTCTGTTTCATTCATCTCCATAACTTTGGATAATATAAAAACATCCATATTAAATTCTAAAGTTACCATTCTATTTTTGTTATAGTTCTTATCAAAAATACATAAGAAATTTTTTAAAAGTTCAATCAAATTTTCTTTGTCAATTTTTAATTTTATCATGTCACTTTCTAAAACAATTATAAATAATTTTAATTGATTTTCTATACTTAAAGTTTCAAAATATCTTACTAAAATTTTTACTTTTTCACTATTATTTTTTAATATCATAGTTCATCTTCCTTTCATTTTTTATATAGGGTTTGGGACTAAGTCCCATAATTCGAATTTTGACTAGGGAGGAAAAATTCAGTGCTTGTTAGGATTCCAGTAGGAGTATGAAAATCATTTTAAGCATAAATTTTTCCTATTATTTTTCATTTTTGATTACAAATTATTGCTCCAATTTTTACATTTTCTTCATTAGTTTTATAAAATTTTTTATCACTTTTTACAGCGACTAATCTAATTAATTTTTGTTTTTCTTTGTTCAATTTTAATTCAACTATTTTAGATTTGCCATTCATATTTTCTGGAAAAACTTCATAAAATTCCACTTCAAATTCTTTATTAATTCTTTCTATATATTCATCTAATTGTTTCTGATTTATATTAACACTTGTCCTAATAAATTTTTCTTCATCATCAACTTCAATTGGTGCATAAATATCAAAAATTCCACTTTGAAAGAATTTGGTTAATTGTTCAATATAACTTCTTCTAAAATTTATTTTTTCAATTTTAAAGTCCCCATTTTTGTTTTTAATTAACTTAATTGATTCAATAAATTTTGAAATAAATTCTTGTTTTTCTTCTTTTGATTTTTTATTCCATTCTGCTTTTATTGTTTCATTTAAAGTATTATTTCTTATTAATTTTTCTCTTTCAATATCTCTATCAGCCATTAGTTGTTGTGGGGTAAATGACACACTATTTAAGTTTAAAGTATCAAGTTTTTTCTTTTCTAGTATAGCTATTTTTTCTTCTATAATTTTATAATCTTCAGAAAAATCTTCCATTTCTACAATACCACTTAAATATGCTTTCTTTATTCTATCTTTTTGCTTTTTCAAAGTTTCAATTTCTTTATCTAGTTTTTCTGTATTGTTTTCTTTTTTATCAGCTAGTATAGGAAAAAAGTATTTCTTAACGGTCATATCATATTCAACTAAATCTAGTAAAAATTCTTCTAAACATTCTTCAATTTTATCTTCTCTATAATAAATTTTACAATGTTCACAATTATAGTATATATACTTTTTCTTTTTACCACCAGAGCCTTTACATTTCATTATGCTATTACATTTAGGGCATTTAAGTTTTTGAAAAAATATATAAACTCTATCTCTAGTAAATGCTCTTTGATTTTTCTCTTTTTGTATTTGTGCTTCTTCCCACATAGCACGACTTATTATTGGTTCAACAACATTCATATAAATTATTGGTTCAATACTTTGTGCTTTTCCAATTCTTTTATATTGTTCATAATCTCCCATATAAATACGATTTTCTATTATCTTTTATATAGTAGAATCTCTCCATTGTTTAGGTGCTAATACTTTTTCTTCTTTTAGAATATTAGCTATTTGTTGATAGCTTTTGCCTTCTAAATACATATTAAATATTCTTATAGCAACATCTTTTGTAGTTTCATCTATTACAGTTTTCTTATTACCATCTTTTTTATAACCCAATGAAATAGTTCCGTGGTAAATGCCCAGACTTAATAGCACCATTTAATCCGAACTTTGTTCTTTCACTAACTATTTCAATTTCTAATTGAGATAATACTGTTAGCATTCTTACAAAAAATCTTCCATTTGCAGTAGAAGTATTAACATCATCTCTATCACATACAAGATAGGTATTATGCTTTTCTAATACTGCAATTAGTTCTTCTAAATCACGAACTGAACGAGTAACTCTGTCTAACTTATAGGCTACAATATAATTAATTTTTCCTTTTTTCATATCTGCTAACATTTCTTGAAATGCTGGTCTGTGTGCCATATCTTTTGCTGATATTCCTGCATCTTCATATACTTTAAATACTTCGTATTCTTTGAATTTACAAAGCTGTAATAATTTTTCTTTTTGTTCTCCTAAACTAAATCCTTCTCTAGCTTGATCTTCTGTACTTACACGAATATATATTCCTGCGACTTTTCTTTCTTCATTCATAATTTTTAATCCTCCCTTCAGTTTGAATGGGTAGGCATTAATAACAAAAAGTGCCTTTAGCTAATCACATAACTATTGGCACTTTTTAAAGTTTTATATTCTATATTAAAAGCAATTCTAAAAACTCTAAAATTAATGCCTTGCTATGTATTCTTGTAGTTTAGATAAAGGATATTTAGTCCTTAAATCTCCCACATAAAAGTAATCATGTTCATTAAAGAATAAATATAAATTATTCTTAATAATTACTCTATGTGGCTCTACATACGCCAAGTTTGTGTGTTCTATAACTCTCAAACAACCTTCTAATATCATTTGGTGTTCAAATTTTATAGAATTCAAACGGCAAGCCCATTCAATCTTAGAGAGTAAATCTCTGCTTATCTTGTTTTTCTTCTTTACGATACTTATCATATCACACCATCCCTTCTTTTTCAATAAAAGGTAACAAAAAAATCAACCTTTTACAGTTGATTTCTTGGTTATCGTCTGGTGCGACGATTTAATCTTTTGGTGCGGATGAGAGGACTTGAACCTCCACACCGTTGGTACTGGTTCCTAAGACCAGCGCGTCTGCCAGTTCCGCCACATCCGCATATTTAATAGACAATGTATATATTAACATATTTAAAATATAAAGTCAATGTTTTTGATAAAAAAATATTAAAAAATTTACTGTTAATTCAATCAAATTAACAGTTCAAAATTTGTTGAAAATATGCAACATTCGTGATAAAATAGATGCGAAGGAGAATAAATTTAATGGAAAACATAATTCAAAAAAATCATGAGTATATAGTAGAAATAATAGATAATGGGTATGAAGGAGAAGGAATTGCAAAAATAGATAATTTTACAATATTTATTCCAGGAGCAATTAAAGGAGAAAAAGTAAAAATTTTAATTGTAAAAGTACTATCATCCCATGCATTTGGAAAGATATTAGAAATTATCGATATTGCAGAAACTAGACAAGATGCAGATTGTACTACATATAAAAGATGTGGAGGATGTAGTTTAAGACATATTCAATATAAAGAAACATTAAAAATGAAGCAAAATGCAGTTCAAAGTTTAGTAAATAAAACATTGAAAAATAAGATACAAGTAAAAGAAACAGTTGGAATGGAAAATCCATTTCATTATAGAAATAAAGCACAATATCCATTAGGAATAAACAAAGAAGGAAAACCAGTAATAGGCGTATTTGCAAATAGAACACATGAAGTAATTCAAATGGAAAAATGTTTGATTCAAAATCCACAATCTGAAGAAATTGCAAAATATATATTAGAATTTATAAAACAAAATAATATAAGTATATATAACGAAAAAACAGGAAAAGGCTTATTTAGACATATTGTAATTAAAGTTGGAATAAAAACAAATCAAATAATGTGTGTGTTAGTTGTAAACGGTAAATCAATACCAAAAGAAGCAGAATTACTACAAAAATTGGTTACGAAATTTCCACAAATAAAAACTGTTGTAAAAAATATCAACATGAAAAACACAAATGTTATATTAGGACTAGAGAATATTAATATTTATGGAGATGGGTATATAGAAGATAAGTTAGGAGAATTTTTATTTAAAATATCACCATTATCTTTCTACCAAGTAAATCCACTGCAAGCAGAAAAATTATATAATATTGGCGTTGAAATCGCTCAAATTTCAAAAGAAGATACAGTATTTGATTTGTATTGTGGGATTGGTACAATTTCCTTATTTATGGCAAAATGTGCGAAAAAAGTATATGGAATTGAAATTGTTAAAGAAGCTGTTGATGCGGCAAATGAAAATGCTAAATTAAATGGAGTTACCAATACAGAATTTTATGCAGGGGATGTTGAAGTTGTATTAGATGAACTTATAAATAAAAATGGTGTAAAAGCTGATATTGTTATGTTTGATCCTCCTCGTAAAGGATTAGATAAAAACAGTATAAATAATATTTTAAAGATTAAGCCTAAAAAGATTGTTTATATTAGTTGTAATCCAGCTACCCTAGTTAGAGATTTAGCAGAATTCGAGCAACAATATGAGATTAAAGATATTATTCCGGTTGATATGTTTCCGTTTACGAGCCATGTTGAGTGCGTTGCGGTTCTAAAACTTATATAAATCCATAAATATCAACGTTTCAAGACATGTCAACTATATTAAAAAATAACCTATAAATATATTAAAAATAAGCTCTAAATTAACAAAAATTGTAGATAAAAAACACAACCTGGTAAATGGTTGATGGGTCAAAAAAATAATAAAAAACTGGTATTTACCCTAACCTAAAATACCTATATTAGATTGTGTTTAATATAATAATGAAGCACTATAAATTAAAAAATGTTTAGAGGTAAAACTTAAATTGGAAGTCTTTGTCAAAAGGCTTTCTTTTTTTAGTTTTTTGTGATAAGATATGTAAAAATTCACAATAAAAGGAGATGTTAATATATGGATTTTTCTAGTAGTTATGAAAAAGTAAAGGATTCTGTAGTTAATGTATTAGCATGCGTAGATACTACTCCAATATCATCTGGAACAGGAACAATAATTGGAGATGGAAATATAGTAATAACATGTGGACATTGTATAGTGGATAATACGAAAATTGTAGCGAGATTTTCAGGAGAAAACAATGGTTTTATAGGTCAAGTTAAAATGATTAATAGAGATATAGACATAGCTATTATAGAATTTCCACAGAAGATAGGTCCACCTGTTGGATTAAAAGATTCTAATACGGTTAAAATAGGAAATGAGGCTTTTGTAGTTGGATTCCCTAATAATATAGATAAAATTACGGCATTATCTGCTAACATAGCAGGATTTGAAAATGAAGGTAACATAGAACTAATAAGAATAGATTGTTCTGTAAATCATGGAAATTCAGGTGGACCACTATTTAATGCAAAAGGAGAATTAGTTGGAGTGATTAATGCAAAACATGGTTCACTTTCAAATTTTTTAAAGCAAGTACAGAATGCAAAGTCCGGAGGAGTTATGGTTTCAATTGGAGGTATAGACCCAATAAAAACGATGCAACAACTAATTAAGGAAATGCAAAATAATTTGAATTTAGGTATAGGTTATGCTATTCCTATAAATATAATTAAACAATTTGAAGAATTTAAAGAATTGGTAAAATAAGGAGGATATCTATGGAAGATAATCAAATAACAATACAACCAGAAGAATCATACAAAATAATTAGAAATAGTGTACTAACAGCACAAGCAAAAGTATATACAGTAGTAAATTCAGCAATGGTACAAGCATATTGGGAAATAGGACAAGAAATACATAAAGCATGTGGAGAAAATGATAGAGCGGAATACGGTAAGAAACTATTAGAATATTTATCAGAGCAATTAACTAATGAATTTGGAAAAGGTTTTACAGTTACAAATTTAAAGTATATGAGACAATTTTATCGTGCTTTTCCAAATCGCCACACACTGTGTGACGAATTAAGTTGGTCACATTACAGATTGTTAATGAGAGTGGAAAATGAAAAAATAAGAAGTTTTTATGTAGAAGAATGTGTTAAATCTGGATGGAGTGTAAGGCAATTAGAAAGACAAATAGGAACATTCTATTATGAAAGATTATTAGCAAGTCAAGATAAGGAAGCGGTAGCAAATGAAAATGGATTACCAGAAAAAGTAGAACCTAAGAATATAATAAGAGATCCTTATGTGCTAGAATTTTTAGGATTAGAAGGAAAAACAAGTTTCTATGAAAAAGATTTGGAACAAGCAATAATAGACCACTTACAAAAGTTTTTATTAGAATTAGGAAGAGGATTTTCTTTTGTAGCAAGACAACAAAAAATAACATTTGATGGAAGACATTTCTTTATAGATTTAGTATTTTATAACTATATATTAAAATGTTTTGTAATAATAGACTTAAAATTAGGAGATTTAACACACCAAGATATAGGTCAAATGCAAATGCATGTTAATTACTATACAAGAGAAATGATGAATGAAGGAGATAATCCACCAATTGGAATTGTACTTTGTGCAGATAAAAGTGACCAAGTTGTAAAATATACTTTGCCAGAAGATAATAATCAAATATTTGCTTCAAAATACAAATTATATTTACCAACAGAAGAAGAATTTAAGAAAGAATTAAATTTAGAAAACTATGTAAAAAAGAATTAACTAAAGAAGGTAATAAGTGATAGGAGAGTTTGTATGAGTAAAAATAAAGTAATTGATTTAGATGAATATAAATATTTTAATAGTCCAAAATTTAAATCTGACGAATTGTTAGAAGAAGCATTAGAAGCAACTTCTAAAAACAAAGCATTAAAATTAGCAAAACAGGCATTAGATATTTATTCTGATAATATTGACGCGGAAAATTTAATTGCAGAATATGAAGAAAATCCAATTAAAAAATTAAAAAAATATGATAGCATTATAGAGAGAGCGACTAAACTTTTAGAAGAGCAAAATATGTTTAATAAAGAAAATATAGGAGATTTTTGGTTGATTCTTGAAACAAGACCATATATGAGAGCAAGACATAATAAAACAATAACTTTATTGGAGTTAGGAAGATATTCAGAAGCAATAAAGGAATGTGAAGAGTTATTACAATTATGTAATAGTGATAATACAGGAATTCGATATATTTTAATAGGCTTATATTGCGCATTAGAAAAATTTGAACAATGTGAAAAACTATATAAAAAATATAATGAGGATTCTGCCTTTATGTTATTTCCAATGGCAATTATGTATTTTAAAAAAGGAGATTATAAAAAGGCAAAACAATACCTAAAGAAGACAGAAGAACAAAATGAGTTTATATTAGATTTTCTATTAAACGAAAATGGAGAATTTTTAAAAGGACAAATGAGTGATTATTATTCATATGGAAGTGAAGAAGAGGCTTTTTTAGTAATACATGATTTAATGTATTTATTAGGAAGTGTTCCATCTTTTATAGTTTTTATTGAAAAAGAATATCGTGGGAAATAGAACAGTCAATGCGACCAATCAATAGTGACTATACCAGCTACCAAAAACCTATCAACAGTGGATATGTAGGTCATGTGGAGTGTTGCTCCGTGCTAAGATTGAAGCAAAACACTCAAATATAAGCGAAAATTGACATAGAGAGTTTCAACTAATCAAAAAGCAAATGAAATATTATAATTTTTTACATTAATAGGAGTAAAATTTATGAAAAAAATAAAATTTAATCAAATATTAGACTTAGTATTTTGGTCTATAATAATTATTATGACGTTTATAGAGCTATATAATGGTGGTTTAAAAAACATCAACATATCAGACTTTCAAATTATAAACTTTCAAGAGATAACAGCACCACAATATATAACAATTGTATTATCTATATTTTTTGTTATTTTAGTAAGTGCAATTTTTAGCATGTTTAGAGTTTTTTATTTAACTATTATATATTTTGGAATAAAAATAGCAAATAAAAAATACAACAAAGAAAGAATTGAAAAAGTAGACTTAAAAAATGATAATTATTATAGAGATATACTTCCTAAATATTCACCAGCAGTTTTAAGCTATGTAGATGACTTTAAAATAAATAAGGAAGATATAGTTGCTACGCTTTTGATGTTAGAGCTAAAAGGTAAAATAAAGATAAAAGATGATAGCATTGTATTGTTAGATGACACAATAGAGAATTTGGAAGAAAATGAAATATATATATTAAATAAAGTAAAAGAAAACAATTTAAAAGATATAAATATATTAGAATATGCAAGTATTGTAAGAAACGATGCATTAAAAAAAGGATTATTACAAGAAAAACAAGGAGTAAAGAAAAACATAAAAAGGAGAATAATTATAAACATAATAATATATTTGTTTGTTTTGATAGTTTTTTCGATGATACCAAACTTTTTGGTAATAGCTAGCGATAGTGCTACAATGATTTTAGGCTTTATTTTATTAATGATACTTTTTGCATTTTTAGTATTTATGCCATATTCTACAATTGTATATATCAGTCATTATAAAATGCTAAACACATTGGACCCTTATATTCGAAATGATGAGGGCAAAATGATAAATTTGAAATTAGAAGGTTTAAGAAAATACCTAGTTGATTTTAGTAAAATTGAAGAAAAAACGAAAGAACAATTAATACTATGGGAAGAATATTTAGTGTATTCTGTAATATTGGGAATTAATACAAAAGTAATTGAAGAAGTTTATAATAAAATTAAATAATGAAATTACAAAAGAGGAGAAAATTTAGTTCATAAATTTTTAAATAAAAACACATGTCAACAATAAACACTCTAGGTAAAAACTACCTGTCATCGATGGGGCTTCTTAGCACGTGGAGTGTGTATCGGTGCTAGAACTTAAGTAAAGTTGCTCAAAAATATAAACGAAGAGGAGGAAAATTTATGAATAATATTTATGAATTTTTTATAGCAGGGAGAACAAGAAATAAAGACAATATATTAAAAATATGTGATATATTTGATGAATATAATATTCGAAAAAATATTTTTAAATGAAGAAGAATTAAGACACTTTTTAAAAGAATTAGGAGATAAATTATGAATTCAATTGAAAGCAAGATATATGAAGAAGTAAAAAATAGATGTTTAAGTCCAAACAATAGTTATGGGATAGGAGCATGGGACCATCACATAAAACTTGTATATGAATTGGCTAAAGACAATGCGCAGAATTATGGCGCTGATGAAGAAGTAGTAGCAATTGCAGCCTTACTGCACGATATAGCAAGTGTTACAAATAAAGATTATACAGAAGAACATCATATTATTGGAGCTAAAATTGCTGAACAATTACTTATAAAAGAAAATTATCCAAAAGGCAAAATTGATTTAATAAAAAAATGTATTTTAAACCATAGAGGAAGTAAATTAATGGATAAAAATTCTCCTGAAGAAATATGCATTGCTGATTCAGATGCAATGGCACACTTTTATAGTATACCATCACTTTTAAGTATGGTATATAAAGAAAAGAAATTGTCAATAGATGAAGGTGCAGAATTTGTTATGGAAAAATTAAATAGAAGTTATAATAAATTATCTCTAAAAGGAAAAACATTAGTTAACCAACAATATGAAGCGGCGAAATTATTGTTAAAATGAACATGTAACTGTAAAAGGAGGAATCTAATATGTCAAGAATGGAATTAGAAGTTAAAGTATTAAATATAAATGAAAATAATATTATACAAAAAATAGAAGAATTAGGTGGGACATTTGTAGAAAAAAGTACACAATATTTATATACATATGATTTACCAACAATATATGGAAGATATCTAGACATATTAATTCAACTAAAAAATCCTGAAAGTGAAATTAAACAAGATGTTGCATTCTCTAAATTAGAATTATTATTTTGGGAAATAGATAATTTATTAACAAAAGAAGAAAAAGAACAATTAAAAGAAATAATAAATGTAGATAATTTAACAAATTTATTAGAATTAGAAAAACAAGTAGTGTTAAAAACATTAAATAAAAAAGAATTGAAAGATTTTCTTCAAAAGTTTCATAACAACTCAAAGAAATGGATTAGATTAAGAAAAACAAACAAAAAAACAACACTAACAGTAAAACATATATTAGCAGATGATGGAAGTAATATTCAGCAAATGTTAGAAACAGAAATGGTGGTTCCGTCTATGGAAGCAGCAAGAGAGTTTTTGAAAGCGCTTGGTTTTTCATATAAAAGTTATCAAGAGAAAAAGAGAATATCGTATATATTGAAAAATCACGTGATAGATATAGATACATGGCCAGGCATTCCTACTTATATGGAAATAGAAGGAGAAGGGGAAGAAGATATAAATGGAATTTTAAATTTACTAGGTTATTCTATAAAAGACACAGTATCTTGTACAGTAGATGATGTTTATAAAAAGATGGGAATTGATATTCTAAACATCAGAGAATTAAAATTTTAACATTGTATTTGTAAGGAGGAAACTTATGATTGAAATAAAATTTGACAAAAATAATAATAAATCAATTGCGTATGACAATAATATTCAAATTGGGGAATGTGATTATATAGAATCACAAAAAGATTGGAATATAATGCATACAGAAGTTGATAAATCATATCAAGGTCAAGGGATTGCAAAAAAACTGGTAGAATGCATCATAGAAAATGCAAAAAAATATAATAAAGAACTTACAGCGGAATGTTCTTATGCAAAAAAAGTAATAGAAAGCGATAAAAATAAAAAAATTTAATTTACTTTTTAAATAAAAAATGGTAT
The DNA here is from genome assembly GCA_017409455.1 of Clostridia bacterium. Classification (GTDB taxonomy): domain Bacteria; phylum Bacillota; class Clostridia; order TANB77; family CAG-508; genus CAG-269. The sequence continues at coordinate 94,048 of JAFQSS010000021.1, read as the reverse complement.
AACAACAATAGTTTTAAAAAGTGAAAGGATGGCTAAAATATGGCAGAAAAAAATTTTGAAGAATTATATAATGAATCATTAAACACAAAAAAATTCAATAAGACAGTTACAGGAACTGTAATACAAATATCTAGAAAAGGTGAAATATTTGTTGACTTTAAATATAAAGCTGATGGAATTATTCCAATACGTGAATATTCAGATGATGAAAACAAAAATCCTAGAGATGAATTCAAACCAGGAGATACAATTAGAGCAGATGTTTTAAAATGGAATGATGGATTAGGGAATGTACTTTTATCTTATAAAAATTATAAAAAAAGAGAAGAAGCTGAAAAAGAAAAAGCTTTAAAAATCAAACAAGCAAAAGAAATTGAAGCACAAAAAAAAGAAAGAGCAAAAAATATCCAAGACTTTTGGAACAATATAAAAATAGGAAAAACATATACAGGAACTATTTCTAAAATTGCAGATTATGGAATATTTGTTGATTTAGGATTAGCTAAAGGATTAGCCCATAAATCAGAATTACTATGGGATAAAAATGAAAAACTTGAAAACAAATTTAATATAAATGATGAAATAGAAGTAAAAATAAAAGATTTCGATAAAGAAGAAAAAAGAATAAGTTTAGAATATCCTTTAAAAGGAGAAAATCCTTGGTTTGCGCTTGCAGATAAATACAAAATAACTGATATTGTAACTTGTAAGGTTGCAAAATTCGCATCTTTTGGAGCATTTTTAGAAATAGAAAAAGGATTAGAAGGTTTAGTTCATAATTCAGAAATAACGGGCTTAAAAAGAGTAATAAAAGCTGAAGATGAACTACAATTAGGACAAACAGTTAATGCAAAAATTATAAATATAGATAGAGAAAAATTGAAAATAAGTTTATCTATAAAAGAATTAGAAGGTACATCTGCAGAATATGGATATGAGGAATATATAAAACCAACAAAGGGGTAATATGAGTAGAAGAAGAGTAAAAAACAAAATAAAAAAAGTGATTATTGGAGTAGCAATTATAATATTAATAAGTATATGTGAATACATCAATTTAGAATTACAAGAAAGTAGAAAAAAAGAAAATACGCAAGACATTAATCAAAATAAATTTGGAATTACAATTGACTTAAGTGACATACCAGATTTTACAAATGAGCCATATGTAATTATAAACAATAACATTCCAAGTTTTAATCCAAAGGATTATGCTACAGAAAGCTTTGAACAATATTCGCAATTAGATATTTTAGGGAGATGTGGGGTAGCTTATGCAAATATTAGTAGAGCAACTATGCCACCTGATGGACAAGAAAGAGAAAACATTAGTTTTATACATCCAAGTGGGTGGAGACAGAAAAGATATAATGGAGAATATTTATATAATAGATGTCATTTAATTGGATATCAATTGTCTAGTGAAAATGCTAATGAATTGAATTTAATTACAGGAACACGATATATGAATGTTGAAGGAATGTTGCCATTTGAAAATCAAGTTGCAGAATATATAAATGAAAAAGAGGATGAAAATAGGCATGTTCTATATAGAGTAACACCAATTTTTGAAGGGGATAATCTAATTGCAAGTGGAGTGCAAATGGAAGCTTATTCTATGGAAGATAATGGAGAGGGTGTATGTTTTAATGTATATGTATATAATGTACAACCAGGAGTTAATATTGACTATGAAACAGGAAGAAGTTGGATAGAGAAATAATTTAAAGGAGAGTGAAATTTATTGAATTTAGACTTATTCAATAACTTAATTAATAATACAAAAGAAGATAATGTTATTCAAAGTTTCATTAAAGAGCTAGGTGAATTTCTAGAAAATACTAAAAAAGCTCCAGTTTCAATAGTACAAAAAATACAGGATGAAAGAAAATTAACAACAGAGTATAGAGATAAATTTAATATTGAAAGAAACAAGATTTTAAATAGCTACGCCAAAAAAACTTCAGATAAAGGAACAATGTATTATGTATATAGCAAAAACTCTAAAAAAGATGACATATATAATTTATGCATATGTGAAGAAGGAAAAAGTCACGAAATTAATACTGTTAAAGAAAATCAATTACCAAAAGGAGCAGGAGTAGCTAGTGTTTTGAGAGAAGAAAATGGGAAATATGTTTTAGATAAAGAAGCAACAGAAGAAGTGTTGGAACAATTGACCCAAATTGCTGACCAATTATTAGAAGAACAAACACAACAATTAAACGCATATCGTATAGAAGGTCACTCATATGAAGTTGTTGAAAATTTAGGAGATAGAGTTTTTTTAATTGATATAAGTGCTAATAATTGTGATTGCTTTGAAGAAATTGATTTTCCGGAAGATCTAATGGAACAAGCGACAGAGGGAACAATATTTAAATATATAAAAGGAAAATATCAATAAATTAAATACAACTGTAAAAAGTTGTATTTTTTGTGCCAAGATTCCCTTGCTTTTTCAAAAATTTAAGAGTATTATAAAAATGTACAAAAGGGAGGCAGAATATGAAAAGAACAGGTGAAAAATGTAATTTGTCAGAATTAGAAGTTGGACAAAGAGCGAAAGTTTTAAAATTAAATGAAGAAAATAAAGCAATTAGACGACATCTACTAGATATGGGAATTACTAGAGGAGTTGAAATAACAATTAAAAAAGTTGCCCCAATGGGAGATCCAATAGACATTGAATTACGAGACTATGAATTGTGCTTACGCAAAGAAGACTTATCTAAAATCGAAGTGGAGGTAATTTGAAATGAAAATTGCTTTAGTTGGAAATCAAAATAGTGGGAAAACCACTTTATTTAATGTATTAACAGGAATGAATGCTAAAATTGGCAATTGGCCAGGAGTTACAATAGAAAAGAAAACAGGGATGATTAGAAATACAAAACATGAAATAACAGATTTACCAGGAATTTATTCATTAAGTCCATATAGTACAGAAGAAGAGGTATCAAGAAAATTTATCTTTGATGAAAATCCTGATGTTATAATAAATATAGTTGATAGCACATCACTTGAAAGAAGTTTATATTTAACAACACAGCTTCTAGAATTAGATTGCAAAGTTATTGTTGCCCTAAATATGGCAGATATTTTAGAGAAAAAAGGATTAATTATAAATGAAAATAGGTTAGAACAAATATTAGGAGCAAAAGTTGTAAAAATATCTGCGTTAAAAGAAACTGGAATAGATGAATTAATTAAAGAATTAGAAAAGCCATCAACCGGAATTAGCTCATATATTTATGATGGAAGAATAGAGCAAATGATAAAACAGGTGGGAAATTACTTGCCACGAGAATTAATTCATAAAAAGTTTGTATCAGTAAAACTATTAGAAAATGATGAAAGGTTCGAAGAATTAAATTGTTACAAAATAAAAAATATGGTACAAGAATTATCTTCAAATTATGATACAGATTTAGAAGAAACAATAGCAATACAAAGATATAATTTTATAGAACAAACAAAAAAACAAACAGTAGCGAAAATGCCAGTACAAGAAAGTATATCTGATAAATTAGATAAGATATTCTTAAACAAATGGATTGCTTTTCCAATATTTATTTTAATAATGTTTTTGGTTTATTATTTGTCTGTTGGAGTAGTAGGGAGCTTTACAGTAGATAGGGTAGCTGGAATTGTACAAACGTTTGGAGAGAATGTAGCAGTATTATTAAAAAATATAGGAACTTCAGAATGGGTAAATAGTTTGGTTGTGGATGGAATAATAGCTGGGGTTGGAGCTGTTCTAGGATTTGTACCACAACTTATAATATTATTTATATGCATATCTATTTTAGAAACAACAGGATATATGTCAAGAATTGCATTATTATTAGACAAGATATTTAGAAAAATAGGATTAAGTGGAAAAAGTCTGATACCATTTATAGTTGGCTCAGGCTGTAGTGTACCTGGAATAATGGGAACAAGAATAATAGAAAATCATGACGAAAGAGAAATGACAACAATTTTAACACCTTTTATACCATGTAGCGCTAAACTGCCAATAATAGCATTATTTTCTGGTTATTTTTTTGACGAAAAAGCTGGACTAGTTTCGGCATCATTATACTTTTTTGCAATAGCAATAATAATAGTAAGTGCGATACTTATGAAGAAATTTATATATAAAAATACAAGTAGTACATATATATCAGAACTTCCTGAATACAAATTACCAAGTATAAAATATGTTGCTAAAGATGTGTTTGATAAGGTTGTTGCATTTATAAAAAGAGCAGGAAGTGTAATATTTATTTGTTCAATAGCAATTTGGTTTTTATTATCATTTTCGTATGAACTAGAATATGGTGTAGATGTCGATAATAGTATATTAGCATGGATTGGTAAAACAATTTCTTGGATATTTTATCCAATGTTAGGAACAAATAGTTGGGGAGCTACAGTATCAGCAATTCAAGGATTAGTAGCCAAAGAACAGGTAATATCTTCAATGTCAGTAATTGCAGGGTTGGCAGAAGATGTAGAACAAGGTAGTCAAATTTTTGGAAGCGGAATATTTGGTTTCTTCACAGCTTCATCAGCTTATGCATTTATGGTATTTAATTTATTTAGTGCACCATGTTTTGGAGCAATAGGAGCAATGAAAAGAGAACTTGGTGGCATAAAGAAAATGTTAAAAGCAATTGGATTTCAAACAGGTTTTGCATGGTTATTAGCAACTGCTGTATATCAAATTGGAAGCAGAATTGAAAATGGAACATTTAATTGGGCTAATTTGCTAGTTATTGTAATAATTGCAGCAATTGTAGTTGTTATTTTAAAAGGAAATAAAAAAGAAAATGTGGATGAATGCAAAGACTGCCCTTATTGCAGTTCATGTAAGAAATAGTTGGATTATACTTGTAAATTATGTAAAACTATGATAAAATTTATTATGTTAGCAGTCTGCTACAAATTTTGAAGTTACAGGAGGACACGGACATGAAATTGGAAATTGTTTTCAAAGACGGAAGAAAAGAGACTTTCGACAGTGTTGAGAATTTCAAAGTGACAGAGGAACAAATTGCAAACAAAGAAGGTCATGCATCTAAGGTAACACGGACTCCTACAGAAGGCGAATTGTTTGAAGTAAAACCTCAGGAGATTGACAGGAGTCTTTTCCAAAAGGAGAGAAGCATCGAAGAACAGGAGAAAACACGTCGGCTAATTCAGAAGGCATTTACTGAAGTTGAGAAACATCCTGAAAAATATGCTTCCGAATTTTATACGTTGATTCCGGTTAAAAATTGGTACGGACGTAAAAGTGTTGCAGAGCTTAAGGCGTATGCAATCGAGTTAGGTGGTCTAATGGCAGATTGGGTCGAGCAGGCACTTGAATGGGCGCAGCGTATTAGCAATGGAGAAACATGGTTTGCAATTTGCAACATGGGGGAGAGTGCCAGTTGCTATCGAGCAATTGTGGCAGAGAATGGAGGAGTACAACTTGTTGGTGCTTCGCAGAGTTTCAACTGTAGCATTCCGGCATCTGAGATTCACGATATGGAATACGATTCGGATATGGTTTTTGAAGAGACGGTTCCGTTGGTTGTGATTAAGAAAGAGTAAGAAGACAAAATCCAAAACAGGGGGATATACTCGAATGAGTATATCCCAATTTTATTAGAAATTTTAGCATATTGGACATTCATAAAGTAATATCCTTTAATATAAGGGGGATTTTATGAAAGTCGTAACCATAAAAAAGAAAAACATTTTAAAAACCATAGTTATTAGTATATTTGCATTAATGATATGTAAATATACAACAACATTTGGAATGCAACATTATTATAATGTAGATTTTTCAACAGGATTAGTAACTGCTACAGAATTAAATGTAAGGAGTGGGCCTGGAACACAATATAAAATTGTAGCAACAGTTAAAAAGAATGAATATATAAGAGTATTTGCAGGAGTTGGAACATGGTATATTGTTCAAGTTGAAGGAGATTATATTGGCGCAGTAAGTAAAAAATATGTAAAACCTATTTATCCGAGTTCATCAGGAACCAATACTGGTGGTAGTACATCAGGGAATCAAAATACAACTACAGCCTCTTTGACTGCTGATGAAAAAGAAGTATTTGATTTAATAAACAAACAAAGAACAAACAATGGCCTTTCTGCACTAAAAATAGATAGTGAAGTACAAAGAGTTGCAAGAATAAAAGCACAAGACATGGTAGATAACAATTATTTTGCACACGAATCTCCAACATATGGTTCACCATTTCAAATGTTGAAAAGTTTTAATGTTTCGTATAAAACTGCGGGAGAAAACATTGCTGCAAATTCAAGTAATAGTGGTGCTGTAAATGCGTGGATGAATTCTTCTGGACATAAAGCCAATATTTTAAGTGGTAATTACAACTATACAGGAATTGGTGTAGTAAATAGTCCTAAGTACGGAAAAATCTATGTACAGATGTTTATAGGAAAATAGGAAAATCACAAGTTTTAATCTTGTGATTTTTTTATATATGTGTTAAAATTAGTGGCGAAAGAAGGAGATAAAAATGAAAGTACTATTTGCAACAAAAAATCCAGCAAAAGTAAAAAGATATGTTACTAGATTACAAAATAAAGGAATAGATGTTTTAACACTAAAAGATATAGACTTAAAATTAAATGTACAAGAAACTGGTAAAAATGCTATAGAAAATGCTTATTTAAAAGCAAAAGCATATTTTGAAGAGACAGGAATTGTAACAATAGGAATAGATGATAACTTATTTATTGAAGAATTACCAGAAGAAAAACAACCAGGAACAAATGTCAGAAGAGTTAATGGAAAAGAGCTAACAGATGAAGAAATGATACAATATTACACAAATTTAGTAAAAGAAAATGGCGGAAGATTAACAGCAAAATGGGTATATGGAATGGTAATATATAATGGAACAGAATCAAAAGAATATACTTGGTCAAAAGACCACTTTTATTTTGTAGACAAACCTTCTGAAAAAAGAAATCTAGGATATCCATTAGATTCCATATCTATTATGCCAGAGTACAACAAATATTTTGTCGACTTAACACAAGAAGAGAAAAATAAAAACATTAATAATGAAGATGATGTTATTGATTTTATAGTAAAAAGCTTAGTTTAAAATTAATTTATAAGGGGGATAGAATTAATGAGTTGGAATCGAATTTCTATAATTGGAGGACCAGGAACAGGCAAAACAACACTATCAAATGAATTGTCAAAATTATACAATATACCAGCAATACATATAGATGGTATACATCACTTAGAAAATTGGAAGATAAGAGATAAAGATGAAAGAGATAAAATGATTTTAGACATAGTGAAACAAGAAAAATGGATAATTGATGGAACATATAAAGCAACATTAAAAGTAAGGTTAGAAAAAGCAGATTTAGTTATATGGTTAGATTATCCTACATGGACTCAAATAAAAGGTGTAATAATGAGAAGGATTAAGCTTGGCGGTAAAGAAAGAGAAGAAATACCAGGATGCAAAGAGCGAATGTCTAAAGAGTTTTTTACATATGTATTAAAATACAATAAAGAGAAAAGAAAAGTTATAGTAGATAATTTAGAAGGAATAGATGAAAGTAAATTATTAATATTCAAAAAACAAAGAGATTTAAATAAATGGTTGAAAAAGCAAAAGGGGATAAAATAATGAAAATAGCAATAATTTCTGATATACATGGTAATTTACAAGCACTAACAGAAACAATAAAAGACATAGAAAAAAGAAATGTAGATAAAATAATATGTTTAGGAGATATAATAGGAAAAGGCGCATATCCAAATGAATGTGTAGAAATAGTAAAAAAACATTGTGATGTTGTGCTTAGAGGAAATTGTGACAGACATTTTTCTACTGAGCATAATATAGAAGAATTTAATGGAATAGAAAAAACAAGAATTGAATGGAACAAAAAAGTGTTATCTGAAGAGAGCAAAGAATATTTAAGAAACTTGCCATATTGTTATGAATTATATTTAAGTGGAAGTTTAGTAAGAATGTTTCATGCAACACCAGAAAAAGATAATATAACTGTTGTAAACCAAGATGGTATAAAAACAAAATATGAAATGTTTCTTCCTTCTGAAAAAACTATATCTCAGCAAAATGCCGATGTTATAATATACGGACACATACATCATCAATATATGGATGTTTTATATAACAAAACATTAATAAATGTAGGAAGTGTTGGAAATGCATTTAATACAATAAGAAAGCCACACAAAGATAGTAATACACAAGAAACAACAAAAGCAAATTATCTAATAATTGAAGGTGATGATACTAATCAATATGGAAGCAACATATCTTTTAACTTTGTAAAAGTTTGCTATGATATAGATAAAGAATTAGAAAACAAAAATAATATAGAGATTGAAAATTATACACATGAATTAAAGAATGGAATGTACAGAAATATGACAAAAGTAAACGACAATTTCAGAAAACTTGGAATTAATGTAGATGAAATATAAGGGGGATATAATGCAAATTCCAGAATTTTTTAAACAAATGCTACTAACACAATATGGAGAAAATACAACTAATAAAATAATCGAAGGATATTCAAAACAAAGATTAGTAACATTAAGAATAAACACAATAAAAGCAGACAAAGAGAAAATAAAAAATAAACTACAAGAAGCGGAGATTCAATATGAAGATATATTATGGTATGATGATGCTTTAATAATAAAAAATGTTAGAGAAGATGAAATTAAAAAATTAGATATTTATGAAAATGGTGAGATTTATTTACAAAGCTTATCTTCAATGTTGCCACCAATTATATTAGAGCCAAAAGCAGGAGAAAATATACTTGATATGGCAGCTGCACCTGGAGGCAAAACAACACAAATGGCAGCAATAACACAGAATAAGGCATATATAACAGCTTGCGAGAAAAATAAAATTAGAGCAGAAAGATTAAAATATAATTTACAAAAACAAGGTGTTGGTTGTGTAAATGTAATGTTAGAAGATGCAAGAAAATTAAGTGATTTCTTTTCATTTGATAAAGTTTTATTAGATGCTCCTTGTAGTGGAAGTGGAACAATGAGTGTATTTGATAACGGGTTTAGTAAAGAATTAATTTATAGATCTTCAAAAACACAAGAAGAATTACTAAGTAAAGCTTTAAAGATATTAAAGCCAGGCGGAGAAATGGTTTATTCAACTTGTTCGATACTAGAGCAAGAGAATGAGGGTGTACTAAGAAAAGTTTTACACAAATTTGGTGCAGAAATTATACCAATTGAAAATATAGAGGGGGTCCCGGTCTTACATACATCAATAGATGGTGTAATGTGTGTAGCTCCAACTGATTTATATGAAGGTTTTTTTGTTGCAAGAATTAAGAAATAGCCAAAAAGGGACTTGGTCCCTTTTTTTGTGTGTTAACCTTGACAAACTTTTCCATATATATTATAATGTTAACTGAAGTTAACAATAAGGAGAAAACTATGATTTCAAAAGCATTAGAAGAATATTTAAAAACAATGTATGTATTAAAAAAACAAAATGGAAACATAAGAGTAACAGACATTGCAAATAAAATGGAATGTACAAAGCCAAGTGTAAATAAAGCATTAAATAATTTAAAAGAAGAAAAACTAGTAAATTATGAAACATATGGAATAATAGAATTAACAGAGCAAGGAGAAAGTTTAGCCAAAAAAATATTAGAAGCCTATGACATAATTTATGTATTTCTAAAAGAAGTGTTAAATTTAGATGAAGAAAAAGCTAAAAGAGAAGCAGAAAAAATAAAATCATCAATAAGTGATGAGACAATAAACAAATTAGCAAAATATGTACATGAGGTTTTAGGATTAAGCAATTTAAATTGTAATTATGATATAAATCAAGAAAAATGTAGAAACTGTATAAAAAGGACAGCAAAAAGAAAGGAAAAAATATGTTAGAATTAAAAAATATATGTTTTGAAAGAGATAATAAAAAAATACTAGACAATATAAGTCTAACAATAGATACAGATAAATTTGTAGTGATTACAGGACCAAATGGTTCAGGAAAATCAACATTAGCAAAAATAATTATGGGAATTGAAAGACCTGATTCAGGACAAATCTTATTAGAAGGACAAGATATTACAAATTTACAAATCAATGAAAGAGCAAAATTAGGAGTAGCGTTTGCATTTCAACAACCAATCAGATTTAAAGGAATTACTGTATTCGATTTGCTTAGATTATCATCAGAAAAAGAAATAAACAAAGCAACAGCTTGTGAAATTCTATCAAAAGTAGGATTATGTGCAAAAGAATATGTAGATAGAGAAATAAATAGTTCATTATCAGGAGGAGAGCTTAAAAGAATAGAAATAGCAAGTGTTGCTGTTAGAAATTCAAAATTCACAATTTTTGATGAACCAGAAGCTGGTATTGATTTGTGGAGCTTCCAAAGCTTAATTAAAGTTTTTGAAGATATGAGAAAAATAGTAAAAGGTACAACTTTAATTATTTCACATCAAGAAAGAATTTTAAATATAGCAGATGAAGTAATTCTATTAAAACAAGGAAAAGTAGAAAAAAGAGGAAGCAAAGAGGAATTATTGGGAGATGTTAAAGAAAAGCCTCTATGCTGTAAATTAGGAGTGAACTAATAAATGAATAATGTAGAAATAGATTTATTAAAAGAAATAACAGGAATTGAAAACGGAGAACTTAAAGGTGCATATAATATCAGGAAAGATGGACAAGGAGTAGAAAGACAAATTACTGAAAATATAAATATTGTAACAAAAAAAGATGTATCTGGAATTGATATATATGTAAAAGAAAATACAAAATTTGAAATTGTTCATATTCCAGTAATTATTACACAAAGCGGAATAAAAGATGTTGTATATAATGATTTCTATATAGGAGAAAATGCAAAAGTTACAATAATAGCAGGATGTGGAATTCATAATGACCATCATAAAGACTCACAACATGATGGAATACATCGTTTCTTTTTAGAAAAAGGAGCAAAAGTAAAATATATAGAAAAACATTATGGACAAGGTGATGGAACAGGAAAAAGAGTTTTAAATCCAATAACTGAAGTGTATTTAAAAGACGGAGCAACTTTAGAGATGGATTCTGTTCAAATAAAAGGTGTAGATTCAACTGAAAGAATAACAAAAGGTGTAATAGAAGAAAATGCAAGTTTTGTTGTAACTGAAAAAATAATGACACACGGCACACAATTTGCAAAAACAGTTTTTGAAGTAGAATTAAATGGAGAAAATGCAAGCACAAAAGTAACTTCAAGATCTGTTGCAACAGAAGATTCAAAACAAGAATTTTGTTCAAAAGTAACTGGTAATAAAAAATGTTTTGGACATGTTGAATGTGATGCAATAATTAAAGATTCAGCAAAAGTTATTGCTATACCTGAAATTGTTGCTAATAATGTTGAAGCAAATTTGATTCACGAAGCAGCTATTGGAAAAATTGCAGGTGAACAATTAACTAAATTAATGACTTTAGGTTTAACGGAAAAAGAAGCTGAAGAAGCAATTATAAATGGATTTTTGAAATAACAAAAAAATGTTCGAAAAATATTGACATATTTTCAGAATCGTGATATTATCACATACGGTTAGTTGGACTAATCTCCTTCAGGCATAAGTGCATAGAATGGTAAGCTATGCAATATGCTTACTAATCTATGCATTTATGCTATTTCAGCTTAAATGTAATACGTAAGAAGGAGGTTAAGTTATGAAATTAATAAGTATTTTATTAATATTAGTAGCTTTCTTTTTGGGAATAGGTTTTTTAATACATATTTGCTCAAAGTATGGATATGCATTAAGCTATTGCTCACAAAAAAGAAAAATAGAGATTTATCCAGCACTGGACAAATCTCACCAAACAAACCAGAGATAAGGGCTCACGCTCTTATCTTTTATATTATTATATTAACATAGTTTTTTTTAATTGTCAATTAAAATCAAATAAATAGATATAAATGAGTGAAAGAGAGTACACACTTTAACGCTTGACATAATGCTTGTAACAGTGGTATAATAATCGTACAAAAGCGGTAATACCGCAAATAAACTTGAAGGAGAATGACAGCATGAAACTAGAATTTTGTTTGAAATCAAACAAGACAATTGATGCATATGACCTATCGAAGCAGATGGCGTGCATTTATCATCAGGATAAGAAAATGTTGGATTTTGAAATGACAGACTACTGCATTGGCGAAATCCCTATTTTCTTTGAAGGTGGCGAATATGTGGAAATTGAAGGCAAAATAAGTCAGGATGTACTTGGATGCATTAATAGAATTTATGACAGCTTACAAGATATCAAAGCGGTTTTACTATGTAGCCACAATGAGTTTCTTGACATTTTGAAATGGCATGATGGAAAAATGAATGTAGGAACCTGGGTAACAGGAGTTCGAGGGCTGATTGTCTATGGAACAATTGGTGAGGGCCATAGCACATTGTTGATTTCGTACAGCATTTCTGACAAGTAATCTCTTTCACCCACTGAATCGTTAAAATGCGGTTCAGTGGGCCGTTTTATTTAAAAAGAAAAAGAGGAATAAAAATGGAAAACAAAAAAGTATTATTAGGAATGAGTGGAGGGGTAGATAGTAGTGTATCAGCACTATTATTACAACAAAAAGGATATGAAGTAATAGGAACAACATTAGAAATGTTTTCTGGTAGTAGCTGTGCAGACAAAAACACAAGTGAAGATGCACGAAATATGTGTGATTCATTACAAATTCCACACTACATATATGATTGTAAAGAAGAATTTAAAAATAAAGTAATAGAAGATTTCATACATTGTTATGCAAACTGTAAAACACCAAACCCATGTATCGAATGTAATAGATATATGAAATTTGGAGTAATGTGGGAAAAAGCAAAAGAGCTAGGATGTAATTATATAGCAACAGGTCATTATGCAAAAACAGAATATAGTGAAAAATATGGTAGATGGGTATTAAAAAAATCAAATTCAGGTAAAAAAGACCAAAGTTATGTATTATGGAATATTCCAAAAGATATAATAGAACATATCTTATTTCCACTTGCTGAATTTGAAGAAAAAGAACAAATAAGAGAAATTGCAAGAGAGAATAATTTGAAAGTTGCAAACAAGCCAGACAGTGAAGATATATGTTTTATACCAGATAGGAATTACAAAAAATTCTTAGAAAATAATTCAGATATAAGACCAAAACAAGGAAATATAGTAAATTCAAAAGGTGAAGTTTTAGGAAAACATATAGGATTATACAATTATACAATAGGACAAAGAAAAGGTCTTGGAATATCACATACTACACCATTATTTGTATTAGGATTTAATTCAGCTAAAAATGAAGTAATAGTTGGAGAAGAAAATGAATTATACAAAAAAGAAATTGTTGTAACAGATATCAATTTATTGTTGATGGATGAAATTTTAGAACCAATAGAAGTAGAAGTAAAAACACGTTATTCTGCTAAAGCAGCAAAGGCACAAATAATGCAAAATGGAAATGAAATAAAAGTTATATTTGAAGAATCTCAAAGAGCAATAACTCCAGGTCAATCAGCAGTTTTCTATATAGGTGACATTGTACTAGGCGGAGGAAAGATAAAATGTTAGAAAAAGCAGCAGAATTAATAAAACAAGGAAAAATAGTAGTATTTCCAACTGAAACAGTATATGGAATTGGAACTAACGGGCTAGATAAACAAGCAGTAGAAAGACTATATGAAGTAAAACAAAGACCATTAAATAAACCAATTAGTTTATTAGTATCAAATATGGAAATGGTAAATGAAATAGCAAGAGATATAACAGATATAGAATATAAAATAATGGAAAAATTCTTTCCAGGCCCATTAACAATTATATTAAAAAAGAAAGACATTGTACCTGATATAGTTACAGCAGGTAGAGATACAGTAGGAGTTAGAATGCCAAGTGGAGAAATTGCAAAAAAACTTGTAGAAACAGCAGGAACGCCAATAGCTGCTCCAAGTGCAAACATATCAGGAGAGCCAAGTGGAACAAACATACAACAAATAAAGAAAAATTTTGGAGGAAAAGCAGATTTCTTTATAGATGGTGGAATTAATGAAATAGGTCTTGCATCTACAATTGTAAAAGTAATAGATGAGAAACCAGTAATTTTAAGACAAGGAAGTATTACTTTAGAACAAATAAATAAAATTTTGTAAGGAGAAAAATATGTCAAATCAATTTTCTAGAACAGAATTATTAATAGGAAAAGAAGGAGTAGAAAAACTACAAAAAGCTAAAGTTGCAGTATTTGGAATAGGTGGAGTAGGTTCATATGCAGTTGAAGCTTTAGCAAGAGCAGGAATAGGTCATCTGATTATAGTAGATTATGATTCATATGATGTAACTAATATAAACAGACAATTAGGAGCAATGCACTCAACAATAGGAAGATATAAAGTAGATGTAATGAAAGAAAGAATATTAGATATCAATACTAATGCTATAGTTGAAGCATATAGAACAGATGAAATAGAAGGTGGAGAAACATCTATAATAACTTCAGACATTACTTATGTGGTAGATGCAATAGACACAATGACAAACAAACTAAAGTTAATAGAAAAATGTAAAGAAAAAGATGTAAAAATTATAACTGCAACTGGAGCAGGAAATAAATTAGACCCAACTAAATTTGAAGTAGCAGATATTTATAAAACAAGTGTATGTCCGGTTTGTAAAATTCTAAGAAAAGAATTAAAAAATAGAAATATAAAAGAACTAAAAGTTGTATATTCTAAAGAACTTTCAATCAAGCCTGAAACAAATGGTGAAAGAACATTAGGAAGCATATCATTTGTGCCATCAGTTGCTGGATTAATAGTTGCAGGAGAAGTTGTAAAAGATATAATAAGGATGTAGAGAAATGAAAAGAGCATATAAAGAAATAAATAAAGAAGAAACAGAAACAACAATAAATGTATTATATAATGAAAAAATAATATCAGTATATTCAAACAAAATTGAATTACAAAAACAGCTAAAAAAAGTGTTGGGTAAGCCTAAAAGAGAAGATATTAGAGGCAATGCTATAATCGGAAGCTGTTGGGAAATTCCATTTGAAGAAAAAAGTAAAATATCTCAGATGATGTTAAAAGCCAATATATTTGAACTTTAAAAATTATATAGATAAATCAAATCCACAAGAGAAGCGTAAAAAGAGGAGGCATTAATATGTCAATTGAAAAAATAGAATACAATGGAGAACAATTACCATTAGCAACAATAGCTAAAAAAGAAGGACTAATAGATATCACATTAGCTAGATATTACAAACGAACGGGAGACATATATATAGCTGTAAAGATGTGTAGACAAAATTCAAGAGGAAAAGTAGAAAAAATAGAATATAAAGGAGAGCTCTTAGCAATAAGTGTAATTGCTCAAAAAGAAAATATAGGAATAGAGACATTAACAAATTCTTATAAAAAGATTGGAAATATATACGAAGCTGTTAAAAGCTGTAAAGAAAGAGCAGAATCTAGAAAAGAGAGAACGAAACAAAAGGAAGGCAAAAAAATAGAATACAAAAATCAGAGATTAGAATTAAGAGAAATCGCAAAAATTGAAGGATTAGATGCAGGCAACTTAAGGAGATGTTTTGACAGTACAAAACATATATATAAAGCAATATTTATGGCAAAGCATAAAATGAGAAAAAGCCAAACAGTACATGTAGCTGGTGCTACATTAGATTTATATGATTTGTCATTATTAATCGGTGTAAAATATAGTGTTTTAAATAATTTGTTAAATCAAGCAATTACAATTAGTCAAATTAAAGAAATGTATCCTTGTGAAAATGCAGGAGAAAATATTAAATTGCCAAATAGAGAAACATTATTGGAATATTGTGTAAAAAATAAGCTAAATTTTACTTTTATGTACAGAGCAATTAATACATATGGAAAAACCATAAAAGAAGCTACAACGGCTTTTAAAGAGGGGCAACAAACAATACCAGCAAGTTGGGTTTATTATAAGTATAATCCAGAATTTGATAGACTAGGAATAACAGCTATTCATACAACTGCAATAGTACATAATTTAATGAGTAAACAGATATCCTTAGAAGAGGATTTAGAAGTGCGTATATTACGAAAAAATGCAAAACGAAATGGAATATCTGAAGAATGGGGAGAAGCTCTATATAGTATTTTAGAAACAAGAAAAATTATAGGGGATGAATTTCAAAGGCATATTTGTCTAAATGAAAATGAAGTGCAATTTTTAGATGAATGTCTAGCTGAATTAAAACCACAAGGAAGCACAAACCAGAATGAAACTATGCCAAAAGAAGAAGATATAATACATGAGTAGAAAAGGGGAATTTATGTATTACACTTATATGTTAAGATGTGAAAATAATTCAATATACACAGGAATAACAACAGATGTAAAAAGACGAATGGAAGAACATTTTGGCAAAGATTCCAAATGCGCAAAATATACAAAGAGCCATAAAGCGCAAAAATTAGAATGTGTATGGGAATCAGAAAATAAAATATTAGCTTCAAAGTTAGAATATAGAATAAAAACTTTAACTAAAGCTCAAAAAGAAGATTTGATAAAAAATCATGTATTAGATAAATATTTGGCAGAAAAAATAGAATGTGAAAAGTATAAAATTGTAAAAAATATTGACAAAAACACAACATAAGTTATATAATATACTATATCAAAAATGAGAGGAAGATTAATATGAATTTAAGAAATATAATCGCTAATTGTTGTTGTAGGTAAAATACTCTATCTATTGCAGATATGAGTATTAATAATCATGCCTACAATAGAGATTATATTTTTGATTATAAGAACTATGTGGGCGAAAAAAGAACACATAGTTCTTTTTGAATATAAGGAGGGAAAACTATGAAGATATATAATTCAATGACAGGGAAAAAAGAAGAATTTGTTCCGATAGATGGAAACAATGTAAAAATGTACGCATGTGGAGTAACAGTATATGATTTGAGTCATATAGGTCATGCACGTCAAGCGATAGTATATGCAATGATTGCAGATTACTTAAGGTTTAGAGGATATAATGTAAAATATGTAAGAAACTATACAGATGTAGATGATAAAATAATAAAAAGAGCTAATGACTTAGGTAAAAATGCATTAGACTTTTCAAAAGAGCAAATAGCTGAAACAGAAAAAGATATGGCAGATTTACATATTACAGATGCTGACATAAAAACAAAAGCATCTGAATATATAGATGAAATAATCAAATTTGTACAAACTCTTATTGAAAAAGGAAGTGCATATTCAACTCCAAATGGAGATGTATATTATAAAGTTAGAAAATTTGATGAATATGGAAAGCTTTCACATAGGAATGTAGATGATTTATTAAATGGTGTAAGAGTAGAACTTGAAGAAAGCAAAGAAGATCCACTTGATTTCGCACTTTGGAAATCAGCAAAACCTGGAGAAGTTTATTGGGAATCTCCTTGGGGAAAAGGAAGACCAGGATGGCATATAGAATGTTCTGTAATGGCACTAAATACCTTAGGAGAAACAATTGATATTCACGGTGGTGGAAGAGACTTAGTATTTCCACATCATGAAAATGAAATTGCACAAAGTGAAGCATTTACAGGAAAGCCATTTGCTAAATATTGGTCACACTGTGGTTTAATTAAAATTAATGGAGAAAAAATGAGTAAATCATTAGGGAACTCATTAACAATAAGAGATGCTTTAAAAATGTATAATTATGAAGTTTTGAAATATGTAATGTTTTCAAAACATTATGCATCAGATGTAGATATTTTAGACAAAGACTATCAATTAGCAGAAAGTCATATGTACTATTTTTATAACACTATAATTAAGATTAAAGAATTCATAAATTTATATAATGGAAACAAAGATGGTGAAAAAGTTCAAGATGATATTTCTGACCAAATCAGGGAAAAATTCATAGAAGTTATGGATGATGATTTTAATACATCTGCTGCAATTGCACAATTACATGTAGATTTTAAATATATAAATAATTTAATTAAATTTGCTAATAAAAGCAATAGACAACAAATTGCAAATACATTAGCAAGCATTTTAGATGAAATAAGAGAAGTATTTAGCGTATTAGGATTTTTCAAACAAGAACCAGAAAAGTTTGTACAAGAAATGCGTGAAAAATATCTAAACAAAATAGGACTTGAAGCAAATTATATTACTGATGAAATAAATAGGAGAGCAGCAGCTAAAAAAGAAAAGAACTTCGAACTAGCCGACAAAATTAGAGCAGACCTTGATTCAAAAGGAATAATTCTTAATGATACAGTAAATGGAACAACATGGGATATCAAAGAGTTGTATTAATTGACAAGCTTCGAGAAAAACAACCAATTGTTAAACTTTGTTGGTTGTTTTTTGTTATAAAATTGTATGAAGGTAAATATAAATTTTGGGAAGTTAAGCAATTTTTTAGATTTAAGTTTTTAAATTCAATAATTTATGGTGTATTTTAACACCATAAATTGTCAAAAATAACAACTAAATGGGCCAAAATTCTTCTGAAATTAAGAGTTTTGTTGTTAAAAATAATAGAATATGGTGTTTTTTTTAACCATAAAATAGTAAAAATAAAAACGGAAAATTCACACCAATCACGAAATTAAAAAAATATATAATTGAGTTTCAGGAATGTGTGGCAAAACTATAAAACAAATATAAAAATAGTTGCATATTTTTTGAGGTTATAGTATAATGAGTTTGTGAAATGGGGTATGCCCCCATATTAACAAATGAAAGGAGAAATAACATGAGCAAAACAACAAAAATTATACTTGCAGTAGTAGCAGTAGCTGTTGTAGCATTAGTTGGAGTAATTCTTATGATGAATTCAAAACCAGCTTCAAATTTAAGTGTTAACAGTGCTGAAGATTTAACAGCATTAGTTGATCAAATATATGAAGGTGTATCAATAGAAATGCCAATGCTAATGACACAAGAATTAGATATGACTGATGCTGAAACAGTAAAATATTTTACAGGTCTTGAAAACATTAATGATATAGAATATGTAGTAGCATCAGAACCAATGATGACATCACAAGCATATTCATTAATGCTTGTAAAAGTAAAAGATGGTGTAGATGCAGATGCTATTGCTAAATCAATGAATGAAAACGTTGATGAAAGAAAATGGATTTGTGTTACAGCTGAAAAAATTTATAGTGTAGCAAGTGGTGATGTAGTTTGTCTTGTAATGTCAAATGAACAAACTGCAAAAACAGTTTATGACAGTTTCAAAACATTAGCCGGTTCAGTAGGACAAGAATTTGAAAGATCTGCTGAAGAACCAGAAATGCCAGAAGATATGTTACCAGGAATGGATATGTTGCCAGCAGAAGATGGAGACATGCCTGCAGCAATGTAATAAAATAAAAAAGCAATAAAGATATCGCCGGTGAAAAATACGGCGATATTGTTTTATAAGGAGTATAAAACATGGTATTTTCAAGTATAACTTTCCTATTCTATTTTTTACCAATAGTATTAGGAATATATTATATAGTTCCAAATAAATGGAAAAATATGATATTACTATTAGCATCATTAATTTTCTATTTTTGGGGCGAACCTAAATATGTATTAGTAATGATAGCATCAATTATATCTACATACATTTTTGGAATTTTGATGGACAAATATAAAAAACATTCAAAATTATTTTTAATATTATCAATATGTGTATCAGCAGGAATATTAATATATTTTAAATATATGAATTTTTTAATTCAAAATATAAATCTTTGGCTAACAAACAAAATAGATTTTATATATGTTGTGCTACCAATAGGAATTTCTTTTTATACATTCCAATTGATAAGTTACACAATAGATGTATATAGAGGCCAAGCAAAAGTTCAAAAAAATATTTTTAAATTAGCAATGTACATTTCGCTATTTCCACAATTAATAGCTGGACCAATAGTAAGATATACAACAATTGAAGAAGAAATAGAAAACAGAGAATATAGTTTTGAAAAATTTGCATTAGGAGTTAGAAGATTTGTTATAGGATTAGGTAAAAAAGTCTTAATAGCAAACGTTCTAGGTGAATTAACAAATATATTTCTAACAACAAATGACTCAAGTGTGCTATTTTACTGGATGTATGCATTATCAAATATGTTACAAATTTATTTTGACTTTTCAGGATATTCAGATATGGCAATAGGATTAGGAAAATTGTTTGGATTTGAATTTTTAGAAAACTTCAATTATCCATATATAGCAACAAGTGTAACAGACTTTTGGAGAAGATGGCACATATCTTTAAGTACATGGTTTAGAGATTATATATATATACCTCTTGGAGGGAATAGAGTAAGTAAAGTAAAATGGCTTAGAAATATAATGATAGTATGGCTATTAACAGGTTTATGGCATGGTGCTGCATGGAACTTTATATTCTGGGGACTATATTTTGGAATTTTACTAATTATAGAAAAAGTAATTTTAGGTAAATATTTAGAAAAACTTCCTAAAATTTTATCTAGAATCTATGTATTAGTAATTGTAGCTATAAGTTTTATAATATTTAGTGGAGATGGAATATCACAAATATTACAAAATATAGGTGGACTTGTAGGTATATCAACTAAAAATATAGTTTCAGCAGAAAGTTTATATTATTTTAAAAGCTATTTTGTAGTTCTATTAATAGGAATAATTGGAGCTACACCAATTTTTAAAAATATTGCAAATAAAGAAAAATTAAGTAAATTTACAAATATATTAGAACCAATATACTTATTATTAATATTAGTAATATGTACAAGTTATATAATAGATGGGTCATTTAATCCATTTTTATATTTTAGATTTTAGGAGGCAAAAATGGAAAATAAAACAAAAAATATAATAATTACAATAGGGTTCGTTGTAATAATAATTGCAATATTTTTAATTAATCTAATAGCAAAAGATGAACAAATTTCTATAACAGAAAGAAGAAAATTAGCACAATTTCCAGAAATAACAATTAAAAGAATATTAAACGGAGATTTTATGGACAAACTAGAAAAATATGCAGAAGATCAATTTATCAGCAGAGATTTTTTTAGAACTATAAAATCACTTTGGAGTGGAAATATATTTAGGCAAAAAGATAATAATAATTTATTTGAAATAGATGGAGCAATTTACAAAATGGAATATCCATTAAAAGAAGCCAATGTAGAAAAATCAGCTCAAAAAATTAAAAATGTATATGATAATTATTTGAAAGATATGAATGTGTATTATTCAATAATACCAGATAAAAATTATTATTTGGAAAATGATGACCATTTAAAAATTGATTATAACAAACTACAAAACATTGTAGAAACAGAACTACAAGGCTTAAAATATATTGATGTAACAGAAGGACTAAAATTAGAAGATTACTATAAAACAGATTTACACTGGAAACAAGAAAATTTACAACAAGTAGTGGAAATAATTCAAAATAATATGGGACTTGAAAAAATAAAAACAGAATATGAAAAACAAGATAAAGGCGAATTTTATGGAACATATTATGGACAACTTGGAATAGAACTTGAACCAGACAATTTATACATACTTACAAATGAAACAATAAAAAAATGTACAACTTATAATGTTGAGAAGAAAAAAACAGCACCAATATATACAGAAACAAATTCTGCAGATAGATATGATATCTTTGTATCAGGAGCAACTACTTTAATTACTATAGAAAATCCAAATGCAAAAACAGCAAAAGAATTATTATTGTTTAGAGATTCGTTTGGAAGTAGTTTAGCACCTTTATTAGTTGAAAATTACAGTAAAATTACTTTAATTGATATAAGATATATGTCAAGTAAACTATTAGGTCAATTTATTGAATTTGAAGACCAAGATGTGTTATTCTTATATAGTACGGTTGTATTAAATCAAAATATTTTTAAATAGGAGAAAACAAATGTCAAACAAAAAAAGAGAAATATTAATAATTGGAATTGTTTTAATAATACAAACAATAATATTTATAATAGTTGGAGCAAACAAAGAATATATACATATGGATGAAGCATATTCATTAGGATTAGCAAGTTACGATAAAGTAGAAATCCAAGACAATGAGGATTTTTATGGTAATTGGCATAATAAAGAATATTATAAAGATTATTTAGTAGTAAATGATGATGAAATAGGTGAATATAGCCAAGTATATGAAAATCAAAAAAATGATGTACATCCACCAATATATTATATATTACTAAGAATAGCTATGGGATTTAGCATAAATTCATTTTCAAAATGGCCAGGGATAATAATAAATATAATAATATATATTTTTATAACAATATTTACATATTTAATATTACAAAAACTGCTTGAAGGAAAACAATTATGTAAAGAAAAATCAATTATATTAGCACTAATTTCTTCAATAACAATGTCATCATTAACAAATGTAATATATATAAGAATGTATGCATTATCAGCATTAAATATATTAATAACAGCATTTTTACATATAAAATTATATGATAGTAAAGAAATAAAACCTAAATTATTAGTTCTAATAGGAATATCAGCATTCATAGGTTCACTTACACATTACTATTATTTATTCTATTTAGCAATGCTATATTTAATGTTTGCAATAAAATATTTAAAAGAAAAAAGACATAAAGAATTAATATATTATACTGTAACAATGGGAATTGCAGGTATATTATCTTTATTAATATTTCCATATTCAATACAACATATGTTTTTTGGATATAGAGGTCAAGGCG
Source organism: Clostridia bacterium (assembly GCA_017409455.1). GTDB lineage: Bacteria > Bacillota > Clostridia > TANB77 > CAG-508 > CAG-269. Next base: position 71,200 of record JAFQSS010000021.1, on the reverse strand, counting down.
TAATAAGTAAATTAATTAATATTCCACAATTTGCTGAAAGTATAAAAGAATATTTGAAAAAAATAAATTTATATGTATTTAATAATTTGATGTATGTAATAGCTGTAGCATTAATTATACTTGCAATATATAAATTAATTAAAAAACAAAAATTAATAGAAAATAGCAATTCATATGCAAAATATATATTATTCCCAACATTATTTTATTTTACATTAGTAGCAGTAGCATCTCCTTGGATAGAATTAAGATATGTAATGCCAGTATGTACACCAATTTTTATAATAATGATATATTATTTAAGTGAATTATTATTCAATATTTTTAAAGAAAAAGCATCAAATATAATAATGATAGTATTTCTAGTAGCAATATTAATTTCTCCAATTGTATTCAAAATTGAGTCAGAAGTTGCATATTCAAACAAAAAAGAAATTGTTGCTAAATTAGGAGAAGAATTAAACCTTCCAACTATTTATTGCTTTAATTCAGAAAATAATAGATTTCTAGATGATATACTATTATTTTCAATATTAAATGAATCATATATTGCTAGAGATATGGAATATACAGAACAAAACATAAAAACAATTTTTAATAATAAAGACATTTCAAAAGGAATAATTGTTTTTATTAACGAAGGACAAGAAAATGATGAAATTTTAGAAAAATTAAGAAAAGCAACAGGATTAGAAACTTGGACATATTTAGAAAGACTAAATGCCTGTGATTTGTATCATTTGAAATAAAAGATAAATTAATGTTTATAATAATAATGAATTCGTAAATAAAATAATGGAGGTAATAATATGAGATGTCCAAGATGTGGAAGTGAAAGTATATCAAGTATAATAGATACCAAAACTCATACAAAAGGATTTGATGGTGGAGATGCGTGTTGTGGATATCTGCTATTCGGATGGCCAGGAATACTTTGTGGATTATGCAACACAGGAAGTACAACATTTACAAAAACAACAAACATATGTAACGATTGTGGGTATAGATTTTAATGAAAAAAAGTACAAAAATAAAAACATGGGCCTTTTTTATGAGGTTGGGAAATAGAGCTGGATGTCATCAAAGAGAAGATAGAAGTTTTTCGATAAAAGGATGGCAATTTCCTGTATGTAGTAGATGTACAGGGATATTAACTGGTCAAATAATAGGAATTATATTATATTTAGCAAGAATAAGAATATCTATTTATATTGGATTATTATTTTTATTAATAATGTTTTTAGACTGGTTTATTCAATATAAAAAAATAAGAGAATCCACAAATTTAAGAAGATTTATAACGGGTAATTTAGCTGGCATAGCACAAGTAAGCATAATAATAGAATTAATATTAAATTTTATAAAATAGAAAAACTGACTTTAAAAGTCAGTTTTTATGTTTCTGCTTCAGAAATTCCACGAACATTTTTAATTAAAGAAAGTTTTTTTAGTAACTCATTTTTGTTAGTACTTTTTCTATTATATTGACTTACAATATTAAAGAGTGTAGGTTCATTACTCTCGTCATCTTCGCCAACCTTTTTCATTTGTTTAATTTCTATATTATAATAACTTAAAACTTTTTCAACTTGAGTTAAAGTTTCTTCAGGCTCTTTATCTATTGATATTTGTAAATCTAATATACCAAAATGGTCTAATTTATCAGATACTCTATAAGAACGAGATAATATAATGTAAACAATAAGTGTTGTAACTATACCACCAAGATAAAAACCTGCACCGATACTTAATCCAACACAAGTAACAGCTAAAAGTCCTGCAGCAGTTGTAAGTCCTTTAACATTAAATCCATCTCTTAATATTGTACCAGCACCTATAAAACCTATACCAGATAATAGTTGAGCAGGAATTCTTGATGGATCCATATTATAGTTCTTAGCTAAATATTCTCCACATAACATAACCAAAACAGCACTTAAGCCAACTAAAGCATGTGTTCTAAAGCCTGCAGGCTTACTCCATGAAGATCTTTCTAACCCAATAAATCCAGCTAACATAAAGCCTAAGACTAATCTAAAAACAGCTTCAACCCAAAATGAATCAAAGAAATTTAAAATATATTCCATAATGACCTCCTTATTAAGATATATGATAAATTATATCACAATACTTTATTTTTGCAATAAAATATGGTAAAATTTTATTCGAAAGAGTGTGGTAATATGATAAGAATAAGAGATATAAAAATTAGAGAAAATTTAACAGAAGAGCAAGTATTTCAAAAAGCTATTTTTAAAAATAAAATAAAACCAGAAGAAGTAGAAAGATGGCATATTTACAGAAAATCAATTGATGCAAGAAAAAAAGAAGATATTTATTATAATTATACAATAGATTTAGAATTAAAAAACAAAATAAAAGAAGCGAGATATGAGCAAGTTGAAGAATATGAATTTCCAAAAATTAAAGTTTCAAGGAAAAGTAAATATGCTCCCGTAATAATAGGTGCAGGACCAGCAGGATTATTTGCAGCTCTAATATTAGTACAAAATGGAATTAAGCCAATTATATTAGAAAGAGGCAAAAAAGTAGAAGAAAGAATAAAAGATGTAGAAGAGTTTATACAAAATAAGAAATTTTGTCCATCATCAAATATACAATTTGGAGAAGGCGGAGCAGGTACATTTTCAGATGGAAAATTAAACACAGGAAATTCACCTAATATATATTCAAGAAAAGTATTAGAAGAATTTGTGAAATTTGGAGCTCCTGCAGAGATTTTATATACAGCTAAACCACACATAGGAACAGATAATTTAAGAAAAATAGTAAAAAATATAAGAGAATATATAATTCAAAATGGTGGACAAGTCTTGTTTAATGAACAAGTGACAGATTTTGAAATAGAAAATGGAAAAATTAAAGCTGTAATATGTTCTAAACGAATAGAAACAGATAGTGTTATTCTTGCAATAGGACATAGTGCAAGGGATACATTTAAAAAATTATATGAATTAGGTGTAGATATACAACCAAAGAATTTTGCGGTAGGAGTAAGAATAGAACATTTACAAGACGATATAAATAAAGCACAATATGGAGATAAAACTGCTTTAAAATTGCCGGTAGCAGATTATAAACTTGTTTATCATGCACAAAATGGAAGAACGTGTTATACATTTTGTATGTGTCCAGGTGGACAGGTTATGGCGTCAAATTCAGAAGAAAATTCTATAGTAACAAACGGAATGAGCAATTTTGCAAGAGATGGAGTAAATGCAAATAGTGCTGTATTAGTAAATGTAACAGTTGATGATTTTTATAAAAACAGCCCATTAGATGGAATGTATTTTCAAGAAGATTTAGAAATAAAAGCATTTGAATTAGGTGGAAGTAACTATAATGCACCTGTCCAAAGAGTAGGAGATTTCTTGCAAAATAAAGTGAGTGCTGAATTTGGTAAAGTTAAACCTACATATATGCCAGGTGTTACAATGGCAAATTTAAATGATATATTACCAGATTTTGTTTCCGAAACGCTTAAAGAAGGGATTGTAGGATTAGACAGAAAATTGCACGGATTTGCAGATAATGATGCAATATTAACAGGAGTAGAAACAAGAAGTTCTTCACCTGTTCAAATTACAAGAGAAAAGGAGTCATTAAATTCTATTAATGTACAAGGCTTATACCCTTGTGGAGAAGGTGCTGGATATGCTGGCGGTATTATGACTGCAGCTGTTGATGGAATTAAATGTGCTATTAAAGTGCTAGAAGAATAAGAGAAAGAGGAATTTTCATTTTGAAAATTCCTCTGTTTTTAGTTAGCTTACTTTGACATAGCAATCAAAGAAGTCAAGGTCAAAATCGATGTACTCATCTTGGCATAACCAATGTCTGAGTATATACTTAGAATAATCAATTTTAAAATCTGCTATGGAAGTAACCCATTGACCTACATTATTTAAGGTGTAACAAGTAGCACCATAAACATTGTAGGTCAAATCAACATCATAATGATAATGCAGCTTCTGAAAAACTCTGATTATACAGTTTGCCTTACTGGGTTCAACTAGCTCAATGCTAGTAAAACCGAGATTTAAAATTTCTTGAAAAACAGATTCTTTGACTTCAGTGAGAGAAGGAACAACAAAGTTGTTTCCATTTAAGGAAATAGGTTTCCCGTTTTTTTCTCTTCACGCATACTCAAAAAGATATATGCGCCGAATGCTTTGTCTTTGATCTCTACTAAGCATAACTAACACTCCTTAAATAAATTTTATTTTAGAATAGACTACAAAATAATCTTGTACTAAAAAGCAACAATATTATATAACTTTTTTATTGAAAAGTCAATGCACAATGAACTTGAAAGTATTTCTTCTAAGTTGAAGATATTTTTAAAATGAGACGGAATAAATATAAAAAATATCACGGAATAAATTTGACAAAAGTCACGGAATGGTATAAAATAAGTATAGAAGAAAAAAATAAATTTGAGGAGGAAAATATGGAAATAAAAAACTATAAGAGAAGAATTGCAGATGAAAAAATAGAACATTATTTAAAATTATTTGGAGCTGTTTGTATAGAAGGTCCTAAATATTGTGGGAAAACGTGGGCAGGACGCTATCATTCTAATAGTGAGGTGCTTTTGCATAAAACAACTGGAGAAGCATCAAATAACGTAGAACTTGCAAAAATATCTCCTTCATTGATTTTGGAGGGAAAAAAACCCAAATTAATTGACGAATGGCAAGAAGCTACAAATCTATGGGATGAAATAAGAACAGATGTTGATAAAACCGGATTAAAAGGTCAGTATATTTTAACGGGATCTTCAACACCGAATAGAAAAGGAATATCTCATAGTGGGGCAGGAAGATATGGAAAAATTTATTTAAGAACAATGAGCTTATTTGAATCTGGAGATTCAACAGGAGACGTATCTTTGAAAGAATTGTGCAATAATAATATAAAACAAAAATTAACAGGGGAAGTTGATTTAAGATACCTTGCAAGTCTAATAATTAGAGGTGGATGGCCAGGAAACTTAAACTATACTGCTAAAGATTCAAGTGAGGTAATAAAGGAATATATAGATTTAATAATAGATGATGATTTATATAGATTAGATGGAATAAATAGAGATAAGCACAAAGTAAAATTGTTATTAAAATCTCTTGCAAGAAATGAAAGCACAACAGTTTCTAATATGACACTAAAAAAAGATATAAATGAAATTGATAATGAAGATATTGATATAGATACACTAGCATCATATCTAAATGCATTAGACAGGTTATACTTATTAGATAATGATGAACCATTTTCATCTAGTATTCGTTCTTCTATAAGAGTAAAACAATCAGAAAAAAGGCATTTTGCTGACCCATCTATTGCATGTGCTTTATTAAACATAGCAGAAGAAGAAAAGTTGATTAATGACTTAGAAACATTTGGTTTTTTATTTGAGGCAATGGTAGAAAGAGATTTAAAAATATATGCAGATAGCTTTAATGCTAAATGTTATCATTACCAAGATTACCAAAACAGAGAAATAGATAGTGTTATAGAACTAGAAAATGGAGAATGGTGCGCTTTTGAAATAAAACTTGGAGCTAATAAAATTGAAGAAGCAGCTAAAAATTTATTAAATTTAAAACAGGAAATCGAAAAGGAAAACGGTAAAGCTCCTTCTGTACTTTGTGTAATATGCGGACTTTCAAATGCTATATATAGAAGACCTGATGGAGTATATGTTGTACCAATTACAGCACTAAAACCATAAGAGGTAATTTTATGTCGAAAAAATGAGAGTAATAAAAGGAGAAAATTTATGAGTGAAAAAAGATGTAAATTGTGCAATAAACCATATGAACATCATTATGTGTTATTTGGTAGAGGATGTTTAGAAAATTTATATGAATTATTAGGCTTTTCAAGGCCACGTATAATATGGAATAAAGAATTATATTTGTGTAATAAAATTGCCTGGAAGAACCATAAATTCTTTCTTAGTAAAAAGAAAAAATATGCTTTAGCACAAAAATATATAGCACTAAAATATTTGAATAAAATGAATTATGTTTTTTTAGAGGAGCTAAAAACAAATATTTCAGAAGATATAAAAATATTTCAGCGTTTTCTAAAAGTATAATGGAGACAATTTCTTTTTCATTAAATGATATATATAAATTATTTAATTATTCACAAAAATTCGAAGAACTATTAAAAGAAATTAAAGAGATAAATTGGGAAAAAGTAGATGAAGAAATTGCTGAAAAATATATAAAAAGTATGAGCTTTATATTTGATGTAACCAAAAAATCAAATCCAATTTCTTATGCTGTATTTTATTCAATGCAAAATCTATTTTGGCAAGTTGTTGTTGTAGGAGGAATATTAACAAATAAAGAGCTTTCTGCAAAATTATTACTTAATTCATTAGCTCCATTTGGAAAAGAACCAAATGATTTGGTTATAGAAGATAAGGAAACAGCCAACCTAATACTTGATAGTAAGTCATTCAAGAACAGATAAATCAATTAATACAAAAATATGGAGAAGGCAAAAAGGAATTTATTGTAGATGATGGTGCACCAACAGAGGATACTTTAATCAGATTTGAAAACAGTGATTTGCTTTATGCATTGCATGATGCAACGATGTTTGTGAAAGCAAGTAAAGATAAAGAAGATAAATGGAATTTTGAAATTGAACTAATTGATACATACGATTTTACTGATTTTAAAAGCCTAAAGGAATATGCTGATGGCAAAGATATAAAATCTGATATATTTTCAACCTTATTAAATAATTTTGGAGTTGTATCAAGCGAATATGGGGTTATAAAGATATTTGATCTTAAAATAAAATTTAAAACAAAAGAAGGAGATTTTTAAAATTTAATTAGGTGGTGTTCATATTGAGAAAAAGTGAAACTATTAAAACTATAGGCTTAATAATCTCTATAATTATTATATTTTGTTTAAGTATATACATATTTATATTAAAACTTTTTGCAAATGTAGACAATGATTACAAAAAGTTAGGTTTGAAAATTGAATATTATAGTATAGAGTATATAACAACATATGGTTATGATGAATTTTGTACATATAAAGTTTATAAAATTAAAAATTATTATAGTAGCAGTATGAAGGAATTGAAAAGTCAATTAGAAAATAGTAACTTATGGAGTAAAAATAAATTTTATGAATACATAATGAAAGAGTTTTATGAAATTAAAGAAGATGAAGAAATTGAAATTGATAGAGAAGATTTATATTATTACGATAAAAACGGAATATATGCGATTTTTGACATAAAAAATGCAAAACTATATTATTTTAAAAATGGACTTTTTAATTATCATAAAGATTATAATGAAATTTTAGGAGTAGACACAAGTAATTATATTACAAGAGAAATATATAGTGTAAGGGGTGGGCCTCAAAATGATGGATTAGATTACTATGTGTATGAACTTACAGAAGAAAATAGAAAAGAAATACAAGAAACTTTAAGTAAAAGTCAAATATGGAGTAAAAATAGATTAGAAAATGATATATTAGATAGTTTTGAGCATAATGAAGAGGTACTTTCAATAGAAAATGGATATTATCATTATGAGTTAGTGTGCAGAACAAGTGACGAGAATAAGAAATATAATTTTACTGAAGAAGAAGCAACAGGATATGAAGTTGGGGTATATGACATTGATAAAAATATATTATATTATTATTGGACGAGTATTTAGATAAAAGTTGTCGCAAAATTTGCGACAACTTTAAATGAATTTTTGCAACGAAAATGCAAAAAATGCATATTCCAAATAAGGAGGAACTATGGAATATTTTGACGTGTTAAATGAAAACGGAGAATTTACAGGTGAAATAGAAACAAGAGAAAAGTGTCACGAAAAAGGTTTATGGCACAGAGCAATATATGGATTTATATTTAATGAGAAAGGTGAAGTTTTGCTGCAAAAAAGAAGCAAAACTAAAAAACTATGGCCTGGATTATGGGACATAACTGCTGGAGGTCACGTATTAGCAGGAGAATTTGGAGAACAAGCTCTAATAAGAGAAGTAAAAGAAGAATTAGGAATACAAATAAAAGAAAATATTATAAACAATCATTTTAATGAGTGTTATATAATTACAAAACAAGTAGAAATAAGTGAAATTAAGTTACAAAAAGAAGAAGTGGAAGAAATAAAATGGTTTTCAAAACAAGAAATATTAGAAAGAATTAATAATAATTTCGATGGTATTACAGACAAAACAGGATCGTGGAATTTCTTAAAAAAATATTATGAAACAAAGGTATTTAAAGATGAAAAATAAAGTAATAATAGATGAACGAATGAGACAAATTGAAAAACAGAAATTAAAAGAACTTAGTTATGATTTAATAGAAATCAAGAAAAGTGAAAATGTATATCCAGAAATATCATCACATGTAGACATATTTACTTGCAAAATAGAAGATGTCCTTATTGTAGAGCCAAGTCAGTATGAACAAATAAAATTGCATTTGCCATCAGAATACAAGGTAAAATCAGGATTAGAAACCATAAGCTCAAGATACCCACAAGACATAAAATATAATGTTTGCATAATAGGTAAAAAAGCAATTCATAGTTTTCAACACACAGACTTGCAAATAAAAGAAGAACTAACAAAGCAAGAATATGAATTTATAAATACAACACAAGGATATACTAATTGTTCAATAGCTGTAATAGATGAAAATAGTGCAATTGTGACAGACAAAGGACTATATAAAATATTACAAAAACACAATTTAGATGTATTGTATTTAGATTATGACCCAGACATAAAGCTTTTAAATGACAACCAATATAGCCATAAAAAAGGATTTATTGGTGGTGCGATTTCAAGAATTGGTAATAGAATAATGGTATTTGGTGATTTAAACAAAATTGATCAAGATAATAAAATTAGAAACTTTATCACAAATAAAAATATAAACATAATAGAATTTAAAAATTTAGATGTGATAGATTATGGTGGAATAGTAGAACTATAGAAAGGAACTAATATGAATGATGCAAAATTTTTAAAAATAAAAGATATAGAAATACCAATTTCCATCAAAAGTTACAAAAATTCAAAATCAATAAAAATATATTTCAAAGGGAATATATTAACAATAACAAAACCAACAAGATTATCAATGAAAAAATTATTACAAACACTAAAACAAAATGAAGATGATATATATAATAAATACAAAAAAATAGAATCCTCTGAAATTAGTACAATTAAGCAATGGAAAACAGGAGAGAAGCTATATTACAAAGGCGAAGAATTTACAATAATAAGGAAAACTACACCCAAAAAACAAATAAAAATAGATATACAATTAGAATCTAAACAAATAGAGATAATTGTACCAGAAAACATGGAACAAGAAATTATAAAAATCAATGTAGATAAAACAATAAAGAGACTGTTAAAAAGAAATACAGAAATAATGATTAAAAGCAGATTGCCATATTGGAGTAAGATTACAGGGTTTGAATATAATCAAGTAAAAGTAATGGATGCAACAACTAGATATGGTAGTTGTATGCCAACAAAGAAAAACTTGTATTTTTCATCTAGACTTGTAATGCTACCAGATAATATAATTGATGCAATAATTGTTCATGAATTATGTCATATGAAATATAAGAATCATAATAAAGAGTTTTATGATTTGGTTGCAAAATATATCCCCAATTATAAAGAAATAGATAAATGGCTTAAGAAAAACGGAAAAATAATAATGTTTTAAAAAGGAGAAAATATGGACATAACGCAGGAGTTGAAAGAAGCAATTGAAAAAATAATTATTGGAACAAAACATAAAAATATTATTGAAGAATCACAGTCAATAAGTAAAAAATATAGAGAAAATGATGGTAAAGGGAAAAAAATAGTTACTAAACAATCAGAAGCAGTAGCTTATTCCATTTCACGAATGCCAGCAACTTATTGTGTAGTTTATACAGTGTTTTCGAAAATTTTCAGAAATTATAATAAAGAAATTAAAACAGTATTAGATGTAGGTGCAGGAACAGGTGCTGCTACATGGGCACTTCAAGAATTTCTGAAACCTCAGAAAATAATGTGCCTAGAACGAGAACAAGCAATGAGAGATATTGGAAAACAATTGATGTATAATAATTTTGGAAATGTGGAGTGGAACGAATTTGACTTAATATCAGATAATTTAAATGAAAAAGCAGATTTGGTTGTTACATCTTATGTAATTAATGAACTATCTGAAGAAAATAGAAGAAAAGCAATAGAAAAAATGTGGGAAGCAACTAATGGATTGTTAGTAATAATAGAGCCAGGTACTCCTGAAGGATTTAAACACATCAATGAAGCAAGAGAGTTATTGTTATCTAAAAATGCTAATGTTGTAGTACCATGTTCACACAATGGGAAATGCCCAATAAATACTCAAGAAGATTGGTGTAGCTTTTATGTAAGAGTGGCAAGAAGCGGAATACAAAGGCAAGCTAAAAAAGGCGAACTAGGTTATGAAGATGAAAAATTTTCATATATAGCATTTTCAAAAACACCAGTAGCTGTTGAACCGGCAAGAATATTAAGACATCCGCAAATAAATTCTGGATATGTAAAAGTTAAACTATGCACCCCAAACGGATTAGAAGAAAAAACATTTTCTAAGAAAGATGGAGAGTTCTATAAAAAAATAAGAAAGTTAGATGCGGGTGATACAATTTAGGAAAATTATGATATAATATAAAAAACAAGGAGGAAATTATAATGTTTAAAGAAAAATTAATGGAAGATTTAAAAGTTTCAATGAGAAATAAAGATGAAATAAGAAAAAACACAGTTCAAATGGTAAGAGCTGCAATATTACAAATAGAAAAAGATAAAGGAATACAAGTAGAAGATGATAAAATATTAGAAATAATTGCAAAAGAAGTAAAATCAAAAAAAGATGCTTTAAAAGATTTTGAAAAAGCAGGAAGAGAAGATTTAATAAATCAAACAAATCAAGAAATTACAGTATTACAAGAATATTTACCAAAACAATTAAGCAGAGAAGAGATAAAAGCTGAATTAGAAAAAATAATAGCTGAAATCGGGGCCACAACAATGAAAGATATGGGAGCAATCATGAAAGAAGCAAAAGCAGAAATGGGAGCTTCAGCAGATGGAAAAACAATAAATGAAGTAGCAAAAGAAATAATGGGGTTATAAGGAGATACTATAAATATGAAAATGATATATGGAACATCTAATGCAAATAAGGTAAAAGACATAAAAGCAATAATTGCAGCTCATGGAGCTGATCTAGAAGTAGTATCACTAAAAGATATTGGATTTTTCGGAGACATAGAAGAAAACGGGACAACATTTGAAGAAAATTCAGAAATTAAGGCTATTGCAGTAAAACAATTCTGCGATAAAAATAACATAGAATATGACATAATAACAACAGATGATGCAGGTTTATGCGTTGACTGTTTAAATGGTGAACCAGGAGTATATTCTGCTAGATATGCAGGAGAAAATGCAACACAAGAAGATTGTTTGAAAAAACTATTATCAAATATAGAAAAAACTGGAGACATAGAAAGAAGAGGGAAATTTATTTGTGTACTAACAAGCTTTTTAAAAGATGATACAAAAATTGTTTCAAAAGGAGAATGTACTGGTAAAATTGCCAAAGAAATAAAAAAATTAGGTGGTTTAACATATTCTCCTGTATTTATTCCAGATGGATATACAGTACCAATGTCAGAACTTAGTGCAGAAGAATATGAAAATGCTCACAATCATAGAGACAAGGCCTTTTCACAATTACTTGCACAAATCAAAAAATAAAAGTCAAATGACAAAAAAGTAAATAGAGAGAGTATAAATAAAAAAAAGAGAGATATAATATAAATAGCATATGATTTTAAAAAAATTTGAACTGTTGATTAGTTGCAATTAATAAAAAAATATGCTAATATTATATTAACAAAATCGAATAGCAATTCCCTGCATAGTGCGTGTAGCGCAGAATTTTTAGAACCTACAAGTTATAAGAGGGGCCAAATTCTTTAGATATGGCGTGCATGCTTACACTTTATAGTAGTAAGAAGCCCATGAGTATTTAAGTAGGCACCCACCTGTCCAAGACAGGTCCTTAAAAATTCAGACATCTTACGGCTAAGGCGGGGTTGCTTTTTTTACCCAAGATTTATAAATTTTTCGTAAACATCATTATGATGTTTTTTTACGTTTAAAGGTTTTAAATTAGAATCAGTAAAGCAATGGTTAGACTCGCCAGTTACACAAAGTATTCCTGTATTTTTATTATAAATTTCATAAGCTACAGTAAATTTAACACCAGTAAATTCTTTAATATAAGCATGAACTCGGATAGTATCTCCAAAAGTAACATGTTGCTTATATTTACAACTTACCCCTAATACTGGTGACATTATGCCCTTAGATTCCATCAAATCATAAGGTAATTCTGCCTCTTCCAAAAGTGCGCAACGAGCCTCTTCAAAAAATCTAATATAATTTGAATGGTGAACAATTCCCATTTTATCAGTTTCATAATAATTTATTTTTCTTTCAAAAATATGCATATTTTCCTCCAATGTTAAATGTTTTTGAATTATTATATCATTTTTTAGAAAAAAATCAACAAAATGATTTAAAAATAGAGGAAAGTGTGATAGAATAAAGGCGAAAAACGAGCCTGTCCCCAAATGCTAGCACGGTGAACATGTCCCCAGTTGCTAGCATGGCGAGCACGGCCCCAGATGCAGGAGGAAGATATGCCAGATTTTGTACACTTACATATACATAGTGAATTTAGTTTATTAGATGGAGCAAATAGAATAAAAGATTTGCCAGTAAGGGCAAAAGAACTAGGAATGAAGGCGATAGCAATAACTGACCACGGAGTCATGTATGGAGCGATTGACTTTTATAAAGCGTGTAAAAAAGAAGGTGTTAAACCTATAATTGGATGTGAAGTTTATGTTGCGCCCCGTTCAAGATACGACAAAGAACCTAATGTCGATAACAAATACAATCACTTAATATTATTAGCTAAAGACAATAAAGGATATCAAAATTTAAGCAAGTTAGTTTCTATTGGTTTTACTGAAGGCTATTATTACAAGCCAAGAATTGATTTAGAAGTTTTGGAACAGTACAGTGAAGGGTTAATTTGCTTAAGCGCATGTTTGGCTGGAGCAGTAAACCAAGCATTATTAAATGGACAAACTGAAAAGGCAGAAGAAATTGCATTATGGCACAAAAAAGTTTTTGGAGAAGATTATTATATAGAAATACAAAATAATGGAATTAAAGAACAAGTTCTTGCCAATCAAAAATTAGTACAACTTGCAAGAAAATTAGACATTCCATTAGTTGCAACAAATGATGCTCATTATTTAAAAAGAGAAGATGCTTATAATCACGAAATATTATTATGTATCCAAACTGGAAAACGTATGAGTGATGAAGACAGAATGAGATTTGAAACAGAAGAATTATATGTAAAATCACCAGAAGAAATGAGCGAATATTTTGCGGCTTTTCCAGATGCAATAGAAAACACAGTAAAAATAGCAGATAAATGTAATGTTGAATTTGAATTTGGACATACAATATTACCTAATTATGATGTGCCACCTGAATTTGAAACACATTATGATTTCTTGAAAAAATTGTGTGATGATGGATTAAAAAATAGATATGGTGAAAATTTATCAGATGAGATAATCGAAAGGGCAGAATATGAAATTGGTGTAATCAAAAAAATGGGATATGTAGATTATTTCTTGATAGTTTGGGATTTTATTCATTATGCTAAAAGTCATGGAATACCAGTTGGTCCAGGAAGAGGTTCTGGAGCAGGTTCTATACTTGCATATGCGATTGAAATAACAGACATTGACCCGATGAAATATGGCCTACTTTTTGAAAGATTCTTAAACCCAGAAAGAATAAGTATGCCTGATTTTGACGTAGACTTCTGTTATGAACATAGACAAGATGTAATTGATTATGTTTCAAATAAATATGGACATGACCATGTATCACAAATTATAACATTTGGCACAATGGCTGCAAAAATGGTAATAAGAGATGTTGCAAGAGTTTTGGATTTTCCATATGCAGAAGCAGACAAACTCGCGAAAATGATTCCAAACGAATTACATATTAGTATTCCAAAATCAATAGAACAAAACAAAGAATTAAAAGTTTTATATGAAAATAATGAACAAATACATAAATTATTAGATATAGCAATGGCATTAGAAGGTATGCCAAGACAAGCATCAACACATGCTTGTGGAGTTGTAATAACAAAAGAACCAGTTGATACATATGTGCCACTATATGTAAGGGATGACCAGATTTCAACACAATATATAATGACAACACTTGAAGAACTTGGACTTTTAAAGATGGATTTTTTGGGATTAAGAACATTAACAGTAATTCAAGATACAATTAACTTAGTGAAACAAACAAGAGGAATTGATGTGAAATTTGATGAAGAAATGGCAGATCCTAAAGTGTATAAATTATGGCAAGATGGCAAATCTTCCGGAATATTTCAATTTGAATCTCAGGGTATGACAAATTTCATGAAAGAATTAAAACCTGATTGTTTAGAAGATATAATAGCAGGAGTTTCACTATATCGTCCAGGACCAATGGATCAAATTCCAAGATATATTAAAGGAAAACTTAATCCAGGTCATAATGAATATACACATCCAGCATTAGAGCCAATATTAAATGTAACGTATGGATGTATGGTATACCAAGAACAAGTAATGCAAATTGTAAGAGATTTAGCGGGCTACTCTCTTGGTAGAGCTGACTTAGTTCGTAGAGCTATGGGTAAGAAAAAACTTGATGTAATGGCAAAAGAAAGAGAAGTATTTATAAATGGTCAAGTTGATGAAAATGGGAATGTAGTAATTCCGGGATGTGTAAGAAATGGAATAGATGCTAAATCAGCAGATAAAATCTTTGATGAAATGGCTGAATTTGCAAAATATGCATTTAACAAATCACATGCAGCGTGTTATGCTGTAGTTGCATATAGAACAGCTTATTTAAAAGCATATTACCCAGCAGAATTTATGGCATCTATGTTAAATAGTTTCTTGGGGAATTTAGATAAAGTGCCTGAATATATAGATGAATGTAAAAGACTTGGAATTGAAATATTAAAACCAGATATAAATAGAAGTTATAGTAAATTTACAGTAGAGGATGGAAAAATTCGTTTTGGATTAGGAAGCATAAAAAATGTAGGACTACAACCTGTTGAAAATATAATAAAAGATAGAGAAGCAAATGGAGCATTTACAAGTTTTACGGATTTTTGTGAAAGAATGGCAGGAGAATCTGTAAATAAGAAATGTGTAGAAAGTTTAATAAAATCAGGAACATTTACAGAATTCCCAGAAACAAGGGCAACATTAATAGCTTCATTTGAAACAATAATTGATACCATTCAATCTTATAATAAAAAAGGAATGAACGGACAAGTTTCAATGTTTGATTTGGGTGGAGATAATGAAGAAAACAATTTAAATGAAATAAAATATAATTTCACAGAATTGCCAGAATTAAATGAAAGAGAACTACTTTCAATGGAAAAAGAAATGCTTGGAATTTATATTTCAGGACATCCTCTTGAAAAAATAAAAGAACAAATAATTGCAACTACAAATATTTCTTCACTTCAAATGCATGAAATAGATAATCAAAATTCAGAACAAGAAGAAAACATAGAAAGACCACACATTGTGGATGGGCAAGATGTAAAAATCGCAGGAGTTATTACTTCTGTTAAAAAGAAATATACTAAAAATAATAAGATTATGGTATTTCTTACAATTGAAGACTTATATGGACCAGTAGAAATCATAGTATTTGAACCAACTTATTTAAAAGCGCAAGATGTGTTAGTTGAAGAAAATATAGTAATGATTGACGGTAGGCTTAGCATTAGAGATGATGATGCAACTAAAATTGTTGCAAAAGAAATTAAAAATTTTGGAGAAGCAAAACCTAAAATGCTTACTTTAAATATTACAAATGCTACAGAGGAACAAAAATCAAAACTTAGAGGAGCAATTAAGTATTTTAATGGTGAGCAAAATAATATAAGTGTTTGTATAAAAATAGGAGAAGACTTAAAGTCTTGTGGTGCAATTTATTTAACTGATGAGATTTTGAAAGTATTTGAAGAAATTATTGGAAAAGATAATTGTATAATATAAAAAAGCCCCGAGTGTAAGAAACACTCGGGGTGAAATTATCCTAGGGTAAGTGTAAAGTGGGCGCAACCTGTTTCTTGGTTGAATTTCCTTAATGTAAAAAGGTCCATGTCCTCAATATAAAAATGTGCTGTTTTTAAAATTCTTCTAAGGGCATCAGAACCAGGACAGTAACGACCGATTGCTAAAGGGGTTACTGCAACTCTCATTTCATGACCATTAAGAGATCCTTCGAGAATCAGAGGGTAATCAGCCAATTTTTTGATTCTCATTGTGGGTGGTTTTCGGATGTTGTAGTTGATAATGGCTTTGCGGGGCTTAAATCCGTTTTGGAAAAGTACCAAAACCATTTGTGCTGCTTCTTGGGGCGAATCCATTTTCAGAATAATTTCTTTCATAAAAGCCTCCTAATTAGGTAGTATTTTTAATAAATAAACGCTTTAAGTATTATAACACAATTAACATAATTTGTCAAAGATGTTTCGATTATTACAATTATATTACATTTTTCAAAAATACTTGCAAAATGTATATTAATAGTATATAGTTATATTGTATGAATAAATACAATAAACGAAAGAGAGGTAAGAAAATGAAAAAAACAATTTTAAGTATTATATTTTTGGTAATACTTTTACTAGTACCTACTATGGTATTTGCAGCAGAGGATGTTGCACAAGTAGGAACAGAAACATTTGAAACATTTGAAGAAGCACTTGAAGCTGCAAAAGCAAATGGAGAAGAGATAGTAATATTGAAAACTATCCAAGTAAATAAAGACATTACAATTAACATTGATGGAGTTAACATTAAAGGTGATCCTAATCCATTATTTGAAATTAAAGGAGGTTCTTTAAAAGTTGAAGGAACAGGAACAATTAATGGAACTAAAGATGTTTTTGATGTATATGGAAATTATGACAAAACTACTTACGAAACAACATCAATAAAATCTGAACTTGTAATTGGCGCTGGTGTCACAGTAACTTCTGGAGAATGTTGTATATATATCAAAGGAAATGGAGCAAAAGCTGATGTATATGGAAAACTAACATCAACAGTAGAAGGATTAGCAACAATACAAGGAAATGGTAATGCTGAATCTGGAAAAACTGTAATAAATATATATGAAGGAGCAAGTGTAATACATAGTGACAATGATTTAGCAATTTACCATCCACAAGCAGGTAAATTAACAGTAAATGGAGGAACTATTAAAGGTACTACAGGAATTGAAATGCGTGCAGGTGAATTAGTGGTAAATGGAGGAACTATCGAAGGTACAGCAATACCATCAAGCGCTGAATCTAATGGTAATGGTTCTGCATCTAAAGGTGCAGGAATAGCTCTTGTACAACATACAACAGCATTAAATACAAGTATACTTGTAACAGGTGGAACTATAAAAGGTCATACAGCTTTATATCAAGAAACAACAGAAACAACTGCAGATACATCTAAAGTATCTCTAAAAGTTGAAGGTGGAAATTTTGAAGCGATAAATGGTGGAACAAACGCTGTTTATAGTAAAGATAAAGAAGAATTCATAACAGGGGGAACATTTAACAAAGGAGTAACTGAAGAATATATAGCTGGAACAGTTACAACAGTAAAAGGAGAAAATGGAGAAACTCTTATCGGAGAAAAACATTCAATTAAAATTGAAGATTCTGCAAATGGTAAAGTAACAGCATCTTTATCAGAAGCTGTAAAAGGTCAAACAGTTGCATTAACAGTAACACCAAAAGATGGATATAAACTAAAATCTTTAACTGTAATCACAGCAGCTGATAGCAAAGTTACAGTAACAGATGATAAATTTGTAATGCCAAATATGGGAGTAATTGTTACAGCAGAATTTGAAGAAGCATCAGTAGCAACTGATTCAAAACCAGAAGTAAAACCAGAACAAAAAGACGAAACTCCAAAAATGGGAGCAATAAATGTATCATATGTTTGGGTTGCATTAGCAGCTATAGCATTAGTTGGTATAGCAACAACAAAAAAAGTATCTAAACACAGCAAATAAAAATAGATAAATAAATGGAGCAGAAATATTGGTATTTCTGCTCTAAACATTATAGGTGATTTTATGGAAAAAGGAAAACGCTTTAAAGAAAAGAAAAAAAACAATAAAACCAGAATTATAATATTAACTATAATTTTAGTAATAAGTATTATTATGATAGGTGTAAACTTATATTATCATAAATCAATTAAAAATGATAAAGAACTTCAAGGCATTTTAAACGATAATTCTCAAGCGCAAAATACCGAAACAGAAACTCAACCACAAGAAGAAACTAAAACTGAAAGAATGATAATGCTAGAGGAATTGCAAAAAGAAAATTCAGACATAATAGGCTGGCTAGAAATACCAAACAGCAATATAAGTTATCCAGTTTTACAAGGAAAAGACAACGAATTCTATGTAAAACGCAATTATAAAAAAGAATATTCAAAAAATGGCTCATTATTTTTAGATAAAGATTATGACTGGAGTTTGCCAAGTACAAATTTATTAATACATGGACATAATAATAGAGGGACAAACGAAATGTTTTGCCGGTCTTATGGATTACAAAAATGAACAATATTATAAAACACATCCGACTATAAGATTTACTACAAATCAAGAAGATGCTGAATATGAAATTATATCAGTATTTTTATCAAGAGTTTACTATAAATCAGAAAAAAATGTATTTAGATATTATTATTTTATAAATGCTGAAAATGAGCAAGAATTTAATGAATATGTTGAAAACAGTAAAAAAGCAAGTTTATATGATATAGAAGCAACAGCAACATATGGAGATCAACTTATGACACTTTCTACATGTGAATTTTCCCAAGAAGATGGAAGATTAGCTGTTGTTGCAAGGAAAATAAAATAACCCCAGACAATTCAGTCTGGGGCTTTTGCGATATCAACGCTCGTAGGTCAAAGTGATTTGCTCAGAAGGACCAACTTTCATTCTATCAGTGAGAATGTCGGATTCATCAAAAGTAAATCCAGCAGCCTTAAGGATATCCACCATAGCATGAGGCCCTGTTCCGCCATATCCGGCAGTAACAGAGTACACATAAATGCTTACAGGAGAATTTCCAATAAATCCTTCCAAAATCAGAGGATAGTTCTCAACCTGTTCGACTGGGGGCAATGCTTTACGTACAGCGTAGGAAATCCGAGCTGTTTTGGCAGAAAAACCACCTTTCAACAAGAAAACAACTGCATCCTGAGCAAGGTAGGAGGTATTGGCCTCAATGATGATTTTTGACATGATTTTTGACTCCTTTTAGTTTTTAATGTACGATGAAATCGCGTTTTACATGCAAATAACTGCATACAAACATTATACTACAATTTACATAATTTGTCAAAGTGTAATTGGTATAGAAAACATTTTTGAACAAAAAATATTGATTTTATTTTTCATTATGATAGAATATAATTATTACAGACGAAGGGGGAAAATAAAATGAAACTATCTGAAATAAGGAAAGAAGCAAGAGGAGCGTTAACAGGAAAATGGGGTAAAGGAGTATGCATAGTTTTAGCTTATCTTGTAATAGCATTTTCTATAGGATTTATAACAGGACTTTTTGGTGAAGAGTCAGTAGTTGGAACAATATTATCAATAGTAGAGCTTATAATAACAGTACCATTAAGTTTTGGCTTTGCATTAGCATTTTTAAAATTAAAAAGAAATGAAGATATCAAAGCTTTTGGGTTTATTGACTTAGCTGTTGATAATTTTTCAAAAGCTTGGAAAATTGCTGGAAGGACTCTTTTAAAGATGATATTACCAATAATTGTATTAGTAGTAGTTTGTCTAATATATGTTTTAACAAATATTTATGTTTTTGGAGGAGTAATTGCTGGAGACTTATCTTTAACATTAACAGAAGTAGAATTCGCGGTTCAAATTTCAATAGTAATATATTTTGTACTATATATTGCAGCAATTATTTATATGGTATCTGTATTATTACTATATTCATTAACAACTTATATCGCATATGATAACAAAGAAAAAACAGCATTAGAAGTAGTTAATGAAAGTGTTAAGCTGATGAAAGGAAACAGATGGAAAATCATTCTGTTAGAATTATCATTTGTTGGATGGGCAATTTTAGGTATATTCACATTTGGAATAGGCTATTTATGGTTATTTCCATATATGGTAATTGCAGAAATATGTTTCTATGAAAGATTAGCACAACCTAAGAACAATGAAGAGGACCAAGTTAAAGAAGAACCATTTAATGAAGGACCAATTCAAGAAATGTAGTAAAAATGTGCTTTACAAGTATACAAAAAAATGTTATAATAAAATTTAGTAAATTGAATAGTCGCTGGTAAATTTCGAAAGGAACTACGAGAGGAAAGTCCGGGCTCCAAAGAGCAAAGATGCTAGATAACGTCTAGTGAGGGAAACCTTAAGGAAAGTGCAACAGAAAATAACCGCCTCTTATGAGGTAAGGATGAAAAGGCGAGGTAAGAGCTCACCGCTGGTATGGTGACATACTGGGTCAGTGTAAACCCCATCTGGAGCAACACCTAAATAGAAGAATACGCCTGCTCGGCGCTTCTAAATTGCGTGGCTTGAGGCATATAGTGATATATGTCCTAGATAAATGACTATTTTAAATGACAGAACCCGGCTTACAGATTTACTAACAGAGACCTAGTCCCCTTTTGCGTAAAAAGGGACCAGGTCTCTTTTTACGTAAATTTAGACCCGGTCCCTTTTTACGTTTTTCATATCATCTGGTAAATCACAAACAAACTCCAAATTTTTGCGAGAAATAGGATGAACAAAACAAATTTTGCAACTATGAAGGGCTTGTCTATCGATTAAATTACAAGAACTACCATATAAGGTATCTCCTAACAGTGGATGCCCAATTGCGGCCATATGAACACGAATTTGATGTGTACGACCAGTTTTAAGAGAACATTTAACAACAGATATATTATCATATTCTTTTAAAACAACATAATCAGTAATAGCCTCTTGGCCATCAGGCGAAATACATCTTTCGATAATACTGTTTTCTTTACGTGCAATAGGCAAATTAATTGTGCCAAAAGGTTCATCCAAATGTCCAGAAATAATTGCTATATATTCCTTTTTAAAAGTTCCTGACTGCATTTGTTGAATTAAACTTTCTTGTACATATTCATTTTTTGCAAAAATAATTAATCCAGAAGTATTTAAATCAAGTCTGTTAACTGGACGAATTTTTCGCTTCAAACCAATACTTTCAAAATAAAACTTAACGCCATTAGAAAGGCTATCTTCATAATGTAAAATTGACGGATGAACAGCAATTCCTGCAGGTTTATTTAAAATTAATAAACAATTATCTTCAAAAACGATATCAAGATTTATTTGAGTTGAAACAATATTTTCACTTTCTTCTTCAAAATCTAAATTTACCTTAATTACATCATTAATATTCACATTATTTCTAGTATCTACAGAAATATCATTTTGGAAAACATGTGAATTCTTAATTAGCTTATTCTGTAATCTTGTAGAAATATGAAATTCTTGTTTTAAAATTTGATTAATACTTTGATATTTATTATCTTTCACAATATATTCTAAAGTCATAAAACTCCCTCTAAACATTGACAATTTAATGAAAAAATTATACAATTTTATTGTCGAATAGTCAAGTTCTAGGAGGAATAAATGAAATTAATAAATATATTTAAACACACAAAATTAGTGCTAAAACACAAATGGGTAGTATTTAAATTATGTTGCAAAATAGGAATGCCATGGAGAGGACTATGGCATGATTGGTCTAAATTTTCACCAACAGAATTTTTTGAAAGCATAAAATATTATAACGGACAACATAGTCCAATTACAATTTGTAAGGCGGATAAAGGATATTCAAATTCTTGGTTACACCATAAAGGAAGAAATAAACATCATCCAGAATATTGGATTGACTACTCATTACCTGAAAAAACAGTAATAATGCCATATAAATATGCTGCTGAAATGATATGTGATAAAATGGCAGCTGGAATGGTGTATTTAGGAGACAAATGGACACAAGATTGGCAAATTAGTTATTATTTAAAAGAAAGAGAAAAATCACTTATTCACCCACAAGTAGATAAATTTATGATAGCAGCTTTTACTGAAGTTAGTAAAAAAGGGATAGACAAAACTTTAACAAAACAAAATATAAAAAAATTATATGAAAAATATTGTATTAGAATGGAGAATTTAGATGAGAATTAGATTTAAACCTTGGGCGAGACCTGAATTAGAAGCAAGCAAATTTTATAGAGATAATCCAGAAGAATTAAAAGATAAATGGACACAAGAATTTAAAAATAAAGAAAATCCTATTCATCTTGAATTAGGATGTGGAAAAGGAAATTTTATATCACAATTAGCAGTTCAAAATCCATCAATTAACTATATAGCAATAGATTTAGTTGATGCTATGTTAGGACTAGCAAAAAGAAAAATCGAAGAAACATATCAAGAACAAAACAAAGAACCAGATAATGTACTTTTAACTAGATTTGATATAGAAAGAATAATGCTAATTTTAGGACAACAAGACAATATAAAAAGAATATACATAAATTTCTGTAACCCATGGCCAAAAGGACAACATAGAAAAAAGAGATTAACACATACAAGACAATTGGAAAAATATAAAACATTTTTAGCTAATGGAGGAGAAATTTATTTCAAAACAGATGATGATGAATTATTCCAAGGAAGTTTAGGATATTTTGAAGAATCTGGTTTTGAAATAATAGCTAAAACATATGATTTACATGCAGAGCCAATATGGGATAATAATATTGAAACAGAACACGAGAAAATGTTTAGTGAGCAAGGAATAAAAATTAAAGCTTTAATTGCCAAGATAAAGGTGGGATAAGTGTGAAAAAAATGATAAAAATATTGTTAATAGTTTTTATGGCTTTAATAGCAATAGTATTTGTTATAAATCATCTTGTAAAATCATCAACTAAAAAGCAAATTTTGACTGAAGAAGAAGCTAGTAAGTTAGAAGATATAGATTGTATTCTAGTTTTAGGAGCAGGAATATGGGGAAATAGACCAAGCCATATGTTAGAAGACAGGCTATTACAAGCAATTTCATTATACGAAGAAAATGTTTCTACTAAAATAATTATGAGTGGAGATCATGGAAGAGAAGAATATGACGAAGTAAATATAATGAAAGATTTTGCAATAGAAAAAGGTGTTCCTTCAGAAAATATATTTATGGATCATGCAGGATTCTCAACATATGAAAGTATTTATAGAGCAAAAGAAATTTTTAAAGCTAAAAAAATAGTTATAGTTACTCAAAAATATCATTTATATAGGGCATTGTATATTGCAAATCAATTAGGCATCGAAGCATATGGGGTTGGAGCTGATCCAAGGCAATATGTAGGTCAAGCTTATAGAGAATTAAGAGAAATTGTTGCTAGAGATAAAGATTTTATAAAATGTATTTTTAAACCTGAACCAACTTATTTGGGTGAAACAATTCCTGTTAATGGAAGTGGAGATGTAACTAATGATAAATAAAGAATCCAGCTACTTGCAAAATATAGTGAATAATGTTATAATAGCAAAGTTAGATAAATTTTAGATATCTAATGCTGTATAAAACTTAAGGGGGTAAAGACATCTTGGAAAATGTCAACGAGTTCGACAAAATATTCCCTATCGTATGGGCAAGCAAACTTTCGCTGGATGACAAATTCATGAAACATAAGCCTAACACAGATAATCAGAAAAAAGTTTTTGCATCTCTTGTAAAAATCATAAACCCTGGAATGTCTGATTTTCGGCGACCTATAATGGATCCATCTAAAGATGAAGACGGAAACATCGTTTTTGAATTTGGCAACCAACCTGTAGACAATTATTCTGCTAAGCAATGGGATAAGATTGCGAAAATGTTTATGGCTGAAAAAAATTCAAGAATTGGTTTTGAAAGGCACTATTGCGCTTTCCTTGGAGTAATTATCAAGCACCTTGTGAATGAACAAGGGTATGATGTAAATGATGCTTGGAAAGCCGTTTGTGACGACAGTCGTGAATTGGGACATTATCACAATTCTGAAGATGCACAAGAAGATTTTGAACCTACAGGAAGCAGAAAAGTAAGTAGTTTTTATGATCTGGGCAACACCTACAAGATTATTAGAAAAGACAATGGCAAAGGATTCTTGAGTGCAGGTGGCTATTATTGTGGAGACAGTACTGTCCATCCATTGGCTTCAATGCATCCCGTTAGATGCCCTAGTTTATACTGCACTTGCAGTGTCGGCTGGTTAATAATGGATGTATAAGAACCAAAATAACAACAGCATTAAAGACGGAGATTCTTGAATAAGAGTCTCCGTTTTCTAATTATTTATGCACACTTTTTTCTACCAAACATACAATAAAAATAGAGGTGAAAAAAGTGGCATATTCAGAAATGGAACTATTAGCAAGAATAATCCAATGTGAGGCAGGTGGCGAAGGAGATAATGGAATGAGAGCAGTTGCATCAGTAACAATGAACAGAGTAAATGTACCAAACGGTGAATACGCAAGAGTATCACAAGGAGGAAGTATAAGAAACATTATATTCCAAGAAGGTCAATTTGACTGTGCAAGAGAAACAATAAGAGGGCGATATAATCCGCAAAACATCTATAATATGACCCCAACAGATGTACATTATCAAATAGCGGACTGGGCGATTGCAGGAAACAGGTTAAATGAAATTGGAGAATGTTTATGGTATTTAAATCCATTTAGACCAACTTGTGGTTCAACATTCCCATCAAATGGTTCAGGAACTCTACACACTAGACTTGGAGAACATTGCTTTTATAGACCTACATCTTTATATGCACAAACCTAAAGAAAGGAAAGTGATAGCCTAATGGCAAATGTAGAAGAAAAGCAAGACAAAAGAGAGGATAGAAATGTTCAAATTAATCCAAATTCTCCAGAGATATTAACAAATAATATTTATACACCAGCATTTCTAAGAGAACAAATAGGAAAACTTATGAGAGTCGAATTTTTAATAGGAACTAATAATCTTACAGATAGAATAGGAATTTTAGAAGATGTTGGAGCAAGTTATATTTTATTACGTTCTGTAGAAAGTAACAATTTAGTTTATTGTGACATTTATTCAATAAAATTTGTAACAATTGCTACTTCACCATGGTTTGAGTCTATGAATAATCCAATGATGAATAATTCTATGATGAATCCTATGATGAATTCTCAGATGATGAATCCTAGTATGATGAGTAACAGATATTACCCTGGAAGTTCTGATTTTTAAATATACATAAAAATCCGTATACATTAAAGTATAGGGATTTTTTAGCTTTTTATATTGTCTTTTTTAAAACGATATGATATAGTAAATGTGAAAAATTTTAAGGAGGGAAAAAGATGTCATTTATAGACCAAATTAAAGAACGAGCAAGACAAGAAATTAAAACAATAGTATTACCAGAAGCAACAGATTTAAGAATATTAGAAGCAGCTGAAATGGTAAAAAATGAAGGATATGCAAAAGTAATACTAGTTGGAAATGAACAAGAAGTAAGACAAATTGCAAGAGAAAAAGGCATAGATATAGGAGATACAAAAATAGTTGATCCTTTAAAATCAGACAAAATTAATGAGTATGCAAACACATTATATGAATTAAGAAAAGCAAAAGGAATGACAGAAGAACAAGCACATCAATTAATATTAGATCCGGTTTATTATGGGATGATGATGGTAAAATTAAATGAAGCAGATGGTTTAGTATCAGGTGCGGCACATTCAACATCAGATACATTAAGACCTGCTTTACAAATATTAAGAACTGCTCCTGGAACAAAATTAGTATCAGCATTTTTTGTAATGGTAGTTCCAAATTGTGAATATGGAGCAAATGGAACATTCGTATTTGCAGATAGCGGATTAAATGAAGAACCAAATTCAGAAGCGCTTTCTGAAATTGCAATATCATCAAGTAAAAGTTTTGAACAATTAGTAGGACAACAAGCAAAAGTTGCAATGTTATCATATTCTACATATGGTAGTGCACATTCAGCCTCAACAGAAAAAATTATAGAAGCTACTAAACTTGTAAAAGAAAAGGCGCCAGAATTATTAGTTGATGGTGAGTTACAGCTTGATGCTGCTATAATTCCAGAAGTTGCTGCATCAAAAGCCAAAGGAAGTCCAGTAGCAGGAAATGCAAATGTTTTAGTATTTCCAGACCTTGGAGCTGGAAATATAGGATATAAACTAGTTCAAAGATTGGCAAAAGCAGAAGCCTACGGACCTCTTTGTCAAGGAATTGCTAAGCCTGTAAACGACTTATCTAGAGGATGTAGCAGTAAAGATGTCGCTGGAGTTGTAGCAATTACAGCAGTTCAAGCTCAAGGAAAATAAAAACATGAAAGGAGATATTTATGAAGATATTAGTACTTAATTCGGGAAGTTCATCACTAAAATATCAAGTAATAGATACTGAAACAGGAGAAATGCTTGTAAAAGGATATTATGAAAGAATTGGTCAAGAACAAGCATTTTTAACACATAAGGTACATGGGGAAAAACATAAATTTGAGCATCCTGCAAGAAATCACGAAAGAGCAATTGAATTTGTAATGGGAAGATTAACAAGTGATAGTTATGGAATATTCAAATCGCTAGATGAACTTGATGCGATTGGACACAGAGTAGTACATGGAGGAGAACGTTTTAAAGATGCAGTATTAGTTACAGATGAAGTGATAAAAGAGATTAGTGATAATGCTATATTAGCGCCATTGCACAATCCAGCAGCAATTTTAGGAATTGAAGCATGTAAAAAAGTAATTCCAGGGAAACCAATGGTAGTAGTATTTGATACAGCATTTCATCAAACAATTTCTGCAGAAAAATATACATATACAATACCATATGAGTATTATGAAAAATATGGAATAAGAAAATACGGATTTCATGGAACATCTCATCAATATGTGGCAAATAGAGTTGCAGAGATTCTAAATAAAGATATAAAAGATTTAAAAATAGTGAATTGCCATTTAGGGCAAGGAGCAAGTATATGTGCAATTAAAGATGGTAAATCAGTAGAAACAAGCATGGGATTAACTCCTTTAGGAGGAATTCCTATGGGAACTCGTTCGGGAGATTTAGATCCATCAGTTGTTACATATTTAATGAAAAAAGAAGGATTAAGTGCAGAAGAAACAGAAAATCTTCTAAATAAAGAATCTGGAGTTTTTGGAATATCAACAGTATCAATAGATTTTAGAGACATTGAAGCAGAAGCATTAGCTGGTGGAAGAAAAGCTAAACTTGCATTAGATGCTTATCATTACGCAATTGCAGGATACATTGCAAAATGTGCCGTTGCAATGGGAGGAATAGATGTACTTACTTTCACAGCCGGAGTTGGAGAAAAATCGCCATTTAGCAGAGGCGAGATTTGTAATCTATTAGGCGTATTTGGAGTTGAAATTTCAGGTAAACAAAATCTGGTTAAAGGAGAAGAAGCACAAATATCTACACCTGAATCAAAAGTTAAAGTTTTTGTTGTTCCTACAAATGAGGAACTTATGATAGCAAAAGAAACAGAAAAGATAGTAAAAGCTTAAGGACTGTCCCAAAATTCGCGAAGAAAAGGACCGTCCCCAAATTTAAGGAGGATTAAAAATGAAAATATTAGTATTAAATTGTGGTAGTTCATCACTAAAATATCAATTAATAAACATGGAGAATGAAGAAGTATTAGCTTCTGGAAAATATGAAAGAATCGGAGAAGAAGAAGCATTTATAACACATAAAGTAAATGGACAAAAAATAGAAATCAAACACCCAGCAAAAACACATGAAGAAGCTGTAGACTTTACATTAAAACAATTAACAAACCCAGAATATAAAGTAATTGACAGTTTAGATGAAATATCTGCAATCGGACATAGATTACTAAATGGTGGAGAAAAAATTAAAGAATCTGTAGTAATAACAGATTATGTTGTAGATGTATTAAGAGAATGCATTGATTTGGCACCATTACACAACCCTGCTGGAATAATAGGAATAGAAGCATGTAAAAAAGTAATGCCAGGAAAACCAATGGTTGGTGTATTTGATACAACATTCCATCAAACAATGCCAAAAGAAAAATATATTTACCCAATTCCATATGAATATTACAAAAAATATGGAATAAGAAAATATGGAGCACATGGTACTTCACATATGTATGTATCAAGAAGAATGGCAGAAATTGTAGACAAAGATATAAAAGATTTGAAAATAGTTACATGCCACTTAGGACAAGGTTCTAGTATATGTGCTGTAGAAGGTGGAAAATCAATAGATACAAGTATGGGATTAACACCACTTGGAGGAATTCCTATGGTTACTCGTTCAGGAGATTTAGATCCATCTGTTGTAACATTTTTAATGAAAAAAGAAAATCTATCAGCTGATGAAGTTGAAAGCATATTAAACAAAAAATCTGGATTACAAACAATATCAGGAATGGCACCAGACTTTAGAGAAATCGAATTAGCTTCTTATGGAGAAAGCGAAAGAGCAGGTATAGCAATAGAAAAATTCAAATATGAAATTGCAGCATTTATTGCAAAATATGCTGTTGCAATGAACGGAATAGATTATATTGTATTTACAGGTGGTATTGGAGAAAATCAAATAAATATAAGAAAAGGAATCTGTGAAAAATTAGAATTCATGGGAGTTAAAGTAGATGTTGACGCAAATAACATGAGAGGAGAAGAAAAAGAAATATCTACTCCAGATTCAAAAATAAAAGTTTATGTAGTCCCAACAAATGAAGAACTTATGATTGCAAGAGAAACAAAGAGACTAATATAAAACGTAAAAAGGGACCAGGTCCCTTTTTGCGTAAAAATAGACCCGGTCCCTTTTTCAGTTTTGTGAGGTAAAATATGAGAAAAAAAGAAATTCAAAACAAAAAACTAAATGCACGTCTATATCCAATATATAAAATGGTATCTTGGGATTTGTTATTTTACTATTCAATAATATATTTGTTTTTGGTACAAGCAAAAGGTTTCACAGCATCACAGATATTACTATCAGAGGCATTTTTTACAGCATCATGTTTGATATTACAAATCCCTCTAGGTTTATTAGTTGATAGATTTGGAAAGAAAAATAGCCTTGTTTTTGCCAATATCTGTTTATGTGTATTTACATTAATATTATTATTTGTAAATAATTATACACAATTATTAATTGCATTTTTTATTGATGCAATAGGATATGTAATAAAAGGAACATGTGAAACAAATATTTTATATGATTCTTTACCAAGAGGTAAAAAAAGAGGAAGTTTATATTCAAGAATAGATGGAAAAGGAACTGCCAGGTATTATGTTATTGATGCGATAACTTCACTTATTGCAGGTTATGCATTTGTAGTAAGCCCATATTTACCTATAATATTATGTTTGATAGGAAATATAATAGCAATAGTGGTAGCGACAAGGTTTAGACACACAAAAATACCAATAGAAGAAGATGATGATATTAGAACAGGGGCAAAAGAATATTTTAAACAATTAAAAGATGCTATGAAGTTTGCAATAACATCTAAAAGATTGCTATGTTTATTAATCTTTTTTGGATTAATGACAGGCTTGAATTATAATTTAACGACTTTTAGAGGAGGAGTTTTAGAACAAATTCAATTACCAGAACAATATTTTGGATTAGTTTTTGCAATGATTCAAATTGCAGCAGCAATTTGTTCAGGGCTTCAAAGACTTATACATAGAAAGTTTAGAAATAAAACACTATCAGTACTAGGGATACCAATGACTTCATTTTTGATTTTAATAGGTCTTTTTGCTGTTGGAAATCCAACAAACTTTAAAACAATACTAGTTATAACATTATTTGTTATTTTAGGTGGAGTTAAAGGTGCACACAATGTTCTTATATATAGATATTTAAATAATTTTACTAATAGAGAAATTAGAACAAAGTTATCAACTGTAAGAAATATAGTATATAATCTTTTCACAATAGCAATAAGCTTATTTGGCTCATGGCTATTAAGCATAACAAATGCATCTAATTCAATTATGATTTTAGGAGTTATAGCGACAACAATTATGATATTACTTTTATATTATATGAAAGACAAAGTTGGTTTAAAAGTTGACGACTATAGTGATGAAGATTTAAAATATAGTCATGTTATAAAATAGGAGGAAAAATGAATCCAAAACAAGAATGTAAAAAATTAATTAATAGTTTTAAATATGCAATAGAAGGTTTTATATCATCATTTAAAACTGAAAGAAATATGAAAATACATATATTAGCGATGATACTTGTAATAGCTCTTGGCGTATATTTAAAGTTAAAGCTAATAGAATGGTGTATTATAGCATCTGCTATATCATTAGTAATAGGTGGAGAACTATTTAATACAGCAATAGAAACAATAGTTGATATGGTAAGCCCTGAAAAAAATCCAAAAGCAAAACTTGCTAAAGATATTTCAGCAGCTGCTGTACTTGCTGTATCTATCGGAGCAGCAATAGTTGGAGGATTAATTTTTATACCCAAAATATAAAGTCATTATTAGGTGGTAATTATGAAAGTAATAAAAAGAATAATAATATTTATAATATTAGTTATATTATTTGCAGGAGCCATACTTACATATCAAGGATATACAATGTATAAACAAGCACTAGATAAAATTAGTGTAAAAGATAAAGTGGAAGAACTTCGAACACAAGAAAATTATACTAGATTTGAAGACTTGCCAGACTTTTATATAGATGCTGTATTAGCAGCAGAAGATCATAGATTTTATGACCATGGTGCATTAGATTATATAGGAATTGCTAGAGCTATATGGACAAATATAAAATCGTTTGAATTAAGAGAGGGTGGCAGTAGTATAACACAACAAGTAGCTAAAAATGTATATTTTACTCAAGAGAAAACAGCATTAAGAAAAATTGCCGAAGTTTTTATGGCATTTGAAATAGAGAAAAATTGTGATAAAGATACTATATTAGAAATGTATGTAAATACAAGCTATTTTGGAAGAGGATATTATGGAATTAAAGAAGCTGCTAATGGATATTATGATAAAGAACCGATAGATATGAATGAATATCAAAGTAGTATGATGGCAGGTGTTCCAAATGCACCATCTATATATGCGCCAACCAAAAATCCAGATTTAGCATCTCAGCGCCAGAGACAAGTTCTTGAAAAAATGGTTAGAAATGAATTTATTACAGAAGAAGAGATGAATGAAATTTTAGAACAGTGAAAAAGGGACCTGGTCCCTTTTTGTGTTTTTTTAAATTTCTTTTATTTTCATATTATATTTATCTTCAAATACTTTTTTCTTGGCAATATATTCTTTAGTTTTAAGTCCTTTAACATCAATGATTTCATAAGAATTATCGGAATTAAAGACAATAAAATCAGCTTTATATTTCAATCCTGGTGCAAGCATAAATGTGGGTTGTAAACAAAAACCATTAATTTCTTTAGCCTGCAATCTCATTTTTAATTCACAATAATATTCCGCTTCTTTTTTACTATCAAAAGTATGTCCATCTACAGAAGTTTTATTTGCTCTATATTTAGTTTTTCTAATTTTTCCAATTGCAAAATTCTTGTAATCTTCAACACTCCAATGTTCCATTTATAGTTGTTCCCTCCATAAAGGCATTATACATTAAAAGAAATAAAAATGCAAATTTAAATTTTGAAAATTCGGTCAGTTTATTGACAAGTTTTTCTTTATATGGTAATCTAGTATCGAAAACTAGATTGAAAGGAAAATGAAAATGGAAAGATATTTCAAAGCACTTGAATTTAAAGACATAAAAGGCATTATATATAATTCAGCGAAACAATATGCTCAAAATATAGCATTTGTCTTAAAACACAAAAAAGGCGAAGATGTAACATATGAAAACATCACATTTAAAAAACTATTACAAGATATTAATGCATTTGGAACAAAATTATATGATTTAGGGCTAAAAGGAAAAAGAATTGCATTAGTAGGAAGGAATAGATATGAATGGGCAGTAGCTCACTTAGCAAACTTACTAGGAGGAATAGTATCTGTTCCGCTAGACAAAGAATTGCAAGTAGATGAACTAGAAAGCTGTCTAGAAAGAAGTAAAGCAGATGTAGTAGTATTTGATGAAAAATATATAGAAAATATTGAAGAAATCAAAAAAAGAGGAAATACAAATTTACAAAAATATATTTGTATGAGCAAACAAGAAGGATATGAAGATTTCTGGACATTAAAGAAACAAGGAGAGGCTTTATTAAAACAAGGAGAAAAAGAATATACAAAAGCTAAAATAGATGAAGACAAAATGGCAATATTATTATTTACATCAGGAACAACATCAAAATCAAAAGCAGTAATGTTATCACAAAATAATATAGCATCAAATGTATATTCAATGTTATTAGTTGAAGACCTTCAACCAACAGACAGTAATCTTGCATTTTTACCATATCATCATATATTTGGTTCAACTTGTATGGTAGTAATGCTTGCAGCAGGAATAAAAACCGCATTCCCTGATGGATTAAGATATGTTGCACAAAACTTAAAAGAATACAAAGTATCTGTATTCGTAGGTGTTCCGCTTCTAGTAGAAGCAATTTACAAAAATGTAGAAAAAGCAATTGAAAAACAGGGAAAAACAAAACTAATTGCTGTTGCCAAAAAAGCAAGTAATGGGCTAAGGAAATGTCATATAGATGTAAGAAGAAAATTATTTAAACAAGTATTAGAAGGACTAGGTGGACATCTAAGATTTGTAATATCAGGAGGAGCACCACTAGATAAAAAAGTTGCGCAGGGATTTGACGAACTAGGAATACAAGTTGCACAAGGATATGGACTAACAGAAACAGCTCCTGTAATAGCAGCAGAAAACTATAAAAAGAAAAAATATGGCTCTATAGGTGTTCCATTAGAAAATGTAGAAGTTGAAATTGTAAACAAAGATGAAAATGGGATTGGAGAATTACGTGTAAAAGGTCCAAATGTAATGCTTGGATATTACGAGAATGAAGAAGCAACAAAAGCAGTTTTACAAGATGGATGGTTCTATACAGGGGATTTAGGATATTTTGATAAACAAGGATATATCTTTTTAACAGGTAGAAAGAAAGATATGATAGTTTTGAAAAATGGTAAAAAAGTATTCCCAGATGAATTAGAAGTTCTTATAAATAGATTAGAGTTGGTTGAAGAATGTTTAGTATTCGGTATGCCAGATAAACACGATAAAAATGATGTAACTCTTTCTGTAAAAGTTGTATATGACACAGATGTTGCTAATGAAAAATATCCAAATGCAAGTGAAGAAGAATTAAAAAAGATTTTATGGGAACAAATTAAAGAAATTAATAAAACATTTCCACCATATAAATATATCAAAAATATGATTTTGACTGATGAAGAACTTATCAAAACTACAACTAAAAAAGTTAAAAGACAAGAAGAAATGAAAAAAATATTAGGGTAAAAAAAAGACCAGGTCCCTTTTTGCACAATTTAGGACCATATGAGTTAAATTTTCTGGGGAAAAATTAAAAAGATTTTAATTAAATATAGAAAAACAAAAGCACTAAGTATATAATTGGTTTTGCTACAAATCAAATTATATGTGAGGTGCTTTTGTTTATGGAAATGATATCAAAAGAGAAAGTGAATTTCAATAGTTTAGAAGAAAATACTTATAAAAAAGTGATGAAATTAGGAAGAGAAATGATACAAGACGAATTAAGAATGATAGATAAATTAATAAAAGAATATAGAGATAAAGCTGTTTTTAAAGTTAAAGACGTTCAAACAACAACTATAAAAACAAAATTAGGTGAGATTCCTATTGCTAGAAGAAGATACAAAATAGTAATAAATGGTATAACTAAGTATGTATATCTTCTAGATGAATTACTTGAAATCAATGAATTTGGAGAGTATTCACAAAGTGTAGTAGAAATGATAGCGAGAGAAATAACGAAGAAATCATACAGAGAAACAGCTAAAACTATCTCAGAAGATACAGACAGCTATATCTCCTACACTGCAGTAAGGAACATAGTCTTAGCCTTAGGAAAGAAAATAAAAAAATTAGAAGAAGAAAAAATAAAACTATATGAACAAGGAAAAATAGAAGGCTCAAAAGAAGCCCAATATGTGTTCTGTGAACATGATGGAATCTATGTTAAGAAACAGAAATCAAAGAAGCAAAAAGGAAAAAAGAAATTTAAAGTAAAACAATTTAAAAAGAAGAAAAATAAAAAGAGAAAAAGAAACGGAATTGAGTTAAAAATCGCTGTAATCCATGAAGGGAAAGAACCAAGATACACCAACGATTATAAATTAAAAAATAAAATAATAATAGGAACAGCCTCAAAAGCTAGTCAATTAAAGAAAATCGAAGTTGAAGGAGCAAAAGAGCTATTTCAGCTAGATATGGCTCATATACAAAAGAAAATATATATGGCTGTAAGTGATGAAGAGTATTTAAAGAAGATGCAGGAAATTGTTTACACTGAGAACACACAGGACATATTTAGTTTAATATTTAACTACAAAGTTGAGTTAGAAACAGACAATAAAATAGCTGAATTAGAGAAAGTAACAGAGTTAGAAGAATATTTAAGAAACAATCAAGATGGACTGTTGAGGTACCAATACAGGTTAGGATATAAAGAGGAACAATTAGAAGAATATAAAGAAACTCTTCCCTCTCTAGGTTCAGAGGAAAGCCAAATGTACTGTGTATGTAGGGATAGAATGAAGAAGAATCGTACGAGCTGGAGCCAAGAAGGTGCTGAAGCAATGTTGAAAGTAATAATGAACAAAATGAATGGAACGCTAACAGAAGTTATTACAAACAAAGCTAAAGAAAAAATATTAGAAGAACTATCACAAAGAATAGCCGAACCAGTAAAAGTAAGGAAAATAAAATATAACGAGCTTATATACGCAGGAAAATATAAGATAGCAGACAACTTTGTTGGAAGGACCAAAAGGTTTATTATAGACTTATTAAACGGTAAAAAATGTAGTGAATTAATGTTAATAAATTTAACCTAAATGTAGTTTAAATCGAGAAATTTTAAATCAAATTATAGCTTAGTGCTTAAAAATATTGAAATCTAGGGGATTCCCCAGCGAGAAAAACTCATACTTTAGGACCAGGTCTCTTTTCTTTTTTTCTTTTATATGATAATATTTTACTGAAGAGGTAAAAAATGAATATACAGAAACCAAGAAAAAATAATAATTTAATAAAAACACAACAACTAATAGAAGAAATTATAGATGAAGAGTTAATAAATAAACAAATCGAGAGTGTAATATTAGAAGATATAGAAATTTATGATGTAAAATTTGAAACTTTAAAACTAATAAATACAGAAATAACAAATAGCAAATTAGAGAAAAACAATTTTACAGATATAACATTTGAAAATTGCAATTTTTCTAATACATCATTTGAAAATAGTATTTTTATTAGATGTGAATTTATAAATTGTAAAATGACAGGTTGCAACTTTATAGAAGCAAGATTATATAATGTAAGTTTTTCGGAAACAAATATAAATTATGCTAATTTATCTACAACAAGTATGGAAAATGTAATATTTAAAAATACAGGCTTAAGAAATAGTAATTTCCAAGAAAATAATTTGAAAAATGTTTATTTTGAAAAAGCAGATTTAACTCAAGCAATGATTTCAAAAACAAGTTTTAAAAATATAGATTTATCAGATAGTATAATAGAAGGAATAGCTATTTCAATTGATGACATAAGAGGTGCTACAATAAATCAGTTTCAAGCAGTTGACTTATTATATTTAATTGGTGTAAAAATAAAAATTTAGGAGGATTTAAATGTTAGAAAATATAGAAATAAATTGTCATAGTTCAATAAAAATAAGTAAAGGGAAAACAATATATATAGACCCATTTAAAATAGAAAAAGAGAGCCATGATGCAGATATTATACTAATAACACATGACCACTATGACCATTATTCACCAGAAGATATAGAAAAAATAGAGAAACAAGAAACAATTATAGTTTCTCCAAAAACAGTAAAAGCATTAAGTAAAATGAGAAATGTCATATTAGTAGAGCCAAACAATATATATGAAGCTCAGGGTGTAAGAATAGAAACTATTGCATCATATAATATAAACAAGAAATTTCATCCAAAGGAAAATGAATGGGTTGGATATATAATAGAAATACAAGGAATACGATATTATATTGCAGGAGATACAGATATAACACCTGAAAACAAACAAGTAAAATGTGATATTGCATTTATTCCTGTTGGAGGAACATATACAATGACTGCAGAAGAAGGCGCAGAATTAGCAAATATAATAAAACCTAAAATTGCAATACCAACACATTATGGAAGTGTAGTTGGAAACAGTGAAGATGGAGAAACATTTAAGAAACTAATAAATCAAGATATAGAATGTAAAATTCTAATAAAGTGAGGTAAATATGAAAAAATTTAAAGTAGTATTTTTAATAGCAACCATATTAATATCATTACTAATTATATGTACTCCAATCCTATTCTTATACTATCAAAACAAAATATTCTATTATGCAGACGATTTTGGAATTACAACTATAAAAAGTAATACAGATAAAGATAGTGATGGAATAGATGATTATTCTGATATTGTACTAGGAGCAAGAGCGGAGGCTGAAAGAAAGCCTAAATACAAAAGTGCATATTATGCAGGAGGATATCCGCCTGCAACAGAAGGTGTGTGTACAGATGTTGTGTGGAGGGCGTTACGAGATGCAGGATATACATTAAAAGATATGGTAGATGAAGACATATCACAAAATGTAGAAGCATATCCTAGAGTAAATGGTAAACCTGAACCAAATATAGATTTTAGAAGAGTGCCTAATTTAAAAGTATATTTTGAAAGAAATCATATTGTATTAACAAATGATTTAACACAAATTGAAGAATGGCAACCTGGGGATATTGTAACATTTGGTTCTTCACACATAGGAATTATTTCAGACAAACGAAATAAAAAACGGTATACCTTATTTAATACATAATGGTGGCCAACCTAATAGAGAAGAAGATATTTTGGAATTGTATAATAAATATGAGCCTATTAGTGGGCATTACAGATTAAAAGATATATAAAATAATGGAAATAGCAAGAATGCCTTGCTATTTTTTATGTTTTCTAGTAAAATAAATGTGAAAGAAAGTGATTAAAATGAAAAGAAAAACTAAAAGACCAACTAAAAGAAGACCAATACCAAAAACAGTAGAGAGAAAATTAAATAAAAAGAAAGTTGCTATTACAATAGCTATATTTGTGTTGTTAATTATATTTATAGTTAAAATAACAACAAAAGAAGACTCTGTAGAAACATCTACAAGAGATAATAACACAGAAACAAATGAAACAGCAGGAGTAAATAATGAACCACCTCAAGAAGAACAACCAATTGAGAAAAAAGAAATCACGGACTGGAATTTGCGATTAGCAAATTTTGAAAATGTATTACCTGAAGATTTTACTGTTGAAGTTGCTAATATAGATGAAACCAGACAATTTGATGCAAGAGCAATACAGTATTTGAATCAAATGATAAATGATATGAAAAAAGATGGAGTAAAAGATGTCTGGGTACAATCAGCATATAGAAGTGTAGAAAGACAAAAAGAGTTGTATGACAATAGTGTCAACAAATATTTAAAACAAGGAAAAACACAAGAAGAAGCGGAAAGATTAACAGATGAATATATAAATAGACCAGGATCAAGTGACCATAATTTGGGGCTAGCTGTAGACTTCAATTTCGTAAATAATGAATTTGAAGAAACAAAAGCATTTAAATGGCTAAAAGAGCATGGAGAAGATTATGGATTTATTTTAAGATATCCATCAGACAAAGAAGAAATAACTAAAATAGCATATGAATCTTGGCACTGGAGATATGTGGGAGCAGATCACGCCAAGAAAATGAATGAATTAAATATGTGTCTTGAAGAATATATAGAATATTTACAAAATGAGGGCACAGAATAAAAAAGGTGAGGACAATGCAAAAATTATATATTGTACTAACATTTACAGGTACAGCGTTATCAAGGATAATAAAAGTTTTTACAAAAAACGAATTTGCACATGTTTCAATTGCATTAGATGATGAATTAAATGAAATGTACAGTTTTGGAAGATTAAATGCATATAATCCTTTTTGGGGAAGTTTTGTACAAGAAGGAATAAATATTGGAACATTTAAAAGATTTAGAAATACAAGTGCAGAAGTATATTCGATTTTTGTATCAGATGAACAATATGAAAAAGCAAGAAAAATTATTACATATTATATAGAAAATAGAAAAAAATATAGATTCAATTTTATAGGGCTTGCGTGTGTTGGAATTAATAAAAGAGTAACCAAAAAGAATCGTTTTTATTGTGCAGAATTTGTAAAACATATTTTGAAATCTGTTAGAATAACTGAAGCTAATAAATTACCTAAATTAATAAAACCAGAAGATTTTAAACAAATGAAAGGTATGACATTAGAATATAAAGGCCTATTAAGAAAATATAAAAAGCCTAAGCTTTTGGAAGAAATGCATGAAATTTTAAATAAAAAAATAAGCTATGTATAGGTGAAATATGAAAAAAATATTATTAAAAATAGAAGGAATGACTTGTAGTGCATGTTCAAATGGACTTGAAAAGTTTTTAAACAAACAAGAAGGAATTAAATGTTCAAGTGTAAATTTAGTTATGGCTAATGCCTTAATCGAATATGATGAGCAGAAACTTGAAATAAAGCGAATAGAAAATCTCATAAAAAAAGCAGGATTTAAAAGTGCAGGATTATACACTAACCAAGAAGAAAGCAAACCTAAAAACGAAAAAACAAAATTCATAATTTTCGGAATATTAGCAATTATTTTAATGTATGTTTCAATGGGACATATGATAGGTTTACCAACTCCTGAAATTATAAATATGCATAATAATCCTATCACTTATACAATAATCCTTTTAATATTGACCACAGCATTTATCTGGTATGGATTTGATATTATAAAAAATGGATATAATAACTTAATACATAAAACTCCAAATATGGACACATTAGTTTCTATTGGAGTTTTAAGTAGTTTTGGGTACAGTATTTATAGTATGATAATGATATTTAAAGGAAATCACAACTATGTAGAAAATTTATATTTTGAATCAGCAGCAATAGTAATATTTTTCATTAAATTAGGAAGATATTTAGATGGAATAAGTAAAGATAAGACAAAAGAAGCAATTCAAAAATTAGTACAAATAACACCAAATAAAGCAATTATCAAAATCGATGGACAAGAAAAAGAAGTGACAATAGATGAAATCCAAAAAGGAGATATTGTTATAAGTTACGCAGGTGACAGAATTTCTGTAGATGGAGA
Organism: Clostridia bacterium; assembly: GCA_017409455.1. GTDB lineage: Bacteria > Bacillota > Clostridia > TANB77 > CAG-508 > CAG-269. The sequence goes on along the minus strand of JAFQSS010000021.1, from coordinate 31,348 downwards.
AATAGTAAGTGGAAAAGCACATTTAGATGAATCATTTATTACAGGAGAAAGTAAACCTACAAGCAAAACAATTGGAAATAAAGTCGTTGCGGGAAGCATTAATTATGATGGTTATTTAGAATATAAAGCTGAAAGAATAGGTAAAGAATCTACAATTTCACAAATAGTGCAATTAGTAGTAGAAGCAACAAATACAAAAGCACCAATAGCAAAAGTTGCAGATAAAGTAAGTGGATATTTTGTACCAATAGTAATTGTAATTGCAATTCTAACATTTATAACATATTTAACATTAGGCCAATCATTTAATATAGCAATAAATGCATTTGTAAGCATTTTAGTAGTAGCTTGTCCGTGTGCATTAGGCTTAGCAACACCTTTAGCAATTGTTGTAAGTGAAGGTGTGTGTGCAAATAAAGGCATTCTTGTAAAAAAGAGTGAAATATTAGAAAATGCAGAAAAAATTAATACAATTGTTTTTGACAAAACAGGAACTTTAACATATGGGAAATTGAAAATATCAAAAGTAATAAATTATAGCTCAATTCCACAACAAGATTTACTACAAATGGTTGCAAGTGTAGAAGCTAAATCAACACATCCAATTGCAAAAGCTTTTGAAGGATATGCGGAATTTGAAGCGGAGCAATTTGAAAACATTAGTGGATATGGAATAAAAGCAAAAGTTCATAATAAAGAATTAATATTAGGAAATTCTAAAATTTTAGACTATTTTAACATAGAAAATAGTCATTTAGAAGATGAAAGAGCTTTAACCCAAGATGGAAATAGTATAATTTATGTTGTTCAAAACAATGAAATTATAGCTTTAATAGGTGTAAATGATATATTAAGAGATAATGTAAAAGACATAATTGGAAAATTAAATAAAAACAAAATAGAAGTAATTATGCTTACAGGAGACAATAAAGAAACAGCAAATACTATTGCGGAGAAAATAGGAATTACAAATGTAATTGCAGATGTAATACCATCACAAAAAGCAGAAATAATCAAAAATCTAAAACGTGATGGAAAAAAAGTTATGATGTGTGGAGATGGGATAAATGACAGTCCTGCTTTAGCAAATGCAGATATAGGTGTTAGTGTTAATAGTGGTACTGACATAGCAATGGATTCTTCTGATGTAATTCTTATGAAAAACGATTTAAATCGAATTTTAGACTTGATTAATATAAGTAGACATACAATAAAAAATATCAAGCAAAATCTATTTTGGGCGTTTTTCTATAATAGTTTGATGATACCTGTTGCAATAGGATTATTTAGGACATGGGGAATAATTATAAATCCTATGATGGCAAGTTTCGCAATGGTTATTAGTAGTTTAACTGTTATATTAAACGCACTTAGATTAAAAAGATTAGGAAGGGAGTAATAACATGTTTGGAAATAAAATAATAAAAACAATTTTTATTGAAGGAATGAGCTGTGGACATTGCTCTAAAAGAGTTGAAGAAACTCTTAAGTCTATTGATGGAGTAAAATCTGTTTCGGTTTCTTTAGAAGAGAAAAAAGCAAAACTTGTATTAAAAAAAGATATTTCGAATGAGATTTTGAAGACTTCTGTTGAAGACATAGGCTTTGAAGTTGTGGACATAAAGCTTGACAAGTAATAATTACAGTGATATAATGTTTTTTATGAATGGCGTTAAATACGCCATTTTATAAATTCCCAAAAACTAAATTGTTAAAGGAGAAAAAACAAATGTTGGCAAAAGACATCAAGATTAAGACACTTCTAAGACAGAGGGCTTTCATCGAGGAACAGCTCTCGAGTGCGAGCGACAGCAGAAATGAGGACGGTGATCCGGCATATTGCTACACTGGATATATCTATCCGGAGAACATCGAATATTTCAAAAATGAAGGGTTTGATGTTACTCGGGTGAAATCTGATATGCTGACTGCAGCACGTAAAGGCCTGCCTAGCTATCTTTTCACTCCCAATAATGATATCGAGCTGGGGATGAACGATATGCAGGACGCAGAAGAACTGCTGGAGAAAGAGAAAGAGGAACACAATCAGCGGAAACAGGAGATTCATGCTGTGGCAGAGGCTACGGCAGATAGGCTCTTGGAGCATATTTTCGGAGTGCCGCGTCCTTATGCAGACGGACCGGATTCCTCTGATGAGGATGACGAAGACTAAGTCAACTAGCCACTACTAAAGTGGCAGAAAGGAACTTGTATAGAAATATGCAAGTTCTTTTTCTTTACAAGGTTTTAATTTTATGTTATAATAACAAAGTTCAATTTTATAAAATCTTATACATAATTATGTGGAGGTAAATATGACTGAATACAAAACTGCTATCATAATTGGATTTATCCAAATCATTTTGTCAACCAATCTAATTATAGGACGGAAAAATGGCTTAGCAATATTTAGCGAGATAATTTCTTCACTTATATTGTTATTTACTTTAAATGGATTTTCACTTGATATACATGCCATATCTTGGAGGCAGATTAGCTTGACTTTTTTACAGTACACGATTGTAAAAGTATTTTTAGTAATTTTTATGCTTACTACTAGAATATATAGCTTTTATGCTGTAAAAGCATTGTGCCGGAAGAGAAAAAAGAAAAAAGTTAATTCTTTGAAGTTAAAATTTATTCAAAAAATTAACAAAGCAAAGTATTGGCCTAAATTGAAATTAGGACTTCCTGGAATGGCTGACAAAACACATTCCAAAACTAAAGTGAGATTTGATTCAAAAGGATTTCCGAAGTTTAAGACTTATTACACTGTAAAACTTCAGAGAAAAGACTTTCGCAAAACAAGAGAGCAACATTTTTATATTGCAAACAAAATGCTATATAAAAATATAGTTTCTAGTTCTAGACTGAGAGCAAAATTTACACGAAAAGAAATCAAAGAATTTTCACAAGGCTTAACGCCAAGTAAATATACTTGGCATCATCACCAAGATGCAGGCATATTGCAATTGGTAGATTATTATGTTCATTCAAAAACATCACATATTGGCGGATACTCGATATGGGGCGGGAAATAATCAGTTTTTTGAAACCGATAAGTTATACACATATTTCTGAATTGGAAAAAGGTCACAAATATCTCAGTGATTCCGTTTTAGAAAAAAATAGCAATACATAACAAAAACTGCGGACTTTTCAGTCCGCAGTTTTGGGCTTTACTGTTATGTGTAATACTAATCATAATACATAGCAGTTTTTGCATATTGAAGAATGTTGTAAAGAGAAACTTCTTGATTCAACATATCTTCAAGAGTTTGAGGGGAAGTAGTACTGAGTTTAATCAGTTGTTCCCTTATCTCGGCAGAGACTCTTTCATGGATAATCTTAGGATTGGGACGATTTTCATGACAAATGCTTCTTACACCTGCATTATCTTCCCAAAGGTCAGATATTCTTTGAAGAATCTCTAAAGCCCGTTCATCATCGGGCAGTTTGTAACCGTCAAATAATGACAAATCTGTTACACTCCTTCAAAGCCTCGAAAAACGAGGTAGCCTGCTACTTGAGTCAGGACTTATGTAATAATTATAACACAAATTTACATAAACGTCAAATTTATTCCAAATAGTTGACAAAGAAAACAAATAATTGTTTAATAAGATATAAGGATGAATGATATGAAAAAGAAAAATATAATAAAACATATAAAAATAATTTCATTAATAATAATATCAATAGCTTTTATTGGGCTAATAGTTTATTTTTTTCCATTGGTGAAGAATCTATCAACACATGAAGGTCAGGTAGAATTTAAAGATAAAATTCAAAGTACAGGGATATATGGTTTTTTGACACTGTTAGGATTACAAGTGGCACAAATCCTTTTAGTAATTGTGCCAGGAGAACCGTTAGAGATATTAGCCGGAATGTGTTATGGTGCAGTTGGAGGTACAATATTTACTTTTTTCTCTGTAGGATTAACAACTACAATCATATACTGGATGGTAAGAAAATTTGGAAAAAAGTTTATTTATCAATCATTTGATAAGAAAAAAATAGATAAAATAGAACACAGCAAAATATTTCAAAATCCTAAGAAAATAGAATTAATATTAGCTATCTGCTTTGCCATTACAGGAGTTCCTAAAGATATTTTAGTATATATTGGTGGACTTTTACCAGTAAAACCTCTTCGATTCATACTTATTGCGACATTTTGTAGGTTTCCATCAGTGGTTTCTTCAACAATAGTTGGAAAATACTTTTCAGAAGGAAATTGGAAAGTTAGTCTTATTGTTTATGGTATAACTTTTGCATTGACAATGTTAACTCTAGCTATTATCAGAATTTTTGATAAAGAAAAAATTACTGAAAAAGCGATAGAAGAGTTGAAATAGAATAAAAACAGGAGGTAATCTTAAATAAGGTTGCCTTGTTTTAATTTAACATAAATTTCAAAATAAATATTGTACAAAAAGGAATTTTGTGGTAAAATTTATAATGTATGAAAAACGAGGGGGAATTGAAATGACACTAGTAGAAGAATTAAAATGGAGAGGACTAATAAAAGATATATCAAGTCCAGAATTAGAAGAAAAATTAAATAATGGAAATTTAACATTTTATATAGGAACAGACCCAACAGCAGATAGTTTACATGTAGGACATTTATCAACATTTTTAATATCAAAAAGACTAAAAGATGCAGGTCATAATCCAATATTATTAGTAGGGGGAGGAACAGGACTAATAGGTGATCCAAGACCAACTACAGAGAGAGCAATGGCAAGTAAAGAAACAATACAAGGATACTTTACTGCACTAAAAAAACAAGTACAAGATATATTTGGATTTGAAGTAGTAAACAACAATGACTGGTATAAAGATATAAATGTAATAGACTTTTTAAGAGATTACGGAAAATTCTTTAATGTAAATTATATGTTAGATAAAGATATAATCAGAAGAAGACTAGATACAGGAATAACATATACAGAATTTTCATATATGATATTACAAGCATTAGACTTTAAATATTTACACGAAAACAAAGGTGTAGATTTACAATGTGCAGGTTCTGACCAATGGGGGAACATAACAGCAGGAATAGACTTAATAAGAAGAGCAACAGGAGATGAAGTATATGGATTTACAATGCCATTGGTAACAGACTCACAAGGAAAGAAATTCGGAAAAAGTGAAGGAAATGCATTATGGCTTGATAAAACAAAAACATCAAGTTACAAATTATATCAATTCTTTGTAAATGTAGAAGATTCAATGGTAATAAATTACTTAAAAATATATACATTTTTATCAAAAGAAGAAATTGAAGAATATGAAAAGAAAAACACTGAACATCCAGAATTAAGAGAAGCACATAAAGCGTTAGCACGTGAAATAATAACATTTTTACATGGAAAAGAAGAATATGAAAGAGCTGAAAAATTAGCACAAAGTTTATTTAATAATGATTTTGCTAATCTAACAAAACAAGATATCGCAGATTTATTTGACGAACAAGACATGAAAAATGTAGAATCAAATATTGGAATAGTAGATATGGTAGTAAATGTAGGAGCAGCTGCAAGTAAAAGAGAAGCAAGAGAATTCATATCAAGTGGAGCTGTATCAGTAAATGGAGAAAAAGTTACAGATGTAACACTAAATGTATCAGATGATATGTTTATAGATAACACATATATTATTATAAAGAGAGGGAAGAAGAATTACTACATAGGAAGAAAATAAAATTTACCACAGGGACGGAGATAATGGTAAAATAATAAATTAAGGGAGGTATATCAAATGGAGATAGAAGAAGTAAAAAATCTATTAGAAAATAAGAAATTTAACATATTAAAAAATGAATTAAAAGAAATGAACAGTGCTGATATACCGTCTCTTTTAGAAGAATTAGACAAAGAAAGCGTTGTTAAAGTATTTAGAATTCTATCAAAAGAACAAGCAGGAGAAGCATTTTCATATATGGAACCAGACATGAAAGAAAAGCTTATACATGACTTGACAGATGCGGAATTAAGAAACGTTATGGATGAGCTATTCATGGATGATACAGTAGACTTAATAGAGGAAATGCCATCAAATGTTGTTAAAAAGATTCTAAAAGTAGTAAATAAAGACGATAGAAAAACAATAAATGAATTATTACAATATCCAGAAGATAGTGCTGGAAGCATAATGACAACAGAATTTGTGGATTTAAAAGAAAATATGACAGTTGAAGAAGCTTTAGAACGTATTAGAACTATTGGATTAGATTCTGAAACAATTTTCACTTGTTATGTTTTAAATAAAAATAGAATATTATTGGGAATTGTAAGCATAAAAGATATCTTAATAGCAAAACCAGGTTCTATTATAAAAGACTTAATGGTAACTAATATAATTTCAGTAAATACAAAGGAAGATCAAGAAGAAGTAACAAAAGTATTTGATAAATATGACTTTTTCGCACTGCCTGTTGTAGATAATGAAAATAGGCTAGTTGGAATTATAACGGTTGATGATGCTATCAATGTTATTCAAGATGAGGTTGCAGAAGATTTTGAAAAAATGGCAGCTATGAGCCCTACTGAAGATGGATATTTTGAAACATCTGTATTTAAACATGCAAAAAACAGAATTGTATGGTTATTAATATTGATGCTTTCAGCAGCAGTAACAGGAGCAATAATAACTAGATATGAGCAAGCTTTTGCAACAGTACCTCTTTTAGTAGCATTTATTCCAATGATAATGGGAACAGGAGGAAACTGTGGTTCTCAAAGTTCTACATTAATTATACGTGGTCTTGCTACAGATGAAATCGAATTAAAAGATGTATTTAAAGCATTATGGAAAGAGCTTCGAGTATCTTTAATGGTTGGTGTAGTTTTAGCATTTGTAAATGGTATAAGAATAATGCTACAATACCAAGACTTACAACTTGCAATAGTAATAGGTCTTACATTGATAGCAACAGTTATTCTTGCTAAAGCACTTGGATGTTTATTACCACTACTTGCAAAGAAATTAAAACTAGACCCTGCAATTATGGCATCTCCTTTAATTACTACTCTTGTAGATATATTTTCAATATTAGTATATTTCCAAATTGCAACAGGTATAATGGGCATATAAAAATGGGGACGGTCCTTTTCTTCGCGAGATTTGGGACAGTCTTTTTTTGTTGTTTATTTGACAAGTTATGTAAATTATGGTATAATAGATATTGTTATTTACTGAAACGGAGGTATTAACAATGGAATTCTTTAATTCTATGGAAGAAAAAACAAATAAAGATAATATAGAAGTTCTTCTTGGAAACATTTATTGGCAAAGAAAAGCAGCAGAAGCAATAGCAGCACAAAGAATTGCTGAAGCAGAGCTTGAAGCTTACAAAAATGCCGAATCACAAGAAGGTTATTTTCCATTGACAGAAAACGCCAAACAAGCAGTAAATAACCAAACAATGTATTCATATTTAAAAGCAGTAGATAAAATATTAGCAGATACACCTGATGGATATGTTGCAAAACAAGTTTTTTCAGGAGATGATAGATAATGGATTTTAATATATTTGATAAAAAAAGAAAATTTGATAATAATGAAATAAAAGTTACAGAACTATCAGAACAAGAATTAACAGCAATAAATGAAATATACAATAAAGAAATTGAAGAATTACAATCAAGAATAAAAAGAAAAATGATAGAATTAAGTAAAAAATAGGCCTACACAAAAGTGTAGGTTTTTTAATTTAACAAAAAAACTCCATAATCATAAAATATATAAACTAATATAATGGAGGTGTTTTATGAAAAAAGTCTTAGAAGTAAAAAATATATGTAAAACATATCAGGCTCAGAATGGAGAAATAGAAGCCTTAAAAAATATAAATTTTGACGTAAAAGAAGGAGAATATATAAGTATAATAGGACCTAGCGGTTGTGGTAAATCAACATTATTATCAATAATATCAGGATTAGAAAGCAAAACATCAGGTGAAGTATATGTAGATGGCGAAATTGGATATATGTTGCAAAAAGATAATTTATTAGAATGGAGAACAATATATAGAAATGTTTTATTAGGATTAGAGATTCAAAAAACTAATAATCAGGAAAACAAAAAATATGTAGAGGAACTTTTAAAAAAGTATGGATTATATGAATTTAAAGACAAATATCCAAAGCAATTATCTGGGGGAATGAGGCAAAGGGTTGCATTAATTAGAACACTTGCAATTAGACCAAAAGTTTTACTTTTAGATGAAGCGTTTTCTGCATTAGATTATCAGACAAGATTAATGGTTACAGAAGATATATACAAAATACTTAAAAACGAAAATATTACTGCAATAATGGTAACACATGATATTTCAGAAGCTATAAGCATGTCAGATAGAGTTATTGTATTGACTCATAGACCAGCAACAGTAAAACAAATTCATAGCATAGATTTTGAAATGAAAAACAGGACGCCATTAACCTGTAGAGAGAACCCTAAATTTAGTAAATATTTTAATTTGATGTGGAAAGAATTAGATGAGAAAAAACATTAAATATAAAAATACCCCTTTCACAACATAAGTGTATTTTACATAAAATATATAGAAGTAGCATTTATATTAATGTGAAAGGGATGATTTTATGAAAAAAACAGAAAATATTTCAGTTGATAGACAAAAATATTTAAGAAAAGTTAAATTAAGAAAAATAGAAATTTTAGCAACACAAGTGTTTTTAGTCATCGCATTTATAGCAGTATGGGAAATCCTTGCACAAACAGGAAAAATAGACAGTTTTATAACAAGTCAACCTTCAAGAATAATGAAAACATTCATGAATTTATCCTCAAATGACTTATTAGAACATTTACGTATTACTTGTGTGGAAACACTTGTAGGGTTTTTGTTAGGTTCAATTTTTGGAGTTATTATAGCAATTATATTATGGTGGTCACCATTTATCTCAAAAGTTTCTGAACCTTTTTTAGTTGTTTTAAACAGTTTACCTAAAACAGCATTAGGTCCAGTTATTATAATTTGGGTAGGTGCAGGAATGCCTGCAATAATTGTAATGGCTCTAGCAATTTCACTTATTGTTACTATACTGGAAATTCTTAATGGATTTCTACATACAGATGAAGAAAAAATTAAAATGGCAAAAACATTTAATGCAAACAAAGTTCAAGTATTAACTAAAATTGTAATACCATCAAATATTCCAACCTTTTTTAATACTTTAAAAGTAAATATTGGACTTTCCTTAGTTGGTGTAATTTCAGGCGAATTCTTAGTTTCTAAAGGTGGTCTTGGCTACTTAATTGTATATGGAGGTCAGGTTTTCCAACTTGATTTAGTTATGACTAGTGTTATTATTTTAGCTGTTGTAGCAGCTTTAATGTATGAAAGTATTGTTTTACTTGAAAAAAAGTTTGTGAAATAAAAAGAAGGGAGCGGAAATTTTCCGCTCCCTTTGCATGTGTAATCACTTCTGTTCTTCTTTAAACAGCTTAATAAAGTTTGTGCAGAAAGTTTTCCAACCGCCTTCATCCAAGAAGAAGAAACGATATGAAAGAACGTTATCGTCACTGACTTCTTTTGTTGCTTTGCGACAGTTGTTTTCTAACGCCATAGAGGTGAGTTTTGTGATGTCTTGTGCCAAATCCGTAATCTCGGAAGCATCAAGCTCACACTCAATTTCAGCGCTGAAATCTTCTCGGTCAAAACTTATAAGATACCATGCATGCTCCATATTGAACCTCCTATATGGATAAGTAATGTGACATCTCTAAGAGATGGCTGATGCCGAATTGCATCAAACGAAAATATTATAGCATATTTTTAACAAATTAGCAAGTAAAAACATAGTATAAAAAGAAGGAGGAAAATATGAAAAAAATAATAATTATTTTAATCATTATTGTAGTTTTAGGTATTGCGGGAATTTTAATTTATGATCAAGTAACTACTAATAATGTAGACACTTCGGATTTAACTACAATCCAAGTAAATGAGGTTACAAGATCTGTATTTTATGCACCACAATATCTTGCAATCGAAAATGGATATTTTGAAGAAGAAGGTCTAGAGTTAGAACTTACAACAGGGCAAGGTGCAGACAAAGTAATGACAGCAGTTTTAGCTGGTCAAAGTGACATAGGCTTTTGTGGGCCAGAAGCAGCAATATATGTCTACAATGAAGGAAAAGAAGACTATATTGAAGTATTTGCTCAAATGACACAAAAAGATGGTTCGTTTTTAGTCAGTAAAGAACCAACAGATAATTTCCAATGGGCTGATTTGAAAGGAAAAACAGTTATTCCTGGTAGAAAAGGTGGAGTTCCTTATATGACATTTGAATATGTGCTAAAACAAAATGGAATAAACCCACAAACAGATTTAGTATTAGATGACAGTATAAAATTCGATTTAATGGCAGGTGCTTTTGCAGGTGGAGAGGCAGAATATGTTACTTTATTTGAACCAACTGCATCTATGACGGAAGAAGCCGGAAAAGGCTATATAGTTGCATCTGTTGGAGAAGCTTCAGGGGAAATTCCTTATACAGCATATTGTGCAAAGAAAAGTTATATACAAAATAGCCCTGATATAATTGAAGGATTCACTAGAGCTATCTATAAAGGTGAACAATGGGTTAAAGAACATAGTGCAGGTGAAATTGCTGAAAAAATTAAAGGATTCTTCCCAGATAGTACAGTTAAATCTTTAGAAACTGCTATTCAAAAATATAAAGATATTGATGCTTGGAAAGAAAATCCGATTCTTGAAAAAGAGGCTTTTGATAAACTTCAATTAGTAATGACAGAAGCAGGAGAACTAGATACAAAAGCACCATATGATAAAATAGTAAATAATACTTTTGCAGAAAAAGTAAGTAAATAAATTAATGAGCAACTGATTAGGTGTAATTGGTTGCTTTTTAATATAAAAATAAAAGTTCAGCAGACAAACTTCGACAAAAATATTTCAAAAAAAGTGTTACAATAATGGATATATATAAATTTTAGAAAAATGCAATATTTGAAAAAACATAGTAGCTAAATTAAGTGTTTTATGGTTAAAAAATTCACCATAAAAGGCAGAAGATAACTACCAAAATGAAAAAAAATGTTAAAAATATAGCAGAAAAGTTGTTAAAAATAATCAAATATGGTGTTTTTTCTAACCATAAAACATCAAAAGTAAAAACAAAAGGAGTGACAAATTGAACAATTACGAAAAAATAATATATATAAAAGTTTTTGATTTTCAAGATATCTGTAAATTAACAGGGAATAGCAACACTGCCAAAAGTTTAATCAAAGCAGAATTAGAGAAAAATCATATCAAAAAGGTAAAACACAATCTATATGTTGTATGTAATTTAGAAAACAACAATCCAATTGGACATCCATTTATGATTGGCTCAAAAGTATCAAAAGATTCATATATTTCATATCGTTCAGCATTAGAATTTCATTCAAATTCTGAAGAAATTTATTCTCAAATATCTATATCAAGTCAAAACAAATTTGAAGATTTTAAATTTAATAATTATTCATACAAGTACATATCTAGTCAATTGAAATTCGGAATTGAAGAGATAAATAGGGTTAGAGTTACAGACAAAGAAAGAACACTTATAGACTGTGTAAATAAGCCGGAGTTGGCTGGAGGAAGTGAATTCTTGGTTACAAGCCTAGAACTAATTGGAAAAATAAACGGGGAAAAACTATTAAAATATCTTTCATATTATAAATCTAGAAAATTGTATGCAAAAGTTGGTTTTATGCTTAACTGGTTAAATTATGTCTTTGATGTTGAACAAAAAATAATAGATGAATGCTATGTGAAAGCAGGAAGTGTAAAATATTATTTTGACTTAGAAACTAAAAATCAAAATAATAGATATATAAAATATTGGAATTTAATAATCCCAGAAGAGATTCTAAGCAAAGGCGAAGAACAATATTGGTAATTCTATGCATATTGACAAAATCTCGAAAATTTAATATAATAAATACATTGAATAGGAAGGAGTTTCCAAAATGAAAGAAATCGAATTAAGAAATGTAAAAGGATGTACAGATTACTCTCCAAGAGAACAATACATCAGAAATTATATATCAGACACACTAAAAAAGGTATTTGAAAAATATGGCTTCAAACCATTACAAACACCTATATTATGCTATTATGACTTATTAGCATTAAAATATGAAGAAGATAGTGAAATTTTAAATGAAGTATATAAAGTAACAGACCAAGCAGATAGAAGTCTAGCATTAAGATATGATTTAACAGTACCATTTGCAAAATATATAGCAATAAACCAAAATACAAAATTACCATTTAAAAGATATGAAATTGGTGAAGTATTTAGAAATGGACCTGTAAAATTAGGAAGAGTCAGAGAATTTATTCAATGTGATGTAGACAGTGTAGGAATTGAAGGTCAATTAGTTGAAGCAGAATTTGTTGCATTATATGTAGAAGCATATAATAATTTAGGGATAGATGTTGTTATAAAATATAACAACAGAAAATTCTTATCAGGAATAATAATAGAAGCGGGAATATCTGAAGAACTTGTAACAGAAACAATAACAGTAATAGACAAATTTGAAAAATTATCAAAACCAGAACTTGAAAAAGAATTTGCAAAAGTTGGATTAAACAGTGAACAAATGGAAAAACTATTAATGTATTTAAATATGGATGCTGATCAACTTATAAACATTGAAAACAAAAATGAAATTTTAGCTGAAGGTATTGAAGAATTAAATACGTTAAAAGGATACATAGAAAATCTTGGATTATTAGAATATGTACAATTTGCACCATCATTAGCAAGAGGGCAAGAATATTATACAGGAACAGTATTTGAAGCATATGTTAAAGATGGAAGTATAACATCAAGTATAGGTGGTGGAGGACGTTATGATAAAATGATAACAGATTTCATCAATAATGGTACTACATATCCAGCTGTTGGAATTAGTTTTGGGCTAAATGTTATATATGAAATCTTAAAAAACAGAGAAGAATTCACAGAAAATGCATTAACAGATATATTCATAATTCCTATGGGAACTGAAATTGAATGTTTGAAAATTGCAGAAATTATGAGAAAAGCAGGATATAAAGTTGAAGTAGAAATGAGAAACAGAAAAATGAAAAAATCTCTAGAATATGCAAATGAAGAAAATATTCCATATGTATTTATTTTAGGAGAAGATGAATTGGCAAAACAAACAATAACAGTAAAAGATATGAAAGCAAAGGCACAAACCCAAATTTCGACAACAAATATTTTAGAAGAATTCAATAAAGTAGTAGACAATTCTAAAAAGATATAATATAATTACATCTAGTATTTAATACTAGATGTAATTTTTTTGCGGAGGTAAACTTATGAAAAGAATAAAATTAGCTGATAGAATATTACCAACATATACAAAAGGTGAAGAAATTTTTAATATGGTATCACATATAGTTGGTGGAGTTGCTGGGATTGTTACAATAGTTCTATGTAGCGTATTTGGAGCAATAAGACAAAACGCATATGGAGTAGTAAGTGGAGTAATTTTTGGAGTTTCAATGTTATTTTTATATACAATGTCAAGTTTATATCATGCGTTAAAACCAAATACAAAATCAAAAAAAGTATTTCAAATATTAGATCATTGTGCAATTTTTGTATTAATAGCAGGTTCATATACACCTTTTGCATTATGCACTTTAAGAGAGTATTCAACTGCCTTAGGTTGGGTGATTTTTGGTGTTATATGGGGTTTTGCTATATTAGGAATTACTTTAAATGCAATTGACCTAAAAAAATATAAAGTATTTTCAATGATATGTTATTTGGCAATGGGATGGTGCATAATTGTTAGAGGAGATTTATTGCCACAGTTATTAGGAATTCCAGGATTTGCATTGTTACTAGTAGGAGGACTTGTATATACTCTTGGAGCAGTTTTATATGGTGTGGGTAAAAAACATAAATATGTACATTCAATTTTTCATATATGCGTATTTTTAGGGAATTTGTTGCATGTGCTTTGTGTTTTAATGTATGTTATTTAAAATATAAATTGTTTTCGACAAAAATCTTCCTTAACTCATATTATATATAAATAATATGAAAGGAGGATTTTTTATTTTGAATTTAGAAGGGAAAAGAATAGGATTTGTATTTACAGGCTCATTCTGCAATTTTAGAAAAACTATAGATGAGCTTAAAAAGATTGTTCAATTAGGTGCTAAAATAGTACCTATCATGTCAGAAAATAGTTATACTTTGGATACTAAATATGGTAAAGCAGATGATTTCATAAATGAAATCGAAGAAATAACAGAAACAAAAATACTACATACAATTCAAGAAGTTGAACCATTAGGTCCAAAGGATATGTTAGATATAATTGTTGTTGCACCAGCGACAGGTAATACCATAGCTAAACTTGCAAATGATATAACAGATGGTCCTGCAACAATGGCCGCAAGGTCACATTTACGCCAAGAAAGACCAATAGTAATAGCCATTTCTACTAATAACGGTCTTTCAGGAGCAGGAGAGAATATAGGAAAATTACTAAACAGAAAACATTATTATTTTGTGCCTTTTAGGCAAGATAATCCATTTACTAAGCCACGTTCTATTTGTTTTGATTCATCATTTTTAATCAAAACCATTGAATATGCTCTTGAAGGAGAACAAATTCAGCCAATTTTAATATGGTAGGAAATAGAATAGAGAGGGGTCATCTCCCTCTCAGTCTATTTTTGTTTACTATATTTAAGTAAACATTTTTTCTTTATAAAATTAGTAAATTCTTCTACAGTTCCAATTTCAAAACCAGATTTACTTACTAAAACAGCATTTTCATCATCTATATATAAATAAAAATAGTCTTCAGTTTCAAAAACTTTATATAATTTAAAATAATATAAAGTTTTATCATCAATTGTAAAATAAAATTTATAAAAAGAGATAGTAAAGCTAGATTCTTTATTTTCGGCATATTTCTTTTTAGTCTTTTCATGTCTTTTAGTAGGCCAATATATTCTAAATAAAATTAAAAATACTGTCAATGCTAGAAATAATAACATAAAAAGGAAATTTTTTTCTACAATATTTAAAATAATGCAATATAATAGTAAAATCATCATAATTACATTATAAGCATTATAAGAAAAAGAAAACTTTTTCCCGTGAAATTGTACAAATTGGTTATAATTTTCAGAATTATAGATAGTTATATTTTTAAATAATGGTTTCATATATTTTATTCCTTTCTTATTATAAATCTTTAGGATCTGCTAATGGATTTGATTCAACAGCATTACGAACTTGTTCATTACTTACATGTGTATAAATTTCAGTAGTTGAAATGCTTTGATGTCCCAGAAGTTCTTGTAATGCTCTTATATCAACATTTCCATATTGATACATAAGTGTAGCTGCAGTATGTCTTAATTTATGTACAGATAGTGTTTTTGAATCTAATCCAGCTAGTTTTAATTCTTTATTAATGATTGCCTGAACAGTTCTATTACTAATTCTTTGTTTTTGTTCACTTAAGAATAAGGCTTTATCAGAATTCTTAGAATCTTTTTTTATGAGATTTTGAGGAGGTCGGGAAGAGAGGTAGTCATTGATTGCAACCATACAAGACTTGTTCAAATATACAGTCCTTTCTTTGTTACCTTTTCCAATTACTGTCATTTTGCATTCATCAAAATCTATATCATTTATATTAATTCCAACTAATTCTGATAATCTCATGCCACAATTAAGAAATAGAGTAGTAATCGCATAATCTCTTTTATAGTTTCGATTATCTTGATTATCTGCAGCATCTAAAAGTTTTTTACTATCATCTAAAGATAAATATTTTGGCATTCGTTTTTCTAATTTTGGAGTTTCCAAGTTCTGAGCAGGATTTACTTCTAAAATATTTGCTTTTTGTGATAAATATTTGAAAAATATTCTTATTGTTGAAATTTTTCGGGCCCTGGTAGTTGCTTTACTACGATTATTTATTGCTAAATGTGATACATATGCATGTATATCATCAAGTGTTATTTTCTTTAAATTCTTTTCAGTAAATAAAGTTATATCAATTTCTTCATGAATTGTCTCATTTGTCAATTTAAAGCGTATCATCATGAATTTTAAGAAGTTTGATAAGTCATAATTATATTCTTTTACTGAGTTTGGTGATTTGTTTAATATTGTAATCGAATAGTCTAAAAATGAATTTAGATATTCTGGATTTTTTTCTCGTGGTATCATAGATTTCTCCTCGAATTTTGTTATTTAATGTTATAATATCATTTATGTATAAAAAAATAAAGAGTTTGCACAAAATTATTTAAATAAAAATAGTATATCATTAAAATGTGTTGATTTAAAAAAATTTTTATAATATAATGATTCAAGTTTTTAGATTAATAATTTTAAAAATATAAAAATTAAGGAGGAATTAAAATGAAATTACTTATAGATGGTGCAAACATTGAAAAAATAAAAAAGATTTATGAATATTATGCAATAGATGGAGTTACTACTAATCCATCAATACTTGCTGCAGAAGGAAGACATCCGTACGAAGTTTTAAAGGAAATTCGAGAATTTATTGGTGAGGATGCAGAATTACATGTACAAGTTATATCTACAAATGCTGATGAAATGATTGAAGAAGGACATAAAATGGTTAAGGAACTTGGAAAAAATACATATATTAAAATTCCAACTATTCCAGAAGGATTGAAAGCAATAAAAGCATTGTCATCTGAAGGATACAAAGTTACTGCTACAGCGATTTATACACCTCTTCAAGCCTTTCTTGCTGCAAAAGCTGGTGCAGATTATGCAGCACCATATGTAAACCGTATCGACAATCTTGGTACAAATGGTATAGAAGTAGCAAGAAAGATACATGACATTTTCAAAAATAACGGTTTTAAAACACAAATTTTAGCTGCAAGTTTTAAAAATTCATTACAAGTTCTAGAACTTTGTGAATATGGTGTTGGAGCTTCTACTATAGCACCAGAAATAATAGAAGGATTAATTAAAAATACAACTATTTCTTCTGCTGTAGAGACATTTGTCGATGACTTTGAGCATTTCTGTGGAAAACATAAAACGATGCTTAATTGCGAATAAAATTATGATTGAGAATGGGGAGAAATATATGAGTAAAGAACAAATAAGCAATGAACTAATGAAATTGATAAAAAAGGCACAAATTGATGAGGAACAAGGTGCCATCTTATATGAATTTATGGCCCAAAAAGAAAAAAATGAAGAAAACAAAAAAATATTAATGCAAATGGCAAAAGATGAGAAAAAACATGCAGAAGTATGGAAAAGTATTACAAAGATTGATCTAAAACCAAGTAAATTATCAATTTTGAAATTTAAAATTCTTGCAATTGTTATGGGAATTACATTTGCTATAAAGACAATGCAGAAAAAAGAAAATTTAGCACAACATGAATATGAAAAAATAATGGAAGAATTACCAGAAGCAGCTAAAATGTTAGAAGATGAAAGAAGACACGAAAAAGAATTATACAATATGATAGATGAAGAAAGATTAAATTATATAGGAGCAATGGTATTAGGTTTAAATGATGCTTTAGTAGAATTAACTGGTGCAATTGCGGGTGTAACTTTTGCATTAGCGAATACAAGGTTAGTTGCTTTAACAGGAATAATAACAGGTATATCTGCAACACTTTCTATGACTGCATCCAACTATTTAGCAGAAAGAGCGGATAATAACCCTAAGGCTTTAAAATCAAGTGTTTACACAGGCGTGGCATATCTTATAACTGTTACATTACTTGTATTGCCGTATTTGTTACTTCCGGCACATATGTATATAATGGCATTTGCTATCATGATAGCTACAGTAATATTAATAATTATGTTTTTTAATTACTACATATCAGTAGCAAAAGAAGAACCTTTCTTTAAAAATTTTGCAACCATGGCAATAATTTCTTTATCGGTTGCAGTAATTTCATATATAATAGGAGCTCTTGCAAAAAATTTACTTGGAATAGATTCAATATAAAATTTCAAACGTAATTTACTTGAAAAAAAGTAACTAAAAAGAGCTAATTAATTTATTAGCTCTTTTTGATTGTCTGCAAAATTAAGCAGAGTAGGAGAGAGGGGAGTTTTGAAGAATTAATAGCTGTTTACAAAAGGTAGAATGGTATATGCTAAGTTATTATTAGCAAGAGACAGAGAAGAAAAGGAGAGATTACATTAGATTTTGTTGAAAAAAACATGAGAGATTATAATTTGTCAATTCAGGGGAAGAAGTATAGAGGGTAATATAATAAATATGTAGCAACATTATATAAAAATAAATATACAAAATGGTTGTTGGAACAACACAAAATAATATTCCATTTTACGTGAAATAGTGAGTATAAATGAAAGACCCTATCAATATTTTTATATTTTTTTCATAGCAACTGCACATTGAGCCCCTTTATTTACAGTTTGTTGGCAAATATCACCATAAGTGCTTGATACTGCTCCTGTACTACAACCATAATAAATCGCAATTCTTAAATTACTTAAAGACCCATTTGATAAACTGTTTATATCTTTATATGTACCTCCATTTCCACCTGTTCCACATAGATATGTAGAATTAGCAAATGTTTGGCGGCCAGGGGAACCATGTCTATGTACTATAAAGATTTTATCCCTATCTAATTGATTTAAAACTCGATTATTGTCCCAATTATTACAACTTTTAACTGTATATCCCATAGAACCACAATGTTTCTTTGCATATGTATAAGTCGGTTCTCTTGAACTTTCTTCCCAATGAACTGACACATAACCAGTTCCTGCAAAAGATACTGTACTTGTCGCTAATATTATAAGCATTAGCAAACATGTCATAATTATTTTTTTTGATTTCATTTTTTACACCTCCTTAAAACTATTTATAAAAATTACCTCCTTTCACTGAATTTATATCATAATTTGATAAAATATAATAAAAAAGATAGGAAAAGATATGATAAAACTATTTTTTGTAACTTTCTTTTAAAAATTTTCTCTAACAATACAAGAAAGAAAATAGATTTTTTTATAATACTATGATATTATTGAATAAATATATAATATAGATATTAAAAAATTATTTTATAAATTCAAGTTATGATAATAAAATTTTAAGAAAGGAGTATAAGAATGTATGAAATTGATGAGATATGTAAGAAATATTATAGTACAGTATTTAAATATTTAATGAGTTTAACCTCTGATACGGATATATCTGAAGAATTGACACAAGAAACCTTTTGTATAGCAATTAAGGAAATAAGTAAATTCAAAGGAAAATGTGCTTTATCTACATGGTTATGTGTAATTGCAAAGCATTTATATTACAATGAAATTAAGAAAAAAACAAAATTTAAAGTAAGTGAATTTAATGAAAACGATATACAAGAAATATCTTTTGAAGAAAAAATTATTTTAGATGAAGAAAGAATTGAAGTATATAAAAAGTTACAAGATTTAGATGAAACTACAAAAAATTTAATTTACTTAAGATTATTAGGATTTTCATTTAAGGAAATTTCAAAAATTTTAGAAAAAAGTGAATCCTGGTGCAAAGTGGTTTACCATAGAGGTAAGAAAAAATTAGAAAAAATTTTAAAAGGAGGTATTACAAATGAACACAAATAAAAATTGTAATATAATAGAAGATTTATTACCTTTATATGTAGAAAGGCTTGTTAGTGAAGAAACTAAACAAGAAATAGAGAAACACTTAAAAGAATGTGAAAATTGTTTAAAGGTATTTAAAGAAATGAAAAAAAATAATACTTTATTTAGCACAGAAAATAGTGTGAGAGAAACATTAAATAATAATGAAAAAGAAATTAAATGTATAAAAGAGATAAAAAGAAAACTAACATTAAAAGTAATTATATATATATGTATAAGCATTATTATTACTGCATTTTCTATAAATATATTGAACACATATAGAATAGTACAAGACAAAAATGGGAAATATATTTTATATAATATGAACACAGGAAATATCCAAAAAGGCATGGATGGAACAAATATGTATGCTAATTATACGATTAATGACAAAGATAAAATAATTGAATATAAGGTTATATTTACATTTAATAAAGACAATATATGTATAAACACAAGAACTGTTTTATCAGGTTTAAATGAAAAGGAATTAGAAATGTTTAAAAGTAATTGGGAAAATACAAATTCTAATTCAAATATGAAAATAGAAAATGAAAAATTATATATGAATGAGAATGTATATATAGGGAAAAAGAAAGAAGACATTATTAAGAGTTTGCAAGAATATGATGCAATTATAGTAGATATATAAGAAATGAGGGGTTCAAAAGAACCCCTCCTATTGCAGAACACCCCAATTTAATTAATTACGAACAAATTGCTGATAACTTTTAATAAATCCAAACCTGAATAGTTCCGTTGGTAGAACTATTTTGGACTTCATATTCGATCGTGTATCCACCAGCACTTACACCCCAGATGGGGATGTTTGTTACTTCGTTCTTAGGACCGAGAATCTTAGTACATTTTTCGCTGTCACCATACTTAACTGTAATCTTGATGGTGGCATTAGAAGAGAAACCGCTAGTTTTAAGAGTACATCCAGCCCAAGCACTCCAAGAGCCGTTGACATTAACGATAAACGAACCACTGCCGCTTTTGGGAGCGGTAGTAGAGCCGTAACCAGAAAGAGTACCTCTGGTTTGAGCATCTTTTTCTGCAACATCTTCTAACGCCATATCTTCAGGAGATACAGTTAAGTTAGCTGTCGAAACAGCAGGTTCAGCAGCCACATTATGTGTGACTTCGGCAGCAAATGCAGGGACTGCGGCAGTGACCATCAAAGCCAAAGCCATGCACAAGCTAATAAGGGTTTTCTTTGTGAATTTCAACATAATGCTTTCCTCCTTAGAAAGTGGGGGTGTTCTGTAATAGTTGCCATAAGAAGATCTAATTAAATCTCCTTATTTAGCACAACACTCTTGCGAGTGCTATAAATAATATAATAAATATTTCCATATAATTCCATAAAAGGTGAAAGAAGAGGAAAATTCGACAAATAAATTTATTTTAAATTTTCTTTAATACAGTTAAAATAATTTGTTTAGGAGTAGGCTTTATATCATCAATTAAAGAGAAATACTTTTGGATAATTGAAAAATCTGTTTCACAATACATGTAATTAATTGATTTTAGAATATTAGATTTTATATTATTACTAGTAGTATTATGTTTTCTAGCAATAATTGAATAAATATCTTTAATATAATTAACTTTACAGTAATATTTTAAAAGTATTATTGACTCTGCAATATATTTAGTTCCGTTATGTTTTATATTAAATCCAATTTGTATTAAATGTTTAAATATTAATTCTTTTGTGTCTTTAATGTTAGTAGATAAAGTCATAAAATCTTGTAGATAAGACGAAAGAACAGAGAGATTGTCAAGAGAAACATATTTGAAATTATGTGTAAAATTTGCATTATTAAAGCTATGTATTAAGATAATAGGTATAAATGCAAAAGTTTTTTGATACTTTATATTGAATATTGTAGATTCACATATAATTACATTTACATTATGTTCACTAAGTATTAATTTAGCAGATTTTATATCATTAGCAATTAATATAGTAATATCTTTAATGTTTAAATTTATATAATTAGTAATAATAGTTATTGTTTTTACTTGATTTGTTATTAATAACACTTTCATTATTGTACCTCCGAAATAAGTTCAAATGATAGAGAAATAAAAAAAGAAAAAGTTACAAATAAATAGAAATTTTGTAACTTTTTTTAAAATACATTCTCTATCGTATAGGAGGTATAATGATGGAAAAGCTAATATTAAAATGTAATGATTTACATAAAAAAATAAGAAAAAAACAAATCTTAAAAGGCATTTCTTTAGAAGTGCAAAGAGGAGAAATTGTTGGGTTTATTGGACCAAATGGAGCAGGAAAAACTACAACAATAAAATTAATATTAGGATTACAAAAAATTACGAAAGGTTCTGTAATCATAAACGGATATGATATAAAAAAAGACTTTGTAAATGCAATTAAAAATGTAGGGACTATAGTTGAAAATCCAGATTTATATATGTATATGTCTGGATATAATAATTTAAAACTTTCCCAAAATTATTATGATAAAATCACTGATGATAGAATATCTGAAGTTGTAAAATTAGTAGGTTTAGAAAAAAGGATATATGATAAAGTATCAAAATATTCATTAGGTATGCGACAAAGACTGGGAATTGCACAAGCAATATTGCATAAGCCTAATTTATTGATTTTAGATGAACCAACTAATGGATTAGATCCAGAAGGTATTATTGATATAAGAAATTTATTAAAAAAATTAGCTTATGAAGAGAAAATTGGAATATTAGTTTCAAGTCATAATTTAAGTGAGTTGGAAAATATGTGTGATAAAGTTTGTATTATAAAAAACGGAATAATAGTAGAAGAAACAGATATTGAAAAATTAAAAAATGAAACAATGAAAGAATGTTATATTTTTGAAGTTGATGATTCAAGTAAATTAAAAAATATAATTAAAAATCAATATATAATTTTAGATAATAAACATATTAAAATATACATAAATAAAGAAGAACTTCCTATTATTACAAAAGAATTAGAAAAAAATGAATTAATTATATATACTATTACAAAAAAAGAAATAAAATTAGAAGATGTTTTTTTAAAAAAGATAGGAGGAAATAACATTGATTAAACTAATAAAAAATGAAATTATTAAAATTTTAAAAAATAAAACTATATATATATTATTGGCTTTATTATCAATTATAATAGTAGCAAATACAATTATTGGTACAAGTATATATGGTGGAATTATAATAGATCACACAGAAGAGGCTAGGCAGCAAGAAAAGATAAATTTAACTAATAAAATAAATGAATTAGATATAAATAAAGATATAGACGATTACATTAAAACAAAATCCAAATTAGAGCTTATAAATCTAATGAGCGAATATCCTATAGGATCTTGGCAGGAACAAGTAATAGTTAAAAACGAAGCTAAAATAGAGAACCTTATAAAAGAAATTAATATTTATACATATCAAATTAAAGATAAAGGAAAACAAGCGGAACTGCAGAAAAATTATAATGAATTTTTAAAACCATTAAAAGATGACAATTGGGAAAAGTTTGTTACTAATGAAATAATAGAATTAGAAAAAGAAATTGAAAAATTAGAAAAAAATATGCAAAATGAAAAAAATGTTGAGCAGAAACAATTTATTCAAAATCAAATAAATCAACATGAATTTGATATAGAATTTTTAAAAATTAGATTAACTCAAAAAATAAATCATGAAAAAGGTGAGCAAAATACATTATTAAAAGAATATAAAAATCAAAGAATAATACTAGAATCTTATACCAAAAAAATAGAAGAATATAATTATAGTGAAAGATTACAATATAATAAGATTAAAGCTAATGTAAAAGAATTAGAATATAAAATATATAATAATATTCCTATACTAGAACTTGATAATGCAAGAGATATGTTAAACAACTCTTTAGAATATTATGAATTACTAATAATCTTAACAATTGTTATTATTGGAACAGCTTCAATAAGTGATGAATTTAATAGGGGGACTATAAAATTATTATTGGTAAAACCTTATAAAAGATGGAAAATCTTGTTATCTAAAATAATTGCTATAATTATTTTAATTATTATTTTAAATATTTTAATTATTTTTGTACAATTCATTATAGGAGGATTAGTTTATAGTTTTGAAGATTATGTCGTTCCTATAATTCAGTATAATTTCAATACTAATGAAGTACAAACAACAAATGTTTTAATAAATGTAACCAAAATATTTATAGCCAAATTTCCTATGTATTTAATCCTTTTATGCTTTTCATTATTTATAAGTTGTGCTTCAAGTAATTCCTCACTTTCTATTTTTTTAGGGATGCTAATATATCTATCCAAAAATATAATTAGCTTAAAGGATAATACCGAATTTTTTAAATATTTAATTTCTGTCAACTGGGATTTTGTTAAATATTTATATGGTAAATTACCAGAAGTTGAATATTTGAGTTTAGAATTTTCTTTGACTATGTGTTTTGTTTGGGGAACAATAATATTGCTTATAACATTCATAAATTTTAATAATAAAGATATAAAAAATATATAATAAAAAAGATTCCTTGGATCCTATCTTTGGAATCTTTTTTATTGTTTATTAATATAATGGACACAATTTAGAATATATGCTAGACAGCAATGATGCTGCAGATGAAGTTAGACAAGAAAAACTTACATTATTAAAATATACTTATGAACAGATTTTAGCAACTCAAGCTGAACAAGTGAATGGAAAAAGTAATAATATTGAAGATTTAAAGGTATTAGGCAAAAAAATAATTAAAGATGGTAAAATACTTGATATTATGCCTAAAGACTATAATACTATTTTTTTTAATCTCCAAAAAAAACAGCGAAGTAGGGGGGATAGACCTAAAAATACAAATATGTACATTTATAAAAATTTTATATTTATAATTTTTAAGTTTATATATAAGAAGAAAACATTTTGTGCAAAGTTTAATTTATAAAAATTTTTACAAGAAATTAAAAATAAAATGAAAAATTTAAAATAAAATTTGAAATTAAAAAAATTTTTAAAATTTTAAAAATAAATTTTATTTTGTAATTTTAAAAAATCTAAAAACGAACATTTGTTGAGCACTAAAAATTTTATAAATAAATTTTGAAAATAAAATTTTGTTTCAAATTTATAAATTACTAATTTAAAATTCATTATACTACGTATATAATATATTTTAATTATTAGACGCTTTAAAATCGTTTTTAAGACATTTTGATATTAAAGTCAACAAGTTGTTTATAAATTGTAGCTTAAACTAACAATTACATATAATATTAGTAAAAACTTGTAAAAGTACTGTTTTTTATAGACATTCAAAAAAGAACAAAAAAGTGCCAAAAAAGCGTCGTACGAGAATCGATTTTAAGCCATTTTAAAAAAAGAGGCATATAGTTACTTACCTTAAATTTTAACTAAATATTGAAATATAAGGGTTTTAGAGATTTTTAAGAAAAATTTATAAATAATAATATAAATTGTAATTAAAAATTTTTGAAATTTAAAAATTATATAAAGATTATAAATAAAGTTAAAATTCAGACGCATCAGAATTCGTTTTAAGCGATTTAAATAAAAAAGCAATAAAGTTACATTAATAAGAATATAGGACCAAACACATAAAAGCCTTAGAAATTGCGAGATAGGGGTTGTTTTAAGAAAATATATATTTTGTCCTACCTTCTTTTGCGCAAAACTTTGATTTTGTGCAATGTTGTCAATATAAAAGCGAGGACATATAATGTCCCCTCTTTAATCATTGCTGGAGTAATTTACCGTATTTTTTCTGCAGTAATCTATAATAGCTAAATTGATTATATTTTTAAAATAATATCTATGACCAGGATATGGATGACAATAATCTTCCAACATTTTATATGTTTCATCTGGTATCATAACAGTAATTTTTTTCATTTTCCCCCCTATCTGAAATGTACGAAATTTTTTCGACCTCTCATATTAAAATATCCGAATATAATTCTTTTTACTGCTTGTGTTGCTGCAATGTGGTTGAATTTTATTTTGTGACCACACTCAAGCATATTCTTTAATTTTGTTTTGTATGCTCTTGATAATTCATTTATTGGGAATCCATTTTGCACTGCATACATTATCGCCAGCATTGTTTTATCTTTATAATCTGAAAAACTGTAACAATATTTCTGTAAATATATTTCTGGAAATACTGTTTTATCGAATTTATATATAATCATATTGGAAATGAGAAAATCCTCATATTCCATTGTAATTTCTATTCTGGTCAAATCATAATCTATATCTAAATTACTCTCTTTTTTCTTATTATAGATTTTAACGTGCCCATTCCCCTTTCCTATCCTATACGTTTTATCGTCAAATCCATTTGAAATTGTCATTACAGACCTTTTTAATCCTTTGTCATAAATTATATCTAATATATTTACTTTTAAGTCACAAGCCATATCTAAACGTTTTATGTACCATTCCCCAGACAAATCTAAAATATATAATAATATTTTATTATCTTTTACTTTGTTTGGATTAAATTCAACAGTTAAATTATATTTTAAATCTTCATTTAACTCCCTCTTCTCTGAATTATGTAAAAATCCAAAATAAAAACTAACATCTTCATCAACTTTTATACTATAATTGTAAAAAAAGTTGAAAGCTCTTCCCGATGTCCATTTTCTTTCGACATATTCTGACCAACAAGTATCAAAACGAAACTCAACATCTGTAAATAATGAATAGGAAATATATGTTTTTAGTCGAATTTTATCGACTGAATAGATAATATTATTATCTTCTACAGGACCATAATACATTCTATATTCCCCCTATTTTTTGAATATATTAGCAAAACTCTTGAAACTCTTTAAGCTGTAGAGCTTCGAGAGCATTTGACCTCATTTTTGATGCATTATAATGCAAGGAAGACCGCTGATTAGATAGGAGCGGTCTATTTGTTTGCGGGGTCTATCACCCCACACCCCGTGGAATTATATTTTGGATCCTCGCAAGCTCCTATCCAAAATATAATTTTAATTACGAAGTCTTGATAGTCTCAAATGTATCATAAGAATTTATAACATCTAGTGAACACTTTGCAAAATTTGCCGATATTCTAGGTGCTATAAAATCTTGTAAATCATTATCCCATCTCATTAAATCTCCATCATTTATTGAATTAAAAATAAATGCTGTTTTTGTCATTGGAAATGGGAACATGTTACAATCCACTTGATAACGAACATATCTCCTAAATGTAATATTTATTTCCGACCACTCCTGAGCTGTTGTTACAAATAATATTTTTCTTTTTCTTAACTGAGAAAGAAAAGCTAGTATTTCTTTTTTCATTGGTGTTTTCTTTTCTAATACTGTGAATATTTCATCATAAAATATCATTATTTTCTTTCCCTGTTTTGTCATTTGTTCTGCCATTTTTATAATATCGATAATATTATCAACAAATATCGTATCTTTAAAATATTTAAAAGAATGAACATTTGTAATGATAATATAATCATTTGCCTGTTTTTGTTTTATACAAAAATTTATACAAGAATATGTTTTACCTTTCCCCTGCTTTCCTGTATAACAAAATAAACCAAATTGATTGTCCAATTTCTTAAAACCCTTTTTGAAAAAAGATTTAAAATCAACAGAAATATTATTTGAATTTATAAAATAAATTATATATAAAACAAATAATATTAATAAAAACAATAAAATTTTCATAATTCCCCCTATGGTTTAAAATAATTATATATTTTAATACCAAATGAAAATGCTTGTTGTACTAAATGTATTGAATACTTTATAATTAAATAATCAAAATATAATACTAAAGCCCCACGTGGTATCATTGATAAATCTAATAAAAGTGGCACATATTGAACCATTGTAGATAAATAGTTAGTAATATGTCCCAAATATATAGAAACATCTGGAAACAAAACAGTAACAGCTAAAATAAAAGGTTTAGCAATTATATTTGCTAAATTTAATATAAGCTTAAAAATCCCATTAATTAAAGCATTAACCAACTACAACACCTCCGTTTTTACGTTGCCACAATCTGCAGTTATATTACCAGATTTAAGGTTATCTATTATTTTTGATATATCTTTATAAATAAAAAGACAAACAGAAAAATAATAAAAAGAATTAATTAAAGAAACAATAACACCTAGACCTGCCTTTTTCATACCATTTGAAACCACATTGGGATGAATTGTAAATGTTTCGTTTATATATGGCAATGTAACAGTTAAAGGCTCACTAGAAGTATTACAAAAAGCATTATAAACAGTATTAAACAATGTATTAAATCCATCAGATGTTGGGTTTGCAGTGTCATCTGTAGCAAATTCTAGACCGTCAGTTTCAACATTATCGTTTGTTAATATGTCATTTTGTTCTTGCTGTATTTGATTATTTTCCTGTTGCAATTGATTTCCTTGGTCAATTGCATCTTTTATGTTTGAACTTTGATTATTATTAATAATTTCGTTCAATTTATCCAATATTTCATTATCCTCTGCAGAATTTATCAAACCAAAATCAATAAACATATCTATCCAATTTTCCACATAAACATTACAGAAAGCAGATGGAGTACTATAACTTTCAACAACACCATCAACAGGATATAAACTATTGTTATATGTCATATATCTCCAAGAAACTATTACATCTGAAAATGAAACATTTTCAAAATGAACAGAGCCTTGTGCATCTTGGTAAGGGAAATAATAACCATATAGACTAGAACCATCTGGATAAATATCTGATTTAGAATATGTACCTATTTTAAAACCGTCGTTTGTTTCAATAACGAGAGGGTAACGAGTACCACTACCAGCATATAACAAATCATTTAATAATAAACTGGCAAAATATTTTGCATTAGCTTGTGAGCCTTCATTGCCATATAAAACATACATTTTATTAATAAAACCAATTTGCGACTGCTCTTGTAATTTCCTTAATGTCAAGAATTGATTATCATATTGATATATATAACCATCTTGATTTTCAGTAGGATTAGTTGTAACAGTCCCTTCTATTTCAACAGTACCATCAACCGGAATTTCTGTACAATATCCATAACTTTTAAAACAAAAGAATAATACTACAACACATAATAAAACTGTTAATAAAACTTTTGGTTTACACAATTTATAAGCAATATTGCGAATAATACATTTTATAAAATAATTAAAATAACCCACCTAACAGACCCCCTCGTTTTATAATGCTAGTAACTAAATTTACAAGCCAAACACCAAAAAGAGAAAGACAAAAGACAATAATAACAATATTGGCAAAATGTGGTCGGTCAAAAATATCGCGTGAAACTGGCACCTCTGGGTAGGTTGTAGAGTTATAATTGCTGAAAGTTTTTGTAGTTTCAACAACTAGATTATCGCTATATCTATAATAGATACGATAACATGTAGCTGTTTCATTTTGAAATGTAGGCTTATTAAATAATTCAATATAAGTATCAGTTATATTCCCGTATATATAACCGTCTGGGATTTCATCCCCTATATAAATTTTATCGCTCATTATTCGAATAAATAATATCGAATAATATCAAATGTAAAACGAATTGTAATAAACGGGATTATTAAATTCGTTAATTGCGTTAAATAATTCCATATTAAATCTGCCATATTCGATTCCCTCCTAATTTTTAAGAGTCGGCAGCCAATTAAGGCGCCGACTCTAACTAATAATTGCTATTTAGTTTTAATACCTTTACCTTTTATTAGGTTGTTTGTATTCTTTTCAGCTAATCTTCTACCAATTCCAACTAATACACAAATTATCATAATTGGTGCAACGGGTGCTATTGCTCCCCATATAGCGTCAGCAGTTAATCCAGCTGCTAATGTTGAAATAAATTCACTCATACCTGATACAGCTCCTTCCATAAAAATTTCTCCTTTCAAAGATTTTTATATAAAATTATTACTATAATGTAACAACTTTAATAACTTTACCGTATTGGTTATAGAATAGTTCTACTTGGTCATTAATATTTAATTCTTTTCCTATTTCTTCACTAACAAATGTATTTAATACTGCTAACCCCTCTACTTTATCTTTTTCGAATGTTAAATGAAGATTATAACCTTTAACTTGTTTATTAGTTTTTTTACTTACATAATCTAAATATTCTTTTCCTATTACACAATATTCCATTGGTTTTATTCTCCTTCCTTTATTTTTATGATTTTGTTAATTAAATCTTGTACTGATGAACGAAATCCTGAGATTTCTTCTTCTGAGTAGATATTTTGATTTTGTTCCATTACTTTTGTTTCATTGATACAAAAGTATGTTAGCGCGTTCTCGATGAACACTAATTCTGAATAATTTAATTTTTTCATTTTTCCCCCTACTTATGCAAACTGGGGGCCAGCTTGCATATTTTAAAACATGTTTGGTACTCCATACGGAGTACTAAAATGATAATACTCCATATGGAGTAAAAAGTCAACCCCAAATGGAGAATTTTTATATAATTTTTTCAAGAGGTGGTTATAAATGAACTCAAGACTTAGAGAATTAAGGGAAGACAACGATTTAACACAAGAAGAATGTGCAAGAATAGCATATATTGCTAAAAATTCATATATAAGATACGAAAATGGCGAAAGAGTCATACCTTTAGACACAATAAAAAAATTCGCAGAATACTATAGAACATCTATAGACTATATAGCGAAATTAACTGATGAGCCTAGACCCTACCCAAGAGCCCAAAAGTAATATAAGGCATTTTTTCAAGTGCCTTTTATTTTTTTACTTAAAAAATGTGCATTTTATTACATAAAGTTAACATATGTATAAAAAAAGACAAAAAAATAAAAGATGTAAAATCTTTTGAAATAAACACTTTTGAAACTTTTTGACAATAACTGTAAAATTTTCTACAAAAAGTACAACTTTGATTTTGTGCAATGTTTTCTATGTCATTTATAACGATTTCTAATCTACTTATACACCCTATTCAGCATTAAATATTTGAAATCTTTTTTATTGCCATTTAAAAATTTTATAGATGAATTAAATTTAGTTATATGTCCTGAGGCAAAAGAATCAAAAGATTAGAATAACATCTTATCATAAAAATAATTATAGGCATAATAAAATGGGCTGCTCTCCTCTATTTCTTATATTTATTAATTTGTCAAAATATGTAAGTATTTCTTTAAATTTATTGACAGTAATAATTGTATTTGATATACTAGCATTAATCGTTGAAAGACTCCTTCAGTTGGGTGCATAAATTAGTAATTGACTGATTTGCATTTCAACTACTAGTTTATGCACCTAACTCTTCGCTTGAATAGTTATGTGCAAATACAAAAGAAGGAGGTGAGAGACTACGTGGAAGTAATATTACTTATAATATTGTCTATGATTTTAGCAAGCGCTATGACTTTGAACATAATAAAAGAACTTATTAAGCAGTTCAAATCTAGTGGCTCAGCTAAATTTGGTGGATTTGAAGCAAAAGTATCTGTGGTGCCAATAGACGATAAAAAAAGTGAAGATGTGCGCTCACACTACCCTCACTAAACGGTTTTCGAATAAGAGCTCTG
>JAFQSS010000020.1 GCA_017409455.1 Clostridia bacterium | reverse complement strand
TTCAAAATGGGGAATATTTCTTATAAATATATAAAAAAGGTGCGTCCCAAAATTCGCGAAAAAAAGGACCGTCCCCAAATTAACCAAGGAGGAAAACATGGATTTAAACATAACTAAGTTAGCCAAAATGGAGGAAAAAAGGGCTCAAGAATTTCTCGATAGAATAGAATCAAAGCTAATAATGGATGTTAACAAAAATTCTATTGTTGAAAATAGTGCATGGATGGACATGCTAGAGTTTTCAATTCCACATGTTGAAAAAGCACTAATAAAACAAATAAAACAAATTGTTACTGAAGAAGAAATCATAAAAATAGAATTAATAAAAAAAGTAACAGTTGAAAGTGTAAAACATTTATCTAAAAATGTTAACTTTGTTGACCATATTGAACCACAAAGTGGTGATGTAATTCCTAAAAAAATATTAAATGCATATAAAGAAGAAACATTTCTTACATATGAAAATAAATTCTTATATTCTTTAGTTAAATTGATAGAAGACTTTATGTATTTGCGTAAAAAAGACCAACAAAGCGAATATAAAGGAAAAAATCAACAAAAAGCTGTATATGAAGCACGTGTAAAATTAAAAAAGGAAAAAATTATAGCGAATTTTGATTATACGACAGAAATGTCAGAAAGTGCAAGTAAGACAGATGAGACTCAAGAAAGAATAAAGGCTATAAATCAATCAATAAAAACATTAAAAAGTACAGAATTATACCAAATACTAGATTCGAAAAGATTTCCTCTTATAAAAGGAACTTTAAAAATGACAAATGTATTATTAAAAAATGTACATTTTCAATATGCAGTTAAATTATGGAATTACTTAAATGAACAAATAGAAATAAGGAATAAATCTATAAAATTAAATAAAGAATATGAAGAAAAAGGACCAGTAAAAAGCCTTGTTGATGAAAATATTTTCTTATTACATTTGATTTTCGAAAATGTAAAAGATGAACAAAAAAGAAAAGGAAAAAGAAAACAAGCAATAGAAGACAAAGAAATAAGAAAAGGATTGTCTGATGCTTTGATGGAAAGGCTTATAGATCTTAATCCAGACTTAACAGAAATTGAATTAAAGCAGATGATAGCTGATAAATTTGTGGAGATGAAAACTAAAAAAATAGTTTCATTAAAACCAGTTGAAGATAAATTCAAAGAAAAAATCGAAAAATATATGGAACACGCAAGAGAAGTGAGGTTGAAGTAATGAAAAAAATTCTAAAAACAACATGGAAACTTTTAGAAAAAATAATAATGTTAGCAATACTTTTTATATCAATAACAATTGTAACACAAAGAGTATCAAATAATGAAAATTCTTTTTTAGGATTTAGAATATTTAGAGTAGAAACAGGAAGTATGATTCCTAAGTATCAAATAGGTGATGTTATATTAATAAAAGAAAAAGACATCGACCAAATAGTTGTGGGTGATGATGTTACTTATTATGGAACCTCAGGTACAATGAAAGGTAAAATAGTAACTCACCAAGTAATTGAAATAACAGAAGAAGATGGCCAAAAAATATTTCAAACAAAAGGTATTGCAAACACTGCAAAAGACCCTGTAATATCAGGAGACCAAATTGATGGTGTTGTTCTATGTAAATTAAGAATAGTTTCGGCATTAATTTCAGTATTATCAAATGGATATGTATTCTATTTCTGTGGTGTCATACCATTAACAGTATTGATATTTTTCACTATAATAAAGGGAAATATCAAAAAATATGACAAAATGAACAATAGTGAAGATGAAGAAGGAAAGGAATAAGCTTATGAAAGAGAAAACCAGATTAAGAGTAATACAAATATTATGCATTGTATCATTATTAATTACAGTTTTTTCTATACAAAGGACTTATGCAAAATATTATGAACAAGTAGATACAACATATGCAACAAACATAAAAAGATGGATGATAAATGTTAATAACAGCAATATACATCGAGGTGTGCAATTAAATCAAATAATGCAACCAGTATTTATTGAAAATGAGCATATGAATAGTAATGACACATTAGTACCAGGAAGGCAAGGATATTTTGAATTTTTAATAGATTACACAAAAGTAGATGTTGCATTTAGATTTCAATTTGATATTAAACAAACAAATGCAACACCATTAGAAGATTTTGAAATCTATGGATATTCAATAGTTGATAATGGTACTGAAACGGTAACAAACTTAACAACAGTAAACAATCTATCTGAAATAACACAAATAATAGATCCTAATAATGAAGACGACCTAAACAGTAACAATGAGAAGAAAAGGTTAATAAGAGTGTTGTTTAGATGGAATGATGCCAATGCAGATACAACAGATATTGCTGATAAAGACGGAATGAACAATCTTGAAGACACACAATTTGCGGGAGAAGTAAATCAAGCAGAAGGCGCAGATGGATTGCACAAAGTTTTAAATTATAATGTAAAAATTACATTTACACAAAAGTTATAACGTAATTAAAGAGGTGAGTTTTTTGGAAATAAAAAGTATTAAAACATCAAAATTAGAAAATGATGAATTATTAGATGTACAAAAACAAATTGAAAGTTTTATAAAATTTCTAAATACAGAATATGAAACAGTTAAGAAATTAGAGGAGGAAAATTCATGAAAAGTTTAGTACAAAGTATAGAAGAACAAATAAGTACAGATAAAGAAGTAATTACTGTTTTACCAAGAAATGGAATTAAATCAATAAAAACTCTATTAGAAACTATACAAGAAATGACACAAAAATATGAAGATGTTAACAAAAAACTATTAGAAGAAATAGAGACAAGATTTAATGAACTTACAGTAGTTGAAGAAAATGAAGAATTACCAAAACTAGAACAAGAAATTTTAAAACTAGATTGTGCTATAAAGAATACTGATACTCGTTCATCTTATGAAAAAATGAGATTAGACAAAATTGTGTATAATGTAAATGGATATTATAAAAGCAATTTAGAAAGGCTTAACAAAGAATTAGTTGATTGTGTAAAACAATTTGAAGCTGTAGGTATAAGAATATCAGCAAATGACTTTAATATAAGTGAATATGCTAAAGAATATATGACAGCATTACTTCAAGAAGTATATAATGGAGAAATAAATTCAGAAAAAATCAAAGATACATTTGAAAAAGTATATTGGAAATGTTCTGAAGTAGTTTCACACTTATATGTAAATATTAGATACATATATGACAAATACGAAAATGAAATTGATAAATTCTATGAAAATAAGACAACAGAAATTTTACAAGGACTAAATGCGACACAAGAGCAAGTGGAAGAAACAAAAATAGCATTAATCCGTAGAAAGAAAAAAATAGAAGATGTTGATGACAAAATTATTCTTGGAAAATTCTATAATGGTGCTTTAAATATAAATGATTACAGAGAAGAAAACTATAAAAAAATATATTTAGAGTTAATTTCTAAGGATGTTTCAGAATTATCTGAAAAAGAAAAAAATGAAACAGATGAAAGTATAGAAAAATTAAATGATAACTTAAATGAATACTTTAAATTTAATGAATATAAATTTTTAAGTGATGGAGTATTAAATATCAGAGAAGAAGAGCTAAAAAGACTTGAAAAAGAAAATGGCAAAAAAGCTAAGAAAACAGAATATGACATAATAAAAGAAAACATCAAGAAATTAACTGTAGAGATATTTAAAACTAATGACAAACTTAACAAACCTGCAAAAGGGCTATTTGGAAGAAAAGTTGATAATAGCAAGAAAAATAACAATGTAATTTTACAAAGAAATAATTCAATATTAGAACTTAAAAAATTATATATGCAATTAGATGATGAAATTATAAAGAAAAAAATAATGGAAAATATTGATGAAACATCATCAATATTAGATGTATTAAAATTAGGAAGTTATTATTATGGATTTATGGCAAAAGAAATTATAAAGAAAAATCTAGAAATAACAGACAAAGAATTAGGAGAAATGGCGCAAAACATTAGAGATTTCATAACATTCTCGAATTTCACAGTAATTAATTATATAAAAATAAGTGATAAAAAAGAATTATCAGTAATAATAAAAGACAAATATCAATTATTTGGAATGAAATTATCAAAAGAAAACTTCCAAGAAGGAAATTTAGAAGATTTAATCAAAAAAGTAAAAATACTTAATAATTACAACAACATATTAAAAAGTAAATTTTCTATAAATGACTTAAGTTATATAATGACAGTTAAAGAAATGCTAAAGAAATAAAATAAGGTGAGTAAATTGGAATACGATGTAGAAAAGATTTCTAATAAAATTAAGAGTAAAAGGATGACAAAAAAAATATTTAAGTATATAATACTAAATGTTTTAATAATTCTTTTTGTAATTAATTTGATATTATCTTATGAAGAAAACACTCATATATTAGGAATATATATGTTTAACATAGTTTCTGAAAGTATGGAGCCAACATTAAATAAAAATGATTTGGTTCTTGTACAAAAATGTGAGTTGTCTGAATTACAGGAGGGAGATATTATAACATTTAAGCAAGATGATAGGACAATTTCACATAGAATAATAGACATTACAAAAGAAAAAGGAGATTTTCAATTTAAAACTAAAGGAGACAATAACGAAATTGCCGACCCAGACAAAGTTGAATCTGGGCAAGTATATGGTCAAGTCTTATTTAGAGTAAAAGGAATTGGAAATATAGTTAGTTATATACAAAATGTAAGAGTATTTATTAATATAATTATTTTTGCAATAATAATCTATATTTTAGTTAGTCTAAGAGACAACCAAAAAAATACAAGAAAGATAAAAAGGAAAAAATATGAAATAAAAAAAATGAGGGATAATTATAATTTAGAGTAAAAAAGAGGGAAAAAAGATGGAAAATGACGTTCGTACTAAAGGTGGTATAGCTAAAAAAATAATAAAAATACTTTTAAAGGTATTATATCAAATATTTATGGTACTATGTGCATTACTAATAGTAATAATAGTTTTCCAAAAAATCACAGATAATAATAAATCTGTAGCTGGATATAGAATATTCAGAGTTGTTACAGGAAGTATGGAGCCTGAATATGATATAGGTGAAGTTGTTATTAGTAAAGAAACAGCACCAGAAGCCATAGAAGTTGGAAATGACATTGTTTATTTTGGAAAATTTGGAGAATACAATGGAAAAATAATCATGCACAAAGTTACTCAAATAGATGTTGATGAAAATGGAGAGAGAACTTTCCATGCCAAAGGTTTATATAGTGGAAGTATAGAAGACCCTCAAATTAAAGCAAGTCAAATATATGGTGTTGTTAAATTTAGATCAGGAATATTAACAGTATTATATAGATTAGCAACAAGTATATATTCTTCATTTATTATAGTTAGTGTATTAGTATTAAATGTATTCATATCATTTAAGTTCCCAGGAAATGGAAGGGTTCAACAATTAGATGAACAATACGAGGAAATAGATGAAGAAGATGAAGAATACGATGAAAATGATGAAGATTTAGATATTGAAGTTGTAGAGGAGGACTCTGAAGAAATAGAAGACGAGTCAGATAAATAGAAACAAAAGATAGAATGGAGGAATTATGAATATATTACGTGAAATTAGAAGAATTAACAAAAGAAGTATGCCTGCCAGAATTAGTCTGATTTTGCTATTTTCTGTAATATTAATAATAAGTACCTATGCGTGGTTTTCTGCGCAAAAAGACGTAAACATTAAAGGCTTAGAAGGGGCTGTAACCTCTTGGGATGTTGCGTATTTTGTCAATAATGATGAAAATCAAATATTAGATGAAATAGCAACGTTTACAATAAATGAATTATACCCAGGAATGCCTAATAGAGAAGATGTTGTACATATATATAACATTGGACAAGCCAGTACAGATATTACATATGAATTGATTTCTATAAAAGTGTTTGGGCAAGAAGTTTTACCTCAATTACAAGCAAGTGGAGAAATACAAACAAATATGGCTACAAACACAACTAATATCTTTTCAAAAGATACTCAATATCCATTTAATATAAGTTATACATATGATAAAGATTATCTAAATGGAAAATATGCAGAAGATGATTTAGTAACTTCACAAACTGCTCATGCAATATTTAAATTTAATGTTAATTGGGCATATGATATAGAAAATGGAACAGATGCACAAAATACAGCAAAAGACATATTAGACACAAAATTTGGTAAAGAAGCCTATGCCTATTACCAGAATGCGGCAAATGCCCCTGATAAAGCTGTTGAAGTACAAGTGAGAATAACAAGTAGCATGATACATCCGAGCCTTGAATCTTAGTAAAATCAATGGTTTTATATGTAACGAAAATGTAACAATTATGTATTAAAATTGTAATATAAATGTAACACAAATTTTGTTGACAATTGTAGAAAGTGTAAGTATAATGTTAATAGAAATTGTTGAAATAAAATATTTTTTGAAGGACCAGGAGAAATTATGGCAAATGAAAACGAAAAAAATGAAACAATTGAATCAGCAGTAGACCAAGCAACCTCGAAACAAAAACTTGACGAAAAAGCTAAAAAACAATCGAGAAAAAAAGCGAGGAAGATAGTATTTAAAATATTGCTTATAGTAACAATATTATTTTTAGTCAATGTTTATATAATACTATCAATAATGTACAAAGGAGAAAACTTTACTGTAACACTTGACAGTGAATACGGTAGAGAAAGTGGACTAGTAATATATGAAGAACTAGAAAACAAATATTTAAGGACATTCTTAAGGTCAAAAGATATAGAGTTTTTTACTGATATATCAGGTGACTGGATACCAAAAGACATAGACAATCAAGGCGAAGGTTCTCATAATGGTAGAAACTACATAGCATACACATTTTATGCGGAAAATATGGGACAAGACACAATTAACTACTGGGCATCAATCGAAATAGATGATGTGATCAAAAATGTAGATGAAGCAATAAGAATAATGGTTTTCAAAAATGGCAACAAAGTAGTATATGCAAAAAACAATAGAACAACAGGGCAACCTGAACCAAACACAACTCCATTCCATGATGAAGATACTGTTATGTTACAAGTGGCAGAAAACTTCAAAGTTGGAGATATAGATAAATATACTATTGTTATTTGGCTAGAGGGGGATGATCCACAATGCAAAAATGATTTAATAGGTGGAGAAATCAAAATGCATATGAAACTTATAGAAGAACATATATTGCAAGAAGATGAAAGACCACAACACAAATTTTAATTAATTAGTTTATAAAATTTAAAATATATAAAAAAATTTAAAAGAAAAGGAAGGAAAAACAAAATGGAAAAAAACCAAAGAAATCCAAGAAAAAGATTAAATTCTTTAATACTGCTAGTAGCCTTCACAGCAGTAATGTTGATAGTATCAACATATGCGTGGTTCTCTGCGCAAAAAACAGTTACAGTTGGTAACTTAGAAGGTAAAGTAAACGTAGCTGAAGGTATCGAAATTTCTCTAGATGCAGTTAACTGGTCACAAGAAAT
Organism: Clostridia bacterium; assembly: GCA_017409455.1. Classification (GTDB taxonomy): domain Bacteria; phylum Bacillota; class Clostridia; order TANB77; family CAG-508; genus CAG-269. Next base: position 1,353 of record JAFQSS010000020.1, on the reverse strand, counting down.
TGACTTTTCAGACTATCATGTTACAGATGGAGATGTTGGAGAATATACAGGATTAGTTAAAACATATGGCGATAACAATCACAACATTTTACCAACAGAATTAATACCAGTTTCTACAACTGGAACACAAACAATAGACACTGCAACACTAGCAGCTGCTGGAGATGCACGTGAGACTGCGAATGATGGACATGAAATAGAGTTTTTCAATGGACAAAATTATGAAAGTATAAAATTGAAAGAAATAATTGCAGTAGATCCACAAGAATCAAGTTCAGCACAAACTGATTTTGCTGGATATTATGCAATAGATTTATTCCTAAGAAACTCATCTAAATTAGATGATCCAGATGATCAAGGTGTAGAAAAAGAAACACTTCAATTAAATACCAACTCAAACTTACAACTTGTAAGTGGTGGTAGTGCAACAACAGGTTTACAAAATACAGTTAGAGTTGCTTTAGCTTTATATGAACCAGACACATCAACAGGAGGAAGTGTTGCTGTAACAGAAACAGATCAAGATAAAATATTAACAGCTTTAACAGGTGCAGCTGCTGAAATATCAGATGTTGCAATTTGGGAACCAAATGCTGACCAACACGTAACAGAAATTTTAACAAACAACAACAAAATTACTTGGTCTGATGCAGATGCAGATTTATACTTAACAACAACAGTTGAAGATAAAACAGGTTCAGACAGATTAGACCTTACTAGTGGAGCTGGTAAAAAAGTTCAAGCTGGAGAAATGACACCAACATATGCTTTATTAAAAGCAGCAGTTGGAACAACAATTGATAATATATATGATTGGTCAGGAACAAATTCTAGCAAATTAAAGAAACAAATAGCTCTTCAAACAAAATATTCTGCAACAGCTGGAAACTATACAACTGTTGACGGAGGAGTTAGAAATCTTATAAGCTCAAAAACATCTACAGGAGCAGATGTATATGAATATGGAACAGCTACAGCTGTAACATCAACAGGAGTTGAAGCTGAAACAGGAGCTCAAGAATTCCAAATATACAAAAACCAAATATCAAGAGTTAGAATGTATGTATGGTTAGAAGGACAAGATATCGACTGTACAAACTATGCATCACATGGTGCTGGTATTCACTTAGATTTAGGATTAGTAAAAGGTGCTATCGTTGGTGGAATGGCAGATTCTTAATCTTAAGTTACATAGTATATTATATAGAAAAGGACTCTATGTCAATAGTTGGGGTGGAAAACTTCTAAAGTTTTCTGCCTCAGCTTTTTTAATACAATTTAATGTTTTAACTAAAAAATACCTAAAATTATGTAATTATTTGCTCAGTTAATAAACCAATCATAATAATTGGT
>JAFQSS010000019.1 GCA_017409455.1 Clostridia bacterium | reverse complement strand
TTTTAAAATGTTATATGCAAGTATTGCTCCTGAATGTGCATGATCAACTCTATTTACACTGTTTCCGATATCATGTAAATATCCTGCAATTTTTGCAAGTTCTATTCTATGTTCATCATAACCTAAAGTTTCTAGAATTCTTCCAGCTCTGCTAGATACAATGCTTACATGCCTTGTAGAGTGTTCTGTATATCCTAATGCATTTAATTGATTTTGGGCACCTATTACAAGTTCTTGAACTTCAGGATTTTTCTTTACATCTTCTAAAGTTATCATTTTCTACCTCCTTTTTACGTTTATATTTTATACCAATGGTATTTAAATATCAAGTATATTTTTGTGCCATAATAAGTTTTATTTTGACAAATTTATATGTTGTAAAAATTTAAAACTATTTGTACATTTGTAATTTGAAATAAAAAATAAAGCCTAAAGTTTGAAATACTTCAAACTCTAGACCTATAAAATACTTTTAATTATAATTTCCTACTCAGAAATTGCGTAGATCTTTCCTATTTCTTCTCTTGGATATTCAGAAGGAAATTTACCTAAGTCGTTATGACTTTCCGCTAAATAGAAAGTTGTTGCGCCTGCGGATAAAATCGTCTCTGATCCATTACCACCATTTGCCGGATTATAATAAGTTACGTTATACGTTGTATCATTGTAAAGCTTTAACAGTAACTTACCATTATATTCCGCACCGCTCATAGGAATCGTCAAATTCCCTGTTTCACAAGCAGCACTTAAATTTGCCCATGTTGTATTAGCATTTAATGCATACTTAACTTCGTCAAATTCTAATATGTGTGTTGCGTCTTCAGGATCATCTACTAAATATATTATTTCGTCTTCATCTCCTGGATTTTCTCCACTATCTGGATCCTCTACTGTACCTGTAAAATAAGTGTTTATATCAACTAACTTATTCTCCCCAGTTTCATCTTTTATTGTTATCATTCCTGTTGATAGTGTGTTTTCTGCATCTGCTGCTAATTGTGTGTTTTTTGCTACTCCTTGGGCTGATTTGAATAGCCCTGTGTTTAGCGCTACGCTTACACTTACTCCTACTAATATTAGCATTACTATTATTGTGATTATTAATGCTATTAGCGTGATTCCTTTTTGTGTTTTCATGTTTTTCCTCCTAGTATTATAATGTTAAGTTAAGAAAATCTACTTAACATTATTTATTTTTATTTTTTTCTATGAGTTTTTTCATAACTCGTAATCTTTAATATAAAACCAATTTATGGTAAAATTATTGTAATTGTTAGAGTGGTTTTAGCTTCCTCCTTGAGCGTTAGGCTCTTAAAAAAGACTAAAGCCTCTACTTTACATTCAGATATTAATAAGTTGGATAAGTATTATTTTTCAATAATGACTTTAATTTGTCGCTAGGTTATATTTGTGTAAAGAAATTGAGGGATTTCCTCTAACAAAAATTAGAAAGGGTGTTTATATTATGTTTTATTTAGGTATTGATATTGCAAAGGTTAATCATGTTGCTTCATTAATTGGTGAAGATGGCTCTATTTTAATAAAAGCTATTAAATTCACTAATTCTAATGAAGGTTTACAAAAGCTGATTGACTCTATTAATGATTATGACCAATCTCAAATTTATTGTGCTATGGAAGCAACTGGAACTTATTGGCTTTCTCTGTTTTCTGCACTTACTGACAAAGGATTTAATGTTTCTGTTTTTAATCCTTATCAAATCAAATCTTTTAGAGGTGCATATTCTAATCGTAAGCAAAAAAATGATGTTATTGATTCTATCATTATAGCTAATTTTCTTAGCTTTAATGGAATTCAACAAACTTGTTTACCTAATGATGACTTACTTGCTTTAAAAAATTTGACTAGGTATAGAAGCAATCTAGTTGATAATATTTCTAAAGCAAAAATTCAAATTAAAAGCATCCTAAACAAAGTATTTCCTGAATATTCAGATGTTTTTTCTGATACCTTCGGAGAATCTTCTAAGCAAATTTTACTTAATTGCCCAACTCCAAGTGAAATTATGAATTTTAATACACGAAAACTTGCTAATCTTCTAAAAAAAGCTTCCAAAGGCAAACATGGAACAGATACTGTTCACAAAGTAAAAAATTTAGCTAGAAATTCTTTTGGTATTAAATTTACTGGCGATGCTTGTTCTTTTGAAATTAAGCAACTCGTAAACCAAATAATTTTTCTTGAAAATCAAGTTGATGAACTAAATCTAAAAATTAAAGAAATTTATTCAAAACTTGATAGTCATTTAGAAAGTATACCTGGTATTGGTAAAACAACTGCCCCTATTATTTTAGCTGAAATTGGTGATATTAATAATTTTAGCTCTCCTAGTAAACTTACAGCTTTTGCTGGTATTGATCCATCTGAAAATCAATCTGGCATTAAAAAATCTACTGATGAAAAAACTTCTAAAAGAGGGTCTCCATACTTAAGACATGCCATATATCAGGCAGCATTTATCGCTTCCAACAATGACCCTGTAATGCACGATTATTATGTTAAAAAACGTGCTGAAGGTAAACACCATTATGTTGCTTTAGCTGGAGTAGAGCGTAAACTACTTGGTATTATTTTTCATGTCTTAAAAGAGAATAGAGATTATCGACCTTCTAAGTCTTCATAATATACATATTTCTAATTTTCAATGTTCTACAACAAATCATCACAACTTTAGTATTTATATTAAAGTTTTTTGTTGTGCCAAAAATCATCTCAATAATTTTTTCTACAAAACTATTGACATTTAATAGTTGGTCTTTTTTATTTTAAAAATTGTATTTTTTAAACTCTAAGACATCCGCCACATCTCGTCGGGGTAGGATATTTTCATTTTTTTCGTAAACTCAAAAATATGAAAAGTACTACCCCTGCGTGTGGCTAGTTTGCAATTTGCAATTACTTTTGCATAGCAAAAATAGACATGCAAATTACATGTCTATTAATCTATTACTATTTACTTTTGAGCATGACAAAATATGGTTGTTTAA